>CAXYYB010000068.1:0-1503 GCA_964293225.1 uncultured Symbiopectobacterium sp. | reverse complement strand
TAATCGCTCATCAGGCTCACTCCAGTGAAATAGGCAAGGTTATTGTGTTGTGTGAGCCATGAGGGTGCATTCTGTTGCTGCCCGGCTGGCGCTGGAACAACAGAAACGGCAAAGAAAAAGCCCACATCGTAGTGTGGGCGGTATCGTTAATCAGACGGTGAGGGCTCGCTCTAATCAGAAATCAAAAACCATGACATTGACGAGCGTAGTAGGATCTGAGGTATTCGCCGCTTTATCGGTAGTGCTGAGTAATAAGGTACTCAGGTCTGACAGATACGCTGATGCAACCGTCGCCCGGTTCTCATAACCATGCGTCGTTCTGCCAAACACTGAAACAGGCAGTACACCAAAATCTCCCCCCGAGTCCTGCATGGAGGACGTCATAATCGGGGCGATCAACGAGCTGGCCGGTGAACTCAGTTTGATAACGTTCACGCGGAGAAAGCCACTTGAAGCCGCTAACATCCCCTGAATACTGCACCCGATTTCCCGATAGACAAACGCCTGCGTTAAAAAGTTTTTGGAAGCACCCACGGCGACACCGTGATTGGGGTAGGTAATATCCAGTGTTAGCAGGACATCACTTTGACCGCTGCGCGTCAAACCCGTGATAACGAAACTGCCAACAAAGGGATAGCGCGTTAGCCCGGGGGTGATCACTTCATCTGCCGTGGCGCTGCACAATGCCAATTTGGTTTCACCCGGTTTTATAAACATCCCCAGTTCTGTATTCACCATGCTGCATCGTAAGGTAGTGGCATTGAGTGCGGTAAAGACCACCTCAGTCATAAACAACGTGCCATATTGCCCCAGCGCCTTGAGTTTTAATCCCAAATTGAAATCGATATCAGTAGTACCATCAAAAGGAACACCATTAATTTTACGCGCTGTCGCTAACTTCGTTGCAGCGACGGCGGTCGCTGTTTTCATCAAATAGCGACCGTCCGCCTCCGTCTTGTTCCATGCATTAATATCGCCAGCCAGCAGGTTAACGTCGGCAGAAAGCGGCTGCCCGTTGATTTTGATAGAGCGCACCGCATATTTTTGTGCCGCCTGCGTATCGGTTAACGCGCCAACATCGGCAGCAGCCAGCACGATATCGGCACTCAGCGGCTTGCCGTTCACCTTACGCTCCGACGGCACACGCCCGTTGGCATTGGTGTTGGCGTTGCTCGCTGCCGTTGCGGCATTACTGGCGGCGGTTGTGGCGGCGCTGACTTTAGTGTCAGTTTCCGCTTTGGTATACGCCCCCACATCTCCGGCACCCAGCGTGATATCCGCGCTCAGTGGCTTGCCGTTCACCGTGCGCCCGGACGGCACGCGCCCGTTGGCATTGGTGTTGGCGTTGCTCGCTGCCGTCGCGGCATTACTGGCAGCGGTTGTGGCGGCGCTGACTTTGGTGTCGGTTTCCGCTTTGGTATACGCCCCCACATCTCCGGCACCCAGCGTGATATCCGCGCTCAGTGGCTTGCCGTTCACCGTGCGCCCGGACGGCACGCGCCC
>CAXYYB010000067.1:0-3194 GCA_964293225.1 uncultured Symbiopectobacterium sp. | reverse complement strand
ACCGCTGACCTCTTGCATGCCATGCAAGCGCTCTCCCAGCTGAGCTATAGCCCCATCGCATCAGACAGTAACACGGATTGTCTGTGTGAACGGCCCGAATAATATGCAACCCGCTCAGGTGTGTCAACGGCTAAATCTCTTTCTGCCGTCAACCGCTGAAAAAGCCGCCAGCGCGCCGATTTTATCAACGCTTCTGGCACTATACAGCGCATAAAGACAGAAAAAAACGCTGGTAATGATAACGGGTTTTATTATCATCTTTAACTCATCTACCAGAACCTTATCAGGTCGTTATGCGCTATTTGCCCGTTGTGCTTATTACTCTGATCGCCTCCAGCCTTTTGCCCGCACGGGCACAGCCCCCTGTCGCCACGCTCTCCGACAATGCAAAGCGCTACTTCAGCATTGAGCAACACGATATGGAAAGTACGCGCCAGCTTCCATACCGTATCTTCATCGCAACGCCACGTGATGTCACCGCTCAGGAAAAACGCCCGGTGCTCTACGTGCTGGATGCCAACGCCCAGTTCCCGCTGGCGGTAAACAGTTACACCCCCGAACAGGGGCCTGCGCCCGTGATTGTCGGCATTGGCTATCGTATCGATCAAGGCTATGACATTCCAGCCCGCACCCGCGACTACACGCCCCCTTCCCCTGCACCCGATCCGGATTTTGGTGCAGGAGGAGAAGCAGAGCCGTTTTATCAGTTTATCCAACACAGCGTAAAACCGTGGATAGAAACACACGCCCCTGTTAATCCACAGCAACAGACACTCGCCGGTCACTCCTTTGGCGGGTTATTCGTGCTGTTTACCCTGTTTAATCATGGGGAATCCTTCCAGCGCTACATGGCTGCCAGCCCGTCTATCTGGTGGGGCGACGGCGTGGTCATTCCCAAACGTTCACCACTGCTTACCGCGCAGCCCACGTCAATCACAATAAGCGTAGGCGAATATGAAGAGAAGCCCCCCAAGGCCGATCCCAACCAACCAGTCGATCCGAAACGCGCCAAGCGTCAGGCGCAGCGCACCATGGTGACCAAAGCGCGCGATCTGGCGGCGCAATTGCACACCGAAAACCCTGCGGCTAGCTTTATCCTGTTCGAAGGGAAACACCACGGCAGTGTGATCCCCGATGCAATGGCAAAAGCGGTAGAAGTGGCTATCCAGCCACAGTAATTTGAGAATTGAACAGAAGGCGTGAATAAAAACGCCTCGCGCAGCGTACTCCTAAAAGGAGGGCCACACGGGGCGTTTATCGATCGCTAGGTGACGCGATTATTGCTGTGCTTCACGCTCAGTGATAAAGGCCAGCGCTTTATCGATGCGTGCCAACGCACGTTGCTGACCCACCGCGTGTACCGTGACATCAACGCCCGGTGATTGGCCCGCGCCAGTTACTGCCACACGTAACGGCATACCGACTTTACCCATACCCTGTTGCAATTCGTCCGCCGTGCCCTGAATAGCGTGATGAATATTTTCCGCCGTCCAGTCACTGATGGCAGCAAGCTTCTCACGCACCAATTCCAATGGCTGGCGAGCGACCGGACGCAAGTGTTTCTTGGCAGCATCGGCATCAAACTCGGCAAAATCTTCATAGAAATAACGGCAGGACGCCGCAATCTCTTTCAGCGTCTTGCAGCGCTCGCCCAGCAGCGTCACCAGTTCGCACAGTTGCGGCCCGGTACGGGTATCAATCCCTGCCTGCTCAATGTGCCATGACAGATGCGTTGCCACATAGTCAGCCGGCAGATGATTGATATAGTGGTGGTTGAGCCACTGCAACTTCTCGGTATTAAAAGCGCTGGCGGACTTGCTTACAGCATCCAGCGTAAACAACTGCGTCATTTCGTCGATGGAGAAAATTTCCTGATCGCCATGTGACCAGCCCAAACGGACCAGATAGTTGAGCAGCGCTTCTGGCAGATAACCATCATCGCGATACTGCATCACGCCCACGGCGCCGTGACGTTTGGACAGTTTTTTACCATCATCGCCCAGGATCATCGATACATGGGCGTATTCCGGCACCGGTGCCCCCAACGCTTTCAGGATATTAATTTGACGCGGGGTGTTGTTGATATGATCTTCACCGCGAATAACGTGCGTGATTTCCATATCCCAGTCGTCGATCACGACACAGAAGTTGTAGGTCGGTGAGCCATCGGTACGGCGAATGATCAGATCGTCCAGTTCCTGATTGCTGAATTCGATCGGGCCACGAATACGGTCGTTGAAAATCACAGAGCCGTCTTGCGGGTTACGAAAACGTACCACGTGAGGTTCATTATCAGCATGATGTGCGTGAGAATCACGGCAACAACCGTCATAGCGTGGTTTTTCACCCTTCGCCATTTGATCTTCACGCAGCGCTTCCAGACGCTCACGGCTGCAATAGCACTTGTAAGCGGTCCCCTGCACCAACATTTCATCAATCACCGCGTTGTAGCGGTCAAAACGCTTGGTCTGGTAGTACGGACCTTCATCCCAATCCAGGTTCAGCCAGTTCATGCCATCCATAATGGCATCGATAGCATCCTGCGTTGAACGCTCCAGGTCAGTGTCTTCGATACGTAAAACAAACTCACCCTGATGGTGACGGGCAAACAGCCAGGAGTAAAGCGCAGTACGAGCGCCGCCGACATGCAAATAGCCAGTGGGGCTTGGCGCGAAACGAGTTTTGATTTTCATTGGGATAATAAGCCTTGTTACTTAAGGGCGACTGGCAGACACCAGCGACGGTTCCAGCCAAAAGTTGGCGATATTCTATCACTCTGCCCTGATTCCTCAACGCTGTAACCGCATTGCGCATGGAATAGGGCTAACAATACGCCGAATTATTGACCATGAATGCCCAGAAAAACGACGGGTTGCCTAATTTTACAACGAACACGCATTTTGCATTTAAAAAGCGTTGACTCACTTTCAACTATCCCTATAATGCGACTCCACACAGCGAGGGTGATTAGCTCAGCTGGGAGAGCACCTCCCTTACAAGGAGGGGGTCGGCGGTTCGATCCCGTCATCACCCACCACTCACTTTGAGTGCCTGTTGTGTGAAGTATCATGTTGTAAAGTATCACGGCATGAAGTACGACTGTGTTAGCACAGAAGTACGATGTAAGAAAAAGTGAAATTGGGTGATTAGCTCAGCTGGGAGAGCACCTCCCTTACAAGGAGGGGGTCGGCGGT
>CAXYYB010000066.1:0-3298 GCA_964293225.1 uncultured Symbiopectobacterium sp. | reverse complement strand
TTTGGCTTTACGGTGGATAACGTGGTGGCAAAAGCCAGCGCGTTGCTGAAGTAAGCCTTAGACTTCTGATAACGGCGTCTTATCGACGCCATTTTTTTATGCCTGATTTACTTCCCTAACTGCCGGGAGATATGGGCGGCGGTGCGACACAGCGGATCGATAATCCACTGTAGCTTTGCCGGATCGATATCCAGCACCGTGCCAACCGCACTAATAGCGGCAATGACCTGCCCGCTGCTGTCGGTTATCGGTGCGGCAAGACAGCGAATATTGACGATATCTTCTTCATTATCAAACGCCCATCCCTGCTGGCGTACACTGATGAGATGTTGGCGATAAGCTTCGGGAGAGGTGAGCGTGCTGGCGGTTTTCGTTTGCCAACCGATATGGCTGAGCTTTTTTTCCAACGCCTGTTCCGGTAACCAGGCAAGCAATACCTTGCCCAGTGAGGAGCTGTGCAGTGAAAGGCGCTTTCCAACCCAGGTGTTGACCTGAATGCTGCTGTTGCCTTCAACCTTCAAAAGATAAACCGCTTCGTTCCCTTCCATCACGCCCAGATGGCACGTCAACTGAAGTTCCTGTGCTAACGCTTTCAACGCGGGCAGGGCAAATTCTTCAATACGTCGTTGATTGGCGGCGATAGTGCCCAGTTCAAACAGCTTCAGCCCCAGAATATATCCCCCCTGTACCGGTTGCTGCTGTAAGGCACCCAGCTGGCATAGCGTGGTTACCAGGTGGTGGCAACTGCTGCTGGGAAGTCCCAGACGGTCTTTTATCGCCGTCAGGTTAAGCCCCGGTTCCCTGGCAATCAGATTGAGAATCGCAAACCCTTTGGTTAACGCCGGTGCAGTGGATTTTGTCGCGAGAGAAAGGGTATCGCTGGCGTCAACGGGTGCATTTTCTTCTGGGTTGTCAGCGGCGTTTTTCTCAACGATTTGAGACGTCACGCAGGTTTCTGGCTTTTTTTTCATCTTGTGCACCTTATTGTTGACCACTATACTGACTTTAAATTCCATATATAAAAAATGAATTCCATATATGGAAAATATAGCGAGCGGATAGGATGCTGTCAACACATTAGATAGCGCTTATTACAGGCTGTCAGCCATTCGCTACAGAAAGTGATATCGGGATACCGTTTTTTTAGATCCAAGGTGATGCTCAGCCAGGGTTCACACCAGTGAAAGCAGTTAATAACTACGGAGTCGTTATGAAAAAGTATGCCTTAGTGGGGACGGGGGGCCGCTCCGGTCTGTTCCTGACCGCAATAGCGCGTGATTACCGCCAGGAAGGTCGTCTGGTTGCCTTTTGCGACAGCAACCAAACGCGAATGGATTATGCCAACGCCATGATTGGCGAGTTTGAGCATCAGTCCGTGCCAACGTACAAGGCGGATGAATTCGATAAAATGATCGCGGAAACGCGTCCTGATTTTGTCATCGTCACTTCCATTGACCGTACGCACCATCACTATATTGTGCGCGCCATGGAACTGGGCTGTGATGTTATCAGTGAAAAACCCATGACCATTGATGAAGAGAAGTGTCAGGAAATTATCGATGCCGTCGCGCGCACCGGGCGTAGCCTGCGCGTTACCTTTAACTACCGTTATGCACCCCATCACAGCAAAATTCGTGAGCTGATTGCCGCCAATATTATTGGTGAAGTCTATTCCGTACATTTTGAATGGCTGCTGAATACCGAACACGGCGCAGATTATTTCCGCCGTTGGCACCGCGACAAACGTAACAGCGGCGGCCTGTTAGTCCATAAATCCACGCACCATTTCGATCTGGTCAATTTCTGGCTCAACTCTGAACCGGAAACCGTCTATGCGCAGGGCGATTTGCGTTTTTACGGCAAAGCCAATGCGGAAGAACGCGGCGTGACCGAGTTTTATAACCGTTCCCATGGCAGCGAGGCGGCGGCCAACGACCCCTTTGCCTTGCACATGAAAGACAGCAAGCAACTGACATCGCTGTACCTCAACGCCGAGCATGAAGACGGTTATTACCGCGATAAGAGCGTGTTTGACGATGGCATCAATATCGAAGATACGCTCGGCGTGATCGTGCGCTACAAAAGCAAAGCCATCATGACCTACTCGCTGAATGCTTATTTGCCGTGGGAAGGGCTGAACGTGGTGTTTAACGGCAGCCGTGGGCGTATCGAGATGAAGCTGGTCGAAAAATCCTACGTGAACGGCGGCGGCAAAAAATCCGATGAAGGCGCACTGCGCGGTTGTGAAATCAAAGTGTTCCCGATGTTTGACGAACCGTATGTGGTGCCCGTGGTGCAAGGCGTTGGTGGACACGGCGGCGGCGATGATGTGATGCTGCGCGATCTGTTTGGCACATCGGAACCCGATCCGCTGAACCGCGCTGCGGATTATCAGGATGGCGCACTGTCCATTCTGACCGGTATTGCGGCCAACCGCTCTTTGCGTACTGAATTACCGGTGCGGATTAACGATCTGGCGGTAAAACTGCCACCGCGTAAGTAGGTGGTGATTTAACATGATTGGCCGCCTGTCAGGGTGGTCAATCTTACACTGGGGAAAATATCGGAGGACATGGATAGCCAATAGATATACCCGTCATACTTCAAGCTGCATGTGCGTTGGCTGCACTCGCTTACCCGAATCACTTACTTAGGTAAGCTCATCGGGATTCGCTCCCTTGCCGCATTACGAGACTCATAAATGAGCCTCGCCCTAAAGGGCCAGCGCAAGCGCTGTTCAAAACGTAAACGTTTTGTCCTGCAACTCGAATTATTTAGGGTATCGCGATAATCAAGAACAGATCTTTATCCGCACCCTACACGCAGTGAGTCTTAATACGTCTTCGTCATATGACTCTGCGGATAAATGCCTGACATTGCCAATACGTATCAATGATGGAGAATGATATAAATGAAAATGAAAAAGCTCCTGCGTTATTCCGCTTTATTGATGATGTTGTCGCCAGCGCTGAGCCATGCTGACACTGAAATGCGTTTTTCATGGTGGGGAGGGAACCAACGCCATGAAGCGACGCGCGCCACCATCGATCAGTATAAAGTGCAACATCCTACCGTCACGATAAAAGCAGAGCCAAGTGGATGGGATGGTTATCTTTCCCGCGTCAGTACTCAGCTCGCAGGCTCAACAGAGCCTGATGTGATGCAGATTAACTGGAACTGGTTAGAACTTTTCTCCAAAAATGGTGAAGGGTTTTACGATCTGAATAAATTGTCTCAGTACATTGTAGTGGATCACTTATTCAGGACACCTCCAAAACCTGTTAATGTTAAAAACAGT
>CAXYYB010000065.1:0-4063 GCA_964293225.1 uncultured Symbiopectobacterium sp. | reverse complement strand
GTATGTCGGAAGATCTCTAAAAGTGAATGGTTCGGTTTACTGGGATACTTACACCGCCACCGTGGCTCATTGCCCCAGTTTTTGCAAATGTGCCCGGAACTCCTCGGCATTCATAAAACCGGTAATACGTGAGTCGGGAATTTCCCGGCCATAACTGTCAAAAAAGAGTATGGTTGGTAACCCCATAACCTGGAATTTTTTTAGCAATGCGTTTTGCTGTGCGTTGTTGGCGGTCACATCCGCCTGAAGAAGTTGAAACCTCGCCAGATCCTGTTTGACGCCCGCATCGCTGAAGGTGTATTTCTCAAACTCTTTGCAGGCTACACACCAGTCGGCATACAAATCCAGCATGGCAGGACGCTGGCTGCTGGTGAGGGATTGGTTCAACCCCTCCAGATGATGAACAGGTGTAAACGGCAGGGTTGATGTATGCGCGGTGCTGGCTTGGCTTGATGAAGGCATTAGCCACTCTTGCAATGGACGAGCGGCGGTCACGGCACCAATCAAAAGCAGCAGTTGTATCAAGCGCATTCCGCGCCAATGGCTGTGCAAGCCCAGCATGATCAGCCAAATCAGGAAGGAGATTATCAGCAGGCTCCAGAGGCGCGCTCCCCAGATATCGCCGACAACACGTTCCAGCAGAAAGACCGGTAAGGCCAGAATGACAAAGCCAAAGGCGGTTTTGATGTGCTGCATCCACGGGCCGCTGCGGGGTAAAAAGCGATTGCCAAACAGCGTTACGGCGATAAGCGGCAAACCCATGCCGAGCGCATAGAGATAAAGGATCCCGCCACCGGCGACGCTATTACCGCTTTGCGCAATGTAGAGCAGGATGGCGCTGAGTGGGGCGGTGGTGCAAGGTGAGCAAATCAGTCCGGCCAATGCTCCCATGCAAAAAACCCCGCCAAGGGAACCGCTTTGTTGCCGGTTGCTCCACAGGGCCAGGCGGGTTTGCAGGGCGGAGGGCATCTGTAGGTTATAGAGACCAAACATCGACAGCGCAAGTGCGATAAACAGCAGTGACAAGCCGATCAACACGGCCGGATGCTGTAGCGCCGCTTGAAAGCGCAGCCCTGCTGCCGCGATGATAATGCCGAGCAGGGTGTAGGTCAGCGCCATGCCTTGTACATAGGTGAACGCCAGCAGCAGAGTGCGGCGTGCAGATAATTGCTGTTTGCGGCCAAGAATCAGCCCGGAAATCAGCGGATACATTGGGAGTACGCAGGGGGTGAAGGCAACACCGATACCGATTAACAGCGCCCAAAGTGGAGAAAACGGTAGCGGCGCGGGTGTTGATGCTTTGGCGGGCAGGGCCGTATTGCTGGGCGTTGGCTGCTGGCCTGCGGTCACTGCACTTAATGGGATTTCTCGCGTTTCAGGGGGGTAGCAAAAACCTGCATCGGCACAGCCCTGATAGGTAACGCGCACCGTTGCGCCTGCGGTGCTCTGCGTAATAGGGACGGTTACCGTGAGGCTATCGCGAAAGATTGCCACTTCACCAAAAAAATCGTCTTTATGCGGCAGGCCGGCGGGTAAGGATATATCGCCTAATACGGCTTGGCTGGGAGTAAGACTGATTTTGTCGCGATAAAGGTAATAGCCCGGGTGGATTTGCCAGCGTAGCGTCAGTGTTTCTTGCTGCTGCTGAAAATCGAAAGCAAATGCGCGATCTACCGTCAGGAAGCGGCTGTTTTGTACCGGAGATGACGGCGCAAACAGGGATGCGCCTGCCAGTTGAGGGCAGAGCAACGAGCTTAACAGCAGGATCAGCGTAAGGATGCGGTTAGCCATGTCAGGTAATCTTTGTCGCCATCCGTGATCGGAACCACCAGCAGTTCCGGCGTTTGATAAGGGTGTTGCTGTTTCAGGCGTTGCAGCAGCGCCTGTTGGTGCAAGGTATCGCTCTTGATCACCAGTTGCACTTCCTTTTGCTGCTCCAGCTTACCTTCCCAGATATAGAAAGAGTGCGCGCCAGGCAGTGCTGTGACACAGGCTGCCAGCCCGGCATTGAGCACATCCGTCGCCAACTGTTGTGCTATGGGTTCGTCAGGTGCCGTACACAGGACAACAATGGCGGTGCAGCTCGCAGGATTTTCCATGGTCACCCCAGTAAAAGAGGAACTGGGGGTACTATACCCTGCTTTGGGTGTTGAGGGGAATGGATGCCGGGCGGCGAAACACCGCCCGGGGTGAATACCGGATGGCCGTTACAGCACCAGATTTCCCAGAATAAAGCCAAAGATGACGGATAGCGTAATCGCCAGAACGCCAGGCACCAGGAATGCGTGGTTGAAGACGTACTTGCCGATGCGGGTTGAACCGGTGTCATCCATTTCTACGGCCGCGAGCAGCGTGGGATAAGTGGGCAATACGAAGAGCGCTGACACGGCAGCAAAAGACGCCACGGCAGTGACTGGCGTCACGCCCAACAATAACGCCGCAGGCATTAGCGCCTTGGCTGTCGCCGCCTGTGAGTAGAGCAGGGTAGAAGCAAAAAACAGGATTACCGCCAGCATCCACGGGTAATTCTGCAACAATGCGCCTGCCGTACCCTGGATTTCACCGATGTGCGCTTTTACGAACGTATCGCCTAACCAGGCTACGCCCATTACGCAAATGCAGGCGCTCATGCCGGATTTGAAGGTGCTGGCAGAGAGAATTTTGGCAGTATCCAGCTTGCAGGTGATGCAGATCAGGGTGGCGACGGTCAGCATAAACACCACAATGGCTTCGTTACGGGGCAGTATGGGTTTGGCAATCAGCCCGACGGTATCGCTGATGGCGGTGGCGTAAAGCATCACTGCGACAATACCCACTAAAAACAACAGTACAGAGCGCTTGGCCCCCGTTTTTATCTCCAGCTTGCTGACGCCGCGCAGCACGGTTTCACCCTTTGCCAGCCGTGCCTGATAAATCTCATCATCCTTCAATTCCTTGCCCAGAAAATTGGTCACCACGGCGGTAAGCAACACCGCGCACAACGTAGTCGGGATACAAATTCCGAGCAGCAGCAGATAGCTGACGCCTTTCGGTTCAAGAATGCTGGCAACGAAAACCACGGCGGCAGAAATCGGTGAAGCAGTGATGGCGATTTGTGACGCCACAACGGCAATCGATAACGGGCGGGAGGGGCGGATCCCTTGTTCTTTCGCCACTTCTGCAATCACGGGTAGCGTTGAGAACGCCGTGTGCCCTGTTCCCGCCAGCAATGTCATAAAATAGGTGACAACAGGGGCCAAAAAGGTGACGTATTTCGGCTGACGCCGTAGCAACTTCTCCGCCAGACTCACCAAATAATCCATGCCTCCTGCGACCTGCATGGCCGCGATGGCGGCGATCACCGCCATGATGATTTGAATTACGTCGAAGGGAATGGCACCGGGTTTGATTTGAAACACCAGTGTCAGAACCAAAACGCCAAGACCGCCCGCGAAACCGATACCGATCCCACCGAGCCGTGCACCGAGGTAGATAGCCAATAAAACGATAACCAACTCAAAGGCAAACATAGCAATGCTCCTTTTTAGATAAGAAATTCTTATGGTTATGGGCAAACCTGAGGCCATAAAAAAGGCACGCCCGCAGAATGCCGACGTACCTGTCAGGAGTAACGCTAGCGCCCGATGGCGGGGCCGCTGGGTTAACCGATCGGACGCTTAAGACGCGTCGTTGTCATCCGTGTAACGTTTGGCCTTGTAGGCCGGATGCATCAGGTTTTGCGTGGAGAAAATGTCATCCAGTTCACTTTCGGTCAGCAGACCGCGCTCCAGTACCACTTCACGCACGCTCTTACCGGTTTCGGCGCAAATCTTGCCGACAATGTCGCCATTATGGTGACCAATAAACGGGTTGAGGTAGGTCACAATACCGATGGAGTTGAACACGTAGGCTTCGCATACCGCTTTGTTGGCGGTGATGCCGTTAACACATTTTTCCAACAGATTGTGGCAGGCGTTGGTAAGAATATGGATAGATTCAAACATCGCCTGACCGATAACCGGTTCCATTACGTTGAGCTGCAACTGACCGGCTTCAGAGGCCATGGTGACGCAGGTATCGTTGC
>CAXYYB010000064.1:0-4296 GCA_964293225.1 uncultured Symbiopectobacterium sp. | reverse complement strand
TCGCCAAACCAACCAAAACCACCAACCGGACTGAGCGATGCCGATCATAGCACCAATACCCCGTGGCGAACGACGCCTGATGCAGAAAGCTATTCATAAAACGCGCGATAAAAATCATGCCCGCAGACTCACGGCCATGCTGATGCTTCATCGGGGTGAACGGGTCAGCGATGTTGCCAGAACTCTCTGTTGTGCCCGTTCATCCGTTGGTCGCTGGATTAACTGGTTTACGCACTCAGGTATTGAAGGCCTGAAATCCTTACCCGCAGGGCGCTCCCGACGCTGGCCTTTTGAACATATCTGCACCCTGTTACGTGAGCTGATAAAGCATTCTCCCGGCGATTTTGGTTATCAACGTTCACGCTGGAGCACCGAATTACTGGCAATAAAAATCAATGAGATAACCGGTTGCCAGTTACATGCAGGAACCGTTCGCCGCTGGTTGCCATCTGCGGGGCTTGTATGGCGCAGGGCCGCGCCAACTCTGCGTATCCGTGACCCACATAAAGATGAAAAGATGGCGGTAATCCACAAAGCGCTGGATGAATGCAGCGCAGAGCATCCGGTATTTTATGAAGATGAAGTGGATATCCACCTTAATCCTAAAATCGGTGCGGACTGGCAGTTGCGCGGACAGCAGAAACGGGTAGTGACGCCGGGGCAGAACGAAAAATACTATCTGGCCGGCGCACTGCACAGTGGCACGGGTAAAGTCAGCTACGTGGGCGGCAACAGCAAAAGTTCAGCGCTGTTTATCGCTCTGCTGAAGCACCTGAAAGCCACTTACCGGCGGGCGAAAACAATCACGCTGATCGTTGATAACTACATTATCCATAAAAGCCGCGAAACACAGCGCTGGTTGAAAGCAAATCCCAAGTTCAGGGTAATTTACCAGCCGGTTTACTCGCCGTGGGTGAATCATGTGGAACGGCTATGGCAGGCACTTCATGACACGATAACCCGTAATCATCAGTGCCGCTCAATGTGGCAGTTACTGAAAAAGGTCCGCCATTTTATGGAAACCGCCAGCCCATTCCCCGGAGGAAAACATGGTCAGGCAAAAGTGTAGCGGTATTAGGCGCAGCTATTTAGTCAGCAGCACCACGCTGTGAGGCGCCAGCTCACGCATTAGCGCCCCAATAATGATCATCAACAGACCGACCGCCACGCTATCACGCTCGCGAATATGACGAGTGATCCAGCCTCCCGCCAGCGCCAGTCCGCCCATCGCGACCATCGGTAATGCGGTAAGAAGAGAAGCCACAGTAAAACTCATGCCGCTGGCCGCACGTAATTGCGGGAGTAAAGGCCCGATTGACGTGAGTAGCGGACGCATATTCAGGCCAATCAGCACCAACACAAGGAGCATCAGACCCGTACGAGGAGATTGATTCATATTGTTCTTTGAGCCCGGCGCGGATAACGCGCCAGGCTTTACTCGGGTTTAGAAAGGTTTTGTCGGCAGATATTTGCCATCAAGCGTAATCACCGCGCGTTCACCGCCTTCCGGGTCAGCCACTTTTTTGACATCCAGCTTGAAGTTAATGGCGCTGATAATGCCGTCGCCAAATTTCTCATGCACCAGCACCTTCAGCGTAGAGCCATACACCTGCAGGATTTCATAGAAGCGATAAATGGTCGGGTCAGTGGGTACGCGATCGTCAATACTGCCGCGCAGTGGGATCATTTGCAGAAGCAGCACCGCATCTTCATCCAGTGAGAGCTTTTCACCAACCAGACGCGCCGCATCAGCCGGCAGTGCATGCTGCCCCAGCAAGGCCGCGGTAACAAAAGCTTCAGATAAGCCCGTACCATCGGTGAGTTGCGCAAAGGTCAGATCTTTTTTCGCTTTGATAAGCAGAATCTGGTCAGCCAAAGAGAGGCGAATATCGCGGTTAATTTGTGCGTGGATCATAATGGAACCTCCTGTATAGAGAGAAAAAATTAAGCTGCGGTGAGGCTGCGAAGCGGCATCGCGCAGGTATTTGGATTTTCGGCAAGCGAGACAAACTGCCCGCTGGCACCGTTGTAGGCGGCAATATCGCCACGTTCGATGTCGTAAACCCAGCCGTGTAATGCCATCCGCCCCTCTTCCAGCGCCAGGCGTACTGACGGGTGGGTCTGAATATTGGCCAGCTGTGCGATAACGTTTTCACGCACCATTGATGCGGTTTTCGCCTGCAATGAAATATGCGTGCGTGATTCATTCACCACGCGGGCTGAATCGGCATAGCGCAGCCAGTGGCTGACGGCGGGCATACTGTCCAGGCAATGGCATCCGGCGATGGCCGTCATGGCGCCACAGTCAGAGTGACCACATATAACAATGTCATTTACTTTCAAAACCGACACGGCGTACTCCACCGATGCGGTAACGCCTCCCGGTTCCGGGCCATAAGAAGGAACAATGTTGCCCGCATTACGGATGACAAACAGATCGCCAGGCTCACGCTGCGTCACCAGCTCCGGCACCAGGCGGCTATCTGAACACGATATAAAAAGCGCGCGTGGGTTTTGCTGGTTTGCCAGCGATCTGAAAAGCTCGGCGCGTTCGGGAAAGACGCTGCGCTGAAATTTCAAAAAGCCATCAATAATCTCTTTCACGATTGTTCCTCTGTCTCACTATAGAATGGACACAGGCTACTCGCTACGTTCCATAAGATAAAAGACTCATTTATAATCAAGTCTATTGGTAAAACTTATGGGAAAGATGATGCTGTTACGACATATTCACTACTTTCTGGCAGTCGCTGAGCATCGAGGCTTTACCCGTGCCGCCACGGCGCTTCACGTTTCGCAGCCCGCGCTTTCTCAGCAAATCAGACAGCTTGAAGAGTCACTTGGCGCGCAACTGTTCGATCGCAGTGGTCGCCATATTCAGCTCACCGATGCTGGCGAAGCCTGGTTGGGTTACGCGAAAAATGCGCTGAGATCGCTGGAAGAGGGAAAGCGGGCAATTCATGATGTCGAGGATTTGAGCCGTGGCTCACTGCGTGTCGCCGTTACCCCCACGTTTACCTCGTGGCTTATCGGGCCGCTAATGGCGAGGTTTTATGCGCGCTATCCCAATATCACCCTTGCGTTACAGGAGATGTCGCAGGAAAAGATGGAAGAGCTGCTGCTCAACGATGAACTGGACATCGGCATCGCATTTGATGATGTTCATTCGGCAGACATCGACGTACTGCCGCTACTGAAGGAATCCCTTGCGTTGATGGTGTCTGAAAGCCATCCTCTGGCGCAACAGGAGTGCGTAGCCTTGTCACATCTTAATAATGAACGACTCATTTTACTGAGTGAGGAATTTGCGACGCGCGAACAAATTGATCGCTATTGCCGCCAAAGAGATCTGCATCCGCAGATAGTAATAGAAGCAAACTCTATCAATGCCATTCTGGAACTGGTGCGTCGTACAACGCTCGCCACCCTGCTTCCATCGCCAATCGCCGCGCAAAATGAGGGATTAAAAGCCGTTTCACTGACGCCGCAGTTGCTGGAACGAACCGCCGCGCTGATGCTACGCAAAGGCGCGTGGAGAACGGCCGCCGTGAAGGCATTTACGGCAATGGCGCAGGAAGTGACGAAAACGTACACCCGGTAACATTGAATTTCGCACGCCAGCAGGCGATAGTGCTTTTTTGACTGAGACAGAAGACGAGTATGACATCAACCGCACTCTCATCGACACTCAAAGGCGGCGCGCTGATCCTGTTGCTTGCCCTGATTTACACCGGCCTCTTTACCGCTGACCGCACGACCTGGCTCATGGAGGTCACCCCGGTCATTATCATTGTGCCGCTGCTATTGTCCACGCATCGTCGCTACCCGCTGACGCCCCTCCTTTACACGCTTATCTTTTTCCACGCGCTTATTCTGATCGGCGGCGGCATGTACACCTACGCCAAAGTGCCCATCGGCTTCGACGTGCAGGAGATGTTTAACCTGAGCCGCAATCCTTACGACAAACTGGGCCACTTTTTCCAGGGGCTGGTTCCGGCACTGGCGGCGCGAGAAATTTTACTGCGCAGCGGCTACGTGCGCGGGCGTAAAATGGTCGGTTTTCTGGTCTGCTGTATCGCTTTGGCCATCAGTGCAGCCTATGAATTGATCGAGTGGTGGGCGGCGCTGGCGATGGGCCAGGGCGCAGATGATTTCCTGGGGACTCAGGGCGATCCGTGGGATACGCAGTCGGACATGTTCTGCGCCTTGCTCGGGGCATTAACCACGGTATTGCTGCTTGGTCGGGCACTGTTGCAAATAGTCGGTGGTGATAAACTTATCATCCCCTTTTGCTGA
>CAXYYB010000063.1:0-4532 GCA_964293225.1 uncultured Symbiopectobacterium sp. | reverse complement strand
ATTTAATTTAATTTAATTTAATACATAAAAAGCAAGTGTTTATTAAAAAAAATTCATGACATACATCACAAAACCATAAATATATTTTGATCAAATGTTTCATTTGAAATACAACAACTCGCAATGCAAATGAGAATTATTTTCTTTTCAGGGGTAACAGATGAAAAAAATAATGACGCACACAGCGGTATGTTTACTGCCGCTGATTTATGGCAATACCTCACTGGCTGCCGGACAGGAAGACGAAATTACGGTTATCAGCGCCGGGCGCACCGAACAGAATCTGTGGGAAAGCCCGGTCAGTATGCAGGTTATCGACAGTGAAAAACTGAGCCGATTTACCGGCGATCAGATGGCGGAAGCGTTGCGGGATATTCCCGGGGTGGATATTGTCGACAGCGCGTTGGCCGGGCGTAAACAGATCCGTATTCGTGGCGAAGAAGCCTCGCGTGTGTTGGTGCTTATCGACGGGCAGGAAGTGACTTATCAGCGCGCCGGGCCCAATTACAGCCTGGGCCTATTGATCGATCCGTCTTATGTCGAGCGCGTGGAAGTGGTGAAAGGGCCGCACTCGGTGCTGTACGGTTCACAGGCCATTGGTGGGATTATCAATTTTATCACCCGCAAAGGTGGAGACTCGCCCATCGGCGGCAAAATTAAGGTGATGTATGACAGCGCGACCGCAGGCTGGCAACAATCGGCGATCGCTTACGGCTCACTGGGTGATTTTGAATATCGCCTCAGCGGCAGCTACAGCGATCAGGGTAATCGCAGCACGCCGGATGGTCGCCTGCCCGGCACCGATTTCCGTAACAACAGCCAATCTGCCTGGCTGGGCTATCGCCTCGGTGACCATAAGTTCGGACTGTCCTTAGACCGCTATAAAGTCAGCACACAGACCTACAACAACTCCACCGACTATGACAGCTTCAGCGTGCGTATTCCCAATTTAGAACGCGATAAGGTCGGTCTGTTCTACGACTGGAACATCGGCAACAGCCTGCTGAAAAAAGTGCATCTGGATGCCTATCGGCAAAACATCAAGCGGGAGTTCCGCAATGATTTGGTACAGAGCGGCGTTGATTACAGCTATAAAAACTGGACGTTAACTGATGCGATGATGACGCTAAAAACGGGCACCAACGACAAACAGATTAGTGATGGCATCACAGCGCAAACCGATCTTACTCCCTGGGATAACCACCTGTTAATTATCGGCGGGCAGTGGGCGCGTGATGATGTCAAACAAATCGCATCAACCAACGTGAATATTAATAAACTCCTTGGGCCGCTGAATATCAATATCACACCCAACTCAAATTCCGACGCCCACTGGCAACAAACACACTGGTCGCTGTTTGCACAAGATGAGTGGAAAATCACGCCGGACTGGACCTGGACTTTAGGGGCACGGCAATATTGGGTTGAATCGCTCTCTTATGGCAGTACCAGCAACAGTAAAGTGACGCGTTCTGGCCTTCCAGCCTCTTCTGCAAACGGGACAGAGATACTCCACAGCGCCAAGGCCAGCCAACGCGAACACGACAGTACCACCGTAACCGCGACCACTCTGCGCTATTCGGGTTTTACCAATACACAATTACGCGCGTCTTATGCGCAGGGCTACGTTTACCCAACCTTAACCCATAAATTCTACGACACCAGCGCAGGCGGCGGCACCACGTACGGTAACCCAAATCTGAAAGCGGAGCGTTCGGATAACTATGAACTGGGCGCTCGCTATAAAAATGCAGAGTGGTTGCTGGATGGTGCCGTGTATCACTCACGCGCTAAAGATTACATCACCACGCTCAACTGTGCGGGCAGCGCGGCCTGCGCTGGCAGTACTGATGCCAGCAGCCGCTATTATGCTAACGCAAACCGTGCAAAGACCTACGGGTTGGAACTGCATGCGGAATATCTGGGCTGGACGGTATCTCCTTATGTCACAGGGAATGTGATTCGCCGTGAGCTGGAGTTGGAAAACCGCAGCACCTTTGACACCGGCGAACCGACACTGACCGGGCGCGTTGGTGTGAAGCATGTCGCCCTGTTTAACCAGTTCTCACTGGAATCAGATGCCTTCATGCGTGCAGCAACGCGTGCCAAAGACAGCACCGCCGATCAGGAAACCCAGCATGCTGACTGGGCAACGGCCAATCTGGCGTTTACCGCCTCCTTCGGCAAGGATGACCAGTATCAGGTGAACTGGGCGCTGAACAACCTGCTGGACAAACGCTACACCACCGCGCATGAAGGCATTCCGGCTTCCGGATTCAGCACGGTGATTGGCGCTTCCATGGCATTCTGAAGGAAATAACATGTTAAGGGTGATATCTGCGCTGTTTATCAGTTGCCTGGCGTGTAGCCTGTCCGCACAGGGGGCATCAACGCCAGCGCGTGTCGTCGTTGCTGGCGGTTCCTTGGTGGAAATCGTCTATGCCGTAGGGAGCGGCAGCGCAGTGGTTGGGGTGGATCAAACCACCACCTACCCACCCGAAACGCAAACGCTCGCCAAGATCAGCCACTGGCAGCAGCTAAACGTGGACGGCATGCTGTCTTTGCAGCCCTCGCTGGTGATGACCTGGCAGGATGCTCAGCCGCAGGCCGCATTGGATCAGCTACGCCAGGCGGGCGTTCAGGTCGCGCTGTTTCAGCGCACGCCCAGCACGCCGCAGCAGTTGATAGTGACAATTCGCCAGGCGGCCAACCTGTTACACAAGGTCGAACAGGGAGAGGCGCTTATCGCGCAGATTAATGGGGATCTTCTGCGGGTACAGCAACTCACCGCGGCCCAAAAAACGCCGGTCAAGGTGCTATTTCTGCTTAGCGTCGCGGGCAGCGGGGCCATGGTGGCGGGTAACGGCACCGTCGCCGATGGCATGATTACGCTGGCAGGAGGAAAAAATGTGGCAATCCACCCTCAATATCGGCCCTATGGCGGTGAATCAATGATCGCCGCCGACCCAGAGGTGATCGTGGTGACATCGCAGAGTATCGCTGGCGGATTGGACACATTGGCTGCGGTGCCCGGCATCACCCACACTCGCGCCTGGCGTCAGCAACGTATTGTTGCCATCGATCAGGCGCTGGTGCTAGGCATGGGACCCAGAGTGGCGCACGCGGTACAGACGCTGAGTGCCGGGTTTTATCCGGAGCCTTGAGCCGTTAGGGCAAAATGAGGAACATACAATGCCCTAAATAAAAGTTAACAATTACCGAATTTCACATAACACATTGTTAAATATATATTTAAATATTTTTCTACTCAACAACAGTAAAAAAATCAGACACCAGTGACACATGCCACAGAATGCCGAGACTCTGGAACAGCACCTTGCAATACCCAGCCATTGCTTAATAACACAAAATGATAAGCAGAGGCGATTTTGTCAGATGACCAATGGTACTGACTATCGGTGGCAACAGAAAAATCGCTATCTGCATACACTTTCACTGAACCCCATTCAGAAAACAATGAGCCAACTTTCCGGATTTGGAGACCAAAGGATAATTGATCTGTATTAGGTAATGACATTCCCCTCGCCGTACACCAGTTTGCACCATCTTCGTAATTCAGACTGCTATTGCTATTGTTAATAAACCAATTAGCTATGGAGAATGAGTAAGTCAACGGAGTCCCTCCATTCTTCGGCGTTGCCGTAATGGTAACTGGAGCTGAATTGCCCGGAGCAAGGAATTTGACATTACCGACGCTATCTACACTGCTCCAGGCGCTGGAACCACTATCCCAAATATAATCACTTGCGTTACCTGTAACGTTTAATGTGAACGTTGCCCCAGTAAATCCTGTACTTGGAAATCCACTGTTCATATCAAAACTATGTCCATTAACAGTCATATGAGTAAATGCATTAAATAAAGTTTCAACTGTCTGACTGGTACCGTTCACCTCTGCCTTCACTGTGCTAACACCCGCGGTGGTATTAGTCAGCGTCGCCGTGGCGATACCGTCTTCCCCAGTGATGCCGATCACCGTGGTGACAATTGCCCCATTATCGGCGGTGAAAGTTACCAACTGGCCCGCAACTAACTCGCCGCTAGCATCCGTCACTACCGCCTGCACCGCATTGCTTGCCGTGCCGTTGGCTGCCGAGTTATTGCGTGTCACCGTCAGGTTGGCCTCGGTGATCTCTGCCGTGCTTTCATCTGCCACAAAGGTGACATCTACCGTCTGCTCCTTGCCGTTTACCGTCGCCGTCACCACGCTGATGCCCGCCGTGGTGTTGGTCAGCGTCGCCGTGGCGATACCGTCCGCGCCGGTGGTGCCGATCAGCGTCGTGACTTTCGCGCCATTGCTGGCCGTAAAGTCCACAGCCTGCCCCGCTACTGCGTTACCGCGCGCATCCGTTACCAGTGCCTGCACCGCGTTGCTTGCCGTGCCGTCAGCCACCACACCGTTGGTGGTCGCCTTCAGATTGGCCTCAGTGATCTCTGCCGAGCCTTCATCCGCCACAAAGGTGACATTTACCGTCTGCTCCTTGCCGTTTACCGTCGCCGTCACCACGCTG
>CAXYYB010000062.1:0-4896 GCA_964293225.1 uncultured Symbiopectobacterium sp. | reverse complement strand
CGGTCAGCGTGGTTTTACCATGGTCAACGTGGCCGATAGTACCGACGTTAACGTGCGGTTTAGTACGTTCAAACTTTTCTTTAGACATTGACTGTCCCTCTAAGACACGGATAAATCGGTGATAGCACCACATTAACCAAGCTAACGCTTGACGAATATTTTACAGAAAGGAAATCAGGAGATGAAAAAGAAGTGGTGCTGATAGGCAGATTCGAACTGCCGACCTCACCCTTACCAAGGGTGCGCTCTACCAACTGAGCTATATCAGCACTTATTGGAGCGGGCAGTGGGAATCGAACCCACATCATCAGCTTGGAAGGCTGAGGTAATAGCCATTATACGATGCCCGCATCCTGAAACTCGGCTACCCAGTTCTTTCTGTAACAAAAAAAGAGATTTCTCTCTTTTTAAGTTCGAGCTGATTCAGCTTTTAAACCAGCTCCGGCGGCATTTACGCTGCCAGAAAGTGGTGGTGGGGGAAGGATTCGAACCTTCGAAGTCTGTGACGGCAGATTTACAGTCTGCTCCCTTTGGCCGCTCGGGAACCCCACCTCATTGTGTACTTGATGGTGCCGGCTGCCGGAATCGAACTGGCGACCTACTGATTACAAGTCAGTTGCTCTACCAACTGAGCTAAGCCGGCATCAAGTGCTGCGCATTCTAGGTAGAGCGAGCCGCCTATGCAACAAAAAAATTGCTTAAAATGCGCTATCGCTTAGATTTTATCCAAATTCGAGCATGAATTCACATCTCATGCGATAAAATGCCTAAAGAACATCCAAATTCACGACCAATCCCGCACATCCCCGCCTGTGGTGCATTCTTTTTTCACCATGACGTCAGCACAAATCTGCACCAACAATGACCTTTTGCCCCAAGTTAACGCACCTTCCTCGCCATAAATGCGTGGTTAACCGCGTTAACGACATAAATCTGGCCTGGCATGTATCTTGCCTTATTTCACTAAAGAGGGTCAGGAAGGGCTTATTTCGCTGGAGGCTGCATCATGAAAATCGTTTTACTTAATGACACAACCCTGCCGGTTTACCGCACAGAACTGGCAGATCTGCTACTAGATGCAGTAATGCACGGTGCCTCTGTGGGTTATGAGATGCCTTTGTCTCACGAAACCGCAGCCAGCTATTTTCACGGATTACGCACCTCTCTGGCGGAAGGGGCGCGTTTACTGTGGATTGCCCGTGATGCCCAAGGCATTATCGGAAGCGTGCAGCTTGAACTGTGCCAGAAAAGCAATGGGTTGAACCGGGCTGAGGTGCAAAAACTGCTGGTACACAGCCGCGCGCGTCGCCAGGGTATTGGCCGTAAACTGCTGTCGGTGTTGGAAACCACCGCCTTTGAGCTTAATCGCGGCCTGCTGTATCTGGATACCCAGGCAGGCTCTCCGGCAGAAGCCTTTTACCGCATGCAGGGATATCGCTACCTGGGGGAAATTCCTGATTATGCCAGTGCGCCCGATGGCAGTTATCATCCGACGGCCATCTACTACAAGCGCCTGTTTGTCGCCAATCGGATGACACCGGCTTTGGCAAGTTAATGGTTTCCTGACGCCATTGCGTCAGGAAATATCATACTGTTGTCTTCTTTTCTGCGTGTCCAACGTGTAACCTGCCTGACATCTACTAATCGAATCACAACATTACCGTGTATGACCCACCCGCGGCTTATACTTCCGGCTCACACAACGCATGGGCAGTTTCGCCTCCTGGCAGGATGGTCTATAGGATAAATTGGACAGATGAGAGACAGCGAGCAACCTTTGGCAACACCCTACCTACACTTCGATCGCCGTCAATGGGCTGCATTGCGCAATTCAGTGCCATTAACGCTGACAGAAGAAGAGATCATCCGGTTAAAAGGGATCAATGACGAGTTGTCGCTTGATGAAGTTGCCGAAATTTATCTGCCTTTATCACGTCTGCTTAATTTTTATATCAGCTCAAACCTGAGACGTCAGGCGGTATTGGAGCAATTTCTCGGCACGAACGGGCAGCGTATTCCCTATATTATTGGCATCGCGGGCAGTGTTGCGGTTGGCAAAAGCACTACCGCGCGCGTATTGCAGGCGTTGTTAAGCCGTTGGCCTGAGCATCGTCGCGTTGAATTGATCACCACAGACGGTTTTTTACATTCCAAACAGGTGCTTAAAGACAGGAACCTCATGCAGAAAAAAGGGTTTCCTGAATCTTACGATATTCATAGCCTGATGAAATTTGTGTCGGATATAAAGTCGGGGGCTAAAAAAGTCACTGCACCAATATATTCGCACCTGACTTACGACATCGTGCCCAATAGCAATAAAGTGGTGGAACAACCGGATATTCTGATCCTCGAAGGATTAAACGTTTTGCAAAGTGGAATGGATTATCCTCACGCACAGCCACGCACTTTTGTTTCTGATTTTATTGATTTTTCTATATATGTTGACGCATCGGAAGAATTATTAAAATCCTGGTATATAAACCGGTTTTTGAAATTCCGCCTGGGTGCATTCTCCGATCCTAATTCTTATTTTCACGAGTATGCAAAATTAACGGAAGAGCAAGCGGTGACAATTGCGACCAAAATTTGGCGTGATATCAATGAACCGAACCTGCACCAAAATATTTTACCCACTCGTGAACGCGCCAGTTTGATTATGACCAAAAGCGCTAATCATGCCGTTGACTATGTGCGTTTGAGAAAATAGCAATATTACAAGCCAATAGGGGGAATCCCCCTACTGGCTATTTGCCACGCAGTGAAATTTCGCCACCAATATAGGCCTTAATCTCACCGTTCTCTTCGAGTAACAGCGCGCCCTGCTCATCAATCCCGCGTTCAATGCCGTGGATCTCACGCTCGCCCATAATCAATTTCACCGGGCGATTATAGTAATTATCGATGGCTTGCCAGCGCGGGATGAAAGAGCGCAGTCCGCCCTGTTCAAACACTTCCAACGCATTACTCAATTCAGTAATAAGCGTAGCGGCCAAAATATTACGATCGATATCGATCCCAGCTTCTTGCAGATTGATCCACTCCTGCGTCACGCCCTGCCCCGAAGAGGCCCGCATCCGCAGGTTGATGCCAATACCGATCACTAACTGTGCCGCATCTCCCGTTTTTCCCATCAACTCAACTAAAATACCGGCCAGTTTGCGATCGTGCATATAAAGATCGTTAGGCCATTTAACTTTGACATCATGTGCACCGAGGCGATGCAGCACTTCTGCAATCACGATACCAATAGCCAGGCTTACCCCCACCGCAGCCGCAGGCCCCTGCTCCAGGCGCCAATACATGGAGAGGTAAAGGTTAGCGCCAAACGGTGATTGCCACTGACGACCGCGACGACCGCGGCCAGCCTGTTGGTACTCGGCCACGCACGCATCACCAGAGTGTAAGCTCTCCAGCCGGTCGAGCAGATACTGGTTGGTCGAATCAATGACAGGCAGTACCGCAACGTTGCTCGCTGGGAGTGCGGCACGAATAACATTCTCATCGAGCAATTGCATCGGTTCAGGCAAGCTGTACCCTTTCCCTGTAACGGGAAACACATCCAACCCCCACTCTCTGATGGTTTGGATATGTTTGTTAATCCCTGCGCGGCTCATTCCCAACAGTTCACCCAGATATTCACCTGAGTAAAATTCACCGTCGGAAAGAATCTTGATAAGCGTTAAAGGGACGCGGATATCTTTCATGACAGCACCTCTGTCGCGCTGACTTCACCGGTTGAAGCAATAAAGCGCACTTCTGGCTCAAGCCAGAGTGCAAATGTCTCTGCAACGCTATTACGCACATAACGCGCCAGCGCAACGATATCACCACTCGTCGCCTCACCGAGGTTAACCAGCACCAGAGCCTGCTGGTGATGAACCGCCGCGCCACCAATACGATGTCCTTTTAACTGGCATTGGTCGATAAGCCAGCCAGCAGCAAATTTAACCGTACCATCGGGCTGCGGATAGCGTGGTGCGTTGGGGTAACGCGTCAAAATAACCTGTGCCTGCTCGGCGCTGACGACGGGGTTTTTGAAAAAGCTGCCCGCATTTCCTAACAGCGCCGGATCGGGTAATTTCTTACGCCGCATCGCACATACCGTCGTAAAAATAACATCAGGCGTCGCGGTTGCAGGATCGAGCTGCACCAAATCACCATAGCCCAACAACGGCACCCAGGACTTCGTCAGATACAGACCTACTGCAACAATAGCAAATCCCTGGCGGTATTCATGTTTGAAAATACTTTCACGATAGCCAAACTGGCACTGATCGGCACTAAGGCGGGTCACCTGATTCAAGGTAATATCCAAGACATCAACATAGGCACAAAACTGCTTAAACTCAGCGCCATAAGCACCAATATTCTGGATGGGAGCCGAGCCGACGCAGCCTGGGATCAGCGCCAGATTCTCCAGGCCTGACACGCCCTGTTGCAGCGAGTGTTCGACCAGATGATGCCAGTTCTCACCGGCACCGACGTGCAGGTGCCATCCACCGTCGTCTTCAGCAATCCCAATCCCTTTTATGCGGTTAACAATGACAATCCCTGCAAAATCTTCCAAAAACAGGACATTGCTACCCTCCCCCACAATCAACACCGGTTTATTCTGTTCACTCGCATGGCGCCAGGAAGCCGCCAACGAATCCGGCGTATCGGCGCAGAAGACCTCATCGGCATAAACGGGCAAAGAGAAGGTGTGGTATGGCTTAAGGGATATGACACTGCTCGTCATCAGAACGTACTCTCCAGATTGAATACGCCGTAGTTTACCCGATCCCGCACGCCAAATCTCTACGGTCCGTCGGCATCTTCGATCCCTGAGGGGGCAATGAAAGGATAGCGTTTTTTCTGCCGGAGATCCCCGGCTTTCGCCGAGGATGACGAAATGAG
>CAXYYB010000061.1:0-9484 GCA_964293225.1 uncultured Symbiopectobacterium sp. | reverse complement strand
ACGGTGCCACGGTAAACACCGTAGTGGGCACCACCGAAGCCGACGGTATCGCTCGCGCTACCCTCACCAACACGCAGGTGGGGTTAGTTACCGTGACTGCCACACTGTCTAACAATATCAGCAAGAGTGTAAGCACCACTTTTATCCCTATTTTGAGTATCAGTGTCGAAACAACTGCAAATAATGCTATTGCTAGTTTGGAAAACAATACCGTCAAGGCCAGAATTGTAGATGGTCAAGGCAAACCTGTCGCCAATGTGAAAGTTGATTTTTCCTCTGTGGGATCTGGCCTGGTGCTAACACCGTCTTCCGGTACAACCAATTCGCATGGTGAGATCTCGTCTTCAATATCACGGAGTAACTCTACAGGGGGGACATTCGCTATAACTGCAAAAATGTCAGACCAGGTTGGGAATAGTTCGTCGGACGTCAATTTTTTAACATTGTATAAAGTGAGCAATATTATTGCGCCAAGTAATAAGACGTTCTATACCGAGGATGGATTCCCAACAACGGGATATCCCAATGCTAAATTTCAAATCAATGCCAGCGGCAATGCCGAATCAAACAGTAATTACGCCTGGACCTCAAGCGATAGTTCATCTGCAACCGTTGATAGTGCAGGAAATGTTACGTTATCCGCCAATAGCCTCAATAAATCGATCAATATTACAGCAAAAGATAATACCAACGCCTATAGATATACATTTAAAGTAACTCGTTGGTTTCAAAATTTATCGAAGCTAAACACACACATTGAAACGGGAAATGCATGTGCGGAGTTGGGAATGAGAATACCAGAACGAGATCATTTAACCCTCGGTCAGAATAACCGAAGAATCGGTTCTTTATGGTCAGAATGGGCGCGTCCATCAGGTTGGCCGACAGGTGATATGAATACTGCATATTGGACAGTGACTGATGATGGATATAGTCGTGTGTATTTGGTTATTATGAGCGATGGTGGGTCTATATCGAAAGATTCTCACGGCGCCTATATCGAATATGGCGTATGCACTAAATCCTAATATATATTCTCAATATAATATGGCGCATATTTTTCTAAACAGGTTACGGATTACTAACTGGGAGAAACGTGAGCTTACAACGTAAGCATCGCTGACTTTGCCATAAATTCGCGCTATAACTGGACCGTTACCTTTCGTGTGTGCAGCCGCGTTTAAGACGCGGTTGCACACTACGTCAACCATCAATGGAGGTTTTTCATGGCCAGTTCTTCGACCTATGTGCCGCCCAACGTATGGCAGCCAGCCCCGTCTGGCGGCGCTTTCGCCAATATCAACCGTCCGGTTTCCGGCCCAACCCACGAAAAAGCGTTGCCGACCGGCAAACACCCGCTGCAACTCTATTCCCAGGGCACCCCGAACGGCGTAAAAGTCACGGTGATGCTGGAAGAGTTACTGGCGCTTGGTCATGCCGGTGCTGAATACGATGCTTGGCTGATTCGCATCGGTGAAGGCGACCAGTTCTCCAGCGGTTTCGTTGAGGTCAACCCCAATTCCAAAATCCCGGCGCTGCTCGATCGCAGCGGGGACACGCCGGTGCGGGTGTTTGAATCCGGTTCGATTTTGCTTTATCTGGCTGAAAAATTTGGTGCCCTGCTGCCTCGCGATGCCGCTACACGCACCGAAGCCCTCAACTGGTTATTCTGGCAGATGGGGTCTGCGCCGTTCGTCGGCGGCGGCTTCGGTCATTTTTATGCCTACGCGCCGGAAAAATTTGAATATCCGATAAACCGTTACGCGATGGAAACCAAGCGTCAACTCGACGTATTAAACCGCCGTTTGGCTGAAAACCACTATCTGGCGGGCGATGACTACAGCATCGCCGATATTGCCGCCTGGCCCTGGTATGGCTGGCTGGTTCAAGGTTCCTTGTATGGCGCAAGCGAATTTTTATCCGTGCAGGAGTATACCCACGTCAAACGCTGGGCAGATGAGATTGCGGCGCGCCCTGCAGCCATCCGTGGGCGCAAGGTAAACCGCACAGGCAACGACGGTGTCACGGAACGTCATCAGGCATCCGATCTGGATTGATGTGTTGGTGTGATCGCCAGCACGCTGGCGGTCGCGTTGTGATGCTAATCAGGCTTTCAGTGCGGCATGTCTGACGCCGTTGAGGACAATGCAGCCAATTTTCCCGACTGTTGCCGGTGAGCATCGCGCCAGCACAGCAGTGCTGCCAGCGCACACACTGCCAGCATCAGCAACGGCGGCAACAGCGTGCCATTATGCAGAACTCCGAGCAGCACGCCCACCACCCCGCCGAAAAGATACTGCATCACCCCCAGCAGCGACGATGCCACGCCGGTCTGGCCTACCGCTGCCCCCATGGCGACCGCCACGCCGTTGCCAAACACCAGGCTCAGGCTGCTCATGGTCATAAACAGCAGCGCCGTTAACAGCCATAGCGTTGCACCACCGCTCAACCACAACCCCACCAGCAACAAGGTGCCAACCAGATTTATCCCTAATCCCACAGCAAGAATCTGCTGCTCGCGCCACCGGTTCAACAGGAAGATATTGATCTGCCCGCACACCACCATGCCCAGCGCATTCGCGGCAAACAGGGTACTGTACAGGGTGGGAGAAAGATGAAAATAATCAATAAAAATAAATGCCGAAGCGCCAATGTAGGTAAACAGCCCGCCCAGGATGAACGCCCCAGACAGGGTATATCCCATATAAACGCGTTGGCGAAACAGTGCGCTGTAACCGACAAAAGCCGAACCGATATTGCCCTGCATACGTCGATCGCGCGGCAGACTCTCTGGCACCCAGCGCCAGGTGGCAAACAGCATGATCGCGCCGACAAGGCCCAGCCCCCAGAAAATCGACTGCCAGCCCAGCGAACCGGACAACAAATTACCCAACGGCGGTGCGACAATGGGCGCTATCGCCATCACCTGCATCAACAGCGAAAACACTTTTGCAGCCTCACGCTCGGCGTAAAGGTCAGCCACAATAGCACGAGGAATCACCAGT
The DNA here is from genome assembly GCA_964293225.1 of uncultured Symbiopectobacterium sp. Taxonomy (GTDB): domain Bacteria; phylum Pseudomonadota; class Gammaproteobacteria; order Enterobacterales; family Enterobacteriaceae; genus Symbiopectobacterium. Next base: position 6,479 of record CAXYYB010000061.1, on the reverse strand, counting down.
CCTGCCGCACCGCCGATGCCCTGCAACAGGCGGAAGAAAACAAACTCGGTCAATGAGGTCGCATGAGACAGACAGACCGACGCGACCAGAAACAGCGCGATACCCAGCAGCAACGGTACTTTGCGCCCGTAGCGATCGGTAAACGGTCCATAAAGAATCTGCCCGAACGCCAACCCGATAAGGAACACTGAAAGCGAAGTTTGCATACCCGCCGCATCGGCACCAATGGCGTGTGCGATCGCAGGAAATGCCGGTAGATAGAGGTCGATGGACATGGCATCAAACGCGCACAGTATCCCGAGAATGACGATAAGGGTAAAACGGTACGCGCCCGGCCGTAAAGACTCAGACATTGATGTAACCTTGTTAAACATGCAAAAGAAGTAATAACCGTCGGCAAAGTGGTGGCCAATCGGCTAACATGCGTAATACGCAGCGCAATATATGACTGAATAGTCGGAAATGCAAGGTAGGCAAATGGCACGCAAACAAACTATTGATAGCGACCAGATTCTTGATGCAGCGGAAACTGTGCTGCTGAGCGGTGGCGTGCACGGTTTCACCCTTGATGCGGTTGCCGCACAGGCAGGCATCAGCAAAGGGGGGCTGGTATACCGTTTCTCCAGCAAGGACCTGTTGATACAAACGCTGCTGGAGCGCGAGCTGACCCGCTTTTCACATGACACCGCGCAGCAAAGCAAGCGTTATGGCGACACACCGGGCGCCGAGATTCTGGGCTATATCAGCGCAATAGGACAAGAGACAGAAGAAACCGCGTCGCGCGCTATTGGTTTGTTGACCGCGCTGGTCCACGCGCCTGCCATGCTAGTACCGGTACAAGCCTTTTACCGCACGCAACTGGCGCGTTTGGCGCAAGCCACCCCGCTCACCAGGCGCTTACGCGTTGCTTTTCTCGCCGCTGAAGGGGTGTTTTTGTTACACGGCACCGGCTTTGCCGCCATCAACCGAGAAGAACGGCAATCCCTGCTTGATGATATCTGCGGTGAGGTGCGCTCAGCCTATAGCAACCTTAAAACCACCGACAAGCCTCAAGGCTCAATACAGGCTTACCTCCCCAGTTCTCCGCCTTTTCCCCCGACGCCGGCTGTCGACTGGTTATCCGCCAACGGCGTGAACGGAGTCAGCCTGTCAGTTGAGCGCAGGCATGCGCGCGCAGCACACATCATTGCCACCGCTACGCAGATTATCCGCCGTGACGGCATCGCCACGCTGACGCACCGTGCGGTCGCGGCCGAAGCCGGGGTACCGCTGGGATCAACCACCTACCATTTTAAAAGTCTGGACGACTTGCTGAACGCAGTGATGCGCGAAGCCATCGCGCTGTTTCGCGAAGACATGTTTCACTGGCTCAATGCGCGCCGCCACGACGATCCTTGCGACGTGTTGACCCAGTTTATTTTGCGCGGCACCACGGACATCCAAGATCTGGCGCGCGAATATGAACTGTTTACTGCCGCGATTTCACGCCCTTCCCTACGCCCGATGGCGTTGGAATGGTCTAACACCGTGATTGCGCTGTTAAAGTTGGTCGTTCCCGATGATGCTGCACTGCCGCTCGGGACGCTGATGAACGGTTTTTTCATTCGCGCACTGTTGGCGCAACATGAACATCCGCTGACGCACCAGCAAATTTACCCTGCGATTGCCGCGCTGTACCACGCCTTCCGTTAACCGCCAACGGATTTCCAACCAAGAAATCCCTCACCGTGTTGTCATTCCCTTACCTTTTTGTATTTACATTTTGATTACAAAGTTATGTACATTAGTACTATTTTCTGTCAAATTAGAGAACGCGAATCATTAGCGTTTGGGCCGGGATAGCCCATATTACTGACAAAAGGGAAAAGGACAATGCATAAAGCGCCTCTCTTCACACTCACGCCGCTGACACTGATCGTTGCGGGTTTGGTCGGTTCTGTCTCCGGTATGGCGTATGCCGCCGATGAGGATACCATCACCGTCAAAGCCACCGCCAAGCAGGAGTTAAAGCAGCAGCCAGGTGTTTCGATCATCACAGCAGAAGACATTCAAAAATCACCGCCGGTCAACGATCTGTCTGAGATCATCCGTAAAATGCCGGGGGTGAATCTGACCGGTAACAGTGCCACAGGCGCACGCGGCAACAACCGACAGATCGACCTGCGCGGAATGGGGCCGGAAAATACGCTGATATTGATTGATGGCCGCCCGGTTACCTCGCGCAACGCCATCCGCTATTCGTGGGGCGGCGAACGCGATACGCGCGGCGATACCAACTGGGTACCGGTTGAAGCCGTGGAGCGCATTGAAGTACTGCGCGGCCCGGCAGCAGCGCGTTACGGCTCCGGTGCCGCTGGTGGTGTGGTGAATATCATCACCAAGCGCCCTACTAATAATTGGACGGGCATACTTTCGCTGTATGGGAATCAACCGGAAAGCAGCAAGGAAGGTACCACCCGTCGCACCAATTTCACACTGTCCGGCCCGTTAGCCGGTGAAGCGCTCACCATGCGCATGTACGGCAATATCAATAAAACTGATGCCGACGATCCGAACATTAACCATAACCAGAACGGCTCATACGCAGCAGGTCGCGAAGGGGTGCGCAATCGCGATATCAACACCCAGTTGTCATGGAAACTGTCGCCACAACAGATTGTCGATTTTGATGCGGGTTACAGCCGTCAGGGCAATATTTATACCGGCGACACCCAATTCAGCAGTAACCAGGCAATCCCTCAGGCACTGGCGGAAAGTGGTACAGAAACCAACCGCATGTACCGTCAGAGCTACGCATTGACCCATAACGGTATTTGGGATTGGGGACAATCGCGCCTTGGATTTGCCTACGATCACACTAACAACACGCGTTTGTCTGAGGGACTCGCGGGTGGTGGCGAAGGTACCATCAATAACCCGGGGCGTTACAACACCAGCCGACTGGATAACTATCGTATCAATGGCGAAGTGAATATTCCGTTGGACTTTTGGACGGAACAGACGCTGACGGTAGGTGCTGAATGGAACCGTGAGCAGTTAAACGACCCGGCCTCCAGTTCCTATACTGATAACTCAGGTGCAATAATACCCGGTTCGTCTATCGATCCTACTCAGCGCAGCAGCAAAAATCACGCGGAGTTGAGCGCGCTGTATCTGGAAGACAACATTGAAGTGCTACCTGGCACCAAAGTGATTCCCGGTTTGCGCTTTGATTATCATAACCGCTTTGGCAGCAACTACAGTCCCAGCCTTAACCTGCAACAGAAATTGGGCGAGATGTTCAGTCTGAAAGCCGGTATTGCGCGCGTGTTTAAAGCGCCTAACCTGTACCAGTCATCGGCCGGTTATTTGCTCTATTCACGTGGGAACGGCTGTCCACTCACATCCGGCCTCACTGGCAACGGCTGTTACCTGCTGGGGAATCCGGGTCTGAAACCGGAAACCAGCATCAACAAAGAGATCGGGTTGGAGTTTAATCATGCAGGCTATCAAGCAGGTGTGACTTATTTCCGCAACGACTATAACAACAAAATTGTTTCCGGTTCAGATTCAATCGCACCGCCTACAGCCAACTACAACGTCCTACGATGGGAAAACGGCGGCAAAGCCATCGTGCAGGGGCTGGAAGGCAGCCTGCTGGTTCCTCTGGTCGACGATGTGTTGAATTGGCGTACCAATGCCACTTACATGATCGAATCGAAAGAGAAGAAAACCGGCAATCCACTGTCGATCATTCCCAAGTACACCATTAACACCACGCTGGAATGGCAAGCTACCGAAAAACTCTCCGCCAGCCTGAGCTGGACGCAGTACGGCGAACAGAAACCTCGTCATACAGCAACGAACCACATCGAACAGAAAAAGGGCCTTTCTTCACGCACCATCGGCAGTTACGCCGTCTGGGGTGCGGGTGCAAGCTATCAGGTGAATAAAAACCTGCGCGTCAACGGCGGCATCAGCAACCTGTTTGATAAACGCCTGTACCGCGCCGCAGACGGGGCTTCTACCTACAACGAACCGGGTCGAGCCTACTATCTGGGCGTGACGACATCGTTCTAACCGTTCACACCTCAGGCGCGAAACAGTGCGCCCATTCACAGCATGCATCACAACTGGGGGAGCGGCACACCAGCTCCCCGTCACTGTGCAGGCAACGCTGGCGGTAGAAGAATTTCTTCCAGCGCATATTGTTCACGTTGAGTGCCACCAGCGACGGGAAGCAGTCCGTCATCAGTTCCCGCAGTTCAGCCCGCGAATCCAACCCCAAATCTTGCCACAGGTGGTTAAACCCCAACGAAGCGCTGGCAATCATACGGTGCATCGGTGCCGCATCATCCACCAGATGTTCAAACAGCCAAGCGGCAAGCTGGTCGCACTCAGCTTTACGGTGCGATTGCAATTCGGTTAACAGTATCAATCGCTGCTGATGTGCAGGCGTGAACGGCGCGGCCGACCAGCGCACCTGCGCCAGCAAGGCGCGCCAGGCCGCCGTGGAAAGCCCCATATGGAAAGGAAAGCTGGCCGCCCCCGATTCATATTGCGCCAACAATCGCCGCAACCAGTAGTGCGCTTGCGTCATCAGGCTGCTCCTTGCGCCTTAGGTTGTACAGCAGGTTGCCCTTGTCGTTGTTGCCACCAATCGGCCAGCACCTCTGTCACGTTTTGCCAGGCTCCTTCCACACAGGGCTGAATGCCACGTTGTTCCAACTGCTTCCAGGGACCGTAGCCGATGCGCGCACAAAAGACCGCCTGCACATCGGCCAACAGTTCCAGCAGTCGCGCCATGCGATCGCCATTTTCCTCTGGCGGACAGTCTTCGCTGCCATGGCAGTATTGCGGCGTAAAACGCTCATTGACCCGTACTACCCCCGCCGCCGACAGGCTGTATATCTGGAAGCGTTGCGCATGCCCGAAATGCTGGTCAATCACATCCCCCTGTGATGATGCTACTGCCACCAAACAGGCGTTCGGCTCCTCGGACTCACCGTGCGTTGCCATGCTGGCATGCAACTGCGCACGCTGATGCATCAACGGCGTATAGGGCTGTGGCGTGATAGGCAGTGCCGACAGCGGGAACTGCTGGCTGCGATCTTCACCCAGCATCCCGATGGCATCGGCACGACACTGTTGGCAATGCGACATTTGCGGCATCGCCTGACCACAGCGCGCCCGCACGCGTGCCATGCATTCCGCATCCGGTTCTGGCTGACCTTGTAGCCCGAATACGGTGCCGTGCTCAGGGCGCGCAATCAGCGGCATAATGTTATGCAAAAAGGCGCCCCACTCGCGGACTTTTTCACTAACGGCCAGCATAGACGCCTCGTTGATATCTGGGATCAGCACAGAGTTAATCTTGACCAATATCCCGCGCTCAGTCAGACGGCGAATGCCCTCCTCCTGACGCGCCAACAGTATTCTGCCGGCCTCTTCACCGGTGTAGCGTTCGCCGTCCAGCCAGAGCCAGGCATAGACCTGCGCAGCGACGGCGGGGTCCAGCGTGTTAAGCGTAACGGTGACGTGATCGACGCCAACATCCAGCAGGCGATCCACCGCGTCTGGCAGCAGCAAACCGTTGGTGGACAGACACAGTTTTACATCCGGCAGTTGCTCGCGCAGTTGCGTCAAGGTGTTAAAGGTGCGTGTCATATTGGCCAGCGGATCGCCCGGCCCGGCAATACCGACCACCGACAATTGCGGAATGGCGGCTGCCACCTGGCGCGCCTGTGCAACCGCCTGTTCGGGCGTGAGCAACGTCGATACCACCCCAGGCCGCGATTCGTTGCTGCAATCATACTTGCGGTTACAGTAGTTGCATTGCAGGTTGCAAGCTGGAGCGACGGCCAGGTGCATCCGTGCGTAACGGTGGTGACCGCTCACCGAATAACAAGGATGGTGTGCGGCTTTGCTGGCCTGCAACGGCGTTAACCCGTTGAATTGAGAGGTCCGGCAGCCTGCGGCGCCGGATGCGGAAGGACATGCTGTCATAAGAGTGCCTACGGTTACGGAATCTTGCTTAAGCAGGTGCAAACGCCGTACCGCATAGAAATTTAATAAAAAGTGAATATAAACAGATAGATGTAATGTTTTTCTGTATCGGGTGTTTTGTCAGTATTGTTGCAGTGGCGCGACAATGTCTCTAATCCCACAATCCTGACAATGTGGTTATGTTTTTGGTGTGGTGTTCAGGGGAGTGATATCCAGAAATCTGGTACACGTTTTTTGAAAAAACAGTGAATATTTCGTGCGCGTTAACCAGCTCAGTTATTTGCAACGAACGTTGCACGCGCCCGACACGAGGCGGCTCAATCGCCGTCGCCCCGTGCCCCCTGGCTGTTCGCGAGAAATAACGCCGCTACGCGGTGCCTTCGGCACCCGAGCCCGCTATTCGGGCCGCCAGCGACGCGTTCCCGACGCGGCGCTGACTTTCGCCCCATCCATGCGGCTCACCCCACGCGCTCGGCCACCTCAGCATTATTTTT
>CAXYYB010000060.1:0-10601 GCA_964293225.1 uncultured Symbiopectobacterium sp. | reverse complement strand
CTGTTTTTAACATTAACAGGTTTTGGAGGTGTCCTGAATAAGTGATCCACTACATCCACTACAGTCCATAACATCCCGGCGTCAGGGAGTAATCGGTTCGCCAGGTACATCCCGGTTAATCGGGCGGATTGCTGTCCCGTGCGCGGGCGAATGCGCCAGATTTCTGCTGGAATGCTCAGGCCGGGGTACCACACCTTGCCACTTTGCGTTTCGCCTTCAATCCCAGACAGCCAGCCGAGATGATGGAACAGCGCCGCCCAATAAACAGCACAGGTCCAGCCGGGAGACTGCTCAGCCTGATCTTCAGGTGTAGCTCCAGGTGGCAGCATCATGCCCCGGGCAAGTCTTACAGAACGCGTAGCCACCGTTAGGCTGAGATCGATAAACCCACCCGGTGTCGAGAACGGGCCAGACCAGGCAGCGGGAATATCCTGAACACGTATTGCCAGTTGTTCTAGCGGCTTTAGCCACCAGGCATCCATGACCTGCTGCGACAGAGAGCAGTTTTCCTGGAGCACGCGGATTAACCGCTGGCGCTCTGCCGTTTGGAGCAATGCGGTCGCTGTTTGCGTCGGTCTGAAGCCGGAGGCATTCCGATTATCTTTTGCCTGGGACAACGTCTCCCGCGAGCTACCGCCCCCGATATTGCCCCTGCCCGTCAACCATTGCAGCCCCAACATAGCCATCACGCCCCAACCTATTCAGCACTCAAGAATGTGCGTAACGCTATGGCGTCCACAGGCTATTACAACGGGAAACTCAGACTCAGTTACTGCACAAAAGCGACTTGATTAAATTATCTCGGCCAGGTTTACAGTTAGCAGGTGTCTCCAACTCACGGAAATGTTTACTTAAGTTGATAAATTGATGCGTGAGAACAACCACAATGCAGAAAGTCATTTTTTCCGCCATTGTCAGCGCCTGGCTGATATTGAGCGGAGTCATCAGCCGAGTGATCACCGGTGGTAGCAGATTTGATGGCCTGTTGCTGATATGGCTCCTGATTGCATTAACGCCCTTCTTGCTGAGGCCGCTAAATGGTCTACAGCGCTGTTTCAACCCAAGCGCGTGCATGCTACGTCGGCATGCGCATCGTACTTTTGTTCACCTTTCACCGTTTCAACCCACTGTCGGCCTCTCGCCCGCCCGGGTCGGCTGGTTCTGGCAAGGGGTGAATCACGCCACTGCGGAGGCACTGAAGAGTGAACAAGGCTCCGTGGTGATCTCCTCCCATTTACTGACAGCCTCTCGCATCAGGCGTCTCAAGGCTTATTTACCCCTGAACCACTGCCGAATCCACGTTATCCACGTCCCTTTCACGCCGCTGGCGCGTGCGGTTATGCAGGCTGAGATTCTGCTGGCCCAGTGGCACTGGCGAGTGCCCTCACGAACCACCTGGCCCGTTCTGGTCATCCGCAAAAAATCTTCAAAACGAGAATAATGATTTCCCCTGTATCGGGCACAAACCTGTCGTCAGACTGGCTACATCAACGTAATCGATCTGAACGATCGAATTTGTCCGTTATACATCTGCACTTAGGCGGAGTAACGTATCCACAGTGGATACGAAATTTAATTATCACTATTAAATTAGTGAGTTAGCCAACATCAGGGTAATTTATGAGCCGCTTGAATATCACATCCATTCTCTCCAGGATGACCCTTGAACAGGATGACGACATGCAGCAACTGGTGACCCAGCTTTCTAATGGGAAAAAGACGGCGGGCAATCCCATCGCCATCCGTTTTAAACCGGCGGTCAGGACATTCATTACCCAGGTTTGTGAACGACTGGGGATTTCATCTGCCGAGCTGGTTAATATTCTGATTGAAGGCGTTATGCGTGAAACCCTGGAGCCCAGGCAAGCCACAATCACACGTATTCCGGAACGCTTCTGGCTGCTAATGGATGAACATGGCCTTTCTGTCAGCGACGTGGCCAGCCTGCTTGCTAACTGGAACATCGGACTCAGTATTCTGGAAAGCCGCGCACGCACCATGGATTACCTCACTGGCCCGTTGCTAACTCAACTGGCTGACGGGTTCTGCGTCAACCCTGAGTGGCTGAAAGGTTCGGCTGTCAATCCGGCACCGCCAACAGGATTCAGTGACTGGTACCATGCGGCTGAATTACTTAAAAATCGTATTACCGAAACTTTTTCAAATAATGGCAAGCCTGACACTGCGGTATTTTTCCTCCGTGAGTATTCAGCACCCAACGCGGGCAATAAACAGACTAATGCGTATGTAGGCATTTGCATCACCCGATATAAATTGTTGAATAACGTTCCAGTGCGTGTCGTTGAATATCTGGGACGACAATCGGTGGTTAAGGATAAGAAAAATCAGTTTATTGGTTTTATGAGTCTGTGCGGAATATTATTCGGCGAGAACATACTTCGTGACACAGATAGCGTTAGCGTACCGCCCCATCTAATGAATTTACTTCACCACGGAGAAATACTCCCCATATCGGCAATCAATAAAATACAAAGACTATACATCGACTCACCACAACACAGTTATGACCATCAATGGTCATTGGAAGAACAGCATCCACTCTTATATCCAGAAGAATTTATTACCAGCGACTGGAAATACATTGCAATAGAAATTAGCAATAGCGTCAAAGTAAAAAAATAACAGCCCTATTTATCCAGCCATAAAGCTATTTTTTGGTGCGCCAGCATCAGGGGAATCGTTTTGCCTGAAACATTAACCCAGAAAGGAAATAAAGAATGAAAGCTAACATGTTGACACGCAGTATTGCCATCGCGCTGATGGTCACGGGTATCCCTGCTGTACAAGCGGCAACAACCTGGATTGAAGCACGCAACGACGCCATGGGGGGCACCGGGGTTGCCTCCTCCAGCTATACCGCAGCAGCACTGGCTAACCCGGCACTCCTGACGCATTATCAAGCCAATGACGACATCGGCCTTATTCTGCCCGCCATTGGCGCTCAGGTCAGCGATCCTGATAACCTCCAGGATGGCTTCGATAATGTTAAAGACAGCTGGGATCGCTTCAATAACGCTATTGGTGCCGGTAATGGTTCAACGCAAGCTGCATCGCTCAAAAAATCCCTGCAGGATGTATCGGGTCACCAAGGCCGCGCCAATGCTGGCGTTTCGGCGGTGGTTGCCGTGCCCAATGACACCCTGCCCTTCGCATTGGTGGTTAAAGGCTGGGGCCAGGCTAAAGCGCAAGCCGTTGTTACCGATCATGACCTGGATTATCTCGATGGTGTGAATTCCGGCATGATTACCCCGTCGCCGGGCGACCTTGACCATTTAACATCGAGAGCTGAAGGTGCGGCGGTGTTGGTTAGCGAATATGGTGTTGCTATGGCACATAAATTCACGGTTGCCGGGACGCCGGTATCTGTCGGGATCACGCCTAAATACCAACATGTAGACACCTGGAACTACAATGTAGCCATCAACAATTTCAGTACCTCGGATTTTCGCAGCAGCGATTGGAAGCGCTCCGAAAGTGGTGCAAACCTTGATATTGGTTTCGCCGCTCAGCTCTCCCCCCAATGGACCCTCGGACTGACCGGCCAGAACCTGGTCAAAAGAGATATCGATACCCGTGAAGTGAATGGCCGGAAAGAAACTTTCCAGATCCGACCGCAAACGACACTGGGCACAGCCTGGAGCAACGGCTTTATTACGCTGGCCACCGACATTGACCTGACCCCAACCAGTGGTTTTGCTTCCGACGAGAAAGCGCAGTACGCCCGCGTCGGTGCCGAGTTGAATGCCTGGTCATGGGCACAATTGCGCGCAGGTTATCGCGCCGATATCCGCAACAGCGACCAGAACGTGTTCACCGCCGGCATTGGTCTCTCCCCGTTCGATGTGGTTCATCTCGATCTGGCTGGTATGGCAGGCACAAATCGCAATTACGGCGCAGCTGCGCAGTTGACCTTCACGTTTTAATTTTCCCTGAATATGCAGGAAACAATCGTTACTTTGCCACAGCAAAGGTAATTAGAGTAACGACAGGTGGGCATTTTGACCGTACACGGCCAATAATAACGGTAAAAATGCCCACCGTATCAACGTCAATCTTCAAAAACTCAAGCCTGCATTATTCGAAATAATGGTGTAAATGTATTAACTTAACCTGTTAATTTCTCGACAGGAACCCGATAAATAGCGAGGGAAAAGTGAACAATTCGGCTGCCAAAAATATTCTTTCTATCTACCAGCGCCATGCCGATACCTTTGCGTACAAGCATTCGCGCACGCTTTTTGAAAAAAGCTGGCTGGATAAGTTCATCACTGCAATTGGCAAGAAGTGTCACCAACGGTGCAAAACTGATCCACCCCAACGGTTGAAAACTGATCCAGGGGTTAATCTGCTCCTCTGAATACAGGGGAGCTTATGATCACTTTTGAGATTCGTATGGAAATTAAAGTCCTGCACAAGCGAGGAATGAGCATCCGGGCTATCGCAAAGGAACTCGGTCTTTCACGCAACACAGTCCGGCGGCACCTGAAAGCCAAACCAGATAAGCCCCAGTATTCACCACGCCCCACATCCTCTTCTCTTCTGGATGAATACCGTGATTACATCTGTAAACGGATCGCCGATGCCCATCCCTATAAAATCCCGGCGACCGTTATTGCCAGAGAAATCATAGAGCTGGGCTACCGTGGAGGGATGACAATCCTGAGGGAGTTCATCCGCACCCGTACCATCCCCCTGCAAGCTGAGCCGGTCGTACGCTTCGAAACAGAACCCGGGCGGCAGATGCAGGTTGACTGGGGCACCATGCGTAATGGTAAATCTCCTCTTCATGTGTTCGTTGCTGTTTTGGGGTTCAGCAGGATGCTGTACATCGAATTTACCGACAATATGCGCTATGACACGCTGGAAGCGTGCCACCGCAATGCGTTCAACTTCTTCGGTGGCGTGCCGCGTGAAGTGCTGTACGACAATATGAAAACGGTAGTGCTGCAGCGCGATGCATACCAGATAGGACAGCACCGGTTCCATCCTTCCCTGTGGCAGTTTGGCAAAGAGATGGGCTTCTCACCCCGGCTGTGCCGCCCCTTCAGGGCACAAACCAAAGGTAAGGTGGAGAGGATGGTGCAATACACGCGCAACAGCTTCTATATCCCGTTAATGACGCGTCTGCGTCCGATGGGGATCACCGTCGATGTTGAAACAGCAAACCGCCACGGCCTGCGCTGGCTATACGATGTAGCCAATCAACGAAAGCATGAAACCATCCAGACTCGTCCCTGCGCTCGGTGGGTCGAAGAACAGCAGTCCATGCTGGCTCTGCCGCCAGAGAAAAAACAGTATGACGTGCAGGTCGATGAAAGCCTGGTGACTTTCGACAGGCAGCCACTCCATCATCCGCTGTCCATCTATGACACGTTCTGCAGAGGAGCCGCGTGATGGTGGAACTTCAACATCAACGGTTGATGGCACTCGCTGAACAGCTACAACTAGACAGTCTTATCAGCGCTGCACCGGCCTTGTCACAACAGGCCGTAGAGCAGGAATGGAGTTACATAGACTTCCTGGAGCATCTGTTACATGAGGAAAGGCTGGCCCGCCATCAGCGCAAACAGGCGATGTATACCCGGATGGCGGCCTTCCCCGCGGTGAAAACGTTCGAAGAGTACGACTTCACCTTCGCTACCGGCGCACCGCAGAAGCAAATCCAATCACTGCGTTCACTGAGCTTCATCGAACGTAACGAAAACATAGTGCTGTTGGGGCCGTCTGGTGTAGGTAAAACACATCTGGCGATAGCGATGGGGTACGAGGCTGTGCGGGCGGGCATCAAAGTTCGCTTCACAACGGCAGCAGATCTCCTGTTGCAGTTATCAACGGCACAACGGCAGGGTCGTTATAAAACGACGCTTCATCGTGGGGTAATGACACCAAAGTTACTCATCATAGATGAAATAGGCTATCTGCCGTTCAGTCAGGAAGAGGCAAAGCTGTTCTTCCAGGTTATCGCCAAACGATACGAGAAGAGCGCGATGATCCTGACATCTAACCTGCCGTTCGGACAATGGGACCAGACCTTCGCGGGGGATGCAGCCCTGACATCAGCGATGCTGGACAGGATCTTACATCACTCGCACGTCGTACAAATAAAGGGGGAGAGCTATCGACTGAAACAGAAACGCAAAGCAGGGATTATCGCAGAAGCTAATCCTGAGTAAGCCAGGTGGATCAATATTAAACCGTTGGTGGTGACGGTAAGTGGATCACTTTTTACCCGTTGTTGACAAGAAGGGAAGCATTCTCGATATCGGTTGTGGTAATGGTCAGCCCATAGCCGAGTATTTCATTCAACAGGGCTTTCAACTTACCGGTATCGATGGTGCAACCGCCATGTTGGATCGTGCTCGCAAGCGTTTTCCCGATCAGCGATGGTTGGAGCAGGATATGCGCGAGTTAGCTCTCGACAAAACCTTTGACGGCCTGATTGCCTGGGACAGCTTTTTCCATTTAACCCAGTTGGACCAACAAAAGATGTTCCCGATATTTGCACAGCACAGCCATCCAGGCAGCGCGCTAATCTTTACCAGCGGCACCAGTAATGGTATCGCAATGGGGAAATTTGAAGGTGAGCCGCTGTTCCATGCAAGCCTTGCACCGCAAGAATATCGAACACAATTGAATGCAAACGGCTTCGAGGTTATTGATATGATGATGGAGGACCCGCAATGTTCGGGGCATACGATTTGGCTGGCGAAAAGAAGATAAGGCAGAGCCTAGGCTCCACCCTATGAGAAAGTGTCCAAAAGCGGTGCCAATCGCTTACTGGACAGGAAATAAACTTAATACGGCAGGAATGGTCACCAGTGCGAGTAGTAACGACACAATGATGGATAGCGAAATCACATCCTGTTGATAGTTATATTTCTTGGCAAATACATATACGCCAGCGCCAATCGGTTGCGATGCCATCACCACAGCGGCTGCCAGCCAGAGACTCTGGGTTTGGTTCATTCCAAACGCATAGACAGCTGTCACAAAAGTAACGGTTGGTTGTACAAAGAGTTTCAATACAACCATCAATAGCACCGCCTTGCCAGCAGTGATGTTAAGGTGCTCCTTGACGTTCAATCTGGCAAGACCAAGGCCGAGAGCGAATAACGCAGTAGGCCCCGCAGCATTACCCAGGAAACGGGCAAAGGACTCGATAAATGCAGGTACCTTGAGGTCGAACAGGACGAACACGAGACCAACAAGTACCGAGATAGTCAGTGGGTTTTTTATAATAGCCAGCACCGCGCCTCCCACGCTGCTAAGGAATGGCGCGCGTTCCTCGGTAGCCCGTTTAGAAAATATATCCCAACTGATGATCACAGCCATGATGGCAGGAATGTTGTGCAGAATTGTCGCCATGGCTGCGGGAAGGGCCGCCTGCTCCCCATAGACTGAAATCAAAATTGGCACGCCCATGTATCCTGTTGTGCCATAACATGCCCCCATGCTAAGAATCGATGAGTGGGGAAGACCGACGCCCATGCTTTCCGCAATCCATGTGGCAAAGATAAAGGATGCGGCAATTCCGGTCAGCGTGGATAGAATAAAACCCCACTGTTTCAGGTCGTCTGTGTCGGCACGCGCTACAGAAATGAACAACAATGCTGGCAACGCAATGTACAGGACATAATCGTTGATTAACTTATCCGCACTGCTACTGTCAGGCTTCATCTTTCCATAGCAGTAGCCGACAAGGATCACTAAAAATATAGGAGCGACAACCAAAAACATTGAAGAACCTCTTTGTTTATTTTGTCAGTCAAATAAAGCCCCGGTAATATCCGAGGCATTAGGTCGCTGATTATTTGATGGCGTTTCGCGCATATTGACCAGCAGTTGACGAGCAGATGACATTAGATGTGTAGAAGCGAATAATATCCTCCCTTATCCTATTGAACTCTTTGTATTTCTTTGGATATACATCGTTCAAAACGGAATCAAGTGCTTTCTTGACCTGCTGTACGATGATCGGATCACTGGCTTCTGACTCAAGGCCCTCATCCTGAAGGATTCTCTGGATCGTCGCGTCATGCAGTCCTGTGCTATTCAGGAAATAAGGTGTATCGCGTAAAGCGCCCAAGAAAGCCGGAATGTTCGCGACCCCCATATTCTCTCTCTCAACGATATATCCACTTACTGGTCGGTACAGGTCTGGTATGGAGAGAAACGTTGTCTCTGATAACAGTGCAGCTTCTTTGAGGGCAGAGGAATTCAGTGAGTGTTGATTGATAGTGATATTACGTTCTCGAAAAATCAGGTCGAGGATCTCAATGGCGGGTAGCCCAGAGCGATTGCCATTTCCGGCAAAACCGCCTTCGATGATATTAAATCCGTGGTACAGCGACGTTAGCGCATTTTGCAAGCCAAGCCCCCTGTCATTATGGGCATGCAGACAGAAGTCGGTGTTTGGATATTGATAGCGTAAATTGGCGGCTAATACAGCTACCGCTTCAGGATAGAGCGTGCCCAATGAATCATTAATACGGACGGTGCTAATATCCATTGCCAGAGATCGGTCAATGTCTCTGGTTATCCTCTCGTAGGATCCTTCATCGATACCCGCGCTGAAGTTGTTCAGCAGACTGACACGAAAACTATTGAACCCCCATGAACGAAGTCGTTCAGTCGTGCGTTCGAACAACCTTTCGTCCGTTTGATGGGACACCATGCCGAAGCTGATCGTCAGAAATTCCTTAAGCGTATCGGGAAACCTTTCGAACTGCGGCATTATGGGGTCATGGCAGTTCAGCAACATAATGAACGAAAAGCGGGTTCCTGCTGGCAGTTCGTCTTTTTCCAGAAGGTGGGTGATGATTTGAATAAGATACTCAGGGTCTTTTGGACCGGAGCCATAAACGATGTCACGAACACCGGATTGAAGAATTTTTGATATCAGTGAGACTTTGTCTTGTGCTGGTACGGAGAATGCACAACGCTCCGCTCCTTCCCTTAGGGTTTCATCCAGAATTCCATCAATGCTGAAATCACAATAACGAGGCGTGTGATTACTAGGAGTATTGAGAAGAGCCATATTATGAATTCCTTTATCTAATTATGGTTCACCAGAGTGTTGTTTTTTGAAACTACTAACATTGGGATTTTGCTGGACGGTCCATGCGGTGTTAAATGAATTATGCCATCGCTATAATCGACCTAATCGATAACGGTGGAGGCGATGAGATGAATCTGGTAGCGCAGGTGGATCGGCTAGAGGGACGAGGCATCACGTTGGAGCAACTGCGCACATTCGTCTTTATCGCCGAATATGGGGGATTTGGACGGGCTGGTGAGGAATTGGGGCGAACCCAATCGACCCTAAGCGCCAGCTTGCGACGCCTGGAAGAGGATGTGGGTTGCCGCCTAATCGAGCGCCGGCAAGGACATATTTTGGGCTTAACGGAGGATGGTCGTCAGTTACTGCCCGCAGCCCGCGACATCTTGCAGCGCACCAATAGAGCTATTGGCGCGCTAAAAAAAACCCACATGAAGGGACGGGTGGCACTTGGCGTGCCAGATGATTTCGAGGTCAGAAATCTGCACGAGATCATTTCATTGTGTCTTGAGGAAAACCCTGGATTAAGGGTGGAAATTACCGCTGCTGCATCTTCGGTGCTATCTGCTATGGCTGCGCAGCAGCTACTGGACGTAGTGATCCTCAAAGGGATGGCCGGTCAGCCTCTGATCTCCGAATCAGAAAGAATCTTACGTGTTGAACCTCTCCACTGGGTAAGTTCTGGTGCGGTACACTTCAACGAGAAAGATGAAGTCTCGCTCGTCACCTTCCCCATGGGCTGTGTTATTCGAAAATGTGCTGTTGATGCGTTGGAGTGCGTTGGGCGACCCTATTTCTTTTCCTATGTTAGTGGGTCTTTCGACAATATCCGCAGCGCTGCTGCAAGCGGGCTTGGTATTGCCTTACTGCCCAGGAGTGCGTTATCTGAAGCATTATATGTCTTGACGCCAGAAGATGGTGCTCCCAGCGTCCCAGCCATTCAGCTCGTGCTCAGTGTGACTCGGCCTGGCAAACTCTATAAGTTGTTTACCCGTTATATCGATCAGGGACTGATGAAATAGTGATGCGCGGCGAGATAAATGTTAGGTGTTATGCGAGATAAATGTTAGGTGAATAATTTCCAGTATGTGTAATTGAATTACAAGTTTAGCTCTGCGCATCCATGCGCTAACGATGAGATTGAATCGCTACGGGTAATCTAGACACTTCCGAGCCGTTGATGATACTGCTGTTCATATTCATTCGGCGACATCTGATCGCTTGAACCATGCCGACGCCTACTGTTATAAAACATTTCGATGTAATCAAAAATATCGCTGCGGGCTTCTTCCCGCGTTCCATAGATCTTTTTCTTTATCCGCTCACGCTTTAAAAGCTGGAAAAAACTTTCTGCAACTGCATTGTCGTGGCAGTTGCCGCGTCGGCTCATGCTGCCTTCCAGACCATGTGACTTCAGGAATGACTGCCACTCATGGCTTGTATACTGACTGCCTTGGTCAGAATGTTGTGGATCACAAAATCAGGACACCGAGATAACCTGTTTCCACTGTTCTTCATATGC
>CAXYYB010000059.1:0-12495 GCA_964293225.1 uncultured Symbiopectobacterium sp. | reverse complement strand
TACCGGACTCAAGTTTTAACCAGCCCTGCGATCTAACTGTCCAACTTTAAGGGGTGCAGTTCACAAGCGGGGCTTTTTATCACTGACTGCACGTACAATTAATGTGCGTCGATAAAGATAAACTTCAGCATGAACAGCGCCGCAACCACCACCACACAAGGGCTGATTTCACGCCAGCGTCCAGTCGCTGCTTTCATCACCACATAGGAAATAAAGCCCAGGGCAATCCCTTCCGTGATGGAGAAACTGAACGGCATCATCACCGCAGTAATAAACGCTGGCACCGCTTCGGTAAGGTCGTCCCATTTCACGCGCGCCAGACTTGAGGTCATCAACACCCCGACATAAATCAGCGCTCCCGCTGCCGCGTAAGCGGGCACCATGCTGGCCAACGGAGAAAGGAAAATCACCAGCAGGAACAGAAGACCTACCACAACCGCCGTCAGTCCGGTGCGGCCGCCAACCGAAACACCGGAAGAACTTTCGATGTACGCCGTGACGGAGGAAGTACCAATAAAGGAACCGGCCACCGAACTGATACTATCAACGTAAAGCGCCTGCTTCATACGCGGGAATTTACCGCGCGCGTCGACTAACCCGGCTTTATCCGTCACACCAATCAGGGTGCCGGAGGAGTCGAACAGGTTGACCAGCATAAAGGAGAAGATCACGCCGGAAAGCGCCAAATTCAGCGATCCCGCCAGATCGACCTGACCGACAACGGAGGTGACGCTCGGCGGCATAGAAAACACGCCAGAAAATTTCACATCACCCAGCAACAGGCCAATGACCGTGGTCACCACAATGGAAATCAGCACAGCAGCGTGAATGTTACGTGAGGCCAGTACAGCAATGATAAAGAACCCCAACGCGCCCAGCAGAACGCTGTGAGACGTCAGGTTGCCAATGGTCACCAGCGTTTCCGGGTTAGCAACGATGATACCGGCGTTTTTCAGGCCCATCATGCCGATAAACAAACCGATACCGCTGGCAATCCCTAAACGCAAGCTGATTGGGATGTTAGCGATCATCCAGTAACGAATCTGGAAAATGGTCAGTATCAAAAAGCCGACAGCCCCCCAGAAGATAGCCCCCATCGCGACCTGCCAGGAAATCCCCATGGCACCGACAACGACGAACGCAAAAAAGGCATTCAGCCCCATGGCGGGAGCCAATGCAACTGGCAGGTTAGCCACTAGCCCCATCAAAATACTGCCAAATGCAGCAATCAGGCAGGTGGTCACAAACACCGCTTGGGTATCCATGCCCGCAACACCCAGAATCTGCGGATTTACGAAAACGATATACACCATGGTAAGAAAGGTCGTGAACCCAGCAATCGTTTCCGTACGCGCCGTAGTGCCATGTTGGCGCAGTTTGAATACGCGCTCCAATAAGCTTTGCTCTCCCGCAAGCTCAGGTTGTGATGTTTTCATTATCAACGTTCCAGATAAGGAATTATGGTCGGTGGGTATCCTATAACAAAAAGTACAGAGATTAACGCCATTGGCCGGTTTTTTTTCTTGCTATAAGCAGACGTTATCGCAACCGTTACCCTCAACGGTATCGGGTATCCTTTTTTCCGCAAAAACATGAGAAAAACAGCGAACAAGCCACAACGCGCCACCTTCAGAACAAAAAATGAAAACCAGGTGAAAAACAGGCTTTTATCGTGTTTATGCCCGGTAAAGCCAAAAGACTGACACAGTGGGGTAAAGTAGTGGGCGAACCACACGCGTTACCAATAAGGAACCCCATGTCTTCGATTGATTGTGTTTTTTTCGATTGTGATGGCACGCTGGTCGACAGCGAAGTGATTTGTTGCCAGGCCTATGTGAATATTTTTATTCCATATGGCTTACAGTTGTCGCTGGAGGAGGTCATCAAGACCTATAAAGGCGTCAAGCTCTACGACATTATCGATCGTGTGAGCGCACAACATGGCCTGACGGTGGTGCCTGAAACGCTGGAAAAACACTTCCGTACAGAGATCGCCAGGCTGTTTGAGGAATCACTGCAACCCATTGACGGCATTCCAGAACTGCTTGCCGCGATTACCGTGCCAATGGGCGTGGTATCGAACGGCCCGGTCAGCAAAATGCACCACTCGCTCGGGTTAACCGGGCTGCGTGAATACTTCGCCGATCGCCTGTATAGCGGCTACGATTTGAAAAAATGGAAGCCCGATCCCGCCGTTATTTATCATGCCGCTCAGCAGATGCAGGTCAGTCTGGAGAACAGCCTGCTGGTGGAAGATTCGTTTTCAGGCGTGGAGGCGGGTATCGCCGCAGGCATTCCGGTGTACTACTACTGCGCCGATCCGCACAATCCGCCGATCGATCACCCGCTGGTCACCACCTTCCACAACATGGGTGACTTATCGCAACTGTGGCGCGAAAAAGGCTGGAATATCACCGCCTGACGGAAGCAGGCCGCGCTAGGCTGGGCGCGGCCGCCAGCGCCACCAAAACCGCCGCTTTGGCGCATCAACCCGCGCATATACCGCATAGTGCTGGCTGACGCGATGCGCCAACAGTTCCAGCGCCAGACAAATAACAAAGTAAACCAGCGCCACAAACAGAAACACTTCAGTGGGGTAGACCATACTGCGGTTGTTAACCTGTGTAGCCAGAAACGTCAATTCCCCCACGCCCACGATATACGCCAGCGAGGTATCCTTGATTAAGGAAATCCACTGGTTGATAAACGACGGAACCATCATGCGTAGCGCCTGAGGCAACACGATAAACCAGAGTACACGCCAGCGACTGAAACCCAACGACAGCCCGGCTTGCCACTGCCCCTGACTGATAGCAACAATCCCCGCCTTGACGCCATGCGCCAGATAAGCCGCGCCAATAAACGCCAGCGCGCACACCACGGTGGTGATTTCAGGAATATCAACGCCAAATACAATGGGCAACAGGAAATAGGTCCAAAAAATCAACATGATCACCGGAATAGCGCGGAAAAATCCCAACACCAGCGCCAACAGTGCGCCCAACCAGCCACGAAACATTGCCAGCGCCACGCCCAACACCGTGCCCAACATCGCAGAAGCGATACCGGCCAATACGCTGATGACGAGCGTCAGTGCGGCCCCACCAAGTGGGCCATCAGGAAAGGTGCCCCACAGCAGATAGCTGAGGTTATCGCTGATAATCGTAAAATCCATGATCAGTGCCCTCGCGCCAATTGACGTTGTTGCCGCCACATGCCCCAGCCTTCGATCAGCGCAATGATCGCGATATACAGCACCGTCGCCACGCCGAACGCCTGAAAGGTCCGTAAGGTTTCCGTCTCAACCTGACGTGATGCATAAGAGAGTTCGGCAACGCCAATCGCCATCGTCAGAGAGGAATTCTTGATGATATTCATGTATTGCCCCAGCAACGGCGGCATAGCAATTTTCAACGCCTGAGGCAGCACTACATAACGCATGGCTTGCCAGGGCGTCAGCCCCAATGCCAGCGAGGCGTGTTTTTGTCCACGCGCGACACCGCTTATGCCCGCACGGATCTCTTCGGCGATAAACGCGCTGGAATAGAGTGTCAGGCCAATCAATCCGGCAAGAAACTCGAAAGAGGGCCAACTCAAAACCTGACCAGCAATGGTCACATCATGGGGTGAATTCAGCCATTGCAACAGTGCACCCGGCAGCAACTGCGCCGCACCGAAATACCAAAAGAACAACTGCACCAGCAACGGCGTATTGCGAAACAAGGCGCTGTAAGCGATTACCGGCCAGCGCAAAAGGTTACGATGGCTATCTCTTGCGGCGGCCAGCACCATTCCCAGCAACGTTGATAGCACAACCACACACAACGAAAGCCACAGTGTCAGCAAAAATCCGTGCCACAACCATGACAGATAACGAGATGCCAGCAGCCCGTTTTCCAGAAAAGAAGCAACGTTTTCAATCAATGTCATACCCTGTTTGCGGTAGTAAAAACGCGTTGTTGCAGAAACGACAATGCCCTCTGTTCAACAGAGGGCAGAATGCGGTGTTACCTGAAACGTCATGTAGCCTCACGTTGGCACGTGTGAACAGATAATAGCATCAGGCTTTAGGCTGTTTATCCAACGGCGCAAAGGTGAAATCGCCACGTGGTTGAGCAGATTTTGTTGTCGGCCCAAACCAGCGATCGTAGGTCTGTTTCGCTTCACCGGTTTTTTCCAGTTGCAGCAACGTTTCATCCACCTTTTGTGTCAGGCGATCTTCACCTTTAGGAACGCCCACCCCTTGGTATTCCTTAGTGATGCTAAACGGAGAGATCTCAAACTCGGCTTTTTGTGCATCTGGCACGTTGGCCAGTAAGCCCACCAGCTTGGCGTCATCCTGAGTAATAGCCTGTACGTTACCATTACGTAAGGCTGCGAACGCAAGCGGTGTGTCGTCATAGGAGATGACTTTTGCCGTCGGGTAATGTTCACGCAGTGTGATCTCTTGCACGGTCCCTTTATCCGCACCGATACGCAGCGCTTTAATATCTTCCGGCGTTTTCAGCACGCCTTTACGAGCGATAAATTTTTGCCCAGTGGCAAAGTAGGGAATACTGAAATTAACCTGCTTGGCGCGCTCATCCGTAATGGTGAAATTGGCGGCAATCAAATCGACTTTCTGCGAGGTCAGCAAAGGAATACGGTTAGCCGGGTTGGTGGCACGCAGCTCGACTTTTACACCCAGCGCTTTACCGATAGCGTTAGCGATATCCACATCGTAGCCCACCAGCTTTTTGGTTTGCGGATCGACAAAACCAAACGGCGGGTTGCTGTCAAACACCGCAATTTTAACGACGCCCGCTTTCTGAATATCATCCAGCTTGTCCGCCTGAGCGATACCGGAAACAGAAATCAAACCTGTTAATAACGTTAATGCAACAACTTGTTTTTTCACCATTTCCCTTGTCACCCTTCTCTGTTTTGTTAGCCAGCACGCTAACAGCCCGCGCAGCAATCAGGAAATAATAAAAATGGATAATATTATAATCTTATGTCACATAGCCGAGTTTCAGACTCGGGGAAGGTGTTTTAGCAAAGATAAAACTCAAGTAGTCAAGGGTGAAACCGGACGATTCTTCCAGCCAAGGGGGGGAGAGCCTGTATGACACACCGAAAGCGCCACCGAGCCAGTCTCTTTCATAGAACCACCGCAACAGTGGACTCTGCTTTTCTACATTAAAAACATGCCATTGCAATATTACACATCGTTCAATCAAGGCGCGCCTTGCACTTAAGAATACGTCTAATTCTCGTAAACCAAAGTATTGTTTACATGTTGTTTAAATAAACAGCAATAAAATTTTCAAAAAATTCAGCAAGCAGGAATAAAAATGCCTCTACGTCACGAAAAAACAGCAAAAATAGCATCAATATTACTTTGTTTATCAAGCGTGACAGGATGCGATTATCTGGAAAATAACCAACGTGATACGCCAAATAATAAAAAACCCGGGACCGTTCTCGAAACAAGCATAGAAGATGACATTGTCATCCCCGTCGTGATAAACAATAAAAAATTAAACTTTCTCGTTGATACGGGTGCCAGCGTAACCTTTATTGATGAAACAATAGCAAACTCGATAACACGCCCTTTACTCCCATCAGAAATTCCACAAAATTATCACCAGGAATTTTCAAACGTCGCAACGGTTTCTGGACGGCTGGAAGGCCATCAATTTACCCTACTGAAACCAACCGCTTTCATCATCGGCACAAAAGAGATCAATGACAGCGACATATGGGTTTCTCTCGATTTATCACTGCTGACGCAATCGATGGGAACAAAAATAGACGGCATCATCGGTATTGATACATTTAGACGGT
Organism: uncultured Symbiopectobacterium sp.; assembly: GCA_964293225.1. GTDB lineage: Bacteria > Pseudomonadota > Gammaproteobacteria > Enterobacterales > Enterobacteriaceae > Symbiopectobacterium. The sequence continues at coordinate 6,669 of CAXYYB010000059.1, read as the reverse complement.
TCAATTGGAACGTCGATAATGACAAAAAAAAGGTGATTATTTCCGACACACTCCCCTCCGCATCAGATTATCAGGCGTGCACTGGCTATGATGACAGTTACAACCGGATGCCACAACTCTGGTTTAAATATAAAGATAATGATGTAGCCTTTCGCATGGATACCGGTGCCGATCACAGCTTCGTTTCCAATGAATTCATCAATTATGTCAAAGAAAACAAGCTATCGCTTGAAGTATTGCCTAGCAATGAACCAACCGTCGAAGCGGGTGGTTTAACAAAAAGCACCCAATATATCTTACAGGATTTTGTATTTAATGGGTTGCCGTTAAATAAAATGGAGCTTTCAGATAACCAGGAAGGGACATTTCATGTCGGAATGGATTTCCTGTCTCGATTTAAACGCTATACGTTTATCCCTTCACGCATGATGTTTTGCTATGACGCTGACTCCATTGAAAAAAATAGCATTCCACATGAAAGATCCATTGCGGTTCGCTATAAAGATGGAAGCATTGAGTTTTTTTATAACAATAACGAAGAAATACAAAAGTATGGTTTGAAAAATGGCGACAAGATATTAACCATCAACAACACCACATATTCACCAGAAAAAATAAAAACGGTGAGGAAGTTGTTACTTCAAGAGCCCAAGGGAACGTTGGCACTGACTATTCAGCGTGAAAATCAAGTCATGGATATTGTGCTCTGATACAACGCGCTGAACGCGATGCCCAGTACACTACTACGCCCCTAACGGGGCGTAGTAACCGGTGAAAATCACTGATGTGCGGGCCCGTTTTTCTCTTTTTCCAACAGTTTTTCCAGCGCATCACCACCAATATGGCGGAAATCCTGCCCTTTAACGAAGTAGAAAATAAACTCGCAGATGTTCTGGCAACGGTCGCCGATGCGTTCGATTGAGCGGGCGCAAAACAGCGCGGTCAATACGCTCGGAATGGTGCGTGAGTCTTCCATCATGTGCGTCATCAATTGGCGCACAATGCCTTCATACTCTTTATCGACCTTTTTATCTTCGCGGTAGATACGGATAGCTTCATCCAGATCCATGCGCGCAAAGGCGTCCAGTACATCATGCAGCATTTCCACCGTATGGCGCCCCAACGACTCCAGGCTAACCAGCAACGGCTGATGCTGATGCGAATATTTCTCCAACGCGGTGCGACAGATTTTATCCGCCACATCACCAATTCGCTCCAGCTCAGAAATGGTCTTGATGATGGCCATCACCAGGCGCAAATCACTTGCCGTTGGCTGGCGCTTGGCGATGATACGCACGCAGGCTTCATCGATGGTCACCTCCATCAAATTCACCTTGGCATCACCTTCAATCACGCGCTGGGCCAATTCCGCGTCACGGTTGTGCATTGCCGTAATGGCATCCGTCAGTTGCTGCTCAACCAAACCGCCCATGGTCATCACCTGGGTGCGAATGTGCTCAAGCTCAGCGTTAAACTGCCCGGAAATGTGTTTGTTCAGATTCAGATTGTCCATGATGCTTCCTGTAATCAACCATAGCGACCGGTAATGTAGTCTTCGGTCTGTTTCTGTTTGGGCGCGGTAAACAGGGTATCTGTATCGCTAAATTCGATCAGTTCGCCCAGGTACATAAATGCCGTATGATCCGAACAGCGTGCCGCCTGTTGCATGTTGTGGGTGACGATCACCACGGTATAATCTTTCTTCAACTCGGAAATCAGCTCTTCGATGCGGCCCGTAGAAATGGGGTCCAGCGCCGAGCAAGGTTCATCAAGCAGCAACACATCGGGACGGATAGCGATACCGCGCGCAATGCACAAACGCTGCTGCTGACCACCCGAGAGACTGTATCCGCTCTGGTGCAGCTTATCTTTGGTTTCCTGCCACAATGCGGCTTTGGTCAAAGCCCACTGCACGCGCTCATCCATATCAGCGCGAGAAAGCTTTTCGAACAAGCGCACACCAAAAGCGATATTGTCATAAATCGACATCGGGAACGGGGTTGGCTTCTGGAACACCATGCCCACCTTGGCACGCAGCAGCGCCACATCCTGCTTATCGGTAAGAATATTGTTGCCATCCAGCAAAATATCCCCTTCCGCACGCTGCTCTGGATACAGTTGATACATTTTATTCAACGTGCGTAACAGCGTGGATTTGCCGCAGCCAGACGGGCCGATAAACGCGGTCACCTGATTGGTGGCAATATCCAGCGTAATGTCTTTCAGCGCATGGAATTTCCCGTAATAGAAATTCAGATTGCGCACCTGGATTTTGTAGTTGGATGTCTCGGTAGCCATACTCATTAAGACTTCTCTCTTTTAACTGGCGCGTCATCCGACACGCCGTTGAATCCATTAATGTTTCTTTTTCGCGAACAAAATACGCGCCACAATATTCAGCAACAGCACGCACAGCGTAATCAGCAGCACCCCGGCCCAGGCCAGCTGTTGCCACTCGATAAACGGGCTCATGGCAAACTTAAAGATGGTGACGGGCAGGTTGGCAATGGGGTGCATCATGTCGGTGTTCCAGAACTGGTTGGACAGCGACGTAAACAGCAACGGTGCGGTCTCCCCGGCGATGCGGGCGATTGCCAGCAGCACGCCAGTGATAATGCCGGAGACAGAGGCTTTCAATGTGATGGCCGAAATCATTTTCCACTTCGGCGTTCCCAACGCATAGGCTGCTTCACGCAGGCTATCAGGAACCAGTTTCAGCATGTTCTCTGTGGTTCTAATCACGATAGGCACTTGCAACAGCGCCAGCGCAATCACCCCCGCCCACCCCGAGAAGTGCTGCATCTTGGTCACGACAATCGAGTAAACAAACAAGCCAACCACAATTGAAGGTGCTGACAATAAGATATCGTTAATAAAGCGAATCACTTCGGCAATAACGGATTTACGACCATATTCGGCCAGGTAGATACCCGCCATAATACCGAGCGGTGTACCTAATACGGTGGCCCAGAAAATCAGCAATCCGCTGCCAACAATGGCGTTAGCAAGCCCGCCGCCTGCGGTATTGGGCGGTGGCGTCATTTCGGTAAACAGCGCCAGCGACATGCCATCGATCCCTCTCACCACGGTGGAGAACAGGATCCACACAAGCCAGAACAGGCCAAACGCCATGGTGGTCATGGAGAGGCATAGCGCGATGCGGTTTTTCTGGCGACGCCAGGCCTGCATTTTCTGCCGGGTGCGCGCCAACATGGCTTCTTGTTCCATTCCTAACGCCGCCATTAGCGTGCCCCCTCATTTTTGGCCAAACGCATAATCATCAACTTAGACAGCGCCAGCACGATAAAGGTAATCACAAACAGGATAAGACCAAGCTGCATCAACGCCGCCGTGTGCAGGCCAGATTCCGCTTCGGCAAACTCATTCGCCAGCGCGGAAGTGATACTGTTGCCGGGCATAAACAGCGACAGGCTGTCGAGCTGGTAGGTGTTACCGATGATAAAGGTCACCGCCATGGTTTCACCCAGCGCACGGCCCAACCCCAGCATAACGCCGCCAATCACCCCGTTCTTGGTGTAAGGCAATACGATGCGCCAAATCACTTCCCAGGTAGTACAACCAATGCCGTAGGCTGACTCTTTCATCATTACCGGCGTTTGCTCAAACACGTCGCGCATTACGGCAGCGATATAAGGAATGATCATGATGGCCAGAATCACACCGGCGGCCAGTATGCCGATACCAAACGCAGGACCAGAGAACAGCGTGCCCAAAAAAGGAATGCCAGACAGGATGCTCCCGACCGGTTGCTGGAAGTATTTGGCGAACAACGGTGCGAAAATAAACAGGCCCCACATGCCGTAAACAATACTCGGAATGGCAGCCAATAATTCGATGGCAACGCCCAGCGGGCGTTTCAGCCAATTAGGTGCCAACTCTGTCAGGAACAGGGCGATACCGAAGCTGATAGGAATAGCAATGATCAGGGCAATCAGCGAGGTCACGACAGTACCGTAAATCGGCACCAACGCACCAAACTGCCCGGCAGGGGCGTCCCACTCTTTAGTCCACAGAAACGCAAAGCCAAACTTTTCAATGCTCGGCCAGGATGCCACTATTAGCGATACGATGATGCCGCCCAGCAGCAGCAACGTCAGCAGCGCGGAGAATCTCACCAATGCGCTAAAGATGACGTCGCCCAACTTTCCGGGGGCTTTTATGGTTGGCTTATACTCAGCCATAGGGATCTCTTCTTCAGTGTTAATCATTTGACAGGCAAAGGCGGACGGGCTTCCCGCCCATCCGCCATAACTTATGTCAGTGCCTTGTTAACCGCACAAGGGCTTGCATAGCGTTTCAATGCTTATTTAAACAGCGCGTTACCGCTGCTGTCTTTTACACTGGTTTTCCATGCGGCACGAATCTGCTCAACCACTTCGGTTGGCAGCGTAGCGTAATCCAGCGCTACCGCTTGCTCACCGCCTTTCTTGAACGCCCAGTCAAAGAACTTCAGCACTTCAGCGCCCTGCTCTGGTTTTTCTTGTTTCTGGTGAACCAGAATGAAGGTAGTGGAGGTAATTGGCCATGCGTCAGCACCGTGCTGGTTGGTCAGGTCCTGAGCAAAAGATTTGCTCCAGTCGATACCCTTGGCAGCGTTGCTGAATGATTGACCGGTCGGTTGAACGGCTTTACCGTCGGCAGAAATCAGCTTGGTGTAAGCCAGGTTGTTCTGTTTGGCATAAGCGTATTCAACATAACCAATTGCGCCAGGCAGACGCTGAACGAACGCGGCAATACCGTCGTTGCCTTTACCGCCCAGACCGGTCGGCCAGTTAACTGTAGAACCCGCACCAATTTTCTCTTTCCATTCAGCGTTCACTTTCGCCAGATAGCTGGTGAACACGAAAGAGGTACCGGAACCGTCAGCGCGACGAACAACGGCGATATCCTGATCCGGCAGTTTAACGCCCGGGTTCAGTTTAGTGATGGCCGCATCGTTCCATTTTTTGATTTTACCCAGGTAGATATCACCCAAAGTTTTACCATCCAGCGTCAGTTCGCCAGATTTGATGCCCGGAACGTTAACCGCCAATACCACGCCACCGATGACGGTAGGGAACTGGAACAGGCCATCTTCAGCCAGCTTATCATCAGCCAGTGGCGCATCAGAGGCACCGAAATCAACGGTTTTTGCTTGAATCTGTTTAACGCCGCCAGAAGAACCAATACCTTGGTAGTTAACTTTATTGCCCGTTTCTTTCTGGTAAGAGTCTGCCCACTTGGCGTAGACCGGCGCTGGGAACGTAGCACCTGCACCGGTAAGGTTAACGGCAGCTGAGGCGTTGACCGCCGTCAGGGAGAAGGTTGCCATAACAAGACCGGCAATCGTGGTACGCATCAGTTTCATAATCCCTCCTGTGGGATTTTTTAAAGGTGTCGACCCAGATTCTTTATTGATCAGAGTGTAGTTCGCAGGAGGAAAAATAGGACAATTACATGACAGTAAAATGTATTGAATGTGACATTTTTATGACATACAAAAAATGTTCACGCTCAATGGTATTACACGCGACATATTACCTGAAAAATCAGGGTATTAATTCAGGCCATAGCGCGTAACCAGGCCAATAGATCTGACTGAAAAGTATCAGGAAATAACGGAGAAGGTGACAACAGGCAGTAACAGGACCCCTCCTCAACGAACCCCAATGGCGCAGCCAGAACGCCACTGGCAATATCATCTCTGACTAACTGTCATGGACCAATGGCAACCCCCAAACCGGCAACGGCAGCCTGTAAACTGAAATAAAAGTGCTCGAAGGTTTGACCATTATTGCCATGAAATGGGTATTGAGTGACCGAACTCCACGTTTGCCAGGCGCTTAAGCGTGTGCGGCTATGTAAGCGCGGCGCAGCGGTGCGCAATGACAACCCGTTTTCAGCGGGAGAAAACCAGTCAACCACCTTATCAGGCCGGCACACAGGCCCGACGTTTTCACTAAACAGATATTCTGCATGATAGCCGTCAGGTAACGGGAAATCATCGCGCCGAATGGCCAAATCAATGCCCGAATTAAATGAAAATGCGCCTCCGCCCGCAACCAGATGAATATCACGATTAGGATATTTTGCCTGAAACACGGGCCAACGAGGAATGAGCCAACGCATCAGCAATGTCGGTTCACATGACACCACCCAGCGCCGCTGCTGGCGCGTGCTGGCACGCAGTTCATTAGTGGCGCGTTGTATGACTGCCAATCCTTCATTCACCGCCTGCGCCAGCGTGCGGCCTGCTTGCGTTAGAAAAACGCGGCGACTGCGCCGTTCAAACAGCGCAACACCTAAATCATCCTCCAGCATACGCACCGCACGACTGACAGCACCGTGCGTAAGGTGTAACGCGTCGGCTGCACGCGTGAAGTTCTCAAACCGTGCTGCGGCTTCAAAACAGCGCAAGGCTATTAATGAAGGAAGGCGGGTTTGATTGACGTCTGATGGTGAGTTTAACTCACCATTGTTGTCAGAAATCATCGTTAGTTATCCCAATCTTGTTTGCATAGCATATTGATATCTAATTTGATGTTAAAAAGGTTATGTATGGTCGAGTATCTCGCGGTATTCACAATAACACTGTTTGCCGTTATTAGCCCCGGTGTAGTGGTTTAATGAATTTGGCCACCTGATAAGAGGTGATATTCTCCATCTCAT
>CAXYYB010000058.1:0-13726 GCA_964293225.1 uncultured Symbiopectobacterium sp. | reverse complement strand
TACGCAACGATATTTCCCAAACCACCGCCACGCTGGATCAGCAGCGCGCCGCCCTGATGCGCGTCAGCCAGCAACAGGAAAAGCTGAACGCAGTCAGCCAGCGCTACGAGAAAGGCAAAGCCATCACTGCCGGGGTACGCAACGGCGGCGCGGCGGCGTTTGGTCTCGGCTCGGCGGCGCTGTATGCCGAAAGCCGCCTGATGGCTCCCGCCGTTGAGACCAACGGGCAAGGCGCACGCATCGCCGCGCAGACCGGCGGGAACAGCGCCGACGGCGAACAGTACACCCGCATTATCAAACAGATTAATGCTACGGGTGTCAGTGGCGATATCAATCAAATCGCGGAAGCGGTCGCCGCGGTGCGCAGCACTTTGGGTACGCTGGGGGATGTGGGCGAAACCGAGCTGACCCGCATCTCGCGTAAGGCGCTGGATATGCAGGCGGCACTCGGTGGCGACGCCGCCGAGAGTATCCAGATAGCGGCCATCATGATGAAAAACGGCCTCGCCAAAAACAGCGATGAGGCGTTTGATTTGATGGTATCCGGTATGCAGCGCGTATCGGCACAGATGCGCGGTGAACTGCCGGAGATCCTGCACGAGTATTCGACCCACTTCCGCAATATGGGATTTAGTGGGTCGGAAGCGATGACGCTGCTGGTTGATATGGCTCAGCAGGGCAAATTTGCGCTGGACAAGACCGGCGACGCGGTAAAAGAGTTCAGCATCCGTGGCTCGGACATGTCCAAAAAGAGTATTGAAGCCTATGACGCTGCCGGACTCAATGCCGCCAAAATGTCTACTGCCATCGCCAGCGGTGGCGATAAAGCGCGTGCCGCGATGCAGAAAACCGCACAGGGTCTGCTGAAAATCAAAGATCCGGCAGAACGGGCCAACGCGGCGATCGCGCTGTTTGGTACGCCGATTGAAGACCTGTCAATTGACCAGATACCTAAATTCCTGTCGGCGCTGGCCGGAACCAAAGACAAGCTGGGCGATGTGTCCGGGGCGGCTGACCGCATGGGCGATACCCTGCGCGATAATCTGCAAGGGGACATCGGGCGGTTGCAGGGCGCCATGGCTGGTCTGCGTTTTAACCTGTTCAATGACGACGGCGGCGCATTGCGCAAGCTGACGCAAAGCGCGACCGCGTGGCTAAACCGGGTGAATGAATGGGTGGCGGCTAACCCGGAGCTGACACGGCAGATTGTTATGCTCGGTGGGGCGGCAACCGCCTTAATCACGGTACTCGGCGGGATCGGGCTGGTTGCATGGCCGGTGTTAAGCGGGGTTAATGCGCTGGTTGCCGGAGCCGGATTGCTGAATGCCGGGTTGCGGTTTGCCGGAACGCAGGGCGTGACCTCACTGACCGGAGGACTACAGCGGCTCGGCGGTGTGGTTGCGTGGCTGGCAACATCGCCGCTGATGCTGTTACGCGCGGGGATGTCGGGGTTAACGTCTGCATTCGGCGCGGTCAGTAACCCGCTGGCCGTTATCCGGGGGGCAATGTCCGGTTTTGGCCGGGCGCTCATGTGGTTAGTTGCCTCGCCCTTGTCGCTGTTGCGCACCGGGATCATGTTTATCGGCAGTGCGTTAGGTGTGCTGCTGTCCCCGGTCGGGTTGGCCGTTGCTGCCATGGCCAGCGGCGCGTTGCTTATCTGGAAATATTGGGAGCCCATCAAGGCCTTTATCGGCGGCGTGGTTGAGGGTTTTGTTGCCGCCAGTGCGCCAATTGTTGCCGCCTTTGCGCCGCTGCAACCGGCCTTTACAGGGATAGGCGACACGGTAAAAGCGCTGTTTGGCTGGTTCGGTGATTTGCTGGCACCGGTTAAGTCGACCGCTGCCGAGCTGGACGGTGCGGCCAGCGTGGGGAAACGCTTTGGGGAGGCGCTGGCTAACGGGCTCAATGCCGTAATGCACCCGCTGGACTCGCTGAGATCCGGTGTGTCGTGGCTGCTGGAAAAGCTGGGGCTGGTTGATGAGAAATCGAAAAACCTGCCGGGCGCAGACAAACTTATCCCGCCGCAACAGGCTGCGGCATTAAACGCAGGCGTGATCAGCGCACCCGCACCGCAAGGCAATGACGCAAAAGCGATTGCCGCCCGATACAGCGGGGAGCGTGATAACGGCGGGCGCATCCCGCTGGGAAAATTTGCCGTGGTCGGTGAGCATGGCCCGGAGATCGTAGCAGGCCCGGTCAACGTGACCAGCCGCCGGGAAACGGCGGCAATGGCATCTGCTGCCATGACCATGTCGGCCTATCGTCCGATAGCCCCCACGGCACAGGCCAGCGCCGCAGCGTCTACGGTCAGCATCCATGCGCCTATCAGCATTGTTGCACAGCCCGGCCAGAGTGCGCAGGACATTGCACAGGAAGTGGCGCGCCAGCTTGAGCAGCGGGAACGGTCAGCGCGGTCACGTGCATTCAGTCAATACAGCTATCAGGGAGGTTGATCATGATGCTCACGCTAGGGCTGTTTGTGTTCCAGCTCCAGACCCTGCCTTATCAGAATATGCAGCGCAACGTGGAATACCGCTGGCCGTCAAACAGCCGCGTCGGTCAGCGTCCGGCGTTGCAGTTCTTAGGCATTGAAGAGGAAAAAATCACGCTGTCGGGGGAATTGATGCCGGAAATCACCGGCGGCACGCTGTCATTACTGATGCTGGAAACCATGGCCGATCAGGGGCGCGCATGGCCGCTGATTGAGGGCAGCGGCACCATTTACGGGGTGTTTGTGGTGAACAGTATCAGCCAGACAAAAACCGACTTTTTCCCCGATGGCCGCGCCCGGCGCATTGAATTTACCGTGACGCTGACCCGCGTTGACTCGTCGCTGTCGGCCATGCTGGGCGATTTACGCCAGCAGGCCGAGGGCTTGATCGGCAGCGCCGGAGCGCTTGCGAATAAGGCACAATCCGCCATTGGGGGATTATTCGCATGATTAACCCGTTAAATGTACGCGCAGGCAGTAAGACCGCCCCCGCGTACCTGCTGCGCCTGAATGAGCAGGACATTACTACCATCATCAGCCCACGTCTGCTCTCGCTGAACCTGACCGATAACCGGGGCTTTGAGGCCGACCAACTCGATATCGAGCTGGACGACAGCGACGGGCAGGTACAATTGCCCCGCCGGGGCGCGGTGTTGTCAGTGTTTTTAGGCTGGCAGGGGGAAGCGCTGATCGGCAAAGGTGATTTCACCGTGGACGAAATCGAACACCGGGGCGCACCGGATACGGTGACTATCCGGGCGCGCAGCGCGGATTTTCGCGGGTCGCTCAACTCACGCCGGGAATTGTCGTACCACGACACCACGCTGGGGGCGATTGTGGCGCAGGTGGCAACGCGTAATAACCTTGTGCCGATGCTGGCTGACGGGTTCGCCGGGATAAAAATCCCGCATATCGACCAGACGCAGGAAACCGACGCGGTATTTATTACCCGGTTGGCTGAACGCAACGGCGCGATTGCGGCTATCAAAGCCGGGCGTCTGCTGTTTATCCGCCCCGGAACGGGAAAGACGGCCAGCGGTAAACCCATCCCGCAACAAGTGATTGAACGCAGTGACGGCGATCGGCACAGCTTTAGCCTGGCTGACCGGGGAGCCTATACGGGAGTGACGGCAAGCTGGCTGCACACCAAAGAGCCAAAGCCGAAGAAGCCTAAAAAGGTTAAGGTACAGCGCAAAGTCTTACTGCACCAAGGGCCACAACCCAGCCATCCCAAAGCGAAAAAAACCACTAAGGTGCCAGAGGCGCGTGAGGGTAACTACATGGTTGGCACCGATGAAAATGTGCTGGAACTGACCACCGTGTTTTCTACTCAAGCACAGGCCATGCGCGCGGCACAGGCGAAATGGGACAAATTACAGCGCGGTGTCGCTGAGTTCTCTATCGCGCTGGCAATGGGGCGCGCTGACCTGTTCCCCGAAACCCCGGTTCAGGTCAGCGGCTTCAAGCAGGTGATCGACGAGCAGCCGTGGACAATCTCAAAAGTGACGCACGCCCTGAGCAACGGCGGCTATACCACGCAGTTAGAGTTGGAAGTGTTGTTGTCTGATGGGGAGTTTGACACAGAATAATTATTCAATTTCGAATTTTTATTTTCAAATGCAAACTCAATGATAGAATAATAACCACTGAATGCCCTATTGAGGTGACAACATTATGATGCACTGCCCATTGTGCCTACATGCAGCACATGCCAGATCCAGCCGTTACGTGAGCAACAAAACCAAAGAACGCTATCACCAGTGCACCAATATCAATTGCGGCTGCACGTTTAAGTCACTGGAGACCATCGCCGATATGATTATGACGCCGGGAGATGTAAAACCTGTGCCGCCACATCCTACCCGCTCAAATCAGGGTACGCTCTGGATTTAACACCAAATGTCAAAAATGACCCGCAGATAAGCGGGTTTTTTTATGCCCTCCGCCGCCATCGTAGTTTTCGCTGCCGCCACTTTGCCGCCATCGCCATAAAAAAAGGGCTTAGCCATTGGCTAAACCCTTCATAACTAAAAGCTTTTGGATGTCGCGTTAGCGAACTCTTAGTTAAGACGCTCTTTGATACGAGCAGACTTACCAGTGCGCTCACGCAGGTAGTACAGTTTAGCTTTACGTACAGCACCACGACGTTTAACAGCAATGCTGTCAACTACCGGAGAGTGAGTCTGGAAGACACGCTCAACGCCTTCGCCGTTGGAAATTTTACGAACAGTGAATGCAGAGTGCAGACCGCGGTTACGAATAGCGATAACCACGCCCTCGAATGCCTGCAGACGTTTTTTGCTACCTTCAACGACCCATACCTTCACTTCAACGGAATCACCCGGACGAAATGCAGGTACGTCCTGTTTCATCTGCTCTTGTTCAAGCTGCTTAATAATGTTGCTCATAATATGTCTCTTACCCTAGGTAAACTGATACATGGGTACGCGCACCGAAGTGCAGCGCCCTAATCCTCTCGTTGCTCGGACTGATGTTCACGTTGGAACTCAGTCAGCAACGCCGTTTGCTCGTCAGTCAGAGCTAGGCTTTTCAGAAGTTCAGGTCTTCTAAGCCAGGTTCGGCCAAGCGACTGCTTTAATCGCCAGCGACGTATTTCAGCATGGTTTCCCGACAGTAACACCGGGGGAACCTCCACGCCTTCCAGCACTTCAGGACGAGTGAAGTGCGGACAATCCAACAGCCCATCCGCAAAGGAATCCTCTTGTGCAGAAGATTCATGCCCCAGCACGCCGGGAATAAAACGGGATACCGAGTCGATAAGCACCATTGCTGGTAACTCACCGCCACTGAGAACGTAATCCCCGATTGACCATTCTTCATCAATTTCGGTTCTGATTACGCGCTCGTCAATCCCTTCATACCGGCCACACACCAAAATCAACTTCTGATGCGTTGCGAGCTGCCGTACGCCCTGTTGATCCAGCTTACGGCCCTGCGGTGATAAATAAATCACCTTGGCACCGTCACCTGCCGCGGCCTTTGCTTCATGAATGGCATCCCGCAAGGGTTGCACCATCATCAGCATACCGGGGCCGCCACCATAAGGGCGTTCGTCCACGGTACGATGCCGATCGTAAGTGAAATCACGAGGATTCCAACACGTTACGTTCAGCAGGCCATTTTTTACTGCCCGACCAGTGACTCCATAATCAACCACTGCGCGAAACATCTCGGGAAACAGGCTAATCACCCCAATCCACATTTTTTCGTTCCACTCAGTTCGTTCGTTTGATTCAGAGCTCAAAAACTCGGGTCCCAATCTACTTCAATCGTTTTCGTAGAAAGGTCTACGTGCTTGATAACCTGTCCGGTCAGAAACGGAATCAACCGTTCCTTCGCGCCGAAGGCATCTTTCAGGTTAGCTTTGACCACCAGTACATCGTTAGAACCGGTTTCCATCATATCAATGACTTTGCCCAGCTGATATCCCGCAGATGTAACGACTTCGCAGCCAAAAAGATCCTTCCAATAATAATCACCTTCCTCCAAATCAGGAAGCTGGGCAGAATCTACAACGATCTCAGCGTTCGTTAATAAATTTGCCGCATCGCGATCATCAACACCTTTTACTTTGATGATCAGATCCTGATTGTGGTGTTTCCAGCTTTCGATCTCGACAATTTGCCAGGACCCCTGAGACTGGATATACCAAGGCTGATAATCAAAAATGCTTTCGGTTTCTTCGGTGGAGGAAAACACTCTGAGCCAACCCCGAATACCATACGTTGACCCCATTTTTCCCATCACGATGGGATTAACAGGGGATGACGGGTTTAGTTGCTTGCTCATTGTCACCACCGCAGCAGATTACGCAGCTTTTTTAGCATCTTTGATCAGCGCAGAAACGCGATCAGAGATAGTTGCACCTTGGCCAACCCAATGTGCAATACGGTCCAGATCCAGACGCAGAGCTTCGGCTTTACCGGCTGCGATCGGGTTGAAGAAACCGACGCGCTCGATGAAACGACCGTCGCGTGCATTGCGGCTGTCAGTCACGACGACTTGATAGAACGGGCGTTTTTTCGCGCCGCCACGTGCCAAACGAATTGTTACCATAACATCCTCTTTAGTTAATAAAACAGCCGGGCCCCATCGAGGAACGGGGCCCGGGTGTCATATAAAAAGCCCGAAAATTTTACTCATTTTGGCGCAAAAAGCAATCTAAAGCGTTAAGTTACGCTGCCAAGAGCAAAAAAATCGCTGTTAACGCCCCGGAAAACCCGGTGGCATCATGCCTTTCATGCTACGCATCATTTTTGCCATACCGCCATTTTTCATCTTTTTCATCATGCGCTGCATGTCGTCAAACTGTTTTAACAAGCGATTGACGTCTTGCACCTGCATGCCTGAACCCGTGGCGATACGACGCTTACGTGACCCTTTGATGATTTCCGGTTTGGCGCGTTCCTGTTGCGTCATCGAATTGATGATGGCTTCCATACGCACCAGCACTTTGTCATCCATTTGGGATTTTACGTTGTCCGGCAACTGCCCCACGCCCGGCAACTTGCTCATCATGCTGGCCATACCGCCCATATTACGCATTTGCTTAAGTTGATCGAGGAAGTCGGTTAAATCAAAGCCGTCACCCTTTTTCAGCTTTTTCGCCAGTTTTTCCGCCTGAGAGCGGTCAACTTTGCTTTCAATATCCTCGATCAGAGAAAGCACATCCCCCATGCCGAGAATACGCGATGCAATACGTTCAGGATGGAACGGCTCCAACGCTTCCGTCTTTTCGCCGACGCCGAGGAATTTGATCGGTTTGCCGGTAATATGACGGATTGACAGCGCGGCACCGCCGCGCGCATCACCATCAATTTTAGTCAGAATCACACCGGTGAGGGGCAGCGCTTCATTAAAGGCTTTTGCGGTATTCGCCGCATCCTGCCCGGTCATGGCATCAACCACAAACAGGGTTTCGACAGGCTTGATAGCCGCGTGCACCTGCTTGATTTCATCCATCATCGCTTCGTCTACGTGCAGACGACCGGCGGTATCCACCAGCAGCACATCGTAAAACTTCAGCTTGGCGTGTTGCAGCGCGCGGTTGACGATATCAAGCGGTTTTTCGTGCGCGTCAGAGGGGAAGAAATCTACCTCAACCGTTTGTGCCAGGGTTTCCAACTGTTTGATCGCCGCAGGGCGGTATACGTCCGCGGAAACCACCAGCACTTTCTTCTTGTGCTTCTCACGCAGGAATTTGCCCAGCTTAGCCACGCTGGTGGTTTTACCCGCCCCTTGCAAACCGGCCATCAGCACCACGGCCGGCGGCTGAGCGGCCAGATTCAGGGCTTCGTTGATTTCTCCCATCGCGGCAACAAGTTCGTTTTTGACGATCTTGATGAATTCCTGGCCCGGCGACAGGCTTTTGTTTACCTCGTGCCCGACGGCACTTTCCTTGACCCGATTGATAAAATCACGCACCACAGGGAGCGCCACATCGGCTTCAAGTAAGGCCATACGCACTTCGCGCAGGGTGTCTTTGATGTTGTCTTCAGTCAACCGTCCGCGGCCACTGATGTTGCGCAATGTGCGCGAGAGTCTGTCAGTTAAGTTATCAAACATTATCTTGTGCTCAACGAAAGGTGGGCCGCATACGCGACACCCTGGACAAATATGGCTGATTATACCATGAAAGAAGAAACGATTGCTGTGAAGCACGACGATAACCGGTTGGTGCGTGACGAGACAACCGCTATACTGGCACTCCCTATCACTTCAACAACCGCTCAATGTGTTGATCACTATGCCACTCTTTGCCATTACAGCGTTAGTCGCCTATTCAATCAGCCTGGGACTGATTATTCCTGGCCTATTGCGCAAACAGAGTGCCTACCGCCGGTTGGCGATGATCTCTGCGACAGTGGCCCTGATCTGCCACGCCATTACGCTCTATCACCGCATTTTTGATGTGCAAACCGGGCAAAACCTGAGTCTGTTGAATATCGGCTCAACCATCAGCCTGATAATATGCGCCGTGATGACGTTTGTTGCATCACGCAATCGTGGCTGGTTTCTGTTGCCTATCGTTTACGCGTTTGCGCTGATTAATCTGGCCTTTGCCAGCTTTTTGCCCGGAGAGTTTATAACGCATCTGGAAAAATCCCCGGGGCTGCTGTTGCATATCGGGCTGGCGTTGTTCTCTTATGCCACCCTGATTATTGCAGCGCTCTATGCGCTGCAATTAACACTGATCGATTATCTGCTCAAAAACAAAAAGCTGAGCATCGTGTCTGAAATGCCGCCGCTGTTGGGCATTGAGCGCAAGATGTTTCATGTCACACAGATTGGTGTCATCCTGCTGACGATGACGTTATGCAGTGGCTTGTTTTACATGGATAACATCATCGAGAACAAAGAGAATCTTCACAAGGCGCTGTTTTCCCTGTTTGCCTGGTTCAACTATATTCTGCTGCTGTGGGGACATTATCACGAAGGGTGGCGCGGACGCCGAGTGGTATGGTTCAGCATGGTGGGTGCGCTATTACTGACGCTGGCCTACTTCGGCAGCCGTGTTATCCAGCACTTTGTTGCACAGTAATACGCATCACCGGTAACGAGACATGACTAGTCCTGGCATAGATTGACACTTTTTCAGCCTTATAACGCCCGATGAACTTCATCGGGCGTTTTGTATTGTAGCGACAGATGCGGTCGCCGTGTGTTGTAGCTTTCTACCGACTGCCTGACCATCTTCTTGGCCTGCTCTATATCTTCTGGCCTGCCGAGCAGATATTCCATTTTTAATATCCCGTTTACCCGTTCCGCCAACGCATTCTGGTAACAGTCATACCCGTTCGTCATCGAACAGATGACGCCATGTCGCTGGTGTAACTCCTGATACTCCTTCGCGCAGTACTGGATACCCCGGTCTGAGTGATGAACCAACGGATGTGTTGTGCATCTGCCAGATAACGCCATTTTGAACGCATTAGCCACATGACGGGTATGCAGACTGTCATGAATAAGTGATCCACTACAGATGCCCATAAACCGGCAGACACGCGTTATTGTGAGTCTCGGCGTTTGTGTTTGCGTGATAAGACGGCCAACTGCTTTTTTGTCAGTGTGGCCCCGAACTCGGTGTTCATCACCTTAACGACAGCTTCAAAAAACTGGGCTTTGACTTCTGATTCAGCCAGTTGCTGTTCGAGTTCTTTAATGCGTTGTTCGGGGGTAAGCGGTATTTGAAGCATATTAACGCCTCGCTTGCTCGTCAAAGGTGAGGCAAGCAAGTCGAGTTGACCGTGCTTGCGTAGCCAGTTCATCACGGTTGCGTTTCCCTGGATACCATAACGTTCAGTGGCCTGACGACAAGTCATTTCCCCTTTTTCAACCTGTTCGACCACGGCTAATTTAAAGGATAGAGAATAATCACGCTGGGTGCGCTTAACATATTGGTTCATCACGTTCTCCTGATAGTGAGGGGAAAACGTGTCAACGCTATTTAGGACGGGTCAACGCAAACAAAAAAGGCACCTGATGAAGGGTGCCTTTTTTATTTTTTAGATATGCAATTCTGCCAGTTTATCTTTCGGTAACGCCAGATCGTCGTTTTGGTTAACGCCAATCGGATGTGCCAGAATATGGCGTGCAATGTCCTGGGCTTCTTCCAGAGAGTGCATCTCATAGGTGCCGCACTGGAACTCGTTCAACTCAGGGATTTTACGCTGATCGGTTACCTTGAGCACATCCTCCATCGCCGCGCTCCAAGCATTCGCCACGCGCTGCTCAGCCGGGGTGCCAATCAGGCTCATGTAGAATCCCGTGCGGCAGCCCATCGGAGAAATATCGATAATTTCGACGCCATCACCGTTGAGATGGTTGCGCATGAAACCGGCAAACAGGTGCTCCAGCGTATGAATACCGCGCTCCGGCATCACCTCTTTATTCGGGCGACAGAAACGCAGATCGAACACGGTAATGGTGTCGCCATGAGGAGTTGTCATGGTTTTAGCCACTCGAACCGCCGGTGCTGCCATGCGGGTATGGTCTACGGTAAAGCTATCTAATAACGGCATGTTGCCACCTCCTCATAAAAAAATGACTTTTTTCATCTTTCCAAGAAACTTTTTGGTTCCCAACGAGTCTGACTCTATGAAAGACGCGCATTTATTATCATCATCCCTATTTCTCAGAGATGTTTTTCGGCCACGGCTTATACCGTGGCCTTTTCTTTATCTACTGTACGCTCAAGCCTGAGTCGCTGCCAGATAGGCGTCGAACGACAGCGTATCTTGCGCTTCCAGCGTGCGCTGTTTTTGCCAGGCGCGTTCACTCTCAGCAACAAACTGGGCCTCCGTCAACACCGCTAAAGGCTCCTGACTGAGCTGCTCACGATAACGGTCGGCCAGCGCCAAGCCCAGATCACCGCAGCCCTGCGCTTTCAATAGCGGCAACAAACGCCCGGAGAACGTGTTTTCCGGTTTATCAAACCCTACGCTCAGTTCGTCACAAACTTGCTGATAATAGGGCTGTTCATGTTCTCTATCCAGCACTTCTGCCACGCGGCGCAGATCGCGGAACAGGGCATGCCCGACATCGGCCAATGGCTGCTGTCGCGTTTCACATCCCATACCGACGGTCAAACCCGGTTTACGCCCTTCCAGAATAATACGGTTCCAGTTTTTACGGGTACATTGCAGTTCGGCGCTATCCATTTCCGGCGCATCAGCCAGTGCGCACCAGATCAGGAACAGATCGAGGAAACGCACCTGCTCGGCGCTGACCCCTGATGGCGTGAAGGGATTGATATCCAGCGAGCGGACTTCAATATACTCAATGCCGCCGCGCATCAGCGCATCAGAGGGCGTTTCGCCACTGCGTGTGACACGTTTAGGACGGATCGGTGCGTACAGCTCATTTTCAATCTGCAACACGTTGGTGTTGAGCTGCACGTAGCGATCGCCTTGTTTAACACCCATTGCGGCATATTCCGCAGACGGCGTTTTGATCGCGCGCTTCAGTGCTGCCACATATCCATCCAGCGTGTTAAACGTGATGCCCAAATTGCTTTGCGATTTATTGGTGTAGCCCAGATCGCTCAAACGCAACGAGGTGGCGTAGGGAAGATAATAGAGCCCGTTTTCACCACGTTCGAACGGCAGTGCCGTTTCACGCCCCTGCAAAAAAGAAGAGCAGATGGCGGGCGATGCGCCAAACAGATACGGGATCACCCATCCGAAACGGTAGTAGTTACGGATCAAACGAAAATAACCGGCGGAGATCTCCTGTTTACCACTTTCAGCGTCAGCAACGCCAGCACGCGCTTGCCAGAATGCCAGCGGCAGCGAAAAGTTGTAATGTACGCCGGAAATGGTCTGCATCAACGCGCCGTAGCGGTTTTTCAACCCCTCGCGGTAGAGCGTTTTAAACCGGCCAACGTTCGATGTGCCGTACTGAGCCAGTTCGATATTCGTCTCATCGGGAATAAAACACGGCATGCTAAACGGCCATAACCGCTCAGAACCGATGTTACGCGCGACATAACGGTGAATGTCCTGTAAGAATGCCAACAGGTGATCGACATCCTGATCAACAGGCGTAATAAATTCCAATAAGGATTCTGCGAAATCCGTTGTGATCCAGGGATGGGTTAATGCCGCCCCTAAATTTTCTGGGTGCCCTGTCTGTGCCAAATGTCCATTGGGCTGTACGCGTAACGTTTCGCGCTCAATACCGCGTTGAATCCCCTTCACCGCATCAGGGTGATGTTCAAGCCAGGTCAACGCTTGTGATATATCCGGGATCAAATCGACCTCCCGCTGTTAGATGTAATGATTGTTCGCATAATGAAATCGTATCATCTCTACTAAAATACAGTGCTACACGTTATGACCACAAAGTCATTCCTTGTAATGCCACGATGGCCACCACGATATAACGCAGCGCTTTCCCGATACAGATAAAAAGCATGGAGTACAACCACGGCATGCGCAGCCATCCCGCCGCAACGCACAGCACATCGCCAATAACAGGCACCCAACTTAACAAAAGCGCCGCCGGACCATAACGCTGCAACCAACGTAGCGCCGTCAGCGTGCCAGTACGCGGTTTTGGCTGTGGCAGAATACGCCCCAGCACCAGATTGGTCATGCCGCCTAGCGTGTTGCCTATCGTCGCCACGACAAGCAACGGCACCACACCAGTAACCTTTGCCACCAGTAAAGAGACCAGCAGCACTTCAGAGCTGCCGGGCAATAATGTCGCACTGAGAAAACTACTCCAGAAGAGAGAAACCAGTCCCCAGAAGGCACTCACCGCGTACGCACATCGATAACGGCCATGTTTGCGCGCTGTGCTGCCTGAATGCCGAAATCCGCATCTTCAAATACGACACAGGTTTCAGGCTCTACCTGCATAAGCTGGGCGCAGCGCAGGAAGGTGTCAGGAAACGGTTTATGATGCAGGACATCCTCTGCGCCGACAATACCAACAAAGTAGTCGCGCAAGCCAAGATGCCGTAACAGCCGGTCAGCCAGATAACGTGGACTACCGGTGCCAACCGTCATGGGGCGACGCCCCTGATACGCTTTCACCACCTCAATCAAAGGCAGCGGCTTTACCGTATCAAACAGCATCTCTTCCACCAGCGCCAGCTTTTCAGTCGCCAGCGCCTTCGGATCCATATCCACGTTATGCCGTGCCAGGATTACTGCGGCGATTTTTTCAATGGGAGCACCATTGTAGGCCGCCATTTCCTGAGCATTATAGGTCATGCCGTACTTGCCCAAAATCGTGTGCCAGGCCGCTCGGTGTGTGGGCTCGGTATCGAGGATGGTGCCATCCATATCAAAAATGAGGCCTTGATAACGATCGTACATCGTGACTCCGTGAATAGCGCCAAAAGAGCCGTTACTTTAGCGCAAAGTCAAAATGATGTCGCTGGTTCAATAAAACCACAATAAGCAAGGTTATCTGTGTATGAACGGTTGACAGGAATACGCAGGCAAGTGCCCATAATGCTGAAGATGAAACCCGAGAAAACGTGAGGGATAATGACTTGAAACAAGAGGAATGGTGCATCCAGGAGGATTCGAACCTCCGACCGCTCGGTTCGTAGCCGAGTACTCTATCCAGCTGAGCTATGGATGCATTGACAACAACAATTCGCCAGTTATAAAAACCTGAAATACTTATCTTGGGATTGACATCGAAGAATGGTGCATCCAGGAGGATTCGAACCTCCGACCGCTCGGTTCGTAGCCGAGTACT
>CAXYYB010000057.1:0-14800 GCA_964293225.1 uncultured Symbiopectobacterium sp. | reverse complement strand
TGGCGCGCCGCGCTGCGTATCCATGGGTGTGAATTATATCTTGTGTGGCACACCCCCCCTGTTCGTACGATCGGTGCGTTTCTCTTAGTTGCGATTACAACTGGGCAAAACAGCGACGTGCTGCCGCGATGGTATGCTCAATATCCTGCTGGCTGTGCGCCAGTGACATAAAGCCCGCTTCAAACGCAGACGGCGCCAGATAAACGCCTTCGGCCAGCATCAGGTGGAAGAAACGCTTAAAGCGCTCCACATCGCACTGCGTCACATCCTGATAGCACGTCACGCTCGGTGCGTCAGTGAAAAACAGACCGAACATACCGCCCACATGGTTCACCACTAGAGGAATGTGCTGCGCTTTGGCTGCCGCTTCCAACCCCTGTGCCAACTGCGTGGTCAATGCGGTGAGCGTGTCGTGCACGCCGGGTTTAGCCACTTCGCTCAGGCAGGCAAAACCCGCTGCCATGGCAATCGGGTTACCGGACAGCGTTCCCGCCTGATACACCGGACCGGTTGGGGCCAGCGCTTGCATCACATCACGCCGTCCGCCAAAAGCGCCGACGGGCATGCCGCCACCAATGATTTTCCCCAGACAGGTCAGGTCGGGCACTACGCCGTAGTGCGCCTGTGCGCCGCCCAATGCCACGCGAAAACCCGTCATCACTTCGTCGATGATCAGCAACGCACCAAATTCATCACACAGTGCGCGTAATCCCGGCAGAAACTCTGGCAGTGGCGGAATGCAGTTCATGTTGCCTGCCACCGGCTCAACGATAATCGCTGCAATGTCGTCAGGGTATTGCTCGAAAGCCTGACGGACTGAATCCACATCGTTATAGGTGCAGGTCAGCGTGTGGCGGGCGAAATCAGCGGGTACGCCGGGAGAATTAGGCTGGCCCAGCGTCAATGCGCCAGACCCGGCCTTGACTAGAAGGCAGTCCGCGTGGCCGTGGTAGCAGCCCTCAAACTTGATGATTTTGTCACGACCCGTGAAGCCGCGCGCCAGACGAATGGCGCTCATGGTGGCTTCGGTACCGGAATTCACCATGCGCACCATGTCCATAGATGGCACCAACGAGGTCACTAACCGCGCCATATGCACTTCCATTTCGGTTGGCGCACCAAAGCTCAATCCACGCTCTGCGGCGGCGATCACCGCCTGACGAATGGCGGGGTGGTTATGCCCTAGCACCATGGGGCCCCAGGAACCGACATAATCGATATAGGCGTTACCGTCCGCATCGTAAAGATGTGATCCTTCCGCCCGCTCGATAAACAACGGCACGCCGCCGACGCCGTTGAACGCGCGTACCGGCGAGTTGACGCCGCCGGGAATAAGCTGCTGTGCCGCAGCGTAGAGACTTTCTGATTTATTCATGGAAAGGGTCCTGAAAAGGGAGCGGAGTTTTGCCTATTGTAAACAACGCTGTCGCGTTATCAAATTTGCGTCGTTGATGGCACAGGGAGAGAGAGGCGTTATGTGATGGATGGGCGTATACTGTGCCCCTTTGGTATTAGCTGCTTTGGTTTATTCTGTGACGACTTCCCGAGAGCGTTCCCTGATTGACGTGCGCCGTGCCGCGATTCAGCAGTTCCTACGCCGTGATAAAACGCCGGTGATGATTTTGGTGCTGGCTGCCCTGGTGGGTACGTTAGTCGGTCTGGTTGGGGTAGCCTTTGAGAAAGGGGTCAACGCGCTGCAAGCACTTCGTTTGGAAACGGTGACGCAGTGGGCGCACGCTGAGTGGCGTTGGCCGCTGGCGTTTCTCCTCTCTGGGCTGATGGCGGCTGGTGGGTATTATCTGGTGCGCCGTTTTGCACCGGAAGCGGGGGGCTCGGGGATTCCGGAGATTGAAGGCGCGCTGGAGGATCTTCGCCCGGTTCGCTGGTGGCGCGTATTGCCGGTGAAGTTCTTCGGTGGCCTGGGAACACTTGGCGCTGGTATGGTGCTGGGCAGGGAAGGGCCCACGGTGCAGCTCGGCGGCAATGTGGGTGGGATGATCGCAGATGTGTTGTCGGCCAGGCGTGCAGATGTGCGTCATTCTCTGCTGGCAACCGGTGCCGCCGCCGGGCTGTCAGCGGCGTTCAATGCCCCGCTGGCGGGGATCTTGTTCATTATTGAAGAGATGCGGCCGCAGTTTCGCTACAACCTGATCTCCATCAAGGCCGTGTTTATTGGCGTCATCATGTCCAGCGTGGTGTTTCGTGTATTCAACGGTGAGGCAGCGGTTATCCACGTAGGCACACTGCCCGATGCCCCGGTTAACACGTTATGGTGTTACCTGCTATTAGGCATAGTATTTGGTGCGGTTGGCGTGGTGTTTAACCGACTGGTGTTGGGGACGCAGGCGCTGTTTTTACGTTTTCATGGGCAGAGTCTAACGCGCTTTATGCTGGTCGGGATGCTCGCCGGTGGGCTGTGCGGTGTGCTTTCACTGGCATTCAGCGACGTTTCCGGTGGGGGTTTTGCCATCATTCCCGACGTAACGGCGGCGCATTACAGCGTGGGTATGCTGCTGTTGATCTTTTTGTTGCGTATGCTGCTAACGTTGTTGTGCTTTGGTTCTGGTGCGCCAGGTGGGATCTTTGCGCCGATGCTGGCGTTGGGCACCGTGCTCGGTGGGGCTTACGGACTGATCTTACACGGTGTATTCCCTGAGTATGCATTAGGTGCTGGCACCTTTGCCATCGCAGGAATGGGCGCATTGTTTGCGGCATCAGTTCGCGCCCCGCTGACCGGGATTGTGCTGGTGCTGGAAATGACAGACAACTATCAGTTGATCCTGCCCATGATTATCACCTGTCTGGGGGCGACGCTAATGGCGCAGTTTTTAGGCGGGCAACCGTTATACTCTGCCATTCTGGCCCGAACGCTGCAACGGCAGAATGCCTTAGATCTGCGTGCGGAAAATGAACACAAGGCCAAACCTTGAACCTTGTTTCCCGCTGTTGGATAATGAGCGTATGATTGGGATAAGGCAAACGGCGTGCGCCGCCCAATAAAAGACAAGCTGGGAGTACGACAATGAGCGATGAAGTAATGGCTGTGCCGCTGCAATTCACTGATGCGGCGGCAAAAAAGGTGAAAGTTCTGATTGCTGATGAAGAGAACCCGGAGCTGAAACTTCGCGTCTACATCACCGGGGGCGGCTGTAGCGGCTTCCAATACGGTTTCACTTTCGATGATAAAATTAACGACGGTGACATGACCATTGAGAAACAGGGCGTGTCGCTGGTGGTAGACCCGATGAGTTTGCAATATCTGGTCGGTGGTGCGGTAGATTACACGGAAGGTCTGGAAGGTTCACGCTTCGTGGTCACTAACCCGAATGCGAAAAGCACCTGCGGCTGCGGTTCCTCTTTCAGTATCTGATTATCTTACCGCTGATGACGAAAAAACCGCGTTCTTCAACGCGGTTTTTTGTTTTAACGGGCCAAATAAATCAACCTGCGCCATCACCACTCAATGGTGATCAGCCGCTGTTCCTGATGGGTTACTGTACGAGCCCCTGCGCGTAGCGATGTTTGCGTAATCTTTGGCATAAGCGCTTTTGCGTTTGGGCACTCAACGCGGGCGGTGGCTGCGCTTTCCTTGACCTCACAGACAGCAACCACGTTTAACCCTACATTGATTTGCCCGCTGGTGCTTGCGGCATACGCCGTATTGCAGGCCAGCATCAGCAGGCCCGCGTTAAGCAGACTTATTTTTATCACTTTTCTACCTGGTGTTAAAAAAACCGTCACCGGTTCAGTGCATAAACGTGCGTTATCAGATCGTTATGTTTTGGTTTATATGCGGTTATATTTTAACCGCTGGCGGCATGATAACCTGTTTTTTTCAGGATGAAAAGCGTGCCGTCATGCCTGCATGAGGCAGGCATGACGGCATGATTTACTGGGCTGGGAGGGCGGCGAGTTGCTGACAAATGTACTGGGCTGCCAGCAGCATGCGCGGGCTGCTGCGATTAAACCAATCGTCGTCTACCGTAATAATGGGTACGGACAACTGCGGCGACCAAAAATCACGCGTGGCGGCCGCATCGGCAGCGGTGCCTGTCGTAATGATCACCTGCGGGTTGCGCCGTAATACCTGCTCACGACTGACCTGCGGCCAGGGCACTTTGCTATCGTCGAAAACATTGACGCCGCCACACAGGGTGAGCACCTGGTTTTGCAACGACTGCTTGCCTGACGTAAACAGCGGGTGTGTACCAAATTGCAGAAATACCTGATGTTTTGAGGCATGGGCGTAGCGTGCTTTCAAATCCGCCAACTGCTGGCGAAAAGTCTGCGCATTTTGTTGCGCAACCTCTGGGTGTGCGCTGTATTGCCCAAGCTGCTCCAGTATGGTCGGTATAGCATCCAGTGAGGTGGGATCCAGATACAACACCGGGATGCCAAAGGCAGCGAGTTGTTCAAGCGGGCGTTGCGGGTTCCCTTCACGCCAGGCCAGAACCAAATCCGGCTTTAAGGCCAACACCCGTTCCAGATTGATGCCTTGCCAGGACGCAACCTGTTCCCTCTGTTGTGCCTCGGGCGGGTAGTTTGACCAGGCACTCACGCCAATCACCTGGTCGCCCATGCCAGCGGCGAAGGCCAACTCCGTAGCGTGAGGCGCCAGACTGATAATGCGCTGGGCGACAGTATCCGCACTCACCCGTCCGGCCATGAGCAGGCACAGTATTGCCAGCAGAGAGAGCCCGCGAACGCGCATCAGGCTTTTCCGGCAAGCTCTTGCAACATGGCGCTCACCATGCGTGACGATTGCTGAGCCGCCACGGCCAGAAACTCGTCAAAGCTCAGGTGCGAGGCTTTGTCTGCCACATCGGAGATGGCACGTACAACCACGAAAGGCACACCAAACTGATGGCAAACGTGAGCAATTGCCGTTGCTTCCATTTCGACGGCGACGGCCTGTGGGAAGGTGCGACGGATGCGGGCCAGCGGTTCGGCACCGTTGATAAACGCATCACCACTGACAATCAGCCCCTGCACCGCATTCAATTGCAGAGACACAATGGCACGCTCGGCCAGTGCAATAAGGGACGCATCGGCGGGAAAAGCCGCTGGGCAGCCGGCCATCTGGCCTGCTTCATAACCGAAGGCGGTGACATCAGCATCGTGATAGCGCGCTTCGCTGGATACCACGATATCGCCGACGTTCAGGGTCGGTGCCAGACCGCCCGCAGATCCCGTGTTGATGACGATGTCAGGGCGGGCATGTTCCAGCAGCAGCGTGGTGCCCATGGCTGCGGAAACCTTGCCAATACCGGATTTTAACAGCGCCACTTCGACGCCATTCAGCCACCCGCTGTAGATTTCGCATCCGGCGCGTGTGAAGGTACTGAGGTTTTCGATGCGATCGCGCAGGATCGTCACTTCTTGTTCCATGGCCCCAATGATGCCGACTTTCATAAGATTCCCCACAAAATTTCGAATAGTATTTCGAATAGTTAGCCGTAGTCTGTGCTGTGTAGTCTATCATGGCTAACGGGGGGAAATGGAACCCAGGCGTGATTTTGGCGGCGGTAAAGGGAGAAGGGGATGTCCGATATCGATTTTTCAAAGAAATTCAGCGTTCAGCGGCCTCTGAGCAAACCGATCACCGCGGAGAGCGAATATGACATCGTCCGCCTGTTCGAAAGCGACAGAGGACGTATTATCAACTCTGCCGCGATCCGCCGTTTACAACAGAAAACGCAGGTGTTTCCTCTGGAGCGTAACGCCGCCGTGCGTTCGCGGCTGACACACTCCATGGAGGTGCAGCAGGTCGGTCGCTACATTGCCAAAGATATTCTGGTGCGGATAAAAGGCGAAAACCGACTGGATGCCCTTGGCCTGTCGCTGTGGCAGACGCCCTTTGAAAGCATGGTAGAAATGGCCTGCCTGATGCACGACATCGGCAACCCGCCCTTTGGCCATTTTGGTGAATCTGCCATCAACAACTGGTTTAGAAAACGGTTGGATGCCGTGTATATTCAGGATGACGCATTGCCGCGTGATGATGCTTGTCAGGCTGAAGCCCTGCGCCTGAAAGGTAACGCCCATGACGCATTGCGACGTCAGGTGCGACAAGATCTCAGCCATTTCGAAGGCAATGCGCAGGCGATTCGTTTGGTGCATACGCTGCTTAAACTGAACCTTACCTATAGCCAGGTGGGCTGTATTCTCAAATATACCCGGCCAGCGTATTGGGTCGGCGAGGTGCCCGACAACTACCGCTATCTGATGAAAAAACCGGGTTATTACCTTTCTGAAAAGGACTTTGTTGCCGACTTGCGCCAGGAATTGTCGCTGGACGAATACCACCGTTTCCCACTCACGTACATAATGGAAGCCGCAGACGACATCTCTTACTGCGTCGCCGATCTGGAGGATGCGGTAGAAAAAGAGATCCTTACCACGGAACAGCTTTATCTGTACCTGCGCCAGACCTGGGGCACGGTCGATCCCTCGGATCTGTTTGCTAAAACCGTAGAGCAGGCTTATGAAAGCCGAACACGGCACCGCTGGCGCAGCACCGACGATCAATTTTTTATGCAGCTACGCGTCAATACGGTGGCGAGATTGGTGCCTTACGCGGCGCACCGTTTTATCAAAAATTTGCCTGCGATTTACGCTGGCGCTTTTGATGAGGCGCTGCTGGAAGACAAGGGCGCACAGGCCAAACTGCTGCGGGTGTTCAAAGAGGTAGCGCGTAAATATGTGTTTAATAACTCAGAAGTCGAAAAACTGGAACTACAAGGCTATCGCGTGATCGGAGGGCTATTGGATATCTATCATCCGCTGCTGGAAATGTCTTATGACGCGTTCTGCCAGATGGTGAATGATGATACGCATCCGCACTATCCCATCGAAACCCGGCTCTACCATAAGCTTTCCAGCAAACATTGCCTGGCCTATCGTGAAGCCACGCTCCAACGCTCCGCGTTGTCTCGTGAGGAGCAGGAGATTTGGGAATACTATTATCGGGCGCGATTGATTCAAGATTATATCAGTGGAATGACAGATCTTTACGCTTATGACGAATACCGGCGGCTGATGGCGGCGGAATAACAATTTATGTAAAGCGCTTCCATACTTACTTACGTTTGGGCCAGCGCGCGGCGATGAACTTTGTGCTTTCTTGTTTATCTGATATAGCACGAACGCCAATTGAGCCTGTTTACGAGCCCGCCAGCACGAGATCGAGAGGGTGGGATGGTAAACAGGTTCGGCGACGTGGGATTCACCTGTTGATACGACGAGATAAGAGATCATGAAAAAAAAATCATTGGTTCTGAGTGCCTTGGCGCTGAGCCTGGCAATAAGCATGGGGCACGTCTTTGCGGCGACTGAGGCGGTAGTATCGACATCCAGCCAGATGCCAAGTCTGGCGCCGATGCTCGAAAAAGTGATGCCTTCCGTCGTCAGCATCTCCATTGAAGGGCATACCGACGTCAAGCGCAGCGCTATTCCGCAGCAGATGCAGCCTTTCTTTGGTGAGAATTCGCCGTTCTGTCAGGAGGGGTCGCCTTTCCAAAACTCCCCGATTTGTCAGGGGGCTGAAGACGGAGAGGAAGAGGGCGCGCCCGCAAAACGTGAGAACTTCCAGGCACTGGGCTCTGGCGTGGTGATCAACGCGGAGAAAGGCTATGTGGTCACCAATAACCATGTGGTCGACAACGCCGACAAGATTCAGGTGCGGCTCTATGACGGGCGTAAGTATGATGCCAAAGTGATTGGCAAAGACCCGCGTACCGACGTTGCATTGATTCAACTGATTGATTTTAAAAATCTGACTGCCATCAAGATTGCTGATTCCGATCAGTTACGGGTGGGGGATTATACCGTGGCGATCGGCAACCCTTATGGCTTAGGCCAAACGGCGACGTCCGGTATTGTTTCGGCACTGGGACGCAGCGGGTTGAACATCGAGAATTATGAAAACTTTATCCAGACCGATGCCGCGATCAACCGAGGCAACTCCGGTGGAGCGTTGGTTAACCTCAACGGTGAGCTTATCGGTCTGAACACCGCGATTCTGGCACCGGATGGTGGAAATATCGGTATCGGTTTTGCCATTCCGAGCAACATGGTGAAAAACCTGACCGCGCAATTGGTTGAGTTTGGCGATGTGAAGCGCGGTGAACTGGGTATTACCGGCACTGAACTCAATTCCGATCTGGCGCAGGCGATGAAAGTGGATGCGCAGCGTGGGGCATTTGTCAGCCAGGTCAGACCGAAATCTGCTGCGGACGAAGCAGGTATCAAAGCTGGTGACGTCATTTTGACGCTGAACGATAAACCGATCAGCAGCTTTGCGGCACTGCGCGCTCAGGTTGGCTCCATGCCTGTCGGTAGCAAGGTCAGGCTGGGGCTGCTGCGTGAAGGCAAACCGTTAACGGTAGAAGTGACCTTGCAGCAGGTCAGCCAGACACAGGTTGCCTCGGGTAATCTTTACACCGGCATCAGCGGCGCATCGCTCAGCAATACTGAAATCGACGGTCAGAAAGGCGTGAAGGTTGACGAGGTGAAAGCCGGCTCGGCGGCCGCAAAAATCGGCTTGAAGAAGGAT
Organism: uncultured Symbiopectobacterium sp.; assembly: GCA_964293225.1. Classification (GTDB taxonomy): domain Bacteria; phylum Pseudomonadota; class Gammaproteobacteria; order Enterobacterales; family Enterobacteriaceae; genus Symbiopectobacterium. Next base: position 6,246 of record CAXYYB010000057.1, on the reverse strand, counting down.
GACGTTATCCTCGGTGTCAACCAGCAGCCGGTGCAGAATCTGGGTGAACTGCGTAAAATTCTGGACAGCAAGCCTCCTGTGTTAGCGTTGAATGTATTGCGTGGCAATACGACGATTTATCTGTTGGCACAATAAACAGTAGTCCTTTCAGACTGAAAGGAGCGTATCAGGTACGCTCCTTTTTTATTTCCGCCTTAGCAATCCGCCTCCTCGTTATTATTTTGTGATATCTCCCGCAATTCTAAGGAATTGGGCTAATGTTTGTGAAATCGCACAATGTCGAGCTTTCAGGGCAACGTTATGATAGTGCAATTGTCACTTTCTCTTACCAGGGGCGGGAATGGCGTCATATCACCTCAACGCAAAGCTGGCGCAGGATATCGTTGCGCGCACTATGCAAATTATTGATAGCAATATCAACGTGATGGATGCCCGTGGGCGAATCATCGGCAGTGGCGATCGAGAACGCGTGGGCGAACTGCACGAAGGGGCGCTGTTGGCCTTGTCACAGGGGCGTGTCGTCGATATCGACGATGCCGTTGCCCGCCATCTGCACGGGGTGCGGCCTGGCATCAACTTGCCGCTACGTATTGATGGTGAAATCGTCGGCGTCATCGGCCTGACCGGTAATCCTGCTCATTTGCGCCAGTTTGGTGAACTGGTGTGCATGACCGCAGAGATGATGCTGGAACAGGCCCGACTGCTGCACATGTTGGCGCAGGATAGCCGTCTGCGTGAAGAACTGGTGCTAAACCTGATTCGTACCGACGAACTGTCACCTGCGCTGATGGAGTGGGCACAACGCCTGGGGATCGATCTCAATACGCCGCGTGTGGTGGCCGTTGTCGAAGTGGATAGCGGCCAATTGGGCGTGGACAGTGCGATGGCAGAATTGCAGCAGTTGCAAACGCTGTTGACCACGCCCGAGCGCAACAACCTGATCGCTATCGTGTCTCTGACCGAAATGGTGGTGCTGAAACCTGCGCTGAACAGCCATGGTCGTTGGGATGCCGAAGAGCATCGACGTCGCGTGGATAACCTGTTCTCTCGCATGACCGAGAGCGGCCGCCTGCGGGTGCGGATGGCGTTGGGGAACTATTTTACTGGGCCGGGCAGCATTGCGCGTTCTTATCGTACCGCTCGCACCACCATGGGCGTTGGTAAACAGCGTATGCCTAGCCAGCGCTGTTACTACTATCAGGATTTAATGCTGCCAGTGTTGCTCGATAGTCTGCGCGGTGGTTGGCAGGCCAATGAGCTGGTTCGCCCGTTGGCAAAACTGAAAGCGATGGACGGCAATGGTTTGCTGCGACGCACGCTTAACGCCTGGTTTCGCAATAACGTTCAGCCGGGGGCTACGGCGAAGGCGCTGTTTATCCATCGCAATACGCTTGAATATCGCCTGAACCGTATTTCCGAACTGACCGGGCTGGATTTGGGCAACTTTGACGATCGTTTGCTGCTCTATGTGGCACTGCAACTCGATGAAGAAGAATAATCTGCTATCTGATTGATCCAAGGGGCCTATGGCCCCTTTTCTCTGTCTACCGTTGATAATCTGCTTAGATTTAAAAAACTGAATAGGCACAAAGAATATAACGCGAGAGCATAAATTATCGCGAAACAATATTTTTGCCCCCACCCCCTATCCTCTATTGTCACTCCATGTTGTGAGCCCATTGCCCGCACTACAGCAAACACACTACACAAATTACGAAAATGTTGAGGGAGTGATAATGATGTCAATACGTCGTCTGGGAGTATCTCTTGCAGCAGCAACGGTATTATTTGCGGGCTCAGCGTCTGCGGCAACGGAATTATTGAACGTGTCTTATGACCCAACGCGTGAGCTGTATCAGGAATATAACGCTGCCTTCATTAAACACTGGAAAGAAACCACTGGCGAAACACTTACCATTAAAAACTCCCACGGTGGCTCCGGCAAACAGGCGCGCTCGGTCATCGATGGCTTGCAGGCCGATGTGGTGACGCTGGCGCTGGCGGGCGATATTGATGCGCTTAACCTGAATCAGCCGCTGATCGATCCCAAGTGGCAGGCACGCCTGCCGGATAACAGTACGCCTTACACCTCTACCATTGTGTTCCTAGTGCGCAAAGGCAACCCGAAAAACATCAAGGACTGGGGCGATCTGGTGAAACCGGGCGTAGAAGTGATTACGCCGAACCCGAAAACCTCCGGCGGTGCGCGTTGGAACTTCTTGGCGGCCTGGGCGTATGCCAAGCACCTGCCGGGTGGAAGCGATGAGAGCGCGCTGAAATTTGTGACTGAGCTGTATCGTCATGCGCCGGTATTAGACACCGGTGCGCGCGGCGCCACTATCAGTTTCGTACAACGCCAACTGGGTGATGTGTTGCTGGCGTGGGAAAACGAAGCCTATCTGTCACTGAAAGAGCAGGGCGGCGACCAGTTGGAAATCGTCACACCGTCGCTGTCTATTCTGGCAGAACCGCCGGTTGCTGTTGTGGATAAAGTGGTTGAGCGCAAAGGCACGCAGAAACAGGCTGAAGCCTACCTGAAATACCTCTACAGCGACGATGCTCAGCGCATTATCGGGAAAAACTTCTACCGCCCGCGCAATGCCAAGATTGCTGAAGAATTCAAAGGTCAATTCGCACCGGTGAAACTGGTGACTATCGATGAAGAGTTTGGCGGCTGGACCAAAGTGCAGGACCAATACTTTAACGATGGTGGCGTTTTTGACAAGATTTTCAATGAAATCAATAAATAATTTTTAAATGCCTACTGGCTGGCCGCTACCTCGATAGCGGCTTTGCCATGTGGATGGGGTAGGTTCACTGGATTATTGCATTAAGAAAGGCTTGGTATGTCACGACGCATTTCTCCCGTCATTCCTGGTTTTGGCCTTACCTTAGGGTTTAGCCTCAGCTACTTGAGTTTGATTGTGCTGATTCCGTTGGCGGGCATGTTTGTCTACGCCAGTCAGCTGACACTCACGCAATTCTGGACGTTGATCACCAGCCGTCAGGTGCTGTTTTCACTGCAACTCTCTTTTGGTACCGCGTTGGCAGCGGCTTTTGTCAATGGCATCCTGGGAACCTTGCTGGCCTGGGTGTTGGTGCGCTATCAGTTCCCGGGGCGCAAAGTGATCGATGCCATGATCGACATGCCTTTTGCGCTGCCCACGGCGGTGGCAGGCATTGCACTTACGGCGCTGTATGCGCCGAATGGGCTGATTGGTGGACTGTTTCCTTTCAAGATTGCCTACACCAGCTTGGGTATCACGCTGGCATTGATCTTTGTCACCTTGCCCTTTGTGGTGAGAACGCTGCAACCGGTGCTGGCTGATATTCCTCGCGAAGTGGAGGAAGCGGCGGCCTGCCTGGGGGCAAAACCGGTTCAGGTATTTTGGCATGTACTGCTGCCCGCTCTGCTGCCTGCCTGGTTGACCGGCTTTGCACTGGCGTTTGCACGCGGGGTCGGGGAATACGGTTCGGTGGTGTTTATTGCGGGCAACATCCCCTTTAAAACAGAAATACTGCCGCTGCTGATCGTCTCCAAGCTCGATCAGTATGACTACAAAGGTGCTACCGGTATCGGCGTATTTATGCTGTTGGTTTCTTTCATTATGCTGCTGCTGATTAACCTGTTGCAGCGTCGTATTCAGCCCAAACTGTAAGGCGGTGACAATGGAACAGGTAATTGCTACCGCAGCGCGTGCGCCTAAGGGAAAAAAACGCGCAACGACCTATTACGTGCTGGTGACGCTGGCCTGGCTGGTGTTTTTTCTGGTTCTGGTATTGCCGTTATTGATGGTGCTGACGCAGGGATTAGCGAAAGGTGTGGGGGCCTTTTGGCAGGCGATTTCGGAACCGGATGCGATTTCTGCGCTGAAATTGACGCTACTGGCGACGGCTATCTCTGTACCGCTTAATGTGGTGTTCGGATTGGCGACCGCCTGGAGCGTGACCAAATTTGAATTTCGCGGCAAAAGCTTGCTGTTAGCGCTGATTGACTTGCCCTTCTCGGTATCACCGGTGGTGGTGGGGTTGGTGTACGTGCTGTTGTTTGGTGCGCAAAGTTACTTTTATCCTTTCCTGACCGCGCACCATCTTGAAATTGTCTATGCCGTGCCAGGGATTGTGCTGGCAACCATTTTTGTCACCTTGCCCTATGTGGCGCGTGAGCTGATTCCTTTGATGGAGCAGCAGGGCACACAAGAGGAGGAGGCTGCGCGTTTACTGGGTGCCAACGGCTGGCAAATGTTCTGGCACATCACGCTGCCCAATGTGAAATGGGCATTGATTTACGGCGTGGTGCTCTGTACGGCGCGTGCCATGGGGGAATTTGGTGCGGTATCCGTGGTCTCTGGCCATATTCGTGGTTTGACCAACACATTGCCGCTGCATATCGAAATTCTTTACAACGAATACAACATCGTAGCGGCCTTTAGCGTGGCGATTTTATTGCTGCTGATGTCGTTAGTGGTATTGCTGTTACGTCAATGGATCGAAGGGCGTTTGGCAAAACAGGCTGAGAAACACCAACAGGAGCTGGCTCAAAATGAGCATTGATATTCGTAATATAAACAAACAGTTTGGCCAGTTCCGGGCCTTGAATGAAATCAATCTGGCGATCAACAGTGGTGAACTGGTGGCACTGCTGGGACCCTCGGGCTGTGGCAAAACGACCTTGTTGCGCATTATTGCCGGTTTGGAAAAGCCGGACAGCGGGCAGATTGTTTTTCACGGTGAAGATGTGTCGGTGCACGATGTGCGCGACCGCAATGTCGGTTTTGTGTTTCAGCACTATGCGCTGTTTCGCCATATGACCGTGTTTGACAACGTGGCGTTTGGGCTGCGTATGAAACCGCGCAGTATCCGTCCTTCCAAGCGCGATATTGAAGCGAAAGTGCACGAATTGCTGAACATGGTTCAGTTAGACTGGTTAGCTGATCGTTATCCAGAACAACTCTCTGGCGGTCAGCGCCAGCGTATTGCACTGGCGCGTGCGCTGATTGTTGAACCGCGTATTTTGCTGCTGGATGAGCCTTTTGGTGCGCTGGATGCCAAAGTGCGTAAAGAGCTACGTCGCTGGCTGTCACGTTTACATGAGAACATCAATCTGACATCGGTGTTTGTGACGCACGATCAGGAAGAGGCGATGGAAGTTGCCGACCGCATTGTGCTGATGAATAAAGGGGTTATCGAGCAGATTGGTTCGCCTGTTGAGGTCTATAACCACCCGGCCAGCGAATTTGTCTATCACTTCCTTGGCGACAGTAACCGCCTGAAGGTGGCGCACAGTGAGAAACCTATCCTGTTCCGCCCGCATGAAGTGGCGATCTCTTCCGAGGTGCGAGAAGGATTTCAGCCCGTGGTGGTGCGAGATATTCGTCCGTTGGGTGCCTTAACGCGTCTGTCGCTGAAAGTGGAAGGTGAACCTGAATTGATTGAAGCGGAAGTGGCACAGGATGATATCAACCTCAACGGGTTGAAACGTGGTGATGTTATCCAGTTCAAACCCAAAGTGTATAACCACGATTGGGAAATTTAAACGACGGCTACGGTTTCGAAAAATATCACAGAGTTCACAAAAAAACGCCCGCAATCGCGGGCGTTTTTCATTCAAATTGTTTGACAGTAAAATTAACGGTAATCTGGGTTGGATACCACAGAGTAACGTCCACTGCCCACCAACGTGATGATCAAACCACCGAAGAAGTAGAGTGCTTCGACTTCCAGCGCCCAGGCACCGACTTTGGTCAGGGTAAAGAAGTTACCGATACCGACCATCAGTGTAGCAACCACCAACGTTAAGGCAGCAATCAGGCCGGAAACACGCGTAAACACACCCAAAATAATCAGGATCGGAGCAACCACCTCACCGATATACACGCCGTAAGCGATAAAGCCTGGCAGGCCCGCCGCTTGCAGCATCTGTACAATCCAACCCACGCCGTGTTCGATTTTGGCGACACCGTGAAACAGCAACAAAATACCAATGGTCAGACGCAGTAACAGAATGCCCGCATCCTGATGGTCTGCGAGGCGATTGAATGACCGATTGAGCTGAGCAATCATAATAATTAACCCTATGTATGTTCACAAAAATTGTGGGAAGGACAACGGGGCGTAGTGTCGCCATTTTAGTGACGCAGAGAAAATAAATTTATTTGACATAGCTAATCAAAAAAATTGCTCAGGTATGAGTGTAAGTATCCCAGTAAACCGAACCATTCACTTTTAGAGATCTTCCGACATACT
>CAXYYB010000056.1:0-17671 GCA_964293225.1 uncultured Symbiopectobacterium sp. | reverse complement strand
GGCTTATGAAGACATTACTAACATCACGGTGTATTAATCAACGGGGAGCAGGTCAGGGTATTGGCTATCCCGCTCAAGCGGTATAACAGTGCGCTGTCATCGCTTAGCGCACCGCCAACATCAAACGCGGCCTCACCAAAGCGTTGGTTACCCGCACTAAGCTGCACGTGGCGAACCTTTTCTGCCGTGGGGCGTTTGCTGGTCATCATGACCGTACCGCCAGGTTTAACCTGACCATACATGACAGACGCCGGGCCGCGAATCAATTCCACGCGTTCCAATAACCAGAGATCGATCTTTCCAATACCGGCACCTTGCCCGATTAGACCAAAACTCAACCCATCCAGAAATTTGGGCGCATAGCGAAAACCGCGCACGATGGTTTCATCATTACGGTTAGAGGAGCCCCGGTAATTTGGAAGCACGCCAGCAGAGTAATTAAACGCATCGGAGACGGCGTTCACCCGCTGTGTGTCCATTTGTGCACGTGTGACCACCGCGATCGACTGTGGCGTCTTTACCAGCGGTGTTTGTGTTTTCGTACCGGCGGCACTCTGTTTCGCTAGTATTCTACCGGCAGGGAGCGCGGTATTTTGCTCACCCTGCGCAATGACCACCATCACGTCGGCGTTGCGGGTTACCGTTGCAGCGGCCAGCGTTGGCACCGCCATCAAGAGAGATAATGCAACACTCAGTGCCGTGACATAACCGAAAAACAACCACCCAATAAGGTAATATTTCCTTTTATTTTCAGACACAAAACCATCCTTCACAGCAACACTCTTTTTATGCATTACCCATCAGCCAAGGTATCCGTAGCTGATAATGCAAAAAAAAGACTATTTCAAATGAAAACTCGTCTCAATCGCATTTATGCAATTGCATTAATTTTTCTCACGTTGCATTTAACATTGCGTTGTAAAAAAGAAAGGGATTCACCGTGGAGATGTTCCATCGTGACAGCCATGCCGTCACGAATCTGTTCCCGATTCCCGGCGAACGTGAACCGCGAGACATGTCACATTCGCGAAAAATGCCACGGGGCGCACTTGATGAGACAGAATCACTCGGGCTAACACCCGATATAATGAGTGAGTAGCTTAACGTTACTCCCGCGTTGCGAGTATCAGTTTTCGATTCTGGACAGGCCGCCAGGTTGTTAACACATCGGCCAACAGGAAGAGATTGCGTCGAACAGTCACGGCACGCGACGTTGGCGCTCTGGACTGGCGGAGCAGCGCAGATGGCTGTATAACAAACACTAATTGCTCAAGGAATGAAACAGGATCCCCTATGAAGCTCTCTGTGTTCTCTGCCGTGGCGGCATTGGCGGCTTGCGCGTTTGTGCCTCATGCACAGGCGGTCTCGTTCGATTGTGCCAATGCCACCAGCGCGCAGGAAAAACAGATTTGCCAAAGCCCGCTGCTCGGTCAGTTGGATGATGAAATGGCGCAGGAGTGGAAGACCGCACGTTCCGCGCTGACCACCTATACGCAGAGTCAGCCCTTTGAACAGGCATTAAACCTGTTTCAGCGCAGTTGGCTCACCACGCGTAACCAATGCCAAGATGAGGATTGCCTGCGCCAGCGCTATCAGCAGCAGCTTAACCGACTGCGCTACCTCAATCAGGTGGCCCAGCACGCGTTACCGACGCCTATTACCCCAATCAAAACCATCGGGTGCTTCCATGGGGCGTTCAGCTACGAGGATTATTTACAGGATCTCACCAAGGAAGAGTACGACAACCTCGGCAGCTATTTTCAGGAAATGTACGACCAGAAAGCCCCCTACAATGCGGTCGGTTTGGATATGACGCAGGAAAAAGGGAAAATCAGCGGCAATATTTCCGTCGCATTTCGCTACGCCAACCGGCTGGATGACGGTGAGTTTACCGCCCGCCAGATGAGCGATACGCAGGCCATTGGCCGCCGGGAAAGCAGCTTTGGCGGCACCACCAAGATCCTGTTTACCTGCGTGAGCGATGACAAAATTCGCATCTCGACGTTCGATACGCAGGGCGAAAGCTACCTGTTCAACATGGTGATGACGCGGCAAAAACCCTAACGTTCAAAACGCGCTGACGCCGGGAAGCTCGACCAGCTTCCCTCCTCTTGTTCAGGCGTCAGCCGCTTCATGCTCTCAATGCCCATCAGATAGCGATACAGCGGCTCCAGTTGGCGAAAACCCTGTGCCAGCGTAGTGACCAAATCAGCAGAAAACAACGCGTCCATATCTTGCCGCGTGGTCATGGCAGCGAAAGATTTACGGTTGTACCAGGTCGCCAATTCGGCTGGCTGATCCTTGAGAAGCGGGCGTTTATAACTTTCGCCTTCCAAGGTAAACGTCGGTGCCAGACACGCGGCCATTGCCAAAAAGGCCTGCGGGCTGTCGCGCAGCGCCTGGCGAAACAGCTCCATGGTATCGCGCGTGGCGCTGTAGTACCCCAAGCCATAGCGCCAGAAATCCGGGCCAATTTCAAAAAAGTACACCGGCGCGTCCGTCCAGTCTTTACGCGGGCGTTTAAACGTCAGCCACATTTGGCTGCGGTAGCGGGATTTATCGTGAGAAAAACGGGTATCGCGATGAATACGCGACAGGGTTTTACCAATAGCGGGACGAATTTCAAACTGATCGTCGATCGGTAGCATCGTCAGGCTCAAATCATCGACCAACGCGCGAAACGGGGCAACCAGCGTCTCATCGTATATCGTGCGGTTGTCGTCAAACCACTCTTTGCTATTTTCCTGTCTAACCTGTTGAAGAAACGTCAGGCTCTGCTGCGAGAAACCGGTGAACGTTGTCATGATGGTCTGCCATTGCTAATCCCTTGAATGGCAACCACGATAGCGCGCCCGGCGGTGAAATTCCACCGTCGGGCACACTGACATTACGCCGCGTTACCGGCCAGGAAGAAACGAAACGCCGGATTTTGGGTTTCGTCGTGGCACTCGTAGCCCAGCGCCTGCAAGCGTTGCTCAAACTCCGGATCGCGCTCGGTCACTTCGAACGCCGCCAGCACGCGACCAAAATCGGTGCCGTGGCTGCGATAATGGAACAGCGAGATGTTCCAGTGCGTGCCGAGCGTGTGCAGGAACTTCAGCAGCGCGCCGGGAGATTCTGGGAACTCGAAGCTGTAAAGCTGTTCCCGCAATGGCTTGGAAGGACGTCCGCCGACCATGTAACGCACATGGAGCTTCGCCATTTCATCATCGGAGAGATCGACCACCTGGTAACCGCCCGCGGAGAGTTCTGCAATAATCTCATCCCGCTCCGCATGACCCCGCGTCAAACGCACCCCCACGAAAATGCAGGCGTCCTTGTCATCAGCGTAGCGGTAGTTGAACTCGGTCACCGAGCGACCACCCAGCAGTTGGCAAAAGGTCAAAAAGCTGCCCTTGCGCTCAGGGATGGTTACCGCCAGCAATGCCTCACGCTGTTCACCCAGTTCACAGCGTTCGGAAACGTAGCGCAGGCCGTGGAAGTTGACATTGGCACCCGACAGAATATGCGCCAGCCGTTCACCCCGAATGCCGTGCTGCTGGATATATTTCTTCATCCCCGCCAGCGCCAGTGCACCAGACGGCTCAGCAATCGCCCGCACATCTTCAAAGATATCCTTCAGCGCGGCACAAATCGCATCGCTGTCCACGGTGATGACATCATCCAGATATTCCCGGCACAGGCGGAAGGTTTCATCGCCAATACGCTTGACCGCCACGCCTTCGGCGAACAGTCCAACGCGCGGCAAATCCACCGGGTGTCCGGCATCCAATGCCGCACGCAGGCACGCCGAATCTTCCGCCTCAACGCCGATCACTTTAATCTGCGGCATCAGTTGTTTGATCAACACCGCCACGCCGGCGGCCAGACCACCGCCCCCGACCGGCACAAACACGCGATCGAGATGCGCATCCTGCTGTAACAACTCCATCGCCAGCGTGCCCTGCCCGGCAATCACGGCCGGATGATCGAACGGCGGAATGAAGGTCATGTGCTGCTCTTGCGACAGCGCAATCGCACGGGCCTTGGCTTCATCAAAATTGGCACCGTGCAGCAACACTTCACCGCCAAAACCACGTACCGCATCCACTTTGATATCCGCCGTGGCGACCGGCATGACGATCAACGCCTTGATACCGAGCTTGCTGGCCGAAAGCGCCACACCCTGTGCGTGGTTACCGGCCGAGGCCGTTATCACACCGTGCGCTTTCTGCGCCTCGGTCAGGGTCGCCAGCATGGCATAGGCACCACGCAGTTTAAAACTGTGTACTGGCTGGCGATCTTCTCGCTTCACCACAATGGTGTTGCCAAGACGCGCTGAGAGTTTATCCATCGGCTGAAGCGGCGTTACCTGCGCCACTTCATAGACCGGCGCGCGCAACACCGCACGCAAATACTCCGCGCCGCACGGGGCGTCGGGGAGAGGGAGTGATACCGCCATTGTCCTTAGCCTCCCAGCTTGCTCTTATCGCGTACCGCGCCTTGGTCCGCGCTGGTTGCCAGACTGGCGTAAGCACGCAAGGCAAAGGACACCTGACGCTGACGATTTTTCGGCGTAAAGGCCGCATCGCCGCGTGCCAGCTCCGCATCGTGACGGCGTGCCAGTTCATCTTCCGCCACCACCAGTTCAATGGTGCGGTTAGGAATATCGATGGCAATGATGTCGCCCTCTTCCACCAGCGCGATGGTGCCGCCACTGGCCGCTTCAGGCGAAGCATGGCCGATGGAAAGCCCGGAGGTGCCGCCGGAGAAACGACCGTCAGTGATCAATGCACAGGCTTTACCCAATCCCATGGATTTCAGGAAGCTGGTCGGATAGAGCATCTCTTGCATGCCCGGCCCACCTTTCGGCCCTTCGTAACAGATAACCACCACATCACCCGCGACCACCTTACCGCCCAGAATGGCTTCTACGGCGTCATCTTGAGATTCGTACACTTTGGCCGGACCACGGAACACCAGGCTACCTTCATCCACACCCGCCGTTTTTACGATACAGCCTTTTTCCGCGATGTTGCCGTACAGCACCGCAAGACCGCCATCCTGGCTGTAGGCATGTTCACGCGCACGGATACAGCCGTGCTCACGATCGGTATCCAATGATTCCCAACGGCAATCCTGTGAGAACGCCTGCGTGGTGCGAATACCCGCCGGCCCTGCGGAGAACATGCTTTTCACTGCGTCATCATTGGTCAACATCACGTCATAAGCGTTCAGCGTTTCCGTCAGGTTCTTACCCAACACGTTACGCACATCGCGGTTCAGCAATCCGGCGCGATCCAACTCGCCCAGAATACCGATCACCCCACCCGCACGGTGTACGTCTTCCATGTGGTATTTCTGCGTGCTCGGAGCCACTTTGCACAACTGCGGCACACGGCGCGACAGACGATCGATGTCGTCCATGGTGAAATCCACTTCGGCTTCCTGCGCGGAGGCCAGCAAGTGCAGAACGGTGTTGGTGGAACCGCCCATCGCGATATCCAGCGTCATGGCGTTTTCAAATGCCGCCTTGGTGGCGATATTACGCGGCAGTGCGCTAGCATCATCCTGCTCGTAGTAGCGTTTGGTCAGTTCAACGATACGCGTACCCGCGTTCAAAAACAGTTGCTTACGATCGGCATGGGTTGCCAGCAGCGAGCCATTGCCCGGCTGCGACAGGCCCAGCGCTTCCGTCAGGCAGTTCATCGAGTTAGCGGTAAACATGCCGGAACAGGAACCGCAGGTCGGGCAAGCGGAACGTTCGATCTGATCGCTATCGGCGTCGCTGACGTTCGGGTTAGCGCCCTGGATCATGGCATCCACCAAGTCCAGTTTGATCAGTTGGTTAGAGAGCTTGGTTTTCCCGGCTTCCATCGGACCGCCGGAAACAAAGATCACCGGGATATTCAGGCGCAACGACGCCATCAGCATTCCGGGGGTGATCTTATCGCAGTTGGAAATACACACCATCGCATCGGCGCAGTGGGCATTGACCATGTATTCGACCGAATCGGCAATCAGTTCACGTGATGGCAGGGAGTAGAGCATGCCACCGTGCCCCATCGCGATGCCATCATCCACCGCAATGGTGTTGAACTCTTTGGCCACGCCGCCAGCGGCTTCAATTTGCTCCGCCACCAGTTTGCCCAGATCGCGCAAGTGCACGTGACCCGGAACGAATTGTGTGAACGAGTTGACCACGGCGATGATTGGCTTGCCGAAATCGGCATCGGTCATTCCGGTGGCACGCCACAGGGCGCGCGCACCTGCCATGTTACGGCCATGCGTGGTTGTGGCTGAACGGTACTTAGGCATACTCTGTTACTCCAGTGTGTGTTTCATCCCCTTCCCTGCTCCCGTTCAGCGGCGACTGGCGTCTTGGGTTCGTGAAGCAAGAGAAAGGGGTGTATTAATCTTTCTTGTTACGATTACGGGTTAACCTGATCTAACCAGCCCCATTTGTCTTCGGTTTCGCCGGTAAACAGGCCGAAGAACGCTTTTTGTAGTTGTTTGGTGACCGGGCCACAACGGCCAATGCCGACCTGAATACCGTCCACGCTGCGCACTGGCGTGATTTCCGCGGCAGTGCCGGACATAAAGACTTCATCCGCCAAATAGAGCGATTCACGTGACAGCACCTGCTCACGCACTTCCAGCCCCAGGCTCTGCGCCAGTTTGATGATGGCGTCGCGGGTGATGCCCGGCAGCGCTGATGAGGTGAACGGCGGGGTGAACAACACGCCATCTTTCACTTCAAACAGGTTTTCGCCTGCACCTTCAGACACATAGCCGTTGACGTCCAGCGCAATCCCTTCCTGATAGCCGTGGCGGCGCGCTTCGCTGCCCACCAGCAGAGAGGAAAGGTAGTTACCGCCCGCTTTTGCAGCCGTCGGAATGGTGTTGGCTGCCACACGATTCCAAGAGGACACCATGGCATCAATCCCCTGATCCAGTGCGTCTTCGCCCAGATACGCGCCCCAGGGAAATGCCGCAATGATGACATCCGTGACGTAACCTTCCGGCGGATTCACGCCCATGCCAACGTCGCCAACGAACACCAGCGGACGAATATAGGCGCTTTTCAGGTCATTTTTGCGTAGCGTTGCGCGGCAGGCTTCCATGAGGTCATCCACGCTGTACTGCACCGGCATACGATAAATTTTAGCGGAGTCGTGCAGACGACGCATATGTTCACGGTGACGGAATACCACTGGGCCTTTGTGAGAATCGTAACAGCGCACCCCTTCAAACACCGACGTACCGTAATGCAGCGCATGGGACATCACGTGTACTTTGGCTTCCGCCCACGGCACCATCTCACCATTGAACCAAATATAATCTGCTTTGCTCGTCATTCTCTTTATCCTTTCTAAGGCCTTCAGGCACGTATTTGTTGTGATGCGTGGGGTTGTATTTCAACACAAGCGATATCAAGCAGCTTGCTTAACTGTGTTGACAATAAATCCACCGGCCGTTGGCTGGCAACGGTCAATTCGATATTGATGTGGTCCGGGTTGGCGGCCGTCATCATGTTCATGGCACACACCCGGAAACCGCGGTGGCGTACCACACGCAGCACGCGCTCCAGCATTTCGGGACGAAAGCGAGCCTGTATGGAAAGTTGATGGTGCGTCATTCTCTGTTCTCCTGCCATTATTCGGTACGTTCCAGCATGGTTTCATTCCCGGCACCCGGTGGAACCAGCGGCCAGACGTTTTCCAGTTCATCGATAGAGACATGCAGCAAATACGGCCCATCACTGCTCAACAGGGCATCCAGCGCGGCATCGATCTGATCTTTTCGGGTTATGCGTTGCCCTGGAATACCAAATGCGCTTGCCAGGGTCAGAAAATCGGGGTTATCGGAGAGGTTGGTTTCGCTATAACGTTCATTGAAGAACAACTGCTGCCACTGTCGAACCATGCCTAACCGTTGGTTATCCAGCAGCACGATTTTTATCGGCAACTGTTTTCGTTTGATGGTGCCCAACTCTTGCACGTTCATCATGAAAGAGCCGTCACCGGAAATACACACCACGGTATCTTCAGGGCGGGCTACCTGTGCGCCTACCGCCGCGGGCAAACCAAAGCCCATGGTACCTAACCCGCTGGAGGTGATGAAATTTTCCGGGCGGGAAAAACGCATGTGCTGTGCGGCCCACATCTGGTGCTGACCGACATCGGTGGTGATCACGGTTTCCGCCGGTTTGCGTTCAGACAGGGTTTTTAACAGCGCGGGCGCATAGATGGCTTCCCCCGGATGATCGTAGCGCCACGGGTATTCGGCTTTCAGCGCGACCACCTCTTGACGCCAAGCGTCAATCGCCAGCGGCTGAGCCAATGCAGGCAACAGCGTGTTCAAATCCCCCGGCAGCGCCACGTTGGCTTGACGCAATTTACTCAGCTCAGCCGGATCGATATCCAGATGGATAACCGCTGCATGCGGTGCAAACGCATTCAGTTTACCCGTCACGCGATCGTCAAAACGCGCACCGACGGCAATCAGCAAATCACACGCCTGCACCGATAGGTTGGCCGCTTTAGTGCCATGCATGCCCAGCATGCCGAGGTAGTGCGGATGCTCGGCATCAACGGCACCCAATCCTTTGAGCGTCACAACGGAGGGAATGCCCGTCTCGGCAATGAACGCACGCAGAGCAGGCACCGCCTGTGCCATGCCCACACCGCCGCCAGCGTATAACATCGGTTTTTTCGCCGCCGCCAGCATGGCACGCGCTTGTTCGATGGCCTGCTCGGGGAAATTCGGCTGGCTGTCATCGACGGGTGTAAACTGCGGAGCTACCTCACTGGTGGCCAACTGAATGTCTTTAGGGATATCCACCAGCACCGGGCCGGGACGGCCGCTGCTGGCGATGGCGAAGGCTTCCGCCATGATCTCCGGCAGCGACTCCAGCGAATCGACCAGGAAGCTGTGTTTGGTACAGGCCAGCGACAGACCCAGCACATCGATTTCCTGAAAGGCATCAGTACCGATCAGCGGCGAAGCCACCTGACCGGTGATCGCCACAACGGGTACTGAATCCAGCAACGCATCCGCCAACCCGGTGATCAGGTTAGTGGCACCGGGGCCAGAGGTGGCAATACACACGCCCACCTTGCCGGTCGCGCGGGCATAACCGAGCGCCGCCATGGCAGCGCCTTGTTCATGACGGCACAACAGGTGCTCAACGCCGCCGTCGTAGAGTGCATCGTAAACTGGCATGATCGCGCCACCCGGATAACCAAACACGGTATCGACACCTTGCGCCCGCAACGCTTGCACCACCCATTGAGCCCCATTCATAGTTTATTTCCCCGACGCTGCCGGGGAGAAACAGGATTTTATGCTGTAAGACATACTCCACTCCCTTCTGTAGTTTTTACCGCCCAACAAAAAACCCCCGACCTTACGGTGCGGGGGTTTTTTGAATTACGGCTTGATTTTTAAGCCATTCTTCGTCTCAGCGACGCCCCGCACGGTGGGTTAATAATCACCACCACGCTAATAATGACTAGGCTAATCACGAGGGAGAACGCTTTCATAAATGGTTTGTTCTGTCATCACTGTCGAACGAATACCTACAGAGTTACCACAGACTTAGCGCCGCTGACAATATTTTTTTTCTGACGCGCGACGAAATCCGATAAAAAAAACCGCGTTAAAGGCAAATTAATCATATAGATATAAACAATTATTCACATTGTGCTTTTTCTTCGAGCTTCCATCGACAACGTCATCGATTCACACAAAAGTTGCAAGCCGATACCCATTCCAGAGGAAACACACTGTATGGCAATCACCTTTGTGCGAGCCGTTGCTGATAACGTTGTTTTTATACTGCCGCTTCGGCTCAGGATGGCGCACGCTGCCATGATTAACAGGAGGGAGCGTTATGTCGCTGGCCGTTACCTATACGCGCGCAATGATTGGTATTCAGGCCCCTTGCGTGACGATTGAAGCCCATATCAGCAATGGTTTACCCGCGCTGACACTGGTTGGCCTGCCGGAAACCACGGTTAAGGAAGCTCGGGATCGGGTGCGCAGTGCACTGCTCAATGCCGGGTTCACCTTTCCCGCCAAGCGGATCACCGTCAATCTCGCCCCGGCGGATCTGCCCAAGGAGGGTGGGCGCTACGATCTGCCCATCGCACTATCGATTCTGGCCGCCTCAGAGCAGATTTGTGGCAAGGCATTAGCGCAGTATGAGTTTCTGGGCGAATTGGGATTGTCCGGGGCGCTGCGTGCGGTTACTGGCGCGATCCCGGCAGCCATTGCGGCGGGTAAGGCGGGCCGCCGGCTTATTTTGCCACTGGCTCATCAGCAGGAAATGGCACTTATCGGGCATGGTGAAGTGCTACTGGCAGAACACCTCAATGCGGTGTGCGCCTTTTTGCACAGCGCTGAGCCGTTAGCCAGCAGCCAGGCAATTGAAATTCCTGCACCCGTCCACAACAACGACCCGGACCTGGCAGACATCATTGGGCAAGAGCAGGGAAAACGGGCGCTCGAAGTCACCGCTGCCGGAGGCCACAACCTGCTCCTGATGGGGCCACCCGGCACCGGAAAAACCATGCTGGCGAGCCGTCTCGCCGGACTATTGCCGCCGTTGAGCAACGAAGAGGCGCTGGAAGTGGCCGCCATTAACAGCCTGGTGAGCACGGCGGATCCCACACTGGGCTTGTGGCACACTCGCCCCTTTCGGGCACCGCACCACAGTGCATCCATGACAGCACTGGTGGGCGGTGGTGGATTGCCAAAACCGGGAGAGATCTCGTTGGCGCACAATGGCATCCTGTTTCTCGATGAGTTACCCGAGTTCGAGCGGCGTGTACTGGATGCCCTGCGAGAACCCTTAGAAGCCGGTGAAATCGTGATTTCTCGCACGCGAGCTAAAGTGAACTATCCCGCCCGCGTGCAACTGGTCGCCGCCATGAACCCCAGCCCATCGGGGCACTATCAAGGTATCCATAACCGATTGCCGGTACAGCAGATCCTGCGCTATCTGGGAAAACTCTCTGGGCCGTTTCTCGACCGGTTCGATCTGTCGATTGACGTTCCGCTACTGCCCCCCGGAACACTGCACAAACAGGGGCGACAGGGAGAACGCAGCGCCGACGTTCGAGCGCGCGTCTTGGCGGCACGAGAGAGGCAACTGGCCCGAACGGGGAAAATCAATGCGCACCTGACACCACCGGAAATGGATATTCACTGCCGCTTGCACGAAGAGGATGCTGTCTGGCTGGAGGCGTTAATGACCAAGCTGGAGCTGTCTGTGCGTGCCTGGCACCGCATTTTGAAGGTCGCCAGGACCATCGCCGATCTGGCGCAACAGCCGGATATCCAGCGCGACCATTTGGCGGAAGCGATCAGTTATCGCTGCATGGATAGGTTACTGCGCCGTTTGCACCGCGATTTAGGGTAAAGCACCGACATAAAAAACGGGGCCATTGGCCCCGCGAATGCAAAACTTAATCGTCGCTATCGGTGTATTCTTCCACCGCATCCATCTGCGGCTTACCGCCGGACAGCGTGTGGAAACGCTTCGGGCGACGAATACGTGCAACATATTTAGCCCAGGTTTTTTCCATGTCGGTGGAGGCGTCACGCTCACCGCGGCACATGGCGACGAATTGAATCTCTTCCTCAGTCACCGGTTGGCGTTTACCCAGGTCAAGCTCATTCAGCGCATAGCCATAACGCTCCAGCATCTGGGCTTCTTTAATGGTGAAGTCACCGTGACGAGAGAAGCCGCGTGGGTAGGATTTATTATCAAAAAAACGATTCGTTGTAGAGAAGCTTTCCGCCATCTTACACGCTCCTAATTCTTTTATGGTCGTGCTGTTTATGGCGCGGAGTATTAGATAGGCTTGACATTCTGTAAAACAAAACATTTAAATCATCACGACAAATTTTTTTTGGAGATGGACGTGGATACCGAATTACTGAAAACCTTCCTGGAAGTCAGCAGAACGCGGCATTTTGGACGCGCCGCAGAATCGCTCTATCTGACCCAGTCGGCGGTCAGCTTTCGTATCCGCCAATTAGAAAATCAACTTGGTGCAAATTTGTTCACTCGCCATCGCAATAATATTCGCCTGACACCGGCGGGCGAGCGGTTGTTGCCCTACGCAGAGAGTCTGATGGGCACCTGGCAGCTGGCCAAAAAAGAGGTCGCACGCTCGCAGCAACACCAGTTGCTGTCGATTGGTGCGACGGCATCACTGTGGGAATCCTACCTGACCCCCTGGCTGCAAACGTTGTATCAGCAGCGCCCGCTGCTTCAGCTTGAAGCGCGCATTGCACAACGCCACTCTCTGGTGCAGCAGTTACACGAACGGCGATTGGACCTGCTGATCACCACCGAGCAGCCCAAAATGGAAGAGTTAACCAGCCATCTGTTAGGAAACTTCTCTCTGGCGCTGTTCGCTATGCAGGATGAGGAGCAGACCGAACGGCCTTTCATCAAATTGGAATGGGGTGCGGATTTCCATCAACATGAAGGGCGGCTATTGAGTAACGAGCAGCTTCCTATCCTGACCACCACCTCCGCACACCTGACGCGCCAGCTGTTGCTGACCACCGGCGGCTGTGCCTTTCTGCCACGCCATTGGGAGAAAACGTACCCACTGCTTTACATACAGCAAAATACGCCACCGGTGATCCGCCCGCTGTATGCCGTTTGGCTGCAAAACAGCGACCAGCAGGCGTTAATCCGTCAACTGCTTAAAACCCCTATTGCCGACATGTTATGAGCCGCGTAGCGCCGTCAGGCGCGTTTAGCGACCCAAAATGCACTCAGCCCTTTCTGCAAGACGATAAAGGCAAACAGCAGGATGCCAATAACGATCTTGGTCCACCAGGAGCTGAGCGTGCCATCAAAGGTGATATAGGTTTGAATCAGCCCTTGAATCAGCACCCCAAAGAAGGTGCCCAGCACCGTGCCCACGCCGCCGGTCAAGAGCGTACCGCCAATCACCACGGCCGCAATCGCATCCAGCTCCACACCGCTCGCAGCCAGCGCATAACCCGCGGAGGTATAGAGCGAGAACACAATGCCAGACAGCACTGCCAGCGTGCTGGAAAGCATGTAGATCTGAATGGTGGTTTTTCTCACCCGTACCCCCATCAGCTCCGCTGACGTGATATTGCCGCCAATGGCGTAAACGCGATGACCAAAACAGGTGCGGTGCGCCAAGACCATTCCGACAATCACCGTCATCAGCATGATCAACGCCAAAAAGGTCAGACGTCCACCGCCGGGCATGCGCCACGCTAATCCGGCAAGCTGTTGATACACGGGGTGTTCAATCGGGATAGACTCCTGAGAGACAATAAAGCTCATACCGCGCACAAAGAACATACCGGCCAGCGTGATGATAAACGCAGGCAGTTTCAGGGTATCGATGATCCACCCCATCAGCGCACCAAATGCCGCCCCCATCACCAGCGCCAGCGCAATGGCATAGCCGGGATGCATACCATAGGTGCCAATCAGCTTGGCTAACAGCACGCCGGTAAACGCGATCACCGAGCCGACGGAGAGATCGATCCCACCGGAGAGGATCACAAAGGTCATGCCGACAGCGACGATCCCGATAAAGGCATTATCCGTCAGCAGGTTGAAGAACACGCGCGTGGAAGCAAACCCCGGAAACTGGCTCAGGCAAAACAGATAGCCGACGATAAAAACCCCAAGCGTAATCAACAGCGGAATATTCCGTTTGAGCATTATTCGTGCCTCCGCAACAGGCGACGCAGCGAGAAGCGTGGAGACTGCATAATCAGCACCGCTAACACCACCAACGCCTTGAGCACCAAGTTGAGTTCAGGACGGTATCCTGCTAACAGAATACCGGTATTCATACTTTGAATAATCAACGCCCCAACCACCGCAAGCAGCAGATTAAACCGCCCCCCCAGTAACGATCCGCCGCCGATCACCACCGCCAGAATGGCATCCAGTTCAAGCCACAAACCGGCATTGTTTGCGTCCGCACCGCGGATATCGGCGGTAATAATCACCCCCGCCACCGCCGCGCAAACACCGCAGATGACATAGACGGAAATCAGGATCAGGCGCGTGCTGATGCCTGCATTTCTGGCCGATCGCACGTTGATACCCACCGCTTCGATAAATAGGCCCAACGCGGTTTTGCGCGTCAGTAACCAGAGCAGAAGCAGCATGGCACACGCGATAATCACTGGCATTGGCAGGTAGAACAACGAGCCGCTACCCAGATGTGCCAGTGCAGGATGTGCGAAGGTAATAATCTGCCCTTCGGTAATCAGCTGTGCGACACCCCGACCAGCCACCATTAGCATCAAGGTCGCCACAATCGGCTGGATCTGTAACACGGCGACCAGAAAACCATTCCACAGTCCGCACACTGCGCCGGTGAGTACTGCCGCCAGTAAAATCACTGGCAATGCATAGCCTTGCGCCGCCAGGCTCGCTGCCGTGGCACCGGCGATAGCCATCACCGCCCCCACCGAGAGATCAATACCACCGGTAGCGATCACCAGCGCCATGCCCAATGCCAGCAAGGCGACCGGCGCGCCGCGATTAAGGATATCGATCAGGCTGCCGAACAAACGACCATCTTGCACATGCAGCGAAAAGAAATTGGGCGCTACCAGGCTATCGATTAACAGGATGACCACCAACGCCGCAATCTGTGGTAGCCCTTTACTGATGCCGAAGCGCACCCGACGCACGGGTTTAACATGGCTGTCCGTCATGCGCACCTCCTGGTTGTAATGCAATGGCTTGCATCACGGCAGCAACGGAAATCTCCTGATGCGCCAGATGTGCCACCTGCTTTCTGTCGCGCAACACAATGATACGGTCGGCATAACCGGTCAGTTCTTCCAGCTCAGAAGAGATAACCAGCAGTGCCATACCGCGCTCACACAGTTTTTCGATCAAACGAATGATTTCGGCGTGGGCACCAACATCAATGCCGCGCGTCGGCTCATCAAGAATGAGAAAACGCGGTTCTGTCGCCAGCCAGCGTGAGAGCAACACCTTTTGCTGGTTGCCACCAGACAGATACTGAATTTCCTGTTCCGGGCCCGGCGTGCGTATACCCAAACGCTCAATGAACATTTCTGCAATGCGGGTTTGCTCTTTTAGCGCCAGTGGACGCAGCCACCCACGCTGGGCCTGCAACGCCAGAATAATGTTCTCTCTCACGGTCGCTGAACCGACGATACCTTCGGTTTTGCGATCTTCAGGGCAATATCCAAAACCCAGCTTGCCCGCCTTGCGTGGGCTACGAATGGAGACAGGTTGACCATCGACTTTCGCTTCACCGCTATCCGGCGTTTTAATGCCAAAGACGAGCTGTGCGGTTTCTGTGCGGCCCGATCCCAGCAATCCAGCCAGCCCAACGATTTCGCCCGGTGCGACCGACAAATCAAAGGGATCAACCATATTACGGCGACCATAGCCACGGAACTCGACCAACGGGTCGCCGGTTTCAGTCGCATGGACTGAGCGCTTCAAAAGTGATTCATCAAAACTGTGGCCCAGCATCATCTGTACCAGATCGATACGTGGCAACGCCGCCGTCATTTCACTGCCCACCAATTTGCCGTTGCGCAACACGGTGATGCGATCGCTCAGGCGATAAACCTGATCGAGAAAATGGGTAACAAAAATCATGCCCACGCCGTGCTCACGCAGATGGGACAGAATGCCGAACAGCATGTCGACCTCATTGGCATCCAGGCTGGCAGTGGGTTCATCAAGGATCAGCACCTTGGCGGAGAGATCGACCGCTCGGGCGATAGCAATGATCTGCTGAATGGCGATCGAGTAGTTGCCCAAAGGATCGGTAACATCTATCCGTAACCCGTAGTAGGCGACAATTTCTCTGGCAAGCCGCGCCATCTCTTTCTGATCAATCATGCCGAAGCGCAAGGGTTCCCGACCCAAAAACAAATTCGCCGCCACCGACAGATTGGGTAAAAGGTTGACCTCCTGGTAAACTGTACCGATACCTAAAGCTTGCGCGTGTGCGGTGTTTAACGGATCGATAGCGTTACCTTCGAGAAAAATATCCCCTGCTGAACGCCGATAAACGCCGGTCAATGCTTTTATCAGCGTCGATTTTCCCGCACCGTTTTCACCCAGCAGGGCAACAATTTCCCCTTTGCGTAGCGTGAAATCGACGCTATCCAACGCTTTAATACCAGGAAATTCGACGCTCATTCCCTGGATGTCCAACAGCAATTCAGTGTCCATCAGACTCACCTATGCCACTTGCGTTTGGGTGTTGGTCAAAACACAACCTAATTGATTACGCCTAAAACATCAGGTAACGATGGCGCATTGCACGCCATCGTTATCAGGCTTAATAACCGAGGTCTTTTTTGGATTGGTATTCCGCTTGCGCCGTATCCGGCAATAATAGTCTTGATTCAGTCTGAATAAATTTCTGCGGCTGCTTCCCTTCTTTTTTCAAGGCAATTAATGCATCAAATGCTGGACCCGCCATATTTGGCGTCAGCTCTACGGTGGCATTGGCTTCACCATCGATCATTGCTTTAAAAATATCGGGAACCGCATCGATAGAAACCACTTTAATTTGCGAGCCCGGTTTTAATCCGGCCTCTTTAATGGCTTGAATGGCACCGATCGCCATGTCATCGTTATGGGCATAAACCGCGCAGATATTTTTGCCGTTCTGCTCCGCTTTAATGAAGCTTTCCATCACCTCTTTACCCTTGCTGCGGGTAAAATCGCCTGATTGCGAGCGGATGATCTTCACATTCGGAGAAGCAGCGATGCCGTCAACAAACCCTTTTTTGCGGTTTATTGCGACGCTCGACCCAACCGTCCCTTGCAACTCAACAACGTTACAGGGCTGACCGGCTACATCCTTCAGCAGCCATTCGGCAGCCACCTTACCTTCGTAGACGCTGTCAGAAGCAACCGCAGCGGTATACAAGGAGGGATCGTTAACATCGATCATACGGTCCAGCAGGAATACCGGTATTTTTGCTTCCTTGGCTTCCTGAAGGACTGGCGTCCAACCCGTTGCAACCACGGGGGCGATAAAAATGGCGTCAACACCTTGTGCAATAAACGATCTTACTGCTTTGATCTGGTTCTCTTGTTTCTGTTGTGCATCCGCGATTTTTAAGGTGATACCCCGTTTTTCTGCTTCCTGTTTAGCGACTTTGGTTTCAGCAGAGCGCCATCCCGACTCGGAACCGATTTGAGAAAATCCCACGGTGAGCGCCGAAGCCTGTGTTGCGCCACATAATGCTGTAGCGACAGCCATTGCGACCAGTAAACGCCTGTACATAATCTACTCCTTTATGAGCAGCCGACAGCTTTTTGGCTTGTTTGCAGGTTTTAACCCCACGTCAATGCGTGCAGGTTGTACAGAGATACGACATGCACCTGACATTTTTTATCAGGGCTTATCTGTTTTAGTCGAAATAGTGACAAAGCGGGATGAGCAAGCTCACAACCTGGTATTACGATAGGTTTGTACATGTTTACAGCTAATTCATTCAGCCATTTTCAGGCGTTTACCCACAGGAGGAGGGGCAAATTAATGCATATAAACAGTATGGGATTATTTGCGCGTTACGCTAAAAACGCTGTACCACAAAAACTATGCACAGCAAAAAGGGCTGTCCTTTCGGACAGCCCCCTTGCTTAATTAAAACCTGGCAG
>CAXYYB010000055.1:0-18334 GCA_964293225.1 uncultured Symbiopectobacterium sp. | reverse complement strand
CTCAAGTTTTAACCAGCCCTGCGATCTAACTGTCCAACTTTAAGGGGTCAGTTCAAAAGGGGCTGTTTGTCATGGCACTAAACGCTCGACGCGCACTTAGAACAACAGGCGGGCACGAATGGTGCCAGGGATCGCTTTCATCAGTTGCAGTGCGGTATTCGCCGCATCCGTTTCCACGTCGATCACCACGTAGCCGATATCCGCGCTGGTTTGCAGATACTGGGCGGCAATGTTGATACCTTGTTCGGCAAAAATGGTGTTGATGGCCGTCAGTACGCCCGGGCGATTTTCGTGAATGTGCAACAAACGCGCGCGATCGCTCTGTACTGGCAGGGAAACTTCCGGGAAGTTAACCGCAGACAGCGTCGAACCGTTATCAGAGTATTTTGCCAGTTTACCAGCCACTTCCGTACCGATGTTCTCCTGCGCTTCCTGTGTAGAACCGCCAATGTGCGGCGTCAGCAGCACGTTGTCGAACTCCAGCAGCGGAGACACAAATGGGTCGGAATTGGTTGCTGGTTCTTGCGGGAAGACGTCAATGGCAGCACCAGCAATGTGTTGGCTGCGCAGCACTTCGCACAATGCAGGAATGTCGACGACTGTACCGCGTGAAGCGTTGATCAGGATAGAACCCGGTTTCATCAGCGCCAGCTCATCCGCGCCCATCATGTTCTGGGTGCTCGCCGTTTCCGGCACGTGCAGGCTGACCACGTCGCTCATGTTCAGCAGTTCGGACAGATGACGCACCTGCTGAGCATTACCTAACGGCAGTTTGCTCTCGATATCGTAAAAATAGACGTGCATCCCCAGGCTTTCTGCCAGGATCCCCAACTGGGTGCCGATGTGGCCATAACCAATGATGCCCAACTTTTTGCCACGTGCCTCAAACGAGCCCACTGCCAGTTTGTGCCACACGCCACGGTGCGCTTTCGCGTTAGCCGCCGGAACGCCGCGTAACAGCAGCAACATCTCACCAATCACCAGTTCCGCTACGCTGCGGGTATTGGAGAACGGGGCATTGAACACCGGGATGCCGCGTTTGGTGGCAGACGGCAATTCAACCTGATTGGTACCGATGCAAAAACAGCCCACGGCAACCAGTTTTTCTGCGGCAGCAAACACTTCTTCCGTCAAATGAGTACGGGAACGCAAACCGACGAAATGCGCGTCACGGATGGAGGCTTTTAACGCTTCCGTATCCAACGCACCTTTATGGTATTCAATGTTGGTGTAACCCGCTGCGCGCAGGTTTTCCAACGCGCTCTGGTGAACCCCTTCCACCAGGAGGAATTTAATCTTGTCTTTTTCCAGTGATACCTTTGCCATTTCCCGACCTTATTTTCAGACTTCAGATGCCAATGAACCCATTTGCCAAACAGACTCTGCCAACATAACAAAAATTACGCCAGCAGCAAGACAATCGATTGCTTCCCCGATGCTGCCAACGGCGTCACAAATGCCCTTTTACAGTAAAAAATAGGGATAACGCGCCACCTTGCCAGATGCCAAGGGAACAAAATAAGAAAAAGTGATATTAAGTACCAAAAGTGAGACTTTAACAATGGTGGGGTTTTTAAGCAAAAAAAATCGGACGTTAGCACCTTCAATGCCAACGTCCGATGCATAGGGGAGAAATTACTTCAGGGTTTTTACCCCGTCTGCGGTACCGACTAGCGCAACGTCAGCGCCACGGTTGGCAAACAGGCCGACAGTCACTACGCCCGCAATCCCATTGATACGGTTTTCTACCGCAATGGCATCGGAGATATCAAGATTGTGCACATCCAGAATGACGTTGCCGTTGTCAGTGACGACACCCTGACGATAGACCGGCTGGCCGCCCAGTTTCACCAGTTCACGCGCCACATACGCGCGGGCCATGGGGATTACTTCCACCGGCAGCGGGAATGCGCCCAGAATATCCACCTGTTTGGAGGCATCGACAATACAGATAAACTGACGCGCGATGGCAGCAATAATCTTCTCACGCGTCAACGCAGCGCCACCGCCTTTAATCATTTGCATGTGCGGGTTGATCTCATCAGCACCGTCCACATAGATATCCAGCTCATCAACCTCGTTGCTGTCGAACACCGTAATGCCTAAGCTTTTCAGTTTTTCGGTAGACGCCACGGAGCTGGATACGGCGCCTTTAATCTGGTGCTTGATGGAACCCAGCGCGTCAATGAAGTGCGCTGCCGTTGAGCCCGTCCCCACCCCAACAATCGTATCCGGGCGGACATAATCCAACGCGGCCCAGCCGACTGCCTTTTTCAGTTCATCTTGTGTCATGGTCTGTATCGTGCCTGCAATTACAGTGAGAAGAAGTGAGGCGTATTATAGAGCAAGCGCCACCGGAAACGACGTCAATCGCCGCGCGTCACCCGATTATTTTCGGCCATCAGTGTGAAATGGGACAGATTTTTAGCATGTTCCGTCGGAAAAATGTGGCATAGTGCAAAGACCAAGTTTTATCCATAGGAAATGGCACCTTCATGAAACGACCGGACTATCGCACACTTCAGGCTCTGGATGCCGTCATCCGTGAGCGCGGATTTGAACGTGCCGCGCAAAAATTGTGCATTACGCAATCCGCCGTTTCGCAACGCATCAAGCAGTTGGAAAACCTGTTCGGACAACCGCTGTTGGTCAGAACCATACCACCGCGGCCCACCGAACAAGGGCAAAAACTGCTGGCGCTGTTGCACCAAGTGGAGTTGCTGGAAGAAGAGTGGCTGGGCAACGATGCCAGCAGCGATATCCCGCTGTTACTGTCGCTGGCGGTCAACGCCGACAGTCTGGCTACCTGGTTGTTACCGGCGTTGCAACCGGTGCTTGTCGATTCTCCCATTCGTCTCAATCTGCAAGTGGAAGATGAAACCCGCACGCAAGAGCGCTTGCGCCGTGGTGAAGTGGTCGGTGCCGTCAGTATCCAACCGCAGCCGTTGCCGAGTTGTCTGGTCGATAAGCTCGGTGCGTTAGACTATCTGTTTGTTGCCTCACCGGATTTTGCCGCACGCTACTTCCCGAACGGCGTGACCCGCTCCGCGTTGCTGCGCGCCCCTGCGGTTGCCTTTGACCACCTGGATGACATGCATCAGGCATTTTTGCAGCAGAATTTCGATCTCTCGCCCGGCAGCGTTCCCTGCCATATCGTTAACTCGTCAGAAGCGTTCGTACAGTTGGCGCGACAGGGCACCACCTGCTGTATGATCCCACATCTGCAAATCGAGAGAGAATTGGCAAACAGCGAACTGGTCGATCTGACACCGGGCCTGTTTCAGCGCCGCATGCTCTATTGGCACCGTTTCGCGCCAGAAAGTCGGATGATGAGAAAGGTGACGGATGCCCTGCTCTCGCACGGGCATCGCGTATTGCGCCAGTCCTGACGCGGGTTATTAAGGCGTTACTGATTAGGCTGCAGTTCGAACACCACGTCAACCTGATCGTCGAACTGGATGCTTTGCTGTTCATAAGTCTGCGCCACATCGGCCTCTGCCGCGACGCCCGCTGCTTTAAACATCCGGGCCATTGGCACGGGCTGATAGTTGGCAACCTGATAGCGGATGCTGTAAATCGGCCCCAGCTTGGCGTTGAATCCGGTTGCCAATGCTTTTGCCTGGCTGGTCGCCGTTTCAATTGCCCGCTGACGTGCCTGATCGCGATAGGCTTCTGGATTGGCAACCCCCAGTTCCACGCCGCGGATTTCCGTCAACCCTGCGCGCAGCGCACCGTCCAGTAAGTCGTTTAGTTTTTCCAGTTGGCGTACCGTTACCGCCACCTGACGCACCGCACGATACCCTTTCAATTCAGAGCGGCCATCTTTCAGAAAATCATATTCAGGATGGGTACGCAGGTTGGCGGCGCTGATATCTTTTCTCTCAATACCGTGTTTTTCCAGGTAGGCAAAATATTGCGCCACGCGGTCGTCCACCTGCTTTTTAGCATCGGCCACGTCTTTTGATGACACGCTGACTTCAATCGCCAGATTCGCAATATCCGGCGTGGCATCCACGCTCGCTTTGCCCGATGTCACGATGTGCGGTCCGTTCGGCAATTCAGCGGCCTGACCGGACAGTGGAAGCGTGCTTAATCCTAACAGGGCGGCTATCGCCAGTGCTTTTAGCTTCACAGTGTCGTTTCTCCTGATTCCATGTAATAGTGCGCCGTTGCACGCCATGATGACGGCTGCGCGCCTGTGCGATAAAAGGCATACGGCTATTGGTAAGCATAGTGCACGGACGAGCTTGGCGTAACTATAGGTGAATTCCTGAATACCGTAAAAAAACGTCAAATTACAACACTATTGCAGACCAGAATGTGCGAGTTGCAGCGCAATACTCCACATGATGACGCCCACAAAGGCATTAATCACGCGCTGTGCTTTTGGCGTGTTCAGCCACGGTGCCAACCAGGATGCCAGCAACGCTAATGCAAAGAACCACAGGAAGGAAGCCGTAATGGAGCCCAAGGCAAACCAACTGCGCGCATCGGGGGCCATTTGCCCGCCAATGCTGCCCTGCACGACAAACGTATCCAGATAGACATGCGGGTTCAGCCAGGTAACAGCCAACACGGTCGCGATAACACGCCAGCGGCTTTGCCGTGCGATATCCACGCTCACCACATCGAGCTGACGTTTGAAGACCACGTTAAACGCGCCCCAACCATACCAAAGCAGAAACGCAACGCCTCCCCAGGTGATCAGTGACAACAACAGCGATGACTGACTCAGCAACGCGCTGCCGCCAAAGATACCGGCACAAATTAAAATGACATCACTCAATGCGCACAGCAGAGCAATCATCAGATGATACTGACGCCGAATCCCCTGATTCATCACGTAAGCATTTTGCGGCCCCAGAGGCAAAATCATCGCCGCACCCAGAAAAAATCCCTGCCAATACATGCCAAACATGGTTCTCTACACTCTCCCGAACGAATATTTCGAGGGAGTGTAAGGCGGTTTTTTCATTAATTGAAATTGAAGATTCTAATTATTCATTAGAAAATCTAATTATTAATATCATGCAATATCAAGCGAGAAACTGGCAGCGTTTAGGCATCCGTGCGCTTAGCACCGGATGCCTAAAAAGGACTAACGAAAATTATGCTTTCGTTGATGTTGACGGGGGTTGATGCAAATGCACATCCATTTGTGGGTAGGGAATGCCGATCTGATGTTCATCCAGCGCCCGTTTAAAACTTTCTAACAGATCCCATTTCACCGCCATGGCATCACCGTTGGTCGTCCAGACCCATACGACAAAATTAAGCGATGACGCAGCCATTTCATTCAAACGGATGGTGACGCCACGCTCATGCTGAATGCGCTTATCAGCCGCGACGATATCCCCCAGCACCGTTTTGACCTTGTCAATATCCGCATCATAGGCCACGCCAACGATAATTTCGGTGCGTCTGTCCGGTTCACGACTGCTATTAATGATGTTTCCGGCAATGATTTTTCCGTTGGGAACAACGATGATTTTGCCATCAGGCGTACGCATCGTGGTGGAGAAAATCTGCACCTGTGTTACCGTGCCAGAAACCCCACCCAGATCGACAAACTCACCGGTACGGAACGGGCGGAACATCACCAGCAGCACACCTGCCGCGAAGTTTGACAGAGAACCTTGCAGCGCCAACCCCACCGCTAAGCCCGCGGCACCCAGCACCGCAATCACCGAGGCGGTTTGTACGCCAATGCGGCTCAATACGGCAATCAGCGTAAAGGCAATAATGCCGTAACGCACCAATGCAGCGAGAAAATCCGCCACGGTGGTATCAATGCCACGCGCCACCATCACTCTGCTGATACCGTTAGAGACCACACGCGCCACCAACAAGCCGATGAGCAAAATGATAATGGCGGCCACCACGTTCACCGCATACTGAATCAGCAGCGCCTCATTATTGACCACCCATTGCCCCATACGACTCAGGCTTTCGGTTACGTCCAGTTCTTCCATTTGCACTCTCCCCTTTTTTGCATTTCACCCTTTGAAAGGGATGGTTCACACCCAAAATGGCCGCAAAGCAGGCCAGAAAAAATGAAGGCTCCTGATAAAAGGAGCCTCTTATTTTCATGCATTGTTTATCAATGCACTTATTAATATAGATTACAGTACGTCGATCGCGTTCAGTTCTTTAAACGCTTTTTCTAAACGAGCAACCATGGTTGCCTGGCCAGCACGCAGCCAAACGCGCGGATCGTAGTACTTCTTGTTCGGCTTGTCTGCGCCTTCCGGGTTACCCAACTGCCCTTGCAGGTAGCCTTCGTTCTTTTTGTAATACGCCAGCACGCCTTCCCAGGTTGCCCATTGGGTGTCGGTGTCGATGTTCATTTTGATCACACCGTAGCTCACTGCTTCGGCGATCTCTTCAGCCGTAGAGCCGGAGCCGCCGTGGAACACGAAGTCCAGGCTGTTATGCGGCAGATTGAATTTCTTGGAAACATATTCCTGCGAGTTGTGCAGGATTTTCGGCGTCAGTTGCACGTTACCCGGTTTGTATACGCCATGCACGTTACCGAACGATGCCGCGATAGTGAAACGCGGGCTGATGGCGTGCAGTTTTTCGTAGGCGTAAGCCACATCTTCCGGCTGGGTATAAAGTGCGGAGTTATCCAGGTGGCTATTGTCCACGCCATCTTCTTCACCGCCGGTGCAGCCCAGTTCGATTTCCAGCGTCATGTTGATTTTTGCCATGCGCTTGAGGTATTCGCTGCAAATCTCGATGTTCTCTTCCAGAGACTCTTCCGACAGGTCGATCATGTGGGAGGAGAACAGCGGTTTGCCGGTTGCGGCAAAGTGTTTTTCACCGGCTTCCAGCAGGCCATCCAACCAAGGCAGCAGTTTTTTCGCACAGTGGTCAGTGTGCAGGATAACAGGGATGCCGTAGTGTTCAGCCATCAGGTGAACGTGTTGTGCGCCAGAGATGGCGCCAAGGATAGCGGCTTTCTGACCTTCCGCTTTCAGGCCTTTACCCGCTGTAAACACGGCCCCGCCGTTAGAGAACTGAACGATAACCGGTGCGCGAACTTTCGCTGCCGCTTCCAGTACCGCATTGACGGAGTCAGTACCGACGCAGTTGACTGCGGGCAGAGCAAAACCGTTTTCCTTTGCTACTGCGAAAACTTTCTGAACGTCATCGCCAGTGATGACACCAGGTTTTACGAAATCAAAAATTTTAGACATGTTACGTGTCCCGTCTCGTTGGCCGTGGAGGGTTGAGATAATTGATTACGGGCCGGACGCACAGCGTCCGAACCCACCGTTGCCCACTCGGCGAGGGAGCAACGGGTTGCCGGGTGACACCCCCGGCAAAGCGGCATTACTGCTTAGCACGCTCTTCCAGCATGACTACCGCAGGCAGTTTTTTCCCTTCCACGAACTCCAGGAAGGCACCGCCGCCGGTAGAAATATAAGAAATCTTGTCTGCAATACCGAACAGGTCAATCGCGGCTAGCGTATCGCCACCGCCAGCGATGGAGAACGCGTCGCTGTCTGCAATCGCCTGAGCGATGATTTCAGTCCCTTTGCGGAAGTTCGGGAATTCGAACACGCCAACCGGGCCGTTCCACAGGATAGTCTTGGCATTTTTCAGGATATCGGCCAGACGATCAGCGGAGACATCACCCAGGTCCAGAATCTGTTCATCATCTTTGATGGCAGTAACAGACTTCAAGGTTGCGGTGGCGGTTTCGGAGAATTCCGTCGCCACGCGCACGTCGCTCGGTACCGGAATATCGCAGGTTTCCAGCAGTTTTTTCGCTTCAGGGATCAGATCCGCTTCGTACAGCGATTTGCCCACGTTGTGACCCTGTGCCGCCACGAAGGTGTTGGCGATACCGCCGCCCACGATCAGTTGGTCAGCGATTTTGGACAATGAGCCCAGCACGGTCAGTTTGGTAGACACTTTAGAACCGCCGACGATAGCCACCATCGGACGCTCTGGGTTGCTCAGCGCTTTACCCAGCGCTTCCAGTTCGTCTGCCAGCAGCGGACCTGCACAGGCGATATCAGCAAACTTGCCAACACCGTGGGTAGAAGCCTGCGCGCGGTGCGCCGTACCAAAGGCATCCATGACGAACACGTCGCACAGCGCGGCGTATTTCTTCGACAGCTCTTCGTCGTCTTTCTTCTCGCCTTTGTTGAAGCGAACGTTTTCCAGAACCACCAACTCGCCTTCGGCAACATCAACGCCATCCAGATAATCCTTCGCCAGGCGAACTGGAGAAGAAATTTTATCTTTCAGATAGTTAACAACCGGCAGCAGGGAGAATTCCTCGTTGTATTCCCCTTCGGTCGGGCGTCCCAGGTGGGAAGTCACCATGACACGTGCACCTTGTTTCAGGGCGATTTCAATGGTCGGCAACGACGCACGGATACGCGCATCAGACGTCACTTTACCTTCTTTAACCGGCACGTTCAGATCCGCACGAATCAGTACGCGTTTACCCGCCAGATCCAGATCGGTCATCTTAATTACAGACATGGTGAATCCTCTTGTTGATTCTCTTATAAAGTTGTGTGTTCGAGATTAAAATCCCTGACAATTCAATTGCATATAACTAAAAACCGCAGGCCGCCATCGCACGCGTTGTATCCAGCATACGATTGGCGAAACCCCATTCGTTGTCGCACCAGACCAACGTTTTTATCAGGTGCGACCCACTGACCCGCGTCTGCGTACCGTCAACAATGGCACTGTGCGGATCGTGATTAAAATCAGCTGAAACTAAAGGTAATTCCGTATAGTCAACTATACCACGAAATGCTCCATGCGCTGATTTTTGAAAAAGCGCATTGATTTCATTAACATTTACCGCTTGCCTTACCGTTACGCTCAAATCAATGGCAGTGACATTGATGGTTGGCACGCGTACCGAAATCGCCTCAAAACGATCGGTAAACTGCGGGAAGATACGCGTAATCCCCGCCGCCAGTTTGGTATCCACAGGAATGATGGACTGACTGGCCGCGCGAGTGCGGCGTAAATCGCTGTGGTACGCATCGATAACCGGCTGATCGTTCATCGAAGAGTGGATCGTGGTGACGGTGCCACTTTCAATACCGAACGATTCATCAAGCAATTTAATAATGGGGATAATGCAGTTGGTGGTACAGGAGGCGTTAGACACAATGTGGTGTTCTGGCTGCAACGCATCGTGATTGACGCCAAACACCACGGTGGCATCAATATCATTGGCGCCGGGGTGAGAAAACAGCACTTTCTTGGCACCGGCAGCCAGATGTGCTTCGCCGTGCGCACGGCTGCCATAAACGCCGCTGCAATCAAGCACCACGTCGACGCCCAGCTCCCGCCAGGGCAACCCTTCAATCTCACGCTGATGCAAGAGCAGAATGGCGTCATCGCCCACGTAGAGCTGGTCGCACTCCTGGCGCACATCCCAGGCAAAACGTCCATGGCTGGTGTCATATTTAAGCAGGTGCGCCATACCTTCCGCGCTCGCCAGCTCATTGATCGCCACCACGCTAATATCAGCCCGGCGCCCGGATTCGTACAGTGCCCGTAACACGCTGCGGCCAATACGACCAAAACCGTTTATCGCAATACGAATTGTCATCGCATTCTCTGTATCAAGCTGAACACTCGAATAGGTAAGCTGTATAGAATAATCAGTACCAACAGCGGAATAAACCGTTAAGTAACACCATTCTCAGGCAACGCCCCTGCCCTTGACGATCCATCTGCGGAGTAATTCGCCGCTATTCGGGATCAATCGCCCTAATTACGACAACTGAAACGCTTCAGCTAGCATAATGCAAATTTTCATCAAAAGAAATATCTCGGCCAGAGCGCTTGCAGAACAGTGACGCAGTTCAAAGAAAAGGCCGTATCAGCATGGCAAGAAACGGCGTCTTGCCATGCAAACCGGTGAATCAGACGGGCGTGGTGTCCAAGATATTAGGGTGGCGCAACATTTCCGCCAACGCCAGCATCGCCAATGATTGCCCATAGGAGCGCTGACGAATCGGCACATCGGTATATTCTGGCAATGTCATAAACACCGGCGTACCGGAAGAGACGTCCGCCAGTTGCCCTTGTTGATCGATGCGCGCCAGCAGCGCAGCAATGGCGTTAACCCCCGCATCGGCAAAGCGGCTATCGAGAATGCCGAGGCGATACCCTTTCAGAAAAGCGTAGGCGATCGCCGCCGTCGCCGACGACTCCTGATAACTGTGCGGATCGTTGAGCAGCGTGTGCCACATGCCGTTGTCAGCCTGAGCGCTTAACAACGCTTCGCTCTGGCGCAGGAAGTTCTGCTCAATAAAACGCGACGACGCCGAGTGGCTTGCCCGCGTCAATTCCAGCAGTTCAACCGCCGTTATCGCCGCCCAGCCATTGCCCCGTCCCCACAACGCGCCAGCAAAGTGGTGTTTTTCTGTGAAATGCCAGCCGTGCCGCCACAGGCCGCTGACGGGATCGCTTAAAAATTGCGTATGCAGCAAGAACTGGTAGATAACCTCTTCGCAATAGGCTGGCTTGTTGAGCAGTTGTCCGGCCTTAACGTGGAACAGTCCGCTCATAAACAGGGTATCGACCCACAGTTGCCCTTCGTTATTGCGCGTCGCCGTGGTGTGGGCGAAACCGCCCATTTCAGTACGCAGCAGCCCCTGCTCAATCCACTCGCCATACTCATTCACCAGCGCGCGCCACTGCGCATTTTCCTGTTGCTCCAACAGTGACACCAGCGTCAGCATCGGCGCGACGTGGTTGACATTCTTCACTGCCGCCTCTGCCCGATGGCGTTCAAACCAGGCGCTCAGGTAGTCGACATAGCGCTGCTCCCGGGTCGCTTGGTACAAGCGCCAAATGCCATACAACCCGACGCCTTGCGACCAGTCCCACAGCTCGATAGACATATCTGAACCGTAGGCACCGATGGATTTGAGATAAGCGTCATCCTCACGGATGGCAATGATCTCCTGATACAACGCGGCGAGTTTGGTGGTAATGACTGATTTATCCAGCATGGATTTCTTCCTGAAGGTTGGGCTACAGAGACGCACTCAGCAACAGCGTCTCTGTAACGTGGGGAGGTTATTCCCCAATAGCGATAGTGGCCTCACGCAGTAGCGCAATTAGGTGCTGTTTCTTTTCTGGACTCGGCGGCGCCGCAGGTGCGGATACGGCGGCAGAAATTGGCGAACCGGTGAGGCGAATCGCTTCTTTTATCAGGCCGGTAAATGGCACTTCCAGGGTATAGATCTTCGACAACACGGCCAGACGGCGCAGCAGCGCTTGCGCCGCAACCATGTCTTTATCCAAAAAGGCCTGATAGATGCCACAGGTGATTTCCGGCGCAAAATTGGAGGTGGCGGGGATCACACCATCACCACCGAGCAGCAGCGTATCAAGGGCGTATTCATCAAAGCCGCAGAACACCAGAAAATTAGGATGACGGCCTTTCACTTCCGTGATCACTTGGCGAATATGGCTCATGCAATCAACGGTATCTTTGATGCCCACAATATTGGCGCAGCTATCTGCCAGACGACCAATTAATTCCACGGACAGGTTTTGTCCGGTCAACGCAGGGAAGTTATATAATAATTGCGGAATAGCTACCGCATCGGCAATAGATTTGTAGTGATTATAAAGGCGTTCATCGGACATCAACGCATAATAGGGATTCACAATCATCACCGCATCTGCGCCAATATCTGATGCATGTTGCGTTAATGCAATGGCTTCCGCCGTTGAGCAGGATGCGGTGCCGATAATAACTGGCTTGCGCCCATTAACTTTTGCGACGCAAAATTCAGCAATCGCTTTGCGTTGTTCTTGGGAGAAATTGGCAAACTCCCCCGCACTCCCTAAAAATAAAAAACCGTTTACGGCAGAGTCAATTAATCTTTCAATTAATACGCCCATGCCTTCCGGGTCAAATTGACCTTTCGCATCAAGAATCGTTGGAACCGGAGGAATAACACCCGCAAGTGTTTTAAACATAAGTCACCACCTTTTTCTTATGTGGAAAATGATTATTCTTACTATAATGAGGGTGGGCGCACGGTAGGCCGCCCGAATTAAAACTCAAAATTAATCGCTGTTATTCTCTTTTAACGCTTTCAGACCGGCATTGATAACGTTAAGGATCTTGTCGGTATCATAAATACAGCCCGCCCAGGTTCCACCGCTGACCGCCTGCAAGGCCGCCCATAAGCGCGTATCGTCGGGTAGGTCTGGGTGCGCCCGTAACTCAGGATGTACCGGACGGTTCGCCAGCACGGCGGCCCCCTCTTCGGGAGACAACGGGTGCCCTTCTGTACCAATAAAGTTGATGGAGCCGACTAGCTGATTCCGATCAATGATCATTTCGATGATGTCGCCATCGCGCAGCTTGCCGATCGGCCCGCCCGCCAAGGCCTCCGGCCCGATATGACCAATACAGGCACCGGTGGATACACCAGAGAAACGCGCATCGGTCAGCAACGAAACGAACTTGCCATAGGAGAGGTGTTTCAGCGCTGACGTGAGCTGGTAAGTCTCTTCCATTCCAGTGCCCGACGGCCCGCCGCCGATCACCACCATCATGTCACCTGCCTGAATCGCCCCTTGCTTGATGGCGCGGATCCCCGCTTTTTCAGAGGTGAACACCTTGGCTTTGCCGGTGTGGCGGTAAATCCCCTGTTCATCCACCACCGAGGCATCGATCGCCGTCGACTTAATCACCGAGCCTTCCGGTGCAATGTTGCCGGAAGGGAAGGTAATGGTGGAGGTTAAACCGCGCGCCTTGGCCTGCTCAGGGCTCATGATCACTTCATCTGGCTGAACACCGTCGCACGCGACCAGCAGCTCGCGGAAACGGCGTCGACGTTCCGAGCGCTCCCACACATCGAGATTCTCACCCAGCGTTTCGCCCGTCACCGTGAGCACATCTTCATGCAGCAACCCGAGTTTGC
Organism: uncultured Symbiopectobacterium sp.; assembly: GCA_964293225.1. Taxonomy (GTDB): domain Bacteria; phylum Pseudomonadota; class Gammaproteobacteria; order Enterobacterales; family Enterobacteriaceae; genus Symbiopectobacterium. The sequence continues at coordinate 5,399 of CAXYYB010000055.1, read as the reverse complement.
GCAGATGCAGCATCACCTCCGGTACGCCACCGGCCATAAAGGCCCGGACGGTCGGATGGTAGTCAGGTCCATTCGGCAACACGCTAACCAGGCGCGGCACTTTACGGTTGATGGCCATCCACTGCTCAACGGTCGGCGCTTTGCAGCCCGCCGCATGGGCAATCGCAGGAATGTGCAGTAACAGATTGGTTGAGCCACCAAAGGCGGCGTGTACCGTCATCGCATTCTCAATGGCTTTGTCGGTAATAATATCCTTGGTGGTCAATCCTTTGAGCTGCATCAACAGCGCCGCACGCGCGGACTGTCTGGCAATATCCAGCCACACTTCCTGCCCCGAGGGTGCCAGTGCAGAATGGGGCAGTGCCATCCCCAACCCTTCAGCCACCACCTGCGAGGTACCGGCCGTACCGAGGAACTGACAGCCGCCCCCCGGAGAGGCGCAAGCCCGGCAGCCCAGTTCAGCCGCTTCTTTCAGGCTCAGTTCCTGATTGGCAAAACGGGCACCAATCGTCTGGATTTTACCGGCATCCTCACCGTGTGTCGGCGGCAACGTTGCGCCACCGGGCACAATGATGGTCGGTAAATGGTGCGTTGCCGCCAGCGCAATCATCATCGCGGGCAGGCCTTTGTCACAGGTTGCCACGCCAATCACCGCTTTGCGGGTCGGCAAGGAGCGAATCAGCCGCCGAAACACCATGGCGGCGTCATTGCGGTAGGGCAAGGAATCAAACATGCCGGTTGTCCCCTGCGAGCGACCATCGCAGGGATCGCTGACATAAGCGGCAAACGGCACGCCATTCTCTTTGGCAATGGTTTCAGCAGCGGCACGCATCTGCAAGCCGATTTCCCAGTGCCCGGTGTGGTATCCCAACGCAATCGGGCGACCATCTTCTGCGCGAATTCCCCCTTGCGTACCGAGGATCAGCACTTCGGTGCCGAGCAGGCGGTTTGGGTCCCAGCCCATTCCCGCATTCAGCGTTAAGCCAAAAATATTGCCGCTGGGTGAATCCACCAGCATTTCTGGTGTTAGCGGCAGCGCCCCGGCCGGGCCTTCCGCGTGCGTCTTAATATTGTAGATGCCGGGATCTGCGCTATTAAAGATAACGTTAAGCGACATGATGGGAACTCCTTAATGGCCCGTATGCCTTACCCAAAAATACAACCGAAAAACCATTATCCTGACGATGGCGCTATTTGGCTGTTAAGCCATCGGCACTTGATGCACGTTATCTACGCCAGCGAAATATTTCGTTCCGTTTTTGCGTCAAAGATATGGCACTTATCCATGTCAAACTGGAAATAGACCGTCTTATGCATTGCGCTGGCGATAATCACTCTGGCCTGTTCGGAAGGCATCCGACAGGTCAGTTCGAAATTATCCACTTTCAGATACATAAAGAATTCGTGGCCCATGTTTTCCACGCGAACCAATTCCCCCTGAGAGTGACTTTCCGCAAACGGGGTTAATGAGACACTGACATATTCCGGGCGCACGCCAAAAAACACCTCCTGACCGAGATACGCACGAACGTTATCCTGCTGTGCGGCATTGAGCGCCAGCGTGGAATTTCCGACCACCAATGCCACCTGCCCGTCCCGCTCCACCAGTTTGCTCGGTTTGATGTTCATTTCCGGCGCACCAATAAACCCTGCCACGAACATGTTCTTCGGGTAGTGGTACAGGTTGTCCGGCGTATCCACCTGCATGATATGGCCCAGCTTCATCACGCAGATACGGTCGCCCATGGTCATCGCTTCGGTCTGATCGTGGGTGACATAGACGCTGGTGGCGGGTTTACCGCTTTTCTTTAACTGCTTGTGCAGGTCAGAAATACGGATACGCATCGAGGCACGCAGCTTGGCATCCAGGTTGGATAACGGTTCATCAAACAGGAACACATCCGGCTTTTTCACGATAGCGCGACCGACAGCAACGCGCTGCGCCTGACCACCGGACAACTGACGCGGCAGACGATCCATCAACTCTTCCAGTTCCAGAATTTTGGCGGCTTCATTAACCTGCTCGTCGATCTTCTCTTTCGGCAATTTCGCTAGCTTCAGACCGAATGCCAGGTTCTCACGCACCGTCATGTGCGGGTAGAGCGCATAGTTCTGGAACACCATCGCAATACCGCGATCTTTCGGCACCAGATTATTCACGATGCGCTCACCAATACGCACTTCACCGCCGCTGATGGTTTCCAAACCCGCCAGCATGCGCAGAGTCGTGGATTTGGCACAGCCGGAGGGTCCGACAATCACCATGAACTCACCGTCTCTGATGGTCAGGTCGATGCCGTGCACCGCTTTGAAACCGTTGGAGTACACTTTCTCCAGTTTATTAAACGTAACTTCAGCCATGATAAATCCTCAATTAACCTTTAATTCCGCTGCTGGTAACGCCCTGTACGAAGTAGCGTTGAGCAAAGAAGAAAATAATGATGGACGGCAGAATAGAGATACTCGCCATCGCCAAAATTTCATTCCACGGCGCGCCTTCCGTCACGTCAATGGACATTTTCAGCGCCAGTGCAATCGGGTACTTATCCACGCTATAGACGTAGATCAGCGGGCCGATAAAGTCGTTCATCGACCACATGAACTGGAACAACGCCACAGAAATAATGGCCGGTTTGAGGATCGGGACTACCACATACCACAGCACCTGAAAGGAGTTGCAGCCATCGATCTGGGCGGCTTCTTCCATATCACGCGGCACACCGCGCAGGAACTGAATCAGCATGAAGACAAAGAACCCCTGCGTGGCAAAGGCCAGCGGAATATAGAGTGGCATGTAGCTGTTCAGCATGCCCATTTCGCGAAACATGATGTATTGCGGAATCAACAACACGGTGCTGGGCAGCAACATGGTGGTGATAAGCGTAGCAAACCAGAAGTTCTTCCACGGAATTTCAAAGCGGGCGAAACCGTAGGCCACGATGGTGGAGGAAATAATGGTCAGGATCACTTTCGGGATCACATACTTGAAGGTATTCAGCATGTAATGACCGAAATTATATTCAGTACCGGTTTTCCACCCACGCACAAAACCGTCACTGGTGGGATTCTCCGGCCACAGCCCCAGCGTGGTAAAGATCTCATGGTTCGGCTTAAAGGAGGCTGAGAACATCCACACCAGCGGATAGAGCATCAACAGACCGACGATCAGCAGGATGGTGTAACGGATGCTGGCATTGAATTTTTCACGGCGTAACGTCCGGCGCACTTCTGCCGCGGCAATCGCTTCGGCGGACGACACGCCCGCGTGGCCTTGAGGTAAATCAGCCATTTTTGCCCCCTTTATCGGCAGAGTAGAACACCCAGTATTTCGATGATTTAAACGCCACCGACGCAAAGATAGCGACAACCAGGAACAGTACCCACGCCAATGCCGCACCATAGCCCATATCAAAATATTTAAACGCGGTATCATAGATATAGAGCGAGAACAGGTAGGTATAATGGGTTGGCCCACCGCCGGTTATCACATAGGGCGCGGTAAACTCTTGGAACGCCTGGGTAGTCTGCATAATAAAGTTAAAGAAGATCACCGGCGTAATCAGCGGCACGGTCACTTTGATAAACATCTGCCATTTGGTGGCACCGTCAATCATCGCCGCCTCGTACTGCGATTGCGGCACGTTTTGCAAGGCGGCCAGGAAAATCACCATCGCGGAGCCAAACTGCCAGACGCGCAATAGGGTCACTGACATCAGCGCCAACGACGGTTCGCCCAACCAGTTCACCGCTTCAATGCCGAGAATGCCAAGGAAACTGTTCAACAACCCATCGATGGCAAACAGGGCGCGCCACAGCACGGCAATCGCCACGCTGCTGCCAAGAATCGACGGAATATAATAGGCAGTACGGAAAAAACCGATACCGCGCAGTTTGAAGTTAAGAACGAACGCAATGCCTAATGCAAACTCCAGTTTCAACGGAATGGTCAGAAAAACATAGGCAAAGGTTACACCCATGGATTTCCAAAATAAGGCGTCTTCCGTCAGCATATAACGGTAATTTTCCACCCCATTGAATACCGGCGGATTCATTAAATCATATTCAGTAAAGCTCAGTACAAACGATGAGACAAAGGGGAATGCCGTAAATATCAACAGCCCTATAATATAGGGTGAGACATAGGCCAGACCCAATAGCTTGTTTTCATTCATGGGTACTTACCTGTTGAGATGTAACAGAGTAATATTATTTACCCTGTTACAAATAAAAGCCCTGGTGTTGAATATCCCCGCGGATTGACTCCTATCAGCGGGAACGTGCGTAACACATTAAAAAAGTACTCTTGTCGCCGGGTGACGATACGTCATACACCCGGCGTTATTTTTTTTGCAGAAAATCGATGTTTTCTGTCAGAGTTAATCACATACCATCAGATAATTCTTTTCAGTACACGTTCACCTGCTTTCGGGAAACCGGTAGCAACGTCTTCGATAGACAGTTTTCCATAATCATATTGCTGGAGATAATCCAGGAATACTGACAGCAGTTTTTGGTTCTCAAAATAAGAGGAGACTTTCACATCACCAGTCAGTTTATTCACCTGCTCCAAAGACTGAGCTTGAATATCACCGCTTTTCAAGATGCCCTCTTTTTCCAACGTCGCTACAGCGATTTTGCTCAGCGGAATACCGCGTTGCAGCCCCATGGTTTTGATACCAGCAGGATCGTTAAGCATATAGTTAATGAACTTGGCCGCTTCTTCTGGGTTTTTGGTGCTATTGCCGATAGAGAAAATCTGCGAAGGTTTAAAGAACAAACCGGAATCTTTCGCCCCCGGCAGCATCGGGTACGGCCCCAACACTAACTGTGACGGCGCTTTGAGGCTGTCGGCATAGGTGCCTTCTGTGGTCCAGATATAGGTTCCACCCAGTTTGCCTTCCAGCCACGGGCGGATCTCCCAGGCGTTGGCTTTACCGAAAGCGGTAAAATACTTCATGGAAGGAATAACGTGGTTATCCACCAGTTTTTTATACAAGCCGAAGAATTCCAGCCACTGTTCCGGCGTGTAATTAAACTGCTTTTTCTCTTCATCGATCATGGCGATGTTGTATTTCTGCACCATGTATGAATTGAGGAAGGTCAGAATCGAGGTATCCACCGCGCCGAGGAAGAACGGATAATAGTCATCCCCCAGTTTGCTTTTAAATACCGGACCGGCTTTCAGGATATCATCCCAGGTTTGCGGATATTCCAACCCAGCCTGCTGCCAGACGTTTGCGTTGTAGTACATCAAACGGGCAGTGAGCGCGATAGGAATACCGTTCAGCTTTCCGCCGCGCGTTGCCAGATTTTTACCCTGTTCGGAGAACTGGCTCAAATCAATGTTGTAGTGGATCACAAAATCAGGACACCGAGATAACCTGTTTCCACTGTTCTTC
>CAXYYB010000054.1:0-19570 GCA_964293225.1 uncultured Symbiopectobacterium sp. | reverse complement strand
CGCGAGGTGGCGTATACTACGCTTTCCTCTTTAAGAGTCAACGATTATTTTCATGTGAAAGTGAATCGTTTTTCTCTTGCTGACTTCGCCTTGAATCGCTTCGTGTCGTGTCAACGGAGGCGCATTATAGGGATCCCAATAATTTACACAACCCCTTTTTTGGATCTTTTTTTCTGTTCGCGCGTTTTTTACCCCCTTCGTTGAGATCCTGCGCAACCCGCGCTATTTTCAACCTACTTTTGCTGCTTCTGACAGCAGCAGGACCACAATTAGGGTAAGTTACTCTTTTCGAATGTATTGAGAGGTAAATATGGGCTCCCACGCATTGCGTTCTTATAAGGATGCGTTCCCCACTGTCGGGAAAAACGTGATGATCGATCCCTCCAGCGTTGTGATCGGCAACACGACGCTTGGTGATGATGTCAGCATCTGGCCATTAGTCACGATCCGTGGCGACGTGCATGAAATCCACATCGGCGCACGCACCAATATCCAGGATGGCAGCGTATTGCACGTAACCCACCGCTCAGCGAGCAACCCGCAGGGTAATGCGTTGATCGTTGGTGAAGAGGTCACCGTAGGTCACAAAGTCATGCTACACGGCTGCACCATCGGCAACCGCGTATTGGTCGGTATGGGATCGATCCTGCTGGATGGCGTTATCGTAGAAGATGACGTGATGATTGGCGCGGGCAGTCTGGTACCGCCCGGTAAGCGCTTGCAGAGCGGTTATCTCTATCTTGGCAGTCCAGTGAAACAAATCCGGCCACTGACAGCAGAAGAGATCGCGGGTTTACGCTACTCCGCCAATAACTACGCCACGTGGAAGAACGACTATCTGGCTCAGGACAGCGAGTAATATCCCTCACTGTCATCTTGTTCATTGAGCACCCGAGCTTCGAAAAGATCTTCGATATCCCAGCGGTGCTCTCTGAACAATGCCAGCCAGCTATCCGCATCGGTTCCGCCAAAACGCGTCTGAAGTTGCGCTGCACTGATACGGCATTCACGCTGAAAACCGCTGACCAGCACAGGGAAATAGATCATACGATCCTCTTCGCTCCACGCTTCGCGATCGGGAAACTGGATCGACTGATTCATGCGTTAAGTGTTTTTTTCATCTGTTCGATCACCGGCGTGGTATCGGGCATCACACCGTGCCAGAGGAAAAACGCATGTGCCGCCTGATTGATCAACATGCCAAACCCATCCGCCAACTGTGATGCCCCCTGCTGCTGGCACCACAGTAAAAACGGTGTCAGGCTGGCTTGGTAGAACATGTCATAACAGCGCGTGGAAGCCGCGATCAACGAGGCGGGCAGATCGGGAATATCGCCGGCGATCCCTGATGAAGTAGCGTTGATGATCAGATCGAAGTTTTCGCCTTCGAGCCCATCCAGCGGCAACGCCTCAATCGGTCCCACCGGCTGAAACAGTGTCGCAAGCGCTTCTGCCTTGGCAAACGTCCGATTGGTCACCACCAGCGAACACCCATGGCTCAATAATGGCTGAATTACGCCACGGCTGGCACCACCAGCACCAATCAACAGCACCCGATCCTGCGGCGTCACCAGCGCAAGACGTTGCAAATCACTCAGTAGCCCGATGCCGTCGGTATTATCCCCCAGCAACCGGCCGTCTTCGAGCCGCTTCACGGTATTGACCGCGCCGGCTAACGAGGCGCGTTGGCTCAGTTCATCGACTTCCTGATAGGCGCGCTCCTTGAAGGGCATGGTGATATTCGCCCCCAACGCCCCGGCCTGAAAAAAATCACGCAGCGTTTGTTCAAAACTGTCGAGCGGTGCCAACAGGCGTTCATACGTCAAAGGGATCCCGGTTTGCTCGGAAAACAGCGCATGGATCTGTGGCGATTTGCTGTGCGCAATAGGATGACCAAAAACCGCGAATGACCTTACTTCAGACACCGTTATCTCCACTTGTTAACCTTGTCGTATCAGGTTGCCCGTCAGGACATCCCGAATTTCAGACGGATTCTGCCGCCCAGAGGTTTCTCCGTGCAGCACAGGGAAAGCCTCCCCAAACTGTTCCAAAACCTCTTGTGCGGTGCGGCACGGCGGCAGCCCGGTCAGATTGGCGCTGGTTGACACGATGGGCTTGCCAAACGCCAGGCAGAGCTCGCGAACAAGAGGATGCGCGCTAACGCGCACCGCCAACGATGAGAATTGCCCGGTCAACCAACGCGGCGTACTCGGCCTGGCGGGCATCACCCACGTTACCGGTCCCGGCCAAGAGGCAAACATCGCCGCCTTTTGCTCAGCACTGAGCTGGCTGTCATCAATATAGGGGGTGAGCTGTTGATAATCAGCCGCGATCAGGATAAGCCCCTTTTCGACAGGCCGTTGTTTCAAGGCCAGCAGTTGCATCACTGCGGCTTCGCTGTCAGGATCGCACCCTAAGCCAAAAACCGCTTCGGTCGGATAGGCGATGACATTCTGCTTCATCAGTTCCTGAATGACAGAAACCAGTTGTTCATTCACAGCATTACTCATTGGTATCAACTTCTGCCGTTACCGGCTTTCCACAGGCTTTACTGGCGCAAAAACGTTTGACGCCCTGTGCCGTTTTCTTTTCGAACAATAGCGGATAGTGGCAGGTTGGACACGTCCCCGCCACCGGTTTATGGTTGAGCGCAAATTGGCACTCCGGGTAACGCTCACAGGCGTGGAACACTTTGCCAAAGCGTGATTTACGTTGCAGCAGTTTGCCTTTGCCACATTGTGGACAGGTTAATGTGGTTTCATCCGGGCGGTCGATGACCTCGGTATGGTCACACGCCGGGTAGTTGCTACAGCCAATAAACATGCCATAGCGCCCCTGCCGCAACACCAGCGTTCCCTGGCACTGCGGGCAGAGTTGCCCAGACAGTTCCTTCACAATATGGCCATCCGCATTGGCTTTCAGCGGACGGACAAATTCGCACTCCGGGTAGCGTGAGCAGCCCAAAAAAGGGCCGCGGCGGCTGGAGCGAATCACCAGCGGCGCGCCACACTCAGGGCAGCACTCCGCCTTTTTATCTGCCATAAGCGCAGGGGTTACCATGGTTTATTCTGACTTGTCGGTTTAATGCAAATACTCCTCATCTGCTTCAAACAGCAGATCTTCCATTTGCTGGTAGGCGTTTTCACATCCGGGTAGATTGAACAACACCATGAGGATCACCCATTTAAGATCGTCAAGATCGAATGATAAGGTATCCAGCGCCATCACGCGGTCGATCACCATCTCACGCGTTTCAAGATTCAACACGTTGATTTGCTCCAAGAACAACAAAAAGCCCCGGCACTCGGTGTCGAAGCGCTGCTCCTCTTCCTGCGTATAAATGCGCAGTGCATGGGGATCGCTTGCCAAGGCAAAAGGCACTTCTTTGCCTTCCTGCAAATCCGCCAGGCGCTCCAGCCAGTTCAATGCGCTATAGATATCAGCACGATCGAACCCCGCCCGCGTGAGGTCATCAGTTAACGCATCCTGATCAACGCGTAGTTCCGTTTCGTTGTGGATGTAAGTTTCAAACAAGTACATGAGTACGTCGAACATGGCCAGCCCTCCTCAATCGGACATAGCCGCCGGGTACTGCTTCTATCCATCCTGCTAACTCCAGATCCAGCAACTTACCTACTACCTCTGGCACAGGTTGGCCCGCACGTTCAGCGACAACATCAACAGGTGTAACCTCATCTCCTACGTTAGCCAACACGTCGGCAAATGGCAATTCCACATCGGCGTCCAGAGCAGAAATAGTTTCATTTTCGCCAAGGGACAGCCAGGATAACCCACTGCCTAACTGTTCAATGATGTCTTTGGGGCAGGTAACCAGATAAGCTCCCTGCTGGATAAGCCAGTGTGTACCTTGTGTCATGGGGTTATCCAGCGCACCTGGTAGCGCAAAGAGTTCACGATTCTGCTCCAACGCACAGCGCGCCGTGACTAAAGAACCACTACGCAGGGACGCTTCGACAATCAGCACGCCGAGGCTCATTCCGCTGATGATACGATTACGGCGGGGAAAGTTGATTGCCCTCGGGGGCTCATTCAGGGGAAATTCGGAAACAAGCGCACCGTCTTGCTCCACCAACCGTTCTGCCAGCGCACGATGGCGACGGGGATACATCTGCTGTAATCCATTGCCCAGCACCGCCACGCTTTTCCCGCCGGCATCCAGCGCCGTCTGATGCGCCACGCCATCGATGCCTAACGCCAAACCGCTGGTGATAACAAAACCATTTAACACCAGTTCCTGCGCAAAATAGTGTCCCCACTGCGCACCATAGGCAGAAGGGTGACGGCTGCCGACCATAGCAAGTTGAGGAGCACAGAGAAGCTGGGGGTTACCACGCACAAACAGTGCCCGAGGCGAAGCAGGGATCTGCCGCAGTAAGGGGGGATAGCGCGCGTCTGCGTACGTAAGCAGATGGTGAGTCGGTTCCTCCAGCCAACGTAATGCCGTTTCATACTCCCTTTCATCCAGCGTGAAAAATTGCGTGACCTGCTCTTCAGACAGAGCCAGCGCAGACAGTACCTCGGCGGTGACCTCCGTCAGCTGACGTAATCGCTCCACCAATTGCACCGTTTTCGCCGCGTTGAGGCGGCGCACGTTCATTAACCGCAGCCACAGCTCCACGTCCTGCATGCGTTCATCCTTGTGCCATTGCGCTTTACAGGGCAAATGCTGTCAATCAGAACCGGAAATGTCTAGAATAGATCCAGATACGCTTTCATCAACCGGATAAAGATCGAAATCAACTATGTCAGTTTTGCAGGTATTACATTTTCCAGACGAGCGGCTTCGCACTATCGCGAAACCTGTCGCAGAGGTTAATGCAGAAATTCAGCGCATCGTCGATGATATGTTCGACACCATGTACGAAGAAGAAGGCATCGGCCTTGCTGCGAGTCAGGTGGACGTGCATCAGCGCATTATCGTGATTGACGTTTCCGAAGAACGCGATCAGCGTTTGGTGTTGATCAACCCAGAACTGCTGGAAAAAGACGGCGATACCGGTATTGAAGAGGGTTGTCTGTCCATTCCTGAAACCCGTGCGCTGGTGCCACGGGCTGAGCGCGTGAAGGTCAAAGCGCTGGACCGGGAAGGTAACCCGTTTGAGCTGGAAGCCGATGGCCTGTTGGCAATTTGTATCCAACACGAAATGGACCATCTGGTTGGCAAGCTGTTTATTGATTATCTCTCGCCGTTAAAACGCCAGAGAATTCGCCAAAAGCTGGAAAAAATGGCCCGACTGAACAGTCGTCCATAATCTTATCACTACCGCAGGAAACGTCGTGTCCGAAAGCTCCCTACGCATTATTTTCGCGGGTACTCCTGACTTCGCAGCGCGCCACCTTGACGCGCTGCTGACGTCACCGCATCAGGTGGTGGGTGTTTTTACCCAACCCGATCGTCCGGCAGGCCGGGGCAACAAACTGACGCCCAGCCCGGTCAAAGTGTTGGCTGAACAGCACGGCGTCCCGGTATTGCAGCCCAAATCGCTGCGCCCAGCAGAAAATCAGCAACTGGTTGCTGATTTACAGGCGGATATCATGGTGGTCGTGGCTTACGGCTTGATCCTGCCGCAGGCGGTGTTAGATATGCCGCGCCTGGGCTGTATCAATGTGCACGGCTCACTGCTACCGCGCTGGCGTGGTGCGGCACCGATACAACGCTCGCTTTGGGCCGGAGACGCTGAAACTGGTGTCACCATCATGCAAATGGATGCAGGGTTGGATACCGGTGCCATGCTGCATAAACTGTCATGCCCGATAACGCCGCAAGACACCAGCGCTTCGCTGTACGATCGTCTGGCAGAGCTGGGCCCGCAGGGGTTGCTGGCGACGCTGGCCGCACTGGCGCAGGGAACCGCTGCCGCGGAAAAACAAGATGACAGTCTGGCGACTTACGCCGAAAAACTGAGCAAAGAAGAGGCTAAGCTTGACTGGTCACTCAGTGCCGAGCAACTGGAACGCTGCATTCGTGCCTTCAATCCCTGGCCTGTCAGCTATCTCACCATTGACGAACAACCTGTTAAAGTGTGGCAAGCCAGCGCATTGGACGCAGACCATAGCGCACAACCCGGCACGATCATCAGTGCAGATAAGCAAGGTATACAGGTCGCCACCGCGCAAGGGGTACTGAACCTGCTGCAACTGCAACCTGCGGGCAAAAAACCGATGTCGGCGCAGGATCTGCTCAATTCACGTCGCGAATGGTTCACTCCAGGCAACGTACTGGCATAATACACGCACCCATTAAAAGGCATCGCGTCTGCTGTTATGGCAGGCGCGTTACCGTTTCAGACAATCACTATCCATGAAAACAACATACAATCTGCGCGCTATCGCCGCGAACGTTATCGGCCAGGTGCTCGATAAAGGTCAGTCGCTAAGCTCACTGCTGCCACAGTATCAGCGTGATATCTCAGAAAAGGATCGTGCCCTGTTGCAAGAGCTGTGCTTCGGCGTATTGCGCGTGTTGCCGCAGTTAGAGTGGATAATTCAGCAGTTGATGGCAAAAACGCTGACCGGCAAGCAGCGCACGTTGCACTACCTGATTATGGTGGGTATCTATCAACTCGCTCACACGCGCATCCCAGCACATGCCGCTCTGTCTGAAACGGTTAACGGTGCTATCGCACTCAAGCGCCCACAGCTCAAAGGGCTGATCAACGGCGTACTGCGCCAATTCCAACGCCAGCAGGCCGAGTTGGATGAGCGCGCGGCTAACCATGCCTCGCGCTTCGCTCACCCCGAGTGGCTGCTAGCGCGTCTCAAGAACGCTTACCCGCAGCAGTGGCAGCAGATTGTTGAGGCCAACAACCAGCGTCCCCCGATGTGGCTGCGCGTCAACCGTTTGCACCACACACGAGAACACTATTTAACGCTGCTGACTGAGGCCGGTATCGCCGCGCAGCCACATCCTGAACAGAGCGAAGCCATCATGCTGAACGAGCCTTGTGCCGTAAGCCTGCTGCCCGGCTTCGCGCAAGGCTGGGTTACCGTGCAGGACGTCTCTGCACAAGGTTGCGTGCGCTGGTTAGCACCGCAGGACAATGAACATATTCTCGATCTGTGTGCTGCGCCGGGTGGGAAAACCACCCATATTCTGGAAGCTGCACCCCACGCCAAGGTATTGGCAGTCGATGTGGACCCGCAGCGACTCGCGCGGGTAAAAGAGAATCTGCAACGCCTTAATCTTCACGCAGACGTAAGGCAAGGCGACGGGCGCGAGCCTACGGCCTGGTGCGGTGAGCAACAGTTTGATCGTATTCTGCTCGATGCCCCCTGCTCCGCCACCGGCGTAATTCGCCGTCATCCTGATATCAAATGGCTACGGCGCGACAGCGACATCGCCGAGCTGGCACTGTTGCAACAGGAGATTCTGGAGGCCATCTGGCCACGGCTGAAAGCAGGCGGTACGTTGGTGTATGCCACCTGCTCGATCCTACCGGAAGAGAATCAGCAGCAAATGCGGGCCTTTCTGACACGCCATGCAGATGCCGAACTGGTGGAAACGGGTGATGCACAGCACCCCGGTTTGCAAAAGTTACCAGCAGCAGAGGATGGCGATGGGTTCTTTTATGCTAAGTTGGTCAAGAGCATTGGCTGATAGCAACGGCAACGGGCACAGATCATGAAAATCATTATTCTTGGTGCAGGTCAGGTGGGCGGTACGCTGGCGGAAACGCTCTCTGGAGAAAACAACGACATTACCGTCGTTGATACTGACACCGCGCGACTGCGGCAGTTGCAGGATAAATTCGATTTGCGCGTCGTCGCTGGCTACGCCTCCCACCCACGCGTACTGCGTGAAGCGGGCGCCGAAGATGCAGATATGCTGGTTGCCGTCACGAACTCGGATGAAACCAATATGGTGGCCTGCCAGGTCGCCTACTCGCTGTTCAATACGCCAAATCGCATCGCACGTATTCGCTCCGCAGAATACGTGCGCGCCGGTGAACAACTGTTTCAGGCAGAAGCGGTGCCTATCGATCATTTGATTTCGCCGGAACAGCTAGTCATCGACAATATCTACAAGCTTATCGAGTATCCCGGTGCGCTACAGGTGGTGAACTTCGCCGAAGGGAAAGTCAGTATCGCCGCAGTGAACGCTTACTACGGTGGCCCGCTGATCGGCAATGCGCTCTCCGCGCTGCGTGAGCATATGCCGCACATCGAAACCCGCGTCGCCGCTATCTTTCGCCACGACAGACCGATCCGTCCCCAAGGTTCAACCATTATCGAAGCGGGCGATGAAGTGTTCTTTGTTGCCGCTTCCCAGCATATCCGTGCCGTAATGAGCGAACTCCAGCGCTTAGAAAAACCCTACAAGCGCATCATGATTGTCGGCGGTGGTAACGTCGGCGCGGGGTTGGCGCACAAGCTGGAAAAAGACTACAGCGTCAAGCTGATCGAAAAGAATGAAGAACGTGCGATCGCCCTGGCTGAACTGCTGCAAGACACCATTGTGTTTCACGGCGATGCGTCCGATCAGGAGTTGCTGGCGCATGAGCATGTCGAACAAATCGATGTGTTTATAGCCATTACCAACGACGATGAAGCGAACATCATGTCCGCCATGCTGGCCAAACGCATGGGGGCAAAAAAAGCCATGGTACTGATCCAGCGACGCGCCTATGTCGATCTGGTTCAGGGCAGCGTTATCGATGTGGCCATTTCGCCACAGCAAGCAACGATTTCCGCACTGCTTGGGCATGTGCGTAAAGCGGATATTGTCAGCGTTTCATCATTACGACGCGGCGTGGCGGAAGCCATTGAGGCCATCGCGCACGGCGATGAAGGCACGTCAAAAGTGGTTGGCCGTATGATTGAGGATATCAAATTGCCACCGGGCACCTTAATCGGTGCCATTGTACGCGGTGACGAAGTGATCATTGCCAACGCCAACATGAAGATAGAGCAAGGGGATCATGTGATCATGTTCCTGACAGACAAAAAGTTTGTCCCTGAAGTGGAGCGCCTGTTCCAACCCAGTCCGTTCTTCTTGTAACAACGCTAAACTTTGCCGCCTCAGGCGGCACTGTCCTTTCAGACTCACTGATTATCACCGCTGGCAATTATGTAACGCTTTGTTAAAATTTAGAGGTTCATTTTATCAAGGAGTTGGATCATGAGTATGCTAAAAGAATTTCGCGAATTCGCGATGCGCGGCAACGTGGTAGATTTGGCGGTGGGTGTCATTATCGGCGCAGCATTTGGCAAGATCGTCTCCTCGCTCGTGGCCGATATCATTATGCCGCCACTGGGGTTACTGCTGGGCGGCATCGATTTCAAACATTTCGAACTGGTGCTGCGTGACCCACAAGGGGATATCCCTGCCGTGGTGCTGCGCTACGGCCTTTTCCTGCAAAATATTTTTGATTTCGTCCTCGTCGCTTTCGCCATTTTTATGGCCATCAAGCTAATGAATAACCTGCGCCGTAAAGAAGAAAAAGCGCCAGCACCGGCAAAACCGAGCGCTGAAGCGACGCTGTTAACTGAGATTCGCGATTTGCTAAAAGATCAGCAGCCGAAAGCGTAGCGCCGTTCAACGAGACCCAGTACAGCCATAATTTGAGAGGCCAGTGGTAAAGCATCCTTTGATGATTTACCACTGGCCTCCCAGTTTTGGCCCTTGCCCTGTTTGTCTTTGCGGCAGTAACTGCCTTTGCCTTTCTTGTTCTTCTCAATGCGTTGTCGGAACAAGGGGTCATGCAACAATGCTTCCAGCGCATTGTCTTGGATCTTGCCTTTCTTGTGCTGATAAGTGCTCATCACATCTCTCTTGGTTACGTTGTTAATCCGGTTCATCGCCACGTGCCAGCACTTGCCACGTTAGCCTATTTTTCGGGCGCTATTCTTTCACCAGAAAACGTACTGTGCAAGCGATCGGCATATTCACCGTGTAAAAAATCGGTACTCATCCCTTTCTGTTGCAGGTTAAGTTCCAGCATGCGTAACCGACGGCGCAGGTTTTCATGCGCTTCCGATTCGGGAAGCGTATTGGCGAGCAGATCGCGTAGCGTCAGGGCATCTTTACGCAATGCCAATTCTGGCGGTAGGTAGCCGGCATTCTTCAGTAAACGGTATCCCGTACGCAGATCGTCGGGTACGGCGCTGTCATCCTCAAGTTGCAGGGGCTTTCCCGCACCGGGAAGATTATCGAACTCCCCCGCTTGTTGTGCCGTCTGGATATGACGCTCGCACATTGCATCAATCCACCACATATTCCCTCCGTCAAAAACGTCTCAAGCAAACGCTATACGCTAACAAAGCCATCATTTGCTAAACAATAGACGTAAAAAAACCGGGTTGCCCCGGTTTTTTTAACCCACAGCTGATGATTACTCAGCAGCAGCGGTTTCTTCTGCTTGTGCAACTGAACGATCAACCAGCTCGATGTAAGCCATCGGCGCGTTGTCGCCTGCACGGAAGCCACACTTCAGAATGCGAGTGTAACCACCGGCACGGCTCGCGAAACGCGGGCCCAGCTCGTTAAACAGTTTTGCCACGATCTCGTTATCACGAGTACGGGCGAATGCCAGACGACGATTAGCAACGCTATCAGTCTTGGCAAGAGTAATCAGCGGCTCAACTACACGACGCAGCTCTTTCGCTTTCGGCAGGGTCGTCTTGATGATTTCATGACGAACCAGTGAACCTGCCATGTTGCGGAACATAGCCTGGCGATGGCTGCTGTTGCGGTTCAGTTGACGACCACTCTTACGATGGCGCATGACCTTATCCTTCTCAGTAAAACCTTAACCTGTGATCCGGTTACTCGTCAGCAATGCTTGCCGGTGGCCAGTTTTCCAGGCGCATGCCCAGAGACAGACCACGTGAAGCCAGCACGTCTTTAATCTCGGTAAGAGATTTTTTACCCAGGTTCGGCGTTTTCAGCAACTCAACCTCGGTACGCTGTACCAGATCACCGATATAGTGGATAGCTTCTGCCTTGAGGCAGTTAGCAGAGCGGACAGTCAATTCCAGATCGTCAACAGGGCGCAGCAGGATCGGATCGAATTCTGGTTTCTCTTCTTTCACTTCCGGCTGACGTACATCACGTAAGTCAACGAAAGCTTCCAGTTGTTCTGCCAGGATGGTTGCCGCACGACGAATCGCCTCTTCAGGATCGATTGTGCCGTTGGTTTCCATTTCGATGACCAGCTTGTCCAGGTCGGTACGCTGTTCTACACGCGCTGCTTCAACATTGTAGGCAATACGCTCTACCGGGCTGTAGCATGCGTCGACCAGCAGACGGCCGATTGGGCGCTCATCTTCTTCCGAATGAATTCGGGCAGAAGCCGGCACATAACCGCGACCGCGCTGAACTTTGATACGCATGCTAATAGCAGCGTTCTCATCGGTCAGGTGGCAGATCACATGTTGCGGCTTGACGATTTCGACATCACCGTCATGGGTAATGTCGGCTGCGGTCACAGGGCCAATGCCAGATTTATTCAAAGTAAGGATGACTTCATCTTTACCCTGAACTCTCACCGCCAGCCCTTTCAGGTTGAGCAGGATTTCAAGGATATCTTCCTGAACGCCTTCTTTGGTGCTGTACTCGTGCAGTACACCATCAATCTCAACCTCGGTCACCGCGCAACCCGGCATCGATGAGAGCAGAATACGGCGCAGTGCGTTACCCAGAGTATGGCCAAAGCCACGCTCTAAAGGCTCAAGGGTCACCTTGGCGTGCGTCGAACTCACTTGCTCGATATCGACCAGGCGCGGTTTTAGAAACTCTGTCACAGAACCCTGCATTGTGTCCTCTCTTTGGTACTAAGCTTTACTTGGAGTAAAGCTCGACGATCAGGTGTTCATTAATGTCCGCAGACAGATCGGTACGTTCAGGAATACGTTTGAACACACCTTCCATCTTGGCAGCATCAACTTCCAGCCAAGTCGGCTTTTCACGCTGTTCAGCCAGCTCCAATGCTGCTTTCACGCGAGATTGCTTTTTAGCTTTCTCACGGATGCTGACGACATCATTCGGTGATACCTGATAAGAAGCGATGCTGACAACGCGACCGTTTACCATAACAGCTTTGTGGCTTACCAACTGACGCGCTTCCGCACGAGTGGCGCCGAAGCCCATACGATAAACCACGTTATCCAGACGCCCTTCAAGCAGTTGCAGCAGGTTTGCACCTGTGTTGCCTTTCAGACGAGCAGCTTCTTTATAGTAGTTACGGAATTGACGCTCCAGAACACCGTAGATACGGCGAACTTTTTGTTTCTCACGCAACTGCACGCCATAATCAGACAGACGCGGTTTACGCGCACCGTGCTGACCAGGGCCTTGTTCGATCTTACACTTGGAATCGATCGCGCGAACACCGGACTTAAGGAACAGGTCGGTGCCTTCACGACGGCTCAGCTTGAGCTTAGGACCCAAATATCTAGCCATTTTCTTTCTCCAACTATCCTAAAAGCGGCGTTATACGCGACGCTTTTTCGGCGGACGACAACCGTTATGGGGGATCGGAGTCACATCAGTAATATTAGTGATGCGGAAACCAGCCGCGTTCAGAGCGCGGATAGTAGACTCACGGCCCGGACCAGGTCCTTTAACCATAACTTCCAAGTTCTTGATACCGTATTCTTTCACGGCTTCAGCGCAACGTTCAGCAGCTACCTGAGCGGCGAACGGCGTAGATTTACGAGAACCACGGAAACCGGAACCACCGGCTGTTGCCCAACCCAGCGCGTTACCCTGACGATCGGTAATGGTAACGATGGTGTTGTTAAAAGAAGCATGGACATGAGCCACGCCATCAGAGACTTGTTTTCTTACACGCTTACGTGCACGAACTGGTGCCTTTGCCATTATTCAATCACCCCGATTATTTCTTGATCGGTTTGCGCGGACCCTTACGGGTACGGGCGTTGGTCTTAGTACGCTGACCGCGCACTGGCAGACCACGACGATGACGCAAACCGCGATAGCAACCAAGGTCCATCAGGCGCTTGATGCTCATGCTGATTTCACGGCGCAGATCACCTTCGACAACGAATTTGGCAACTTCTACACGCAGCGTTTCGATTTGCTCTTCAGACAGCTCACTGATCTTAACATCTTCAGCAATACCCGCCGCAGCACAAATGGCCTTGGAACGAGTCTTACCGACGCCATAGATCGAGGTTAACGCGATCACGGCATGTTTCTGATCAGGAATGTTAATGCCTGCTATACGGGCCACTATGCACTCCTACTATTTAATATGTACGCACCATGCTGAAAAGCCCGTTTTCAGGATACTCAAATGGAAACGTACAGACATACAAAAGATTGGCTGGCTAATCTAGCCAGCTCAACCCAACTTTGCAAGAAAAATATGCGAGATAATCAGCCTTGGCGCTGTTTATGCTTCGGCTCGGCGCTGCAAATCACACGAACGACACCGTTACGCTTAACGATTTTGCAGTTACGACATAATTTCTTGACGGAAGCACGAACTTTCATTTTTACTCTCCGTAACTTCTCAAGCAATCCAATTAGCGGTTATAGCCTTTCAGATTTGCTTTCTTCAATGCAGACTCATACTGACTCGACATCATCAGAGTTTGCACTTGAGCCATAAAGTCCATGATGACCACGACGACGATCAACAGGGATGTACCCCCAAAATAGAAGGGGACCTTCATCGCATCACGCATGAACTCCGGGATCAGGCAGATAAAGGTAATGTACATTGCGCCGACCAGAGTCAGGCGGGTCATCACCTTATCGATGTATTTCGCCGTTTGCTCTCCCGGACGAATTCCTGGCACGAATGCACCGGACTTCTTCAGGTTATCTGCTGTTTCGCGCGGGTTGAAAACCAACGCCGTGTAGAAGAAACAGAAGAAGATGATTGCAGTCGCATAGAGTAGCACATAAAGCGGTTGTCCGGGCTGCAAATACATCGAAATAGTTGTCAGCCAGTTCCAACCGGTACCGCCCCCAAACCACGATGCAATCGTCGCAGGGAACAGGATGATGCTGGAGGCGAAAATTGCCGGGATAACCCCTGCCATGTTCACTTTCAGCGGTAAGTGCGTACTCTGTGCTGCATAAACCCGACGACCTTGCTGACGCTTGGCGTAGTTAACGACGATACGACGCTGACCACGTTCAATGAAAACAACGAAGAAGGTTACTGCAAACACTAAAACTGCAACCAACAGCAGCACGAGGAAGTGCAGGTCGCCTTGCCGAGCTTGCTCGATAGTGTGGGCAATTGCCGGCGGTAAGCCCGCAACGATACCCGCAAAGATCAAGATAGAGATACCGTTACCGATACCGCGCTCAGTAATCTGTTCGCCCAGCCACATCAGGAACATGGTCCCGGTCACCAGACTTACAACAGCCGTAAAGTAAAATGCAAAGCCCGGATTAATCACCAGGCCCTGCATCCCTGGCATATTCGGTAAACCGGTAGCAATACCGATTGACTGGAATATGGCCAGTACCAACGTACCGTAACGGGTGTACTGGCTAATCTTGCGACGGCCAGCCTCCCCTTCTTTCTTGATTTCCGCCAACGTGGGGTGAACCACTGTCAGCAACTGGATAATAATAGAGGCCGAAATGTACGGCATAATACCCAGCGCAAAGATAGAAGCACGGCTGAGAGCACCACCAGAGAACATGTTAAACATTTCAATGATGGTGCCACGCTGTTGTTCGAGCAATTTGGCAAGCACAGTGGCATCAATACCAGGGATCGGAATAAAAGAGCCGATACGGAAAACGATAAGCGCGCCGATTACAAACAGCAGTCTGCGTTTCAGCTCGCCAACGCCACCCTTAGCACTTTGAAAATCTAATCCTGGTTGCTTAGCCATCTGCTACTTATTCCTCAATGTTACCGCCAGCAGCTTCGATAGCAGCACGCGCGCCTTTGGTCACACGCAGACCACGAATCGTTACCGGGCGGGAAACTTCACCAGACAGGATCACTTTCGCGAACTCGATCTGAACGCCAATAACGTTAGCAGCCTTCAGCGTGTTCAGGTCAACGACGTCGCCATCTACGCGAGCCAGATCGGACAGACGGATTTCCGCTGTGATCATCGCTTTGCGAGAGGTAAAGCCGAATTTCGGCAGACGACGATACAACGGCATCTGACCACCTTCGAACCCACGACGCACGCCACCGCCAGAACGAGACTTCTGACCTTTGTGACCACGACCGCCGGTTTTACCGAGGCCAGAACCGATACCACGACCCAAACGCTTCGGCGCGTGCTTCGCGCCTTCGGCCGGAGACAGAGTATTCAAACGCATCTGTTACTCCTCCACTTTAACCATGTAGTAAACCGCGTTGACCATACCGCGTACAGCAGGCGTATCTTCACGCTCAACGGTATGACCAATACGACGCAGACCCAGGCCAAGCAGCGTTGCCTTATGTTTCGGCAGACGACCGATTGCACTACGGGTTTGAGTAATCTTAATAGTCTTAGCCATGGTCAATTATCCCAGAATGTCGTCAACGGATTTGCCACGCTTGGCAGCAACCATTTCCGGGGAATTCATATTAGCCAAGCCATCGATAGTTGCACGAACCACGTTAATCGGGTTGGTGGAACCATAGGCTTTTGCCAATACGTTATGAACCCCAGCAACTTCCAGAACGGCGCGCATTGCACCGCCGGCAATGATACCGGTACCTTCGGAAGCCGGCTGCATGAATACGCGAGACCCAGTGTGAGCACCTTTAACCGGGTGCTGCAGGGTGCCGCCATTCAGCGCGACATTCAACATGTTGCGACGGGCTTTTTCCATCGCTTTCTGGATTGCTGCCGGAACTTCACGCGCTTTCCCGTAACCAAAACCAACGCGGCCGTTGCCATCACCCACTACAGTCAGTGCGGTGAAGCTGAAAATACGACCACCTTTAACGGTTTTAGATACGCGATTTACCGCGATCAGCTTTTCCTGCAGTTCGCCAGCTTGTTTTTCGATGTGTGCCATCTTACACCTCTACCTTAGAACTGAAGGCCAGCTTCACGAGCAGCATCTGCCAGTGCCTGGACGCGACCATGATATTGGAACCCGGAACGGTCAAAGGACACATCTTTAATGCCTTTTTCCAATGCGCGCTCAGCGACTGCTTTACCTACAGCAGCAGCGGCATCTTTGTTGCCGGTGTACTTCAGTTGTTCTGCGATAGCTTTTTCTA
The DNA here is from genome assembly GCA_964293225.1 of uncultured Symbiopectobacterium sp. Classification (GTDB taxonomy): domain Bacteria; phylum Pseudomonadota; class Gammaproteobacteria; order Enterobacterales; family Enterobacteriaceae; genus Symbiopectobacterium. The sequence continues at coordinate 3,389 of CAXYYB010000054.1, read as the reverse complement.
CAGTAGAAGCGGCTACCAGGATTTCAGAACCGTTCGGTGCGATAACCTGCGCATAAATATGGCGAGGGGTACGATGTACCACCAGGCGAGTCGCTCCCAATTCCTGGAGTTTGCGACGTGCGCGGGTTGCACGACGGATACGAGCTGATTTCTTATCCATAGTGTTACCTTACTTCTTCTTAGCCTCTTTGATACGCACGACTTCGTCGGCGTAACGGACACCCTTGCCTTTGTAAGGCTCAGGACGACGGTAAGCGCGCAGATCAGCTGCAACCTGACCGATAACCTGCTTATCAGCACCTTTCAGTACGATTTCAGTTTGAGTCGGGCATTCAGCTGTGATACCAGCCGGCAGCGCGTGGTCAATCGGGTGTGAGTACCCCAGAGACAAATTCACGACATTGCCTTTAACTGCGGCACGGTAACCTACGCCAACCAGTTGAAGCTTCTTGGTGAAGCCTTCGGTAACACCGATAACGACTGCGTTCAACAGTGCACGCGCGGTGCCTGCCTGTGCCCAACCGTCTACAAAACCTTCGCGCGGAGCGAAAGTCAGAGCGTTGTCAGCCACAGTAACTTCAACAGCATCGTTGATGGTGCGAGTCAGCTCGCCGTTTTTACCCTTGATCGAAATAACCTGACCGTTGAGTTTTACCTCTACGCCGGCAGGAATGACGACGGGTGCTTTAGCAACACGAGACATTCTTTCCTCCGATTAAGCTACGTAGCAGATAATCTCGCCACCAAGACCAGCTTGGCGCGCTGCACGATCGGTCATAACACCTTTAGAGGTAGAAACAACCGCGATTCCTAAACCAGCCATAACTTTAGGCAGCTCATCTTTTTTCTTATAGATGCGCAGACTTGGGCGGCTGATACGCTGAATGCTTTCTACCACTGCCTTGCCCTGGAAGTATTTCAGAGAAATTTCCAGTTCAGGCTTGGTGTCGCCTTCGATTTTGTAATCTTGAATATAACCTTCTTCCTTAAGCACTTTGGCAATTGCCACTTTCAGCTTGGAGGAAGGCATGGTGATCGCAACTTTGTTCGCGGCCTGACCGTTGCGTATACGGGTCAGCATGTCCGCGATCGGATCTTGCATGCTCATCTGTCTTTACTCCCGTGATTCAATTGGTGACAATTACCAGCTAGCCTTTTTCAGACCCGGGATTTCACCGCGCATTGCGGCTTCACGGACCTTGATACGGCTCAACCCGAACTTCCGCAGGAAACCATGCGGACGACCTGTTTGACGGCAGCGGTTACGCTGACGAGACGGGCTGGAATCACGCGGCAGAGTCTGCAGCTTGAGAACGGCATTCCAACGATCTTCGTCGGTTGCGTTCACATCAGAGATGATAGCTTTCAGTTCAGCGCGTTTAGCGAAGAATTTATCAGCTAAAGCCACGCGCTTTACTTCGCGTGCTTTCATTGATTGCTTAGCCATTAAGTAACCCTACCTTACTTGCGGAACGGGAAGTCAAAGGCAGCCAGCAGAGCACGGCCTTCTTCGTCAGATTTCGCAGTAGTGGTAATGGTAATATCCAAACCACGAACGCGGTCGACTTTATCGTAGTCGATTTCTGGGAAGATGATCTGCTCACGGACACCCATGCTGTAGTTACCACGACCGTCGAAAGACTTAGCGGACAAGCCACGGAAGTCACGGATACGCGGTACAGCAATAGTGATCAGGCGCTCAAAGAACTCCCACATGCGTTCGCCACGCAGAGTTACTTTACAGCCGATCGGATAGCCCTGACGGATTTTGAAGCCTGCAACTGATTTGCGTGCTTTGGTGATCAGCGGTTTTTGACCGGAGATTGCTGCCAGGTCAGCTGCTGCGTTATCCAGCAGTTTCTTGTCAGCGATCGCTTCACCAACACCCATGTTCAGGGTGATCTTCTCGACCCGAGGGACTTGCATGACAGAATTGTAGTTAAACTCAGTCATGAGTTTATTAACTACTTCGTCTTTGTAGTAATCATGCAGTTTCGCCATCGTACTACTCCAAATTACTTGATAGTTTCGCTGTTAGACTTGAAGAAACGGACTTTTTTGCCGTCTTCGAATCTAAAGCCTACACGGTCAGCCTTGCCGGTTGCCGCATTGAAGATTGCAACGTTAGAAACCTGAATAGCAGCTTCTTTTTCAACGATGCCGCCTGGTTGGTTCAGAGCCGGAACCGGCTTCTGGTGTTTCTTAACCAGGTTGATACCTTCAACAATGACCTTGCCGGAAGACAGGACATTTTTAACTTTACCGCGTTTACCTTTATCTTTACCGGTTAACACGATAACTTCGTCATCACGACGGATTTTCGCTGCCATGATTCGCTCCTTAGAGTACTTCTGGTGCCAGAGAGATAATTTTCATGAACTTCTCGGTACGAAGTTCACGAGTTACCGGCCCAAAAATACGCGTACCGATAGGCTGCTCGCTGTTATTGTTCAGAATAACGCATGCATTACCATCGAAGCGAATGACAGAACCGTCCGGGCGACGAACACCCTTCTTGGTGCGCACCACTACCGCCTTCAGCACATCACCTTTTTTGACCTTACCACGCGGAATTGCTTCCTTGATGGTGATCTTGATGATGTCGCCTACGCCTGCGTAGCGACGGTGCGAGCCACCCAGAACCTTGATACACATTACGCGACGTGCACCGGAGTTGTCGGCGACGTTCAGCATAGTCTGTTCTTGGATCATTTTAGTGCTCCGCTAATGTCAACTACTACTTTTCAAACCCTTACGGGTCGTTTTTCGAACCCTTACGGGTCATTAATACCCCAGAATCGAGGGCGCAGTATTATAACACCGCTTTTCGACCAAGGGTAGAAAAAATAAACGGCCCTTTGCAGAGCCGTTTATCATTTTCAAGAAGAGCAATACTGTATTACAGAATCGCTTTCTCTACAACGCGAACCAACGTCCAAGACTTAGTTTTGGACAGCGGACGGCATTCGCGGATTTCAACCACGTCACCGATACCGCATTCGTTGTTCTCATCATGTACGTGCAGTTTGGTCGTACGTTTGATGAATTTCCCATACAGAGGGTGTTTCACAAAACGTTCGATTGCAACAACCATGGATTTCTCCATTTTGTCGCTCACAACACGACCTTGCAGAGTACGGATATTATCGCTCATTACGCACCCGCCTTCTGAGTCAGTAAAGTCTTAACACGTGCAATATTGCGACGCACTTGTTTTACCAGGTGAGTCTGTTGCAACTGACCACTGGCCGCTTGCATACGCAAGTTAAATTGCTCGCGCAGCAGTTCGAGCAGCTCGGTGTTCAGCTCTTCAACGCTCTTTTCACGCAGCTCATTTGCTTTCATTACATCACCGTCTTAGTTACAAAGGTGGTTTTGATCGGCAGTTT
>CAXYYB010000053.1:0-20437 GCA_964293225.1 uncultured Symbiopectobacterium sp. | reverse complement strand
CGCGAGGTGGCGTATACTACGCTTTCCTCTTTAAGAGTCAACGATTATTTTCATGCGAAAGTGAATCGTTTTTCTCTTGCTGACCTCGCTTTGAATCGCTTCGTGTCGTGTCAACGGAGGCGCATTATAGGGATCCCAGTAATTTACACAACCCCTTTTTTCATCTTTTTTTCCGTTTGTTCAAATTCCGCCCGATAAGCCCGATTTCACTTATTTACGCTTTTACGCTGTTCGATAACGCGCGGCAAATCGGCCAGACTATCAATCACAATATCCGCCAGCGCTTCGCCTTGCTCGGTAATCGGCTTACCAGTACGCACCAACACTTTTGTGCCGACACCCGCCGCAATGGCAGCCTGCATATCTTCTTCTTTATCACCTACCATATAAGAAGCGGCCATATCGATATTGAGAAAGCTCTGCGCTGAGAGAAACATGCCTGGTTTGGGTTTGCGGCAATCACACTCCTGCCGATATTCCCCTTGCCCCTGTTCTGCGTGGTGGGGGCAGAAATAGATGCCGTCCAAATCAACCCCGCGATCGGCCAGCGACCAATCCATCCACTCGGTCAGGTGCATGAAATCATCTTCACTGAACATGCCACGCGCAATACCGGACTGGTTAGTCACCAGTACCAGTGCAAATCCTTTCTTCTTTAGTTCACTCATCGCGTCGATAACGCCATCAATAAACTCAAACTGATCGATCTCATGAACGTAACCATGATCGACATTAATCGTGCCGTCACGATCGAGAAAAACGGCTGGAATCGGTTGTGCCACTGCTATGTGCTCCTGATGGCGTAATTTGCGCGTTAGTATCGCATGTTTTTGTACGTTGCGAGAATGCGTCATAGCGACAAAGTAAATTGACTTAGACGTCTAGACGCCCTAACATCCGTACAATATTCTGCATACGGCAGACGTTGATCTATCCCGCGATAGGCACTTACGATAAATAAAGATGATTAAACTTTCTAACATTACAAAAATTTTCCAGCAGAAAGACCGGACCATCACAGCACTGGACAATGTCAGTCTGTATGTCCCTGCTGGGCAGATCTATGGCGTTATCGGCGCATCCGGCGCAGGTAAAAGTACATTGATCCGCTGCGTCAATCTGCTGGAACGCCCGACACACGGTGAGGTATTGGTTGGCGACCAGGATTTGATGGCGCTGTCCGAAGCGCAGTTGACCAAGGCACGCCGCCAGATTGGCATGATCTTCCAACACTTTAATCTTTTGGCATCACGTACTGTGTTTGGTAACGTGGCCCTGCCCCTTGAGTTGGACACCACGCCGAAAAGCGAAATTACCCGCCGCGTTAACGAATTGCTCGAACTGGTGGGGTTATCGGACAAGCACGATGCCTACCCGGCAAATCTGTCCGGTGGGCAAAAGCAGCGCGTTGCGATTGCTCGTGCGCTGGCCAGCAATCCCAAAGTGCTGCTGTGTGATGAGGCCACCAGTGCGCTCGATCCGGCGACTACGCGTTCCATTCTCGAATTGCTCAAAGACATTAATCGCCGTTTAGGGATAACCATCCTGCTGATCACCCATGAAATGGATGTGGTAAAACGCATCTGCGATCAGGTAGCGGTGATCAGCGGCGGTCAATTGATTGAGCAGGACACAGTCAGCGAAGTGTTCTCTCACCCGAAAACGCCTCTGGCACAAACCTTTATTCAGTCTACGCTGCATCTGGATATCCCCGAGGATTACCAATCCCGACTCATTGCCGCACCGCACAACGACCAGAACACCCCGCTGCTACGGCTGGAGTTTACCGGTCAATCCGTCGATGCGCCGTTACTCTCGACTATCGCGCGCCGCTTTAACGTCAATAACAATATCATCAGTGCGCAGATGGATTACGCAGGCGGCGTCAAATTCGGCATCATGCTGGCCGAGATGCACGGCGAAGAACAGGACACGGTGGCCGCCATCGCGTTTTTACAGGAACACCATGTGAAAGTTGAGGTGCTGGGCTATGTCTGAAGCAATGATGTGGTTGATGGCGAAAGGCGTTTGGGAAACCGTCGTGATGACATTTGTTTCCGGCTTCTTTGGCTTCGTGCTGGGATTACCCGTTGGCGTAATGCTTTATATTACCCGTCCGGGACAGATCGTTGCCAATCCGCCGCTGTATCGCACACTGTCAGCGTTAGTGAATATTTTCCGTTCTATTCCATTCATTATTTTACTGGTGTGGATGATTCCGTTCACACGCGCCATCGTCGGCACCTCTATCGGGCTGAAGGCAGCCATTGTGCCATTGACCGTAGGCGCTGCGCCGTTTATCGCGCGTATGGTAGAAAACGCTCTGCTGGAAATCTCCAGCGGATTGATCGAGGCCGCGCGCGCTATGGGCGCTACGCCGTTACAGATCATTCGTAAGATTCTACTGCCAGAAGCACTTCCCGGTCTTATCAATGCCGCCACTATCACACTTATCACCCTGGTAGGCTATTCTGCAATGGGGGGCGCAGTCGGTGCCGGTGGGTTAGGTCAAATTGGTTATCAGTATGGATACATTGGTTATAACGCAACAGTCATGAATACGGTATTAATATTACTGGTTGTTCTGGTCTACCTGATCCAATTCGTAGGCGATCGCACGGTACGGGCAGTGACTCATAAATAAGTTTTACTACACGTCGGACTATGCCGCTGACGGCAAGCCGCAAAACGTTAAATATGCAGAGGTTAAGGAAATGACAATCAAATTTAAAACCGTCGCCGCATTGGGTACATTACTGGGTGCACTGGCGCTGGCAGGCTGCGGACAAGAAGAAAAAGACCCGAACCACATCAAAGTCGGCGTTATTGTAGGTGCTGAGCAGCAAGTTGCTGAAGTTGCACAGAAAGTGGCTAAAGACAAATATGGCCTGACGGTGGAACTGGTGTCCTTTAACGATTACGTGCTGCCAAACGAAGCGCTGAGCAAAGGGGATATCGATCTGAATGCCTTCCAGCACAAACCGTATCTGGACCAACAGATCAAAGACCGTGGCTACAAACTGGTTGCTGTTGGCAACAGTTTTGTCTATCCGATCGCTGGCTACTCTAAAAAAATCAAATCATTAGACGAGCTGCAAAACGGGGCGCAAATTGCACTGCCTAACGATCCGACCAACCTGGGCCGCTCCCTGCTGCTGCTGCAAAAACAAGGTCTGGTCAAACTGAAAGATAACGTTGGTCTGCTGCCGACCGTGCTGGACGTGGTTGAAAACCCGAAAAACCTGAAACTGGTCGAGCTGGAAGCACCGCAACTGCCGCGTTCTCTGGATGACGATCAAATCGCACTGGCTATCATCAACACCACTTATGCCAGCCAGATTAACCTGACACCGACCAAAGACGGTCTGTTCGTGGAAGAGAAAGACTCTCCGTACGTTAATCTGATTGTGTCGCGTGAAGACAACAAAGACGCGGCTAACGTGAAGAAATTCGTTCAGGCTTACCAGTCAGACGAAGTTTATGAAGCGGCCAACAAGATTTTCAACGGCGGCGCGGTGAAAGGCTGGTAATATCACCCGATACGCGAGTGACAATTATTTCAAGACGGGCCTCGGTGCCCGTCTTGTCATTTGTGTCGTAGCTTGCTTCAATAAGCGCACTTCAAAAGAAGAATAGTAGAGAGGAAATGCTATGCGTGCTATACCGCTCGTGTTTTTAGCGCTGTCATTAACAGGATGTTCGCTGCTGCAACCCAAAACGGCACCCGCGCCGCAGCCCGTTATCGAACCTGCTGTCGAAGCGCCGGCCAAAGCGAAACCGGCTCCGCGTCCGGCAACCGCCGTGCTGTATAACAATGCGGAAGAGTTAGTGGGTAAACCGTTCCGTGATATGGGCGAAGTGTCCGGCTCAGTATGCCAGGCAAGCATGCAAGATACGCCCGCAACGGTTGCGAATGCCCGTCGCCGAATGCAAACACGTGCAACAGCGATGCGCGCCAATGCGGTTCTGGTGCACAACTGCCAGGTTGTCAGCGGCGTTGCAGGCTGCTATCGGCAGGCCATTTGTGAAGGCACTGCACTGAAAATCTCTTCTCAATAAAGCCGGGCAATGACCACCTATCATTTCGATCAGATTGGCGTTATCCGTTCGCCTTATAAAGAAAAATTCGCCGTGCCACGGCAACCCGGCCTGATTGAAGATGGCGACGGAGAGCTGCATCTTCTGCCGCCCTACCACCAGCCAGAAGCAGTGCGTGGGCTGGACGCGTTCAGCCATATTTGGGTTCTGTTTGTTTTTCACCACACCATGGAACAGGGATGGCGACCCACGGTGCGCCCTCCCCGTTTGGGCGGGAATGCGCGTATGGGGGTTTTCGCCACCCGTTCCACGTTTCGCCCGAATCCGATCGGTATGTCACTGGTCCGACTGAAAGGGATAAAGACCACAAGCGATAGCGTTATCCTACAGTTGGGCAGTCTCGATCTGGTCGATGGTACGCCAGTGGTTGATATCAAACCCTACTTACCGTTTGCAGAGAGCGTGCCTGATGCCATCGGCGGTTTCGCGCAACAGGCACCCGACACCGCGATGCCCGTGTATTTCTCTCCCCTGGCAGAGCAACAGCTGGCGCAACATCAATCCACTTACCCGTACTTGCGCCGTTTTATTACTCAGGTATTGAATCAGGATCCACGTCCAGCCTACCGCAAAGGCGAAGCCTCGCGTGATTACGCCGCCCTGTTGCTGGAATTCAACGTGCGCTGGCGCGTAACGGCCATGCAGACGGAAGTGCTCAGCCTTGAGCCAGCACCGCGCTAAGCGAAAATTGAATCGTTATTCATGACCTGCGCGCCATAAAATTCACGCCGCACACTTTTGACGAAGGAAAGTCACTGTTACACTAAGCCACTTTACCGTGTTTAAGGGCCCACATAGCCCTTTGCATCTCGTTTTGGGGCACATGGGTGCCCATTACTTTGCGTTCTGACGGAACTAAAACACCATGCGTACTAGCCAATATCTGCTCTCCACTCTGAAGGAGACGCCTGCCGACGCGGAAGTCATCAGCCATCAGTTGATGCTACGTGCTGGGATGATCCGCAAGCTGGCCTCCGGGTTATACACCTGGTTGCCGACCGGCTACCGGGTTCTGAAGAAAGTCGAAAACATCGTGCGTGAAGAGATGAACAACGCCGGTGCGATCGAGATTTCTATGCCCGTGGTACAACCCGCCGATCTGTGGCAGGAGAGTGGCCGCTGGGAACAGTACGGCCCGGAATTGCTGCGTTTTGTCGATCGCGGTGAACGTCCGTTTGTTCTCGGTCCGACGCATGAAGAAGTGATTACCGATCTGGTGCGTAATGAACTGAGCTCTTATAAGCAGCTGCCGCTGAACCTGTTCCAGATCCAGACCAAATTCCGCGATGAAGTGCGTCCGCGTTTCGGCGTGATGCGTTCTCGCGAATTCATCATGAAAGATGCCTACTCGTTCCATACCTCGCAGGAATCGTTGCAGGTCACCTATGACGCGATGTACGACGCCTATAGCCGTGCATTTAGCCGCATGGGGTTGAACTTCCGCGCCGTTCAGGCAGACACCGGCTCCATCGGTGGCAGCGCATCACACGAATTCCAGGTGCTGGCGCAGAGCGGCGAAGACGACATCGTTTTCTCTACCGACTCCGAGTACGCCGCCAATATCGAATTTGCTGAAGCCGTTGCCCCCACGCTGGGACGTGCCGAAGCGAAAGAAGAGATGCGTTTGGTTGATACCCCCAACGCCAAAACCATCGCCGAGCTGGTTGAGCAGTTTAACCTGCCGATCGAAAAAACGGTTAAAACGCTGCTGGTGAAGGCAACCCAAGAGAGCGGCCACCCGCTGATTGCCCTGCTGGTGCGTGGCGATCATGAGCTGAATGAAGTGAAAGCAGAGAAACTGGAGCAGGTCGCCAGCCCGCTAACCTTCGCTACCGAAGCTGAGATTCGCGACATCGTTGGCGCAGGCCCGGGTTCACTCGGCCCGGTGAATATGCCGATACCGGTGATTATCGATCGCACCGTCGCGGCAATGAGCGATTTCGGCGCTGGGGCAAACCAGGACGGCAAACACTTCTTCGGTGTTAACTGGGTGCGTGACGTTGCACTGCCGCAAGTGGCAGATATCCGCAACGTGGTGGAAGGCGATGCCAGCCCGGACGGGAAAGGCACGCTGTTAATCAAACGCGGCATCGAAGTGGGCCATATCTTCCAACTGGGCACCAAATACTCTCAGGCGCTGCAGGCCAGCGTGCAAGGTGAAGATGGTCGTAACCAGATCCTGACCATGGGCTGCTACGGTATCGGGGTGACGCGCGTGGTGGCTGCCGCCATCGAACAGAACCACGACGATCGCGGCATTATTTGGCATGACGCCATCGCCCCCTTCCAGGTGGCGATCCTGCCGATGAACATGCACAAATCGTTCCGCGTGAAAGAGCTGGCTGAAGACATTTATCAGCAGCTACGCGCTAAAGGCATCGATGTGCTGCTCGACGATCGTAAAGAGCGCCCGGGTGTGATGTTTGCGGATATGGAATTGATCGGCGTGCCGCACACTATCGTCATTGGCGATCGCAATCTGGATAACGACGAGATTGAATATAAATATCGTCGCGACGGTGAGAAAAAGATGATCAAGGTTGGCGAGATCGTTGATTTTTTGTCCGCCAATACCGTTCGTTAATACGCAGCAATAACGCATAAAAAAGAGGTGGGGTTTTCCCCACCTCTTTTATTTGACTGATAGTCGACTCAACGTGCAAATACGGTATTCAATTCTGCTTCGTTATTCACGGAACAGCTCTTCAATATCCAGCCCCTGTACTTGCAAAATTTCACGCAAACGACGCAGCCCTTCCACCTGGATTTGGCGCACGCGTTCACGGGTCAAGCCAATTTCACGACCAACGTCTTCAAGCGTTGCCGCTTCATACCCCAGCAGTCCAAAACGACGAGCCAGCACTTCACGCTGTTTAGCGTTCAGTTCGAACAACCATTTAACGATATTTTGCTTCATATCGTTGTCTTGCGTGGTGTCTTCTGGTCCGTTATTTTTTTCATCCGCCAGAATATCCAGCAGCGCTTTATCAGAGTCCCCGCCCAATGGCGTATCGACCGATGTGATACGCTCGTTCAAGCGCAACATGCGATTTACGTCATCAACAGGTTTGTCGAGCTGCTCGGCAATCTCTTCCGCACTGGGCTCATGATCCAGCTTATGCGAAAGCTCACGCGCGGTACGCAGATAAACGTTTAATTCTTTAACGATATGGATAGGCAAACGAATGGTACGGGTTTGGTTCATGATAGCCCGTTCAATCGTTTGGCGAATCCACCATGTGGCATAGGTTGAGAAGCGGAACCCCCTTTCGGGATCGAACTTCTCAACCGCACGGATCAAACCAAGATTACCTTCTTCGATAAGATCCAACAGCGCCAAACCGCGATTGTTGTAGCGACGAGCGATTTTCACCACCAGTCGCAGGTTACTTTCAATCATACGGCGTCGCGATGAAACATCACCGCGCAGCGCTCTACGGGCAAAAAAAACTTCTTCTTCAGCGGTCAGAAGCGGAGAGTAACCGATCTCTCCTAGATAGAGTTGGGTAGCATCCAGCACACGCTGGGCTGCACTTTGGGATAACAACTCATCGTCGGATGCCTCATTATCTCCCGCTTCTTCCTCCGCTAGCGCCTTTTCGTCAAAAACATCAAGTCCATTTTCCTCGAACTCGGCATCATCATGTAACTCGTTAACTTTCAGCGTGCTTTGGCTCATAAGTGGCTCCTACCCGTGATCCCTTGGCAGAATACCGAAATACTCTGCCCGATTTATCGCTGCGGAAGGTAACGCAGCGGGTTTACGGATTTCCCCTTGTAACGAATTTCAAAATGCAAGCGTACTGAACTGGTTCCGGTGCTACCCATGGTAGCGATCTGTTGACCCGCCTTGACCTCTTGTTGTTCCCGGACCAGCATAGAGTCATTATGGGCATAGGCGCTCAGGTAATCATCGTCGTGTTTGATGATGATCAGATTACCGTACCCGCGTAAAGCGTTGCCCGCATAAACGACGCGCCCTGAAGCGGTCGCCATGATCGGTTGCCCACGAGAGCCAGCGATATCAATCCCTTTGTTTCCCCCCTCCGACGCGGAGAAACTATCTATGACTTTCCCCTCAGTGGGCCAACGCCAGCTGCCGACAGCAGGAGCACTGCTTTCAACAGCCGCGGGGGCGGTCACAGGAGCCGTCACGGCAGCCCCGGTGGAAGGCAACATCTTACCTACATTCTGTTTACCCGAATTTCCAGAATACGCATTAGTTTGCTGAGAATCAACCTGCGTTGTTTGAATTTGCGTCATTGACGGCGGCTGAGGCACACCGCCACGCGTGGCATCGGAAGGTGCCAACATACCGCCGCCCGTACCACCTGCCAGCATGCGCCCGCCACCGGTCGATCCACTGCTCACTGGCGCGGAGGAGGAACCGTCACTCACCTGAAGCACCTGACCAACGTTCAGGCTATAAGGCTCAGGCACATTGTTGCGTTGCGCCAACTCACGATAATCACTGCCGGTAATCCAGGCGATATAGAACAACGTATCGCCCCGTTTTACCGTATAGGTGCTGCCACCATAGCTGCCCTTAGGAATGGCGTTATAGCTACGGTTGTAAACAATGCGGCCATCGCGCGTGGTGATCGGCGCATCGCCAGAAGATGATATGTTAGAAGGCGCAGTCGCGAGCATGCCACCGCGGCTGCTGCTATTACCTTGACCGCCTACGCTGCTGATTGGCGCAGGTTTATTGTCGTTATTGGAGCACCCCGCCAACCCCAGAATAATTGCCGTGCACGCCGCCATCTGACGCAGTGTTCTCGTTTGGCTTCCCATGCGTCTTGCTCCCCTATAACCGTAATACTCAATAATCAAACCGCTCAAAGACAACCCTGTCATCACCGTATTGGCACTTATTCAATGCTAACAATATCAACATGCTCTCACTATGACAGGGTTGTATTGAACTACGTTCTATTGAAATAAATCGTAAATAACTGATACCCATAAACGTGTTTGCAAAGGTATCAGGCTAGTTCGCCTTTGACCAGTGGAACAAATTTAACCGTTTCAATGGTATTAACCACAAATTCTCCACCGTGACGTTGTATGCGCTGCAACGTTTGCGACTGTTCTCCCACCGGGAGCACCATAATGCCCCCTTCATCCAGTTGCGCTATCAGCGCATTCGGAATTTCAGGTGCCGCGGCCGTTACAATAATGGCATCGAACGGGCCGCGTGATGGCCAGCCTTGCCAGCCATCGCCGTGCCGGGTGGAAACATTGTGCAGGTCCAGTTGCTTCAAACGCCGTTTCGCCTGCCATTGCAACCCTTTGATACGCTCAACGGAAAAAACCTGCTTGACCAAATGCGCCAAAACCGCCGTTTGATAGCCGGAACCGGTGCCAATTTCGAGCACGCGAGACGCAGAGGTCAATTGCAACAGGTCCGTCATGCGGGCAACCATATAAGGCTGGGAGATGGTTTGACCGGAGCCTATAGGCAGTGCGGTATTTTCATAAGCCTTATGCTCAAAGGCTTCGTCGACAAAACGCTCACGCGGCACAGCCTCGATAGCCTTAAGCAATCGCTCGTCATGAATGCCCTGCTGACGCAACAGTGCCAGCATCGTTTGCATGCGTTTGTTCACCCTATTCCGTCAGCCTCAGTCGTGATTAACGTCTTCATGCCTTTACTCTATAACGGCAATGCCTTGCCGTGAGTTCGCATCCTTACTGCATAGGTACTATATATAGGTACTGCATAGCGACGACATCGTTGCTACATCAGACACTGGGTTTCAATCAGCGATATCCATCTGCTCAAGCGGCGTGATGAGTTCACGCACAACGCTGGTGGCAAAACTGCCTGCCGGTAGCCAGAAATCCAGCGTGACCGACGCATCATCCAGCCAAGACCAGCGCATCTGTTGCGGATAGAGCAACGCGGCACGGCGCGCAACCTCCACCCGTTCACGACGCAGCAGTCCAAGCAGCGTTTCGTGCCCCGCCAGGCAACGTTGTTCAAACGCCAATGCGTCACCCTGAGTGCCAGGATCGCCGTCACCGGGCAACGGTGCCGTCACGCACAGCTCACGCTTATCAATGCGCGTTTGCAATTCGGTCACTTCGTCTTCATTTGCCACAAACCAACTGCCGCGCCCGGCCAGTTGCAATGCATCGCCCACCAGCACCTGCGTTGCCAAGCCTTGACTCAAACGTTGGCTCACGATGAGATTGAACAGCGCGCTGCGGCTGGCCGACAGATAGAAGCTGCGTTTACTGCGCTCACTGACACGAATCTCGTCTCTGGCCCAACGCACCGCCTGAATCAGGTTATTACCACCACGACCAAAACGCTGACTGCCAAAATAGTTCGGCACGCCCTGTTCGGCAATCACGGCTAACCGCGTCTCAACGGTCGCACGGTCGCTGATAGCGCGCAGCGTCAACGTAAACTGATTGCCGCGCAACGCACCAATACGCAATTTGCGCCGATGGCGGGCACTGCTAAGGATTTCACACCCTTCAAGCGCAAAAGTGGATAAATCGGGTAACACTTTGCCCGGCACATGCAGGCAAAACCACTGCTCAGTGACCGCATGCCGGTCTTTCAAGCCAGCGTAACTCACGGCACGCGCGGGAATACGGGCAAATTTCGCCAACGCCTCCGCGACAAACGAGGTGTTGCAGCCACGTTTACGTACCTGAACCAGCAGATGTTCGCCATCGCCGTCCGGCGCAAAGCCCAGATCTTCCACCACACGGAAATCGTCGGCGGTGGCTTTGAGCGTCCCTGTCGCCTGCGGTTCACCATGTAACCAGAACAGGCTTTCCATGTTGAGCGTAGCGGGTTCTTGCTGCATTACCATGCGACCACTTCACTCCGTTCATCTTTCACCAACAGCGCAACCGCCTCGCAGGCAATCCCTTCTCCACGGCCGGTAAACCCGAGCTGTTCCGTGGTGGTGGCTTTGACGTTTACGTCATCCATATGGCAGTGCAGGTCTTCTGCCAGATTCACCCGCATTTGCGGAATGTGCGGGGCCATTTTCGGTGCTTGCGCAATGATAGTGACATCCAGATTGCCCAGTCCATAGCCCTTTTCCTGTATTCGCTGCCACGCCTGACGCAGCAGCTCACGGCTATCCGCGCCTTTGTAGGCGGGATCGGTGTCAGGAAACAGTTTACCAATATCGCCTAGCGCCGCCGCGCCAAGCAGCGCATCGGTTACGGCGTGCAGCAATACATCGCCATCAGAATGCGCCAACAATCCCTGAGGGTAAGGAATACGAACCCCGCCGATCACCAATGGGCCTTCGCCACCCAGTTTATGGACATCAAAACCGTGACCAATACGCATGGGGTTATTCTCCTTGATTAGCAAATGGTTATGAAACCGATGAAGGGTACATCACACGCTTGGCGGTGCCAATCGAGCCAGGTAGAACTCGGCCAGCGCCAAATCCTCAGGGCGCGTCACTTTAATATTATCAGCACGTCCGGCAACAATGTGTGGATGATAGCCACAATATTCCAGCGCCGACGCTTCATCGGTCACGACAGCCCCTTGTTGTAACGCGCGCTCCAGGCAATCTTGCAATAATAACCGTGGAAACAGTTGCGGCGTCAAGGCGTGCCATAAATCGCGGCGATCAACCGTGTGCTCAATTGCCTCACCCTGACTACGCTTCATGGTATCGCGCACCGGCGCAGCAAGAATGCCGCCCACGTCGCAGTGCCGGATAAGCTGTAAGAGGCTGTCGAGATCCTGAAGATGCAAGCACGGACGGGCGGCGTCATGCACCAGCACCCAAGGCGCATCCTTGACCGCACGCAAACCGGCCAGCACCGAATCAGCCCGCTGTTTGCCGCCGAACACCACGCTGATGCGCGGGTCTTGTGCTAGCGGCAAGGCGGCAAAGCGCCAATCGTCGGGGCTGATAACCACCACGGCACGCTGAATGTGCGGATGCCGAAACAGCGCAGCCAGCGTGTGTTCCAGCAGTGTTTTACCATGAAGGGTGAGATATTGTTTTGGGCAGTCGCACGCCATTCTGCTACCGTTTCCGGCAGCGGGGAGAACGGCGACAACCTCAGGTAAGGAAACCAGCGGTTCAGACATGGGTTAACGTGACATCATAGGGTTGGAAGACGACAGGGAGTTGGACGCACCAGAATTCGCCGATGAAGGCACTGTCGCCGTGCGGCGACCGGATTGATCCGGCACCAGACGATAGAAACTCTCACCCGGTTTGATCATGCCCAGTTCATTGCGCGCACGCTCTTCAATGGCTTCTTGTCCACCGTTGAGGTCGTCGATTTCAGCAAACAGCTGTTCGTTCCGGGCTTTGAGCTTACCGTTGTTGCCCTGTTGGACAGCCACGTCGTCTTTAACCCGAACATAGTCATGAATGCCATTTTTACCCAGCCACAGCGAATATTGCAGCCAACCGAGCAAAACCAATAATAACAGCGTTAGCTTTCCCATCCAGCCCCCTGAAAAACCGCCTAATCATCCCATAACTTTGCCTTCGACTCCATATTATCAGGGCGGATTAGCACACAGAGGCGCTTTCAACGCCGTAAAGCGTCCAATAATCAGGATAGCTATTCATTTGCATTTTACCGGAAATACAGGGTGATGAATCCATAATGGCAGAAGGCAAGCGGGACTTTTACCCGCGAATAAGTTGAACCTTTAGGTCGACCTGTGTATTTTTATGAAAATAAAATGCATAAAACAGATGATTCATCTGCCACACTTTGATCCAGGAGATAACATGTTCAAACCTTTTTTATTCGCTGGCACGCTGCTCGCAGCGGCATTTTCCACGTCTATCGCGGCGGCAGAACCAACCTATGTGGTGGGCGCTGGCGGCACCTATCGTCCTTTTGAATTTGAAAACGCGCAGAAAGAGTTGGAAGGCTTTGATATCGACATCATTAAAGCGATCGCCAAGGCGGAAAATTTCTCCATCAAACTGGTCAACACGCCGTGGGAAGGGATCTTCGCTACGCTGAATTCCGGCGATCGCGATATCATTATTTCCGGGATCACCATTACCGACAAACGTAAACAGATGGTCGATTTCTCTTCTCCGTACTTCCCGGCAGAACAGTCAATCGTGACGCCAAAAGGCTCCAGCATTGGTGCCATTGCTGATCTGAAAGACAATAAAGTCGGTGTAGTGAACTCCAGCACCGGCGACGTGGTGGTTTCTGACGTGCTGGGAAAAAACAGCACGGCCATCAAGCGTTTCGACAACACGCCGCTGATGTTGCAAGAGCTTTATGAAGACGGTATTGGTGCCGCCGTCGGTGATGTGGGTGTGATCAAGTTCTACATCAAAACCCACCCGGAGAAGCAGTTTAAATTGGTGTCCGATGCCAAATTTCAGCGTCAATACTTTGGCATCGCCGTTGCTAAAGGCAACGATGCACTGCTGGGTAAGATCAACGCTGGCCTGAAAAAGATTGTTGCCGATGGCACCTATGCGCAAATCTACCAGAAATGGTTTGATAACGACGTTCCTGCCCTGCCTGCTCAGTAAACCGCGGTTTGCACGCTGACTCGGCGTGTCTTGCATTCAAGGCCGCTGTCACGACGCGAATCAATGACGCGTAAGTGACAGCGGCGCTTTATCACCTCGCCTATGACACCAAAAAGGACCGCACGCGATGGGATTTCGTTGGGAAATCATTCAGGAATATGCCCCGTTGTTTATGGAAGGGGCCTGGATGACAATAAAATGTACGCTTATCTGCGTTATTTTGGGGACCTGCTGGGGACTGACGCTCGGATTAGGCCGCCTGGCGCAAGCACCGCACGGCCTCTGGAAGTGGATTTTACACTATGGCGTACAGTGGCCTGTACGTATTTATGTCAGCGCGTTGCGCGGTACGCCGCTTTTCGTTCAGATTATGGTGGTGCATTTTGCACTGATTCCATTGCTTATTAACCCGCGCGACGGTTTATTCGTCAGCGGTGGTCTGATGTCAGCGGATTTCGCACGCATGCTACGCGCCGACTACGGCGCCTTCCTGTCGTGTATCGTGGCAATCACCCTGAATGCCGGTGCCTATGTGTCCGAAATTTTCCGTGCTGGCATTCAATCTATTGATCGTGGGCAGATGGAAGCATCGCGTTCATTGGGCATGAGCTACGGCCGCACCATGCGCAAAGTCATTCTGCCTCAGGCATTTCGTCGCATGCTGCCGCCGCTCGGCAACAATGCTATCGCCATCGTCAAAGATTCATCACTCGCTTCTGCGATTGGGCTGGCCGATCTCGCCTATGCGGCACGTACAGTGTCAGGCGCCTATGCCACCTATTGGGAACCCTATTTGACCATTTCCCTGGTTTATTGGGTCATCACTTTCCTGCTCTCGGTTCTGGTGCGGCAGATGGAAATAAGGTTAAGCAAAAGTGATTCACGTTAATAATTTGCAAAAACATTTTGGGGATACACACGTCCTGCGCGGTATCAGTTGCACTATCGCACCACAGGAAGTGATCTGCATGATCGGTCCTTCCGGTTCGGGAAAAAGCACGTTCCTGCGCTGTTTGAATGCACTGGAAACGCCGACCGGTGGTGAAATCACTGTCAACGGATTTGCGTTGCACAACCCCAAAACCGATCTCAACCGGTTACGTGAAAGCGTGGGTATGGTCTTTCAGCGCTTCAATCTGTTTCCGCACATGACGGTGTTGGAAAACATGATCATGGCCCCGATGGACGTGAAAAAGCTTTCCCGCGCTCAGGCGGTTGAACGCGCCCGTCATCTGTTAGAAAAAGTTGGCCTGCTGGATAAAGTGGACGCCTGGCCCAATAGCCTTTCCGGCGGACAGCAACAGCGCGTCGCCATTGCCCGCGCATTGGCGATGGAACCGGCCATTATGCTGTTTGATGAGCCCACTTCGGCGCTTGACCCAGAGCTGGTAGGCGAGGTGCTGTCGGTCATGAAAACGCTGGCAACAGAGGGAATGACCATGGTGATAGTGACTCACGAAATGGCATTTGCCCGTGAAGTCGCAGACCGTATCATTTTTATCGATCAGGGAATTATTCAAGAAGAGGGAGAGCCGGAAGCACTGTTTACGGCACCGACCAACCCGCGCACTCAAGCATTTCTCAGTAAAGTTCTTTAACACCGCAGTGGCGTGCGCGATGCGCGCGCCGCTTCTCACCACCCAGTGATCAGCGAAAACACCAGCCAGAAAAGGCAGACAATCACCGCACCGCTACACAACACCATCAGCGTCATGTTGCCTTTGAATATCACACTGAAAAAAACGCCAATCAGCACCGACGCAGGCATCAGCCCCAGAAAAAACGGCCAGGTGTAGAGCATGAAGAATAACGTGGTATTGGTGCCATAAACCAAAATGGGCACCACAAAGGCCAGCCAGTAGAAAGAAAAACCGGCGATAGCGCCCATAGACGGGTAGGTGCGTTCATCTTCACGCACCACACGTCTTTTACTCACCGATAACTGCGTTACGTTCTGCATAGTCTACCCTGTGACACTCCGCCCCACCGCGAAAGGCGGTGACACCTGACAGAGCCAATCAGACTTTGATAATAGCTCGACTGTGCAGCAGATCTAATAACTGATCGGTCAAATTTGTTACCAATTGTTCACCTTCCAAGCGCAGTTCAGGCGCATGTGGCGGCTCATACACGGCATCGATACCGGTAAAATTGGTCAGCGTGCCGGCACGTGCTTTCTTATACAATCCTTTAGGATCGCGCGCTTCGCACACGGCCAACGGGGTATCGACAAACACTTCGATAAACTTTCCTTCCGGCAGCGATTCACGCACCATCTGGCGCTCCGCGCGGTGGGGCGAAATAAACGCCGTCAATACCACCAGCCCGGCATCCACCATCAGGCTGGCCACTTCGCCCACACGCCGGATATTCTCGCGCCGATCGGCATCGGAAAAACCCAGATCGCGACACAGCCCGTGGCGCACATTGTCGCCATCAAGCAAATAGGTGCTGACACCGAGTTGGTGCAAGCGCTGTTCCAGTTGCCCTGCCAGCGTGGACTTTCCCGACCCTGACAGGCCTGTGAACCAGATAACCGCCCCTTGGTGACGGTGCAACCGCTCCCGATCGTGGCGTGCCACCGGGTGATCGTGCCAGACAATGTTTTCATCACGACGGTTGTCATCACGAACACTTTCATCACGAACACTTTCATCACGAATAATGCCATCACGATTGCCATCAACGGCGTGATGCTTCTCTGCTGGAGGCAACGCCATGCTACTTCCCTCCCAGCAGATCGCGCGCACCCCAATGCGGGAAGTGGCGGCGCACCAGCGCATTCAACTCCAGCTCAAACGCACTGTAAGCAGACGCTTCCTGCGTCACCTGAGCAATCGCCTCGCGTACCAGCCCGGCACCGACGGTCACGTTGCTCAGTCTGTCGATAAAAATCATACCGCCGGTGGTAGTATTTTGCTGATAGGGTTCGAGCAACAGCGGCTCATCAAAGGTCAAATCCACCAGGCCAATGCCGTTCAACGGCAAACTTTCTGTGACGCGCTGCGTCAGCGAATTGATCTCGACCTGATACTGAATATTGTCTACCCGCGCACGGGTTTTCTTGCCCGCGACCTTGATGTCGTAGCTGTGTCCCGGCACCAGCGGTTGCTCCGCCATCCACACCACATCAACCTGCGCATACTGCACCGCACGCAGATTATCCGCTTCCGGCACCAACAGATCGCCACGACTGATATCCACCTCATCGACCAGCACCAGCGTGATCGCTTCCCCCGCGTGTGCCTGTTGCAGATCGCCATCAAAGGTGACGATGCGCGCCACGGAGGAGGTCACGCCAGACGGCAACACCCTCACGCGCTGCCCGACCTGCACCACGCCGGAGGCCAGCGTTCCGGCATAACCGCGAAAATCCAGGTTGGGCCGATTCACATACTGCACCGGGAAACGCATCGGCTGCGTGTCGCTCTCGCGCGTAACGTCGACCGTTTCCAGCACGTCCAACAACGTCGGGCCGCTGTACCACGGCATGGTGGTGCTTGGCGTCGCCACGTTATCCCCATCCAACGCGGAGATAGGCACGAAGGTCACCTGTAACGATGACGGTAGCTGTTGGGCAAAATCGAGGTAATCCTGCTTGAACTGCTCAAATACCGTTTGCTGATAGTCCACCAGATCCATTTTGTTCACTGCCACCACCAGATGGCGAATGCCGAGCAGCGTGGCAATAAAGCTGTGGCGGCGGGTTTGATCCAGTACGCCTTTGCGCGCATCGATCAACAGGATAGCCAGATCGCAGGTCGAGGCACCGGTCGCCATGTTACGGGTGTACTGCTCATGACCGGGGGTATCGGCAATAATGAATTTACGCCTTTCCGTGGAGAAATAGCGGTAGGCCACCTCGATGGTAATCCCCTGCTCACGCTCGGCCTGTAAACCGTCCACCAGCAACGCCAGATCCAGCTTCTCCCCTTGCGTGCCTAACCGTTTGCTGTCGTTGTGTAACGTAGACAGCTGATCTTCGTAGATCTGACGCGTATCGTGCAGCAAACGGCCAATCAACGTACTTTTACCGTCGTCCACGCTGCCGCAGGTCAGAAAACGCAGTAAACTTTTGTGTTGCTGCGCGTGCAAATAGGCTTCGACACCGCCCTGTTCGGCAATCTGTTGTGCAATGCTTTGGTTCATTTGACGATTCCTTAAAAGTACCCTTGACGCTTTTTCAGTTCCATCGAGCCGGCCTGATCCCGGTCAATGACGCGCCCTTGCCGTTCGCTGGTGGTCGAGATCAACATCTCTTCAATGATTTCCGGCAGCGTCTGCGCCTGTGATTCCACCGCGCCGGTTAACGGCCAGCAGCCGAGGGTACGGAAGCGCACCATGCGTTGCTCAATCACTTCGCCCGGTTGC
This sequence comes from uncultured Symbiopectobacterium sp., assembly GCA_964293225.1. Classification (GTDB taxonomy): domain Bacteria; phylum Pseudomonadota; class Gammaproteobacteria; order Enterobacterales; family Enterobacteriaceae; genus Symbiopectobacterium. Next base: position 2,456 of record CAXYYB010000053.1, on the reverse strand, counting down.
AGATCGATACGATCGTCATCCACCATCAGCAACATGCCATCACGCTCCAGCACCGGGCGCGGAGCGGCCAGATAGAGCGGCACAATATCGATATTTTCCAGATAGATGTATTGCCAGATATCCAGTTCCGTCCAGTTGGAAAGCGGGAACACACGAATGCTTTCCCCTTTGTTAATCTGGCCGTTGTAGTTATGCCACAGCTCAGGACGCTGATTTTTCGGATCCCAGCGATGAAAACGGTCGCGGAAGGAGTAGATACGCTCTTTGGCGCGGGACTTCTCTTCGTCACGCCGCGCCCCGCCGAACGCGGCATCAAAGCCGTATTTATCCAGCGCCTGCTTCAACCCTTCGGTTTTCATGATATCGGTATGCTTGGCACTGCCGTGTACGAACGGGTTAATGCCCAACGCCTCGCCCTGTGGGTTACGGTGCACCAGCAGTTCGCAGCCGTAGGCTTTCGCCGTGCGATCGCGGAAGGTGTACATCTCGCGAAACTTCCACCCGGTATCCACATGCAGCAGCGGAAACGGCAAGGTGCCGGGGTAGAACGCCTTGCGCGCCAGATGCAGCATCACGGAAGAATCTTTGCCGATGGAGTACATCATCACCGGATTACTGAATTCTGCCGCCACTTCACGAATGATATGTATGCTTTCCGCTTCAAGCTGTCGCAGGTGCGTCAGTCGTTTCTCGTCCATAACCCTTCCTCAAGCCAAATTCACGAGCGCAGAACGTCCGGTTTGCCCGGCCTCCTGCGCCTGAAGACCAAACCAGGCGAGTTGATGGTGCAGTGCAACCACCTCGCCAATCACCAATAGTGCCGGCGTCGGTGCCTGATGCGCCAACGCGTCCAACTCCGCCAACGTGCCGATGTTCACGAACTGATCCGCGCGCGTACCACGGCTAATCACCGCCACCGGCGTATCCGGTGCACGCCCGTGGGCGATCAGTTGCTGGCTGATTTCCGCCGCTTTCACCGTGCCCATATAGATAGCGAGCGTCTGACGCCCGCGCGCCAGCGTGGACCAATCGAGCGCTTCACCGTCTGGACGGCAGTGCCCGGTAATAAACAGCACGCTCTGTGCGTAATCGCGGTGGGTAAGCGGGATACCGGCATAGGCGGTCACACCCGCCGCCGCCGTGATCCCCGGGACGATTTGAAAAGGAATGCCCGCTTTTGCCAGGTATTGCACTTCCTCACCGCCGCGCCCAAAGATGAACGGATCGCCGCCTTTCAGGCGCACCACCCGTTTACCGCTCGATGCCAGCGTAAACAGCAGACGGTTGATCTCCCCCTGCGGCAATGAATGCGTAGAGGCGCGCTTGCCGACGCAGATTTTCTCCGCATCGCGACGCACCAATTCCAGCACTTCCGGGCTCACCAGATGGTCATAGAGCACCACGTCCGCCAGTTGGATCAGTTGTAACCCCCGCAGGGTCAACAAACCGGCATCCCCCGGTCCCGCGCCCACCAGTGCCACATCCCCCTGCACCTGCTGAGGTTGCTCCAACTGCTGGCGCAAGGTTTCTTCTGCCACCGTCTGTTGCCCGGCAGCCATCTGGTCAGCAAAAGGGCTATTAAACAGCCGTTCCCAAAACTGACGGCGCGCACGCATCGAATGAAACCGCTCTTTGACGCGATCGCGCCATTCTCCTGCCACTCGGGCCATATCGCCCAAACTGGCAGGCAGCAATGCTTCCAGCTTCTCGCGCAGTAAACGCGCCAACACTGGCGCTTGTCCGCCCGACGAAATCGCCACCACCAGCGGAGAGCGATCGACAATAGACGGAAAAATAAACGAGCATTTAGGCTGGTCGTCCACCACGTTAACCAAGCGATAGCGGTGCTGCGCCGCTTCGGACACCGCCGCGTTCAACGCCACATCATCGGTAGCGGCGATCACCAGAAAGACCTTATCCACCTGATCTGGGGAGAATTCCTGCGCCAGCCAGCGCAACTGACCGGCGTGGTGCTTTTCCAAGAGCGGCTCTGTCAGAGCTTTGGCCACCACATGCACGTCGGCACCCGCACGCAACAGCAAATCAATCTTGCGCGTTGCTACCTCACCACCGCCGACCACCAACACCACACGCTGCTTCACGTCAGCGAACAAAGGGAGATAGTTCACAATCGCCTTAACAAAGTTAAAAATTGGATAAGTAGACTATACGGTGCTGTAGGAAGGGTTATGAAATGCCGAATTGGAATGATAAGTTCCGTAATGGAATAAAAGCGGGACGGGAAAGGCAACGTGAGGCTTATCGATTGATATTGTTTATGTTATTAAAACTGCATCAGGCACAGCGGGCATGAATGCCCCTGCAATGAGAGAAAATTTCAGGTTGGATAATTCTGCGTTCCCCCGTCAGGTCATCACTGACTGGCCTCGCCGGGGGGGTTTACTCACGCTTCCGGTGCGGTTTTTAAAACCCCCTCATTGTCCCCACTTTTTGGC
>CAXYYB010000052.1:0-20464 GCA_964293225.1 uncultured Symbiopectobacterium sp. | reverse complement strand
TGTTGGCTGCGTTCACTCACCCGAATCACTTACCTGAGTAAGCTCATCGGGATTCCTTCACTTGCCGCCTTCCTGTAACTCGAATTATTTAGGGTATAGAAGTACCACAATCGCCGTTTGTCTGAAATTTTAGCCTGCGCACGGGGTGTTAACGAAAATCGATCTGATCGATAATATGATTGTCATCGTCACCCCGCATACTGTTTGCGATGCTTGCTGAACGTTGGTGTGATTACGGTGCGGTTTGTTCGGGAGGTTCGTGATGAATAGCGATATCGTGGTAGGTCGATGGAAGCAGTTGAGAGGGAACTTCTGGGCGCTGTGGGCTGAGTGGTTTGACAGCGATTGTGCCTGGCTGGAAAGTAACAATGATTATCTTGCCGGCATCTTGCAGGAAGATTACGGTCTGCAAGAGGGCGATGAATTGTCTGATGCTGCTGTGCCGGCGGGAAAAAGTTCGGCAACGCTGCACTGATTTAACGCTGCACTGATTTTACGTTGTGCTTGTTTAACGTTGCGCTAAGGCCGCGTTATACTAAGGCATGGATCGTTTCCTCAGACCGTTTTCCTTTATAGATACCCATTGTCACTTTGATTTTCCGCCGTTCGGCGAAAATGAAGTGGCAAGTATTGCGCTCGCCGCTACAGCCGGGGTAACGCATATCCTGGTGCCTGCGGTTGAGTCCCGTTATTTTGCGCGCATCACTGCACTTTCTCACACTCACCCCGCGATCTTTGCTGCCCTTGGTTTGCATCCACTGTACGTTGCTCATCATCAGGACAACGATCTGGTCCTGCTTGAACAGCAGCTACGTCAACGCGATGACAGGCTGATCGCGGTAGGGGAAATCGGGCTGGATCTGTACATGCCCGAGCCCCGTATCGAACGCCAATGTGAACTTCTGGAAGCGCAACTGGCGCTGGCAAAGCGTTATGACTTGCCGGTGATGCTGCACTCCCGACGCACGCACGATCGTTTGGCGCAGTTATTGCGCCGTATTGATGTGCCGCGCAAAGGTGTGGTGCACGGATTTGCTGGCAGTGAGCAGCAGGCGCTGGCCTTTATCAAATTGGGATACTGCATTGGTGTCGGTGGCACCATTACCTATCCACGCGCCAACAAAACCCGTCAGGCGATTTCTCGCCTTCCTCTCGATAGCCTGTTGCTGGAAACCGATGCGCCCGATATGCCGCTCAATGGTTTTCAGGGGCAACCCAATCGCCCCGAACGTGCGGCCAATGTGTTTCACACCCTGTGTGAGTTGCGCACAGAGCCGCCTGAGGTGATAGCGGACGCGCTGTATCGCAATACCTGTCGCCTGTTTACCTTGCCCGGCATTGACGCTAACGGTGGGGTAGCAAATGCCGTTTCTCAAAGCGAGAAATAGCAACGCCTTATCGCTACTCTCGTTAATAGTGCAAAAAATCGACGCCCTGCACCGTTATCGCTCTTCTTCCCTGCACCGCTACATCGCGCTGTTGCTCGCAAACGCGCTGTGCGCATGGCCAATGGATAGCGATTTATTATTGTTCAATGCGCAACAACGGCAGCGGCTCGGCGTTTTCTCGTTTTGAGAAAGCAACTGTCTTAAATCAGTAACAAGCTGGTAACCCGGTTGGCGTCACTCTTGCAAAAACACCCTGAACCAGGATGAACGATGATCCTTGTATTCCTCCTTTTATTCATGGTGTGGAGAGTAACATGACGCGTTTACTTACAAGACGGCTACAACAATATGTGTTCACGGCAATGCTGATGGGAATGGCTGCCCAAAGTTACGCCGGGAAAGCCAATGATACGTTGGTCTATGCCTCTGACAGTGAGATAGAAAATGTCAGCCCCTATCACAATACCATGCGGGAAGGGGTGATTTTAGCCCATCTGGTGTGGAGCAACCTGGTTTACCGCGATCCAAAAACCGGTGAATACAAACCGGAACTGGCTACCGATTGGCAGTGGGAATCGCCGACTGCATTACTGATGCATTTACGCCAAGGGGTCAAATTTCATAATGGCGATGATTTCTCTGCGGATGACGTCGTCTATACCTTCGAACATATTGCCGGACCGAATACCGACTCGGTGGTGCCACAAAGCGTCAACTGGATTGCGCGCACCGAAAAAGTGGATGACTACACGGTCCGCCTGCATTTAGCCAAGCCTTTCCCGGCGGCGTTGGAGTACCTGTCTGGCCCGACACCTATCTTTCCGGCGAAGTATTTCCAGAGCGTGAAGCTGGCGGGCTTTAGCCGTGCGCCGATCGGCACTGGCCCGTATAAGGTGGTGCAGGTGATCCCCGGCCAAGGGGTCACCATGGAGAAAAACTCCGATTACTTCAAAGAGAGCCCCTTGGGTCAGCCCAAGATCGGCAAGCTGAATTTCGTGGTGATCCGTGACCCGGAAACCCGTCTGGCGCAGTTGATGACCGGGCAGGTGGATTGGATCTGGCGCGTACCTTCCGATCAGACTGAGGCGTTGTCCTCCATGCCGAACCTCGCGGTGAAAAGCGGCGAAACCATGCGCGTTGGCTTTGTGGCGATGAGCATTCATAGCGATTCGCCGGAAGGGAAGCCTTTTCAGGATGTGCGCGTGCGCCAGGCGGTGAATTACGCCATCGATCGCCAAAGCATGGTGACCAACCTGGTGAAAGGCGGCAGTAAACCGGTTTACACCGCCTGCTTCCGCGAGCAGGTAGCCTGTGATGCCAGCAAGGTGATCAATTACCCGTTTGATCCGCAAAAAGCCAAACAGCTGTTGGCGCAAGCGGGTTATCCCAACGGGTTTGATACGGATATCTGGGCCTACCGTGAGCGCGATTACGCAGAAGCGATTATCGGTTATCTGCGTCAGGTGGGGATTCGTGCTCGACTGCATTATGTGCAGTATCCGGTGATGGCGGACGCGTTGATTTCCGGTAAAGCGCCAATCGCATTCAATACCTGGGGCTCGTTCTCGATTAACGACGCTACCGCGTTCACCACGCCGTACTTTGGCGGCAAGGGTAATGACATCTGGAAGGATCCCGAGGTGACCACTACCTTGCTGAAGGCCGATGAAACCATCAATACCCAGGATCGTGCTGCGCTGTATGCCACCGCGTTGGGGCGTATCTCGTCTCAGGCCTATATTGCGCCGTTGTTCTCCTACTCAACCCACTATGCCTTTACCTCCGATCTGAATTTTCAGGATTGGCCGGACGAACTGCCGCGCTTTGCCCTGTCCAGTTGGAAGTAATGCCTGCCACGGGAGAAGCGCTGCTTCTCCCGCGTTGTGACCAAGAAGGAGCTGCATTATGGCGAAGTACGTTTTTCATCGGCTGCTGGTGGCGCTCGCGGTGTTGTTTACCGTGGCGCTAGTGAGTTTCTCCCTGTTGCACCTTTCCGGCGATCTGGCAGCAGCGATTGCCGGGCCTGAAGCCACGGCAGAAGTGATTGCGCAGATTCGTGTCCGATACGGGTTGGATCAGCCGCTTGCCACGCAGTTTGGTCATTGGCTCTGGGCCGCGCTGCATCTCGATTTCGGACGCTCTTTCTATTTTGAACACACCGTGATGGAACTGGTCGGGCAGCGTATGCCGGTCACCTTGAAATTGGGGGCGGTGTCTTTGCTGCTGGCGCTGCTGGTGGCGATCCCGCTCGGCGTATTGGCCGCAGTATTCCGTGATTCCTGGGTCGATCGCAGTGCCGTGATGACGGCGGTGCTCGGGCAGGCCATGCCCAATTTTTGGTTTGCACTGCTGCTGATCCTGATTTTTGCCGTGGGGCTAAAGTGGCTGCCGGTCGCTGGCAACACCACCTGGCAACACTTTGTTCTGCCTGCCATTGCGTTGGGCTACTACGCCATGCCCTCCCTGATGCGACTTACCCGCTCCGGCATGCTGGACGTGCTGAACGCTGACTATATCCGCACCGCACGCGCCAAGGGATTGAGCAGTTTTCACGTCATCGTTAAACACGGCTTGCGTAACGCCATTATTCCCGTCGTTGCGCTGGCGATGGTGAAACTGGGCTTTATGTTGGGCGGCTCGGTGGTGATTGAATCAGTGTTTGCATTGCAAGGGTTGGGACAATTGGCGTGGGACTCCATCTCCCGCAATGACTTCCCGGTGGTGCAGGCCATCGTACTGATTATTGCGGTGTTCTATATCGTTCTCACCTTTTTGGCAGATGTGCTCAATGCCGCACTCGATCCGCGCTTACGGGCGCGCTAGGGGTAAGCAATATGAAAGCATCTGAAAAGACATCTGCATTGTGGCTGGGGCTTTTTTCGCGAGGTGGCGCTGTGACAGTAACGCAAACTGAAGCCGGACAAACGGGGTTATTACCGCAACCGGGCCCGTGGCAACGCGCTATGCGGCGCATCCTGGGCCACCACAGCATGACGCTGGGCGTGGTGATTCTGGGCATTGTGGTGGTGTTGGCGCTGTTGGCACCGTGGATCAGCCCGCATGACCCTTATGCGCAGGATGTCAGCCGACGTCTGATCCCGCCGGTCTGGTATGAGAAGGGCAGTTGGGAGCACATCCTCGGCACCGATAAGCTGGGGCGCGACTACTTAAGTCGCCTGCTGTTTGGTGCGCAGGTTTCACTGTTGATTGGGTTAGCTGCCGCCGCACTGGCGGGCGTTATTGGCATCACGCTGGGTGTGGTTGCCGGTTATTTTGGCGGTCGTGTGGACGCGATGGTGAGTTATCTGCTGACGGTACGCCTCTCGATGCCGGTGATTTTGGTGGCGCTGGCGATGGCATCGCTGGTGGGGGGCTCGGTAAAAGTGGTGATTCTGCTGCTCGGATTACTGCTGTGGGATCGCTTTTTGATCGTTTCACGTTCTGTGACGCGCCAACTGCGGGAAGAGGAGTTTGTCGCTGCGGCGAAAACGCTGGGGGCATCGTCTGTTTTCATCATGGTGCGGGAAATTTTGCCCAATTTGCTGGGGCCGCTGACGGTGGTAGCCACGCTCGAGATTGCCCACGCCATTTTGTTGGAAGCCACGCTCTCCTTCCTGGGGCTTGGAGTACAACCGCCGATGCCCTCTTGGGGATTGATGGTGGCAGAAGGTAAAGCCTACATGTTCTTTCAGCCCTGGGTGATTTTGATCCCCGGCATTGTGCTGGCGGTGGTGGTGCTCGGCATCAACCTGGTGGGTGATGGCCTGCGTGATATTACCGCCGTAGACGGGCGTAACTGAGGAGGTTGCCATGAGTCAGGATAGCTTGTTGGATGTCAAAGACCTGCGCGTCGATCTACCTACGGCGCGGGGCACCTTGAACGCGGTGCGCGGTATTGATTTCTCGGTGCGTAAAGGCGAGATGCTGTGTCTGGTGGGTGAGTCGGGGTGCGGTAAATCCATGACGTCGCTGGCCCTGATGGGGCTGCTGCCGCGTAAGGCGGTGCGCAGTGCGACGCACCTGCGCTTTAAAGGGCAAGATCTGCAAACGCTGAACAATAAACAGATGGCAGCGATCCGCGGCGATCAGATCGCCATGATCTTTCAGGAACCGATGACCTCGCTCAATCCCTCCTACACGCTGGGCGAACAGCTGTGCGAGACGTTGCATGCGCACCGTAAGGTGACACCGACCCAGGCAAGAGAGCGTGCGCTCTATTTAATGGAACGGGTTGGTATTCCTCAGGCCGGGGATCGTCTGCGGCAGTATCCGCATCAGCTGTCGGGAGGATTGCGCCAACGTATCATGATTGCCATGGCGTTGATGTGTGAGCCGGAGCTGATCATCGCTGATGAGCCGACCACGGCGTTGGATGTGACCATTCAGGCGCAGATCCTGCGCATGCTGCGAGAATTGCAGCAGGAACTGGGGACTGCGGTGATTTTTATCACGCACGATCTTGGCGTGGTAGCGCGCATCGCCGATCGCGTAGCGGTGATGTATGCCGGTCAGATTGTTGAGACCGCACCGGTGAAAGCGCTGTTTGGGCAGCCGCAACATCCCTATACCAAAGGGTTGATGTCATGCATCCCGGTACGAGGAAAAACCGTTCCCGGCCAGTTGCTACAGGCGATCCCCGGTGTGGTGCCGAGTCTTATCGGCGCACAGCAGGGGTGTGCGTTCCGCAATCGTTGCCCCAGCGCACAGGCCTGTTGCAGTGAAAACCCGCCTTATGTTGCGGTGACGCCGCAGCAGCACGTGCGCTGTGTGCAGGCATAAGCCTGGGAGGATGTGGCATGAGTGAAACGGTAACGGCGTTTGGCACGGTACAACCTGCCCCCTACATTCCCGGCAATGACGATCTGGCGCTTGAGCTTTGTGCCCTGAGCCGCGAATTTCGCCTTAATCGCGGGATGTTTGCCCGACCTGGTATCTTTACCGCCGTTAATAACGTTTCTTTACGCGTGCGGCGCGGTGAAACCCTTGGACTGGTGGGAGAATCCGGCTGCGGTAAAAGTACGCTGGCGAAGATGCTGCTGGGGTTATTGCCACCGACCTCAGGCAACGTCCTGATTGAAGGGCGTGAAATCGATGCGGGGGATCGCAAAGCGGTGGCGACCCGCATCCAGCCGATTTTTCAGGACCCTTACTCTTCGCTGAATCCACGCCGCACGGTGGCCGATATCGTTGAAGTCGCGCTGCGCCTGCACAACATCGGCACCCCGGAAACCCGCAAACAGCGAGTGCAGGAGATGTTGGACCGGGTTGGCATGCCAACCCGAACCCACGGGCAGTATCCGGGCCAGCTTTCCGGCGGTCAGCGCCAGCGCGTTGCTATCGCTCGCGCGCTGATCATGCGCCCGGCAATCCTCATCTGTGATGAGCCAACCTCGGCGCTGGATGTGTCGGTTCAGGCACAAATCCTTAATTTGCTGATGGCGCTCAAGCAGGAGCTCGGTCTGACGTACCTGTTTATCAGCCACAACCTGGCGGTGGTGGAGCACCTGGTGGATCACGTCGCCGTGATGCGCAAAGGTGTCATTGTCGAGCAGGGGACGCGCGAGCAGATTTTCGAAACGCCGAGGCACCCCTACACCCAGGCACTGCTTGCGTCGGTGCTGACGCCCGAGCCGGGGCTCGGTATTCCCGAGATTTCCCCCCATTACAGTGGATTATGACCCGAACACGGCAAAAATGAAGAAGGATGCAGGCAGATGACGCGTGAAGAATTGATGCAAGCGGCGAGCGACTATATGGCGTCTGGTGCGTTTTTGGAAACGCTGGCACGGCGGGTAAGCTACCCAACAGAAAGTCTGGTCGCAGAGCGAGCGCCCCAGATAATGGCCTACCTGACGGAAGAGATGGTTCCCTCGCTTCAGGCATTAGGCTTTGAGTGCCGTATTGTGGATAACCCGGTGGCGGGGAAATGGCCTTTTCTGCTGGCGCGTCGTATTGAGCCTGAAGCGCCCTTTACGTTACTGACGTATGGTCATGGCGATGTGGTACTGGGCGATGAAGCTAACTGGCTGGAAGGGATCGATCCCTGGAAAGTTACGCCGGATGGCGATCGCTGGTATGGCCGCGGTACGGCAGACAACAAGGGTCAGCATACCATCAATCTGGCTGCCCTGATGTTGGTGCTAAAAGCGAAGCAAGGGCGACTTGGCTACAACCTGAAGCTGATTTTGGAAATGGGAGAGGAAACCGGTTCTCCCGGGCTGGATGCGCTGTGCGCTCGCTACAGTGACTGGTTGGCAGCGGATTTGTTTATCGCTTCTGACGGCCCCCGCGTCGTGGCCGAGCGCCCGACGCTGTTTCTGGGGTCGCGCGGGGTGTTTAACGTTGAGCTTCAGGTCAAGCTGCGTGAAGGCGCGCACCATTCTGGTAACTGGGGTGGGCTGTTGGCAAACCCCGGCATTCGTCTGGCCCATGCGTTAAGCAGCATTGTGGATGCGCGCGGACGTATTCTGGTGCCAGGGTTACGCCCGGCGATGTTACCTGAGCAGGTGCGCTATTTGCTGAGCGATATCACTTTGGGGACGGGCCCCAACGATCCGGCCATCGATCCTGACTGGAACGAGCCGGGCCTGACGGCGGCAGAGAAGCTCTACAGTTGGAATACCTTTGACGTGCTGGCTTTTACCACTGGCAATCCCGATAAACCGGCCCATGCGATCCCGCCAGTGGCGCGGGCACACTGCCATATGCGCTACGTGCCCGGCAGCGATGTGGATAATTTTCCGCGTTATTTGCGTGAGCATCTGGATGCGCACGGGTTTGAAGATGTCACGATCGTCACCCCCGATCACTGCTTTACCGCAACGCGACTCGATCCTTGCGATCCTTGGGTAGCGTGGGGCGAAGCCTCAATTGCCCGGACGACGGGAAAAAAAGCCGCCATCCTGCCCAATTTTGGCGGTGGTCTGCCAAATGCTTGTTTTTCCGAAACCTTAGGGCTACCGACGCTGTGGGTGCCGCACTCTTATCCGGCCTGTAGCCAGCATGCCCCTAATGAGCATTTGCTGCAATCGGTCGCGCAGGAGGCGCTGCAACTGATGGCTGGTATGCTGTGGGATCTGGCAGAGCAGGGGGCGGCGGTGTGCCGCCAGCGAGAGCTGCACGCGGCCACTGCTATCGTTGCTTGATCCTGTCGCCAACAGGATCTTTCGCCTCAACACTCGCGCGTACCAATTTTTCGGTGCGCGCGTTGTCGTTTTTCAGCGCAGGGGGAAGCCATGCACAATACCGAAATCCGTTACTTTATGGCCGTGGTGAGCACCGGTTCGCTAAGCGCTGCCAGCCAGCAGCTTTTCGTCGCGGTTTCCGCAATTAGCCGCCACATCCAACGGTTGGAAAAACGTCTGGGGATGCCGCTGTTTGAGCGCAGTGCGCGCGGTATGGTGCTCAATGATGCCGGACAAATTCTGGCAAACCATGTCAGACGCAGCATGGCGGATATGAAGCTGGCTATCGCTGAACTGGAAGGCCTCAAAGCTCGGCAGCAAACCCCAATTCGCGTGGTGTGTACCGATGGCTTGGCGTTGAATCTGGTGCCGCTGTTGCTGGCACGTTTTCGCCAGTTACACCCTGAAGTCAATTTTCATCTGATTGTTGGCAGCGGCCAGCAGGTGCCGGAGTGGGTGCGGCACGGTGAAGGGGATGTGGCCATTAAGTTTAGCCTGGCGGCGGAGCCGGGGGTTGATGTCATCGCCTCGTTTCCTGCACCGGTTACCGCATTTATGCATCGCGAGCACCCGCTGGCGACGCGCGATTTCGCTTTGTCCGATCTGAATGCCTATCCGTTGGTGTTACCGGATCAAACCGCCACCATCCGGCAACTGTTCGATCTGTGCTGTCGAATGAACAGCGTGTTTATCGAGCCGGTGTTTACCAGCAACCAATTTTCTGCGGTATTCGGCTATGTGCGTAACGATCGCGACGCGATCGGTATATGTAGCCATTTTTCGGTGATGGGGCACATGCTCAACGATGAGCTTCAGATTCGCCGCGTTAACGTAGAACCATTGGGGCAACGTATGCTGCAAATTCAGACCGAGATCGGGCGTCCTCGAACGGCGCTGCTGGCACGTTTTTTTCAGTTTCTCAAGCAAACGCTGACGGAAATGGACAGCCAATTGCGGCAGCGCTATGGCATGCCAGAATACTAAAAATGATCATTAATTTTATTTCTTTATTATTATGTTTTTTGTTTTTTTTATTCTTAATGGTGTCTTTTGTTGTTTTTTATGGTTAAAAATTAGATTAATAATGCAATTTAAATTCATCATTATTTTGTTAGTCTGTTTTTACGGCGTGAGGATATTTCCGAAGAAATAGCCATCTCCCGTTTCCCTAATGCCACTTTATTTTGGAGCTTGATGATGAATCTGGAGAAATTTCCCCGCTATCCGCTGACCTTCGGTCCCTCTCCCATCACGCCGTTGAAGCGATTGAGCGAACATCTGGGCGGTGATGTCGAACTTTATGCCAAGCGCGAAGACTGCAACAGCGGCCTGGCGTTTGGCGGCAATAAAACCCGCAAGCTGGAATACCTGATCCCAGAAGCGCTGGAGCAGGGGTGCGATACGCTGGTCTCGATTGGCGGTATTCAGTCGAACCAAACGCGTCAGGTGGCTGCTGTGGCTGCGCACCTCGGCATGAAGTGCGTGCTGGTTCAAGAGAACTGGGTAAATTATGCGGATGCGGTCTACGATCGGGTCGGCAATATCGAACTCTCGCGCATTATGGGAGCGGATGTACGCCTCGATGCCGCTGGGTTTGACATCGGCATTCGTCAAAGCTGGCAGCAAGCGATGGAAGAAGCGGCCCAAAACGGTGGAAAACCGTTCCCGATCCCGGCGGGCTGCTCTGAGCATCCCTTGGGGGGATTAGGCTTCGTCGGCTTTGCCGAAGAAGTGCGCCAGCAGGAAAAAGAGCTGGGCTTTACGTTTGATTATATTGTGGTCTGCTCTGTGACCGGCAGCACCCAGGCAGGGATGGTGGTAGGCTTTGCCGCCGATGGGCGCTCTCGTCGCGTTATCGGGATTGATGCTTCAGCTAAACCAGAACAAACCAAGGCGCAAATCCTGCGTATTGCGCAAAATACGGCGAATCTGGTGGAACTGGGGCGCGAGATCACTGAAGAAGACGTGGTGCTGGATACCCGCTACGGTGGGCCGGAGTATGGCTTACCGAATGAAGGTACGCTGGAGGCGATTCGTCTGTGTGCCCGCACTGAAGGGGTATTGACTGACCCGGTTTATGAAGGTAAATCCATGCACGGCATGATCGACATGGTGCGTCGCGGAGAGTTTCCTAAAGGTTCCAAAGTGCTGTATGCCCATCTGGGCGGTGCTCCAGCACTGAGCGCTTACAGCTATATTTTCCGTAACGGCTGATGGTGTTTGAATGATAGCTGGCCCGTCTGGGCCAGCGTTATCAAAAAGGTAACTGCGTGGTTGAGAGCACCTGGCGTAATCCCATAAAGGAACGTATCTGCCGTACACCGGGCAGAAATAACAACTGCTCCGCATGTAACTTATTAAAGCTTTGATTATCTTTGGTGCGGAGCATCATCATGTAATCAAACTCCCCCGTTACCACATGGCATTCCATACACCCACTGATGTGTTGTGCCGCCAGTTCGAAATCAGCAAACGACTGGGGCGTCGAACGGTCCAACACCACGCCGATAATCACCACCATGCCTGCATTCAACGCTTCTGGGTTGAGCAGGGCCACTGTACCTTTTATCAGCCCAGCTTGCTTTAAACGCTCTACCCGCCGTAGGCAGGCTGGCGCACTGAGGTTGACTTTTTCTGCCAGCGCTACGTTGGAGAGCGAAGCATCCTTTTGCAGCAGTTGCAGGATGGTGTAATCGAACTTATCGAGGTCAGAGGACTTTTCTTCTGCGGTGGTTGGCGATAATGTTTTTGTTTTCATGGTGTTGCCTTTTATTTGTCACCTATAATATAAAATTGCGTGTTGTACCTGATATCGTTCGGCTAAAACCATCAGTTATCCTCAACGATGTTGAAAATGAACGATATACCCTCGCATCAAACAATATTATTAACACATTGCTTTCCCTTGCAGGCATAAGAAAAAGCGATATCTCTAGCGTCCTGGGGCGCATACCCAAGAAGGTGTGGAAAAAGAACGTGATAGAAATCCCAGATGTAGAGGGAGATGCGTGTCAGAAAGTGTTCAAATGTGACAAAAAATGCGTATTTATCGAATGGCCGCCTTATAATCCGCCTTTGAGTTTTCTCGGGCACTCTTACCCGAGGTGAATGGTCTATTCTTGATTTCAACAGCGCATAAAAGGGAACTCCTTATGCAACTCATTATGAGTCTTATTGGCATGGCCGTGTTGGTGCTGGTCGCCGTTTTACTTTCCAGCAACCGCAAGGCTATTCGTTTGCGTACGGTGTTGGGCGCTTTTCTGCTCCAGATAGGTATTGGTGCCTTGGTACTTTATGTGCCTCTTGGGCGCAGGGTACTGGCAGGGATGACCGAAGGAGTTGCCCTGATTATTGGTTACGGCAATGAAGGCGTATCGTTTATTTTTGGCGGTCTGGCCTCTGATAAAATGTTTGAGTTGTTTGGCAGCGGTGGCTTTGTATTTGCACTGCGGGTGCTGCCGATCATTGTCTTTTTCTCCTCGTTGATTGCCGTTTTGTATTACATCGGCGTGATGCAATGGGTTATTCGCCTGCTAGGCGGTGCGTTGCAAAAGCTGCTAAAAACATCACGAACCGAATCGCTCTCGGCGACGGCTAATATTTTCGTTGGGCAGACGGAGGCACCGCTGGTGGTGCGTCCCTATATTGCCACCATGACGCGTTCGGAGCTGTTTGCTGTGATGTGCGGTGGTCTGGCATCCGTTGCTGGTGCTGTTATGGCAGGCTATGCACAGATGGGGGTGCCGTTGGAGTATCTGATTGCCGCCTCCTTTATGGCCGCACCGGGGGGCTTGCTGTTTGCCAAGCTGATCGTGCCGGAAACCGAGAAAACGCACGATCATGAAACCCACTCCGGTTTTGTGAGCGCCGATGACCAACCGGCCAACGTGATTGATGCCGCGGCCAGTGGCGCAGCTTCAGGGTTGCAGTTGGCGCTCAATGTGGGCGCGATGCTGCTGGCGTTTGTGGCGCTGATTGCCCTGCTTAATGGCATTCTGGGGGGCATTGGCGGATGGTTTGATTATCCACAGCTCTCTATGGAACTGATTTTGGGCTGGTTGTTCGCACCAGTGGCGTTCCTGATCGGAATACCGTGGCAGGAATCGACGGTTGCGGGGGCCTTTATCGGCCAAAAACTTATTCTCAATGAGTTTGTTGCCTATCTGAATTTTAGTCAGCATCTCAAAGCGGATGATGTCGTGGCAGCCCTGGGATTACAGGTGCTCTCGGATCAATCGAAAGCCATTATTTCGTTTGCCTTGTGTGGCTTTGCCAATCTGTCATCGATTGCGATTTTGATTGGCGGGCTCGGCAGCATGGCACCAAACCGTCGTCAGGATATCGCGCGTTTTGGGCTGAAAGCGGTTGCGGCAGGAACGCTTTCAAACCTGATGAGTGCAACCATTGCTGGTTTCTTTCTGGCGCTTTAAAACCTGATCCGTGGCAGGGGGAGAGTGTACGTTAATGACCATCTCGGCGTTTATCGGCAATATTGAATGGATGACGCTGCCTTTGCCCAATAGCGAGGCTGTGTATCCTGGATTCTGTGCCTATTGTCGTTTCAACCCAGAGGCTTACCACGATATGCTTTATCATCGTGTTGATGTGCCCTTGTCTGCGGAGCTGGCACGCTCGGTGCCTAAGCGCCGCGCTGAATTTCTCGCGGGGCGCTATCTGGCGCGCCATGTGCTGGAAAAGCTCGGTATAAACAAGTTTACCTTGCTGAGCGGCCAGGACCGCTCGCCGCTATGGCCTGAAAATCTTTGTGGCTCTTTAAGCCACAATAAAGACAGCGTGCTGTGTGCGATTCACCGCCGTAGCGACGTATTCAGCGGCGTGGGGGTGGATGTGGAAACGCTGATGAGTGACGATCGGGCGGCTTCACTCTGGCCTGGTATCGTGGGTGATGAGGAGTGTCAATGGCTACACGGGGTGGATATGCCGTTTTGCCAGGCGCTGACGTTGAGTTTTTCAGCCAAAGAGAGCTTGTTTAAAGCCATCTATCCTTCGGTTCAGCAGTATTTTGATTTTTTGGACGCGCAAATTACCGTGCTCAACCAGGCTCAACAGGTTTTCGAGCTGCAATTGCAAACCACGCTAGCCCCTGAATTTCCCATGGGGCGGCGTTTCAAGGGGGTATACCGGATTATGGCTGACAAGGTCACCACCTTCCTCTGTCTTGAGCCATTGAAAACGGTCTGACGAAAACAGTGATACGCAGGCGCACATTCAAAGAAAACGGTAGTTACCTGTTATTCTCGTGGGGATTGGCGTATCGGCATATTCAAGTGATATCTATCCCAGATGCTTTTTTAACGCTATCATTTTGGTTTTCTGGAAATTCAGCAGCACATTGGTCGGTGATGATTTGGTCTGCACTCTCTCTCCAGCGCTGTAGAGATCGAGGGTGTTCAATTGATATGTCGCCTTACTTTTAAATTTTACAATCTGGTGATGTAACTCCTTCAGTTTTTTTCTCTCTTGATTCCTATTCAGCGCATTCGGGTTGCTCTCCAGCGCGCCTAACTCATGTTTAAATTCCAGCAATCTTATTTTGTCATTAATATTGATATCGTATTTTGCAACAAGACTGTGGCTCATTTTTTTATTTAAATGGTTTCTGTTTTTACTGGATGCTCGGTCGGCGAGTGTGCGCAACGTATCAGCAAATGGTTGTGGACGCTCCTTCTTGCCAAAAACATGTTTTAAGGTTGTGTGTTGCGATGAGTTTGATAGGAATCTTGCCAGCAAGCCGCCTTGCGGTAAATTAACCTGATTATGCAACCTGCGCGTTACCTTTACATTTTCTATTTTATGCATGGGGCGAATGATTTCTCCTGTTTCTGTTATGGCTGCTAACATGTTGTAAATTTTTTTAATCTGCTCATGGTGACGTCGTTTTGGCATCACCTTTTTTTGATCCGCAGTCCTGACTCGGGTATGGGTGTGTTTAAAAATGCTCTTCGTTTTTATTTTGGTGTTCATTCCGCCTTCAATAAGCGCAAGGCGATAACAGAGCGGTCCATTATCGTTGATAGTGTTAGGCGCAATAATGTACTTTTCTCCGGCAAAAAAATTGCCAGAGCCGGAAAGTAGCTTCAATGTGCTTTTTTCCTCGACTGCTTACCTTTATGTCGTTCTTCTTGAGGGTTAAGCGGAGAGCATCGATTGTTCTAGAAATGATAGGTATTGGCAGAGTGCTAAAATTTCCCCAGCGGGTTGATGAGAAGGGTTGCCCACAAGCGTATTTTTCATGCGTATCACCACCTAAAGATGCGTAGAGGCCTTGAGGTGGTTTATGACTTGCCTGTTTCTTTCTGAGTAATAGTTTGGATAGGTTATTAGAGTCAATATAGAAAATTATTACTTTATCTCGTTTGATAGCCTCTATTTGCAGCATGTTTCTACAACGTTTTATGGAAACAACTAGATACTTTTTATTGAATAATGATTGAACTTTGTATTCCATGAGGCTGTAATTATATTTTTTGTTTCCAACTGAGTATGTACTTAAGTATAATTTGTTATTTTTTAAATAAAAATGAGCCGTGTTTCCATATTCCCCTTGAAGTGAAAACTCTGTTGATAATGGCGTATGCTGCTTCTTATAAGTCATGCTGACAGCTTTAACAGTTTCTTCTTTCGTGTCGATACTGGAGTTAGTGTTAACTTAAATGGAGTAATAAATGTTTCTATTTTTTAATTTTGCAGTCAGTTCACCCGTCGCATCAATATATAATGATTCAAATGTGATATTCCTTTTGTTACTGATGGCGTAATACGTATAATTTTTTTTATTTCTATATTTATTATACAAACCAGACAGTAAGTTATGGCTCTGACCTTGTATAAAGATAAGATCGCCTTCCTCATTCAGCGTTACTCCTATGTCGCTAAGCAAAGGAGGGCGACAGATTCCTAAAAATACGTAATCTTTCGTATTAGTCTTATTAATAGTACTCGGTACTAATGTAACATATTCATTAATACTGTCTGGTGAGTTGTGATGCCTATAGTAATGATTTTTCTCAGTGATAATAATGTGTATTGAATAATGAATAAAAGAGATGTTTTTGATTAGTGTATTTGAATACGTTGGTGAAAGAACAGTGTCCTTCATCATTGGTTCGGAAGTGCTCAGTTTGTGTATATTCAGCGCTGAATGTAGTGATGTTATCATAATCAACCTAAGAGTTATGGAACGTGAATCCTAAGCGTCGATTAATGTAATTCATTAAGTGTAACATTAGTTTTTAAAAAAACATAAATTTAAACTCGTAAGAAAATATTATAAATCAAATATAAATCAAATATAAAATTAATATTTACTTCTTATTTTTGTTACAATTAATGGTTTGTTTTTTAATAAATGATATTTCTTTGAAAGTTGCATCACACTTTACACCAATATTCCAAATCCCTCTATTCCAGAAAATGTAGGTTAGAAACTATTCTGGAAGGGTGCTTTGTGTTTTCTTTATTATACTCAAATGTTATATTTCCAAGCTGTTTAGTTAAAGAAACAGATTTTCTATTATTAAAATAAAAAATGAGGTTAATTATTGTTGACGAAAATTTAGAAAGAGAACTAATACTCATTAAATCAATTTTAGTTAATAGGTATGTTGCATCTTCTTTGAATGATTCAACTTTAGAATGCAGATTGTTTACTAATGTCTGAAGTTCCTCACTGTTTAGTTGTGATGTATTATCTTTAATTGTCGCAATTTCTTGTTCTAGACTCTCTTTATCCCGCTTGCTTTCTTCTGTCAGCTTATAGCTTGTCCTTATATGATAGCTTATATTTTTTCCCATGCTGTTTCTTTCTTTGCTCAAAAGGCCATGTTTTGCCCTTTTGAGTGAATCAATAAAATCTTTATGAATGATAACGTCATTAATTGAATTTTTTCTTTTTGTAAATAAATTGGAGTTTACTTTCTTGTTTTTTTTGCGTATCAATGCTAAGTTTGTTAGGCAACTAATTTTATGTATTTTTTCTATTTCCATGTCCATTTCATTAAGCGATTTAATGACATTGGATAATGTCTCTTTGTTCTGTTTGAAAAAACGAATAAAGCCGTTATACATACGAGATATATTTATATGAGCTTGTCTATTTACTATGTTTTTACTGCTTGATGCTTCAACGAGTGGAAGGGGGAAATAATAATTTTCATTATTGATTTCTGTTGATGTTATTGGCATTATTTTGTTTTCTCGAATTATTTTTGCATGTGGAGATAATGCCTGAAATTCAATTTTCTTGCTTTCTATTTCATTCGAATCAGGAGTGATGTTAGTTTCTTTCGTAAATTTTGTTGAAGCCATATCCAAAGATAGCATGGTTCCGGCAGTGCTTCTCGGTGCTACAACATAATTACCTGATCCATAACCTGTTCCTATTTGAAATCTGAATTCTAATACTCTTGCTTCTAACGATAATTTTAAACTACACTCGATATTTTTGCTAATAGATATATTGTTTTTTCTTTCATTGAGGAAATTAATTAACTCATTTTTTTTACTGCTTTTTTCGATGAGTTCTGAAATATCATTTTTGTCTAATGTCAATGTTAGATTTCTACTTATAGTTACTTGCCCTAGTAAAATAATATTTATTTCTATAGGTAAAAGAGTAATATAGTCAATATTAGGTGTTTTGAGTAACGTTTTTTCAAGGCCTTGCCCTGTGCCGCATAAGCCAGCGATTAGTACTGTTAGTCTATTATCAAAATAGCATGATATCTCGTTATCATCCATTTTATAAAAACCAACACAATGTGTCTTTGACAGTGCAAAAACACCTCCTACAAAAAAAGCTGGAAAAAGTGGGATGCCGCCTTTGGCTATACCACCAAAAATAGAGATGCCGTTAGACTTAATCAGGGATAATTGATCGCCATTTTTAAGGTTTTTTAATAGGTTCGGTATCGCAAAAGAGATGTCTTTATCACTAACGACGCTGTCAGGTAGTTCTTTAATGAGCGATGTGTAATTCTTCTTAATATCGATATTATTGCGAATGATTTTTTCTTCTTCTTTAGATGTTCGGCACCATTTTGAAAAATTTTTTATCATTGATGCGGTAGAGCGTATTCCTGGGTCTAGTGCCTTTGCCATTGCATTAATGGATTTTTGATAATGTTTATCGTGCCACTGATATTTCGATTTTAGTAAGTTTATTCGAAAGTTATCAATCGCGTCACTGAATAAGGGGATCCGTTTACTACTAAAATTACCACGGCGCGTCGAGCTAAATGGTTGTCCTGAATCATAATGTTCATGAGGATCGGAACCCAATGCAGAGTATAGGTTTTGTGGCGGTTTGTGAGAGAAAATTTTGGCGCTAGTCTTGGGGAGTTCTATTTTGTTTGGATTAAGATAGATTATTCTCTTTTTTTATTATGAAGGGTTTCTAGCTGAAGCGTTCCCCTTGCTTTTTTGATCGAAAGTATATTGTGGTTTTTAAGTGATTTTAATTTAATGAGAGATTCATACTCTCTATAACTCACAGTGTTTTCTCCTCTTTTGAATTCAGATAAATACAATTCATTGTTTTTGCATGTAAATGCTAATGTAATACCATCATTCCTTTCAAATTTTATTTCCTCAGGTATCCATTCATTTTGTTCTGTTAAACGTAACGTGATATTTGTATTGGATTCTGATAAGGAGTATGTTTTAATATTCTTTTCTATATCAATAGTGTATTGCTTAGACGTGCCCTTTATTCTTCCTGTCAACTTTCTGTCTTCATTTATGTGCAATGCATCAAATAAGTAATCATTATTATTTGTTATATAATAAGCACTGTAGCAGCAGTATTTTCTTGTCCTAATGTATTTGTTGTATAAGCCAGATATCAATCCTTTGCGCTGGCCATTAATAAAAAGAAGTCTGCCATCTGCATCCAGCGTAATCCCCATATCCAAAACAAACGCTGTTTCGCAACTCCCCAGATAAACATAGTCTTTGGCATTGATGGATGAAGTGTCCCTTATCAACGTCGGCACTAACTTTATATCGAGATTGACCTCTTTGGCTGCTTCAGAATGCATTGATTCATAAGATTCTTTCGGTTGATTAAAGCGGCGAAAATCGAACGCAGAGTTACGAATACGTGAAATGTCAGAATGTGATGTAGGGAAAGTATTTGATCTTTCTCTCATTCCCTCACAAAAATTATTGTTGATTTGGTCTGATAGGTTGGATTTTATCTCTGCAATCAACATACAATGCCTCTACCGATTGAATAAGTGATTTTGATATAAAACATAATATAATCGATAGGAGGGTGGTTTATTTTTCAAGTATCAATTTTTTTTGAAGATCTTCATTTTTTGTGATGACGGTATGGTGTTGAAAAAAGTTACATGACGATATTGAGCATAATTAGTCAAAATTATTTCTGATGAGAACTATAAAAGGTGAAGATATCAGCCTCGCGATAAACTGTGTCATTCACTTACGAAATATTTCGAAAGCCCGTTTAGTTAGGCCAATATAAATAGCATTGGACTCGATTCACCGAATACGAATAATATCTTTAAATTTCTAAAAATTTAAGTCTACTGGCATGTACGTGCTTCCGCATATTCTCCACGTTACAAACCCGGTTTCTGTGCGGATCGGGCATGAGGTAGAAAGCGGAAGTTCAGTATGTTGGCGGTGAATGGGCTTTGGTTTTCTGGTGGTGCTCTGTTTCATTGACAGGAGGAGGGCGGATCTTGCTATCCGTTAACATGGGTGAGTCACTCCGTTCATCGAACTGAATGACCCGTAATTTGACCCATTTTTTTCCGGATACCTAGGGATAACTAAGAACGCATCGGGAAAGATTTCTATGCCACTTTGGTTATATTACAAATACATAGGGATTTATAGGAACGTATAGGGAGGCATAAAAAAGGAGAAGTGGTGCCCGGACTCGGAATCGAACCAAGGACACGGGGATTTTCAATCCCCTGCTCTACCGACTGAGCTATCCGGGCAACGGGGCGCATTAAACCGTATTGGCCGCTTGCCGTCAACGGGTTTGTGCAGGAAAAGCATCAAAACCACGTTGATTGTCGACTTTTCAGTCAGGATGACGCATTTATCAGCGCCGTGCCCTAGGATCTGTCAGGTCAGCGCACCGTTTTTGCGGCATAGCGCAAAACGCAGTACATCCTCCGCCAGACGGCGGGCGGTTGCAATGTCATCCGCGTGGTGTTTGATCATTAACCGGCTCAGGCAGCCTTCGAGAATCAATTCCATCTGTTGAGCGACCATTTCTGGATCGTCCGTTTCCAACTGCGCCAGAAGCTCGCGCGTGTACTGAAGTGATGCCTGTTTTTGACGCTCTGCAATCTGATGAATGGGGTGATGGATATCAGGATAGAAACTGCATGCCGCAATAAACAAGCAGCCGGGATAGCGTTGGTTTTGTAACGCCTCATGCAATACCTGATAGCGTGCCAGCAGCTTTTCCTCAACGGAGAGCGCTTCATCCAATAGCAACTGACGCCGCCAGGTATCCACCTGCTGGCTATGGTGCCGCAGGCAATCATAGAGGAGTGCTTCACGATCTGGCCAGAAGGCAGCCATGGCCTCGGCGGTGATGCTGTGCTTCTCTGCCAGGGTGTCTAACGTTAAGGCAGCAATACCCTGTTGTTCCAGTAAAATCAGCGCGTTCTCAAGGACCTCGTCCCGCTGTAGTTGCATGATATTCCCCTTGGTTCTGACCGGTGCCGCTGTAAGCACACCTGTTTTAGTTCCACACACTTTTTGAGATTTCCGGGTTTTCAGCCATCAGCCGGTATTCCTCCGGCGTCAGGTTATTCAGCGATTCATGGGGCCGCTCGCTGTTATATTCATGCAGCCAGCGCTCCGTAATTTCCCTCACTTCATTCA
>CAXYYB010000051.1:0-21516 GCA_964293225.1 uncultured Symbiopectobacterium sp. | reverse complement strand
GGCGTATATTACGCTGCACCGCTGAAAAGTCAACGTTAATTTTTCAATTTCGCGTTTAACTTTCCGACTGTTACCGCAACTGCGTGTCGCTGTTGCCGTGCCAGTGGAGGCGCAGTATAGACACTTCTCGCGCCCTGACAAGCGCTAAATGCAAAAAAAATTCCAAGCGCCTATTTTTAACACAATCACACTGTATAAAAAAAGCGGCACCTCTGTGCCGCTTAATAACTTCACCATATAAAACATTATGTTAATCACTGCCTAGCGACAATATGCTTTTCGCTGCCCTCAACATCCAAGGTGACCGGTTTTCCCGGAATCAATTTGCCCGAAAGAATTTCCTGGGCCAACGGGTTTTCAATCTGCTGCTGGATAGCACGTTTGAGCGGTCGAGCACCGTAAACCGGGTCAAAACCACTTAGCCCCAATTGTTCCAATACCGCCTCGGTCATCGTGACCTGATAGCCACGTTCTTCCAGCCGCTTGTACAACCGCTGCAACTGAATACGCGCGATGGACATGATGTGTGCCTGACCCAATGGGTGGAATACCACAACTTCATCAATACGGTTGATAAACTCCGGCCGGAAACGATGGCTGACCACATCCAGAACCATGTCACGCATCCCGACATAATCCATTTCACCGAAATGTTCCTGAATGAGATCGGACCCCAGGTTCGAGGTCATCACAATAACGGTATTACGGAAATCCACCGTTCTGCCTTGCCCATCCGTCAAACGGCCATCGTCAAGCACCTGCAACAGAATGTTGAATACATCTGGATGGGCTTTTTCAACTTCATCCAGCAGGATCACAGAATAAGGACGCCGCCGAACCGCTTCGGTGAGATATCCCCCTTCTTCATACCCCACGTATCCCGGAGGTGCACCGACCAAACGAGACACCGAGTGCTTTTCCATAAATTCAGACATGTCGATGCGCACCATAGCGTCATCGCTGTCGAATAAGAAGGCTGCCAGTGTTTTACACAGTTCAGTTTTCCCCACCCCAGTTGGTCCCAGGAACAGGAACGACCCAATGGGTCGATTAGGATCGGAAAGGCCTGCACGACTGCGACGAATCGAGTTCGCCACGGCGCTGACCGCTTCATCTTGCCCGATAACGCGCTGATGAAGTTCTTGCTCCATACGCAGCAGCTTGTCTCGTTCACTTTCCAACATGCGCGCAACGGGAATTCCCGTCCATCTGGCTAGCACTTCGGCAATTTCGGCATCGGTCACTTTGTTGCGTAACAGGTGCATGGTTTTCCCTTCCGCCTGCGTCGCTGCGGCTAGCTGTTTTTCAAGCTCAGGCAAGCGCCCATACTGCAACTCCGACATGCGGGCGAGATCGCCCTGACGACGTGCTTGCTCCAGTTCAATCTTCGCTTGTTCCAATGCGGCCTTGATATTTTGCGTACCGCTGAGAGAGGCTTTCTCCGCTTTCCACTCTTCTTCAAGTTTGGAGTAGTCACGTTCTTTCTGATCAAGCTCTTCGTTCAGCACAGACAGCCGCTTTTGACTGGCCTCATCGGACTCTTTTTTCAGCGCCTGCTGTTCCAGCTTTAACTGGATGATGCGCCTATCCAAGCGATCCAGTGATTCCGGTTTCGAATCCATCTGCATACGAATGCTTGATGCCGCTTCATCAATCAGGTCAATGGCTTTATCCGGCAGTTGTCTGTCGGCAATGTAGCGGTGCGACAACATGGCCGCTGCCACAATCGCCGGGTCAGTGATTTGCACGTGATGGTGCAATTCATAACGTTCTTTAAGCCCACGCAGAATCGCGATCGTGTCTTCAACATTGGGTTCCGCCACAAACACCTTTTGGAATCGGCGTTCCAGCGCGGCGTCTTTCTCAATGTATTGTCGGTATTCGTCCAGCGTGGTCGCGCCAACGCAATGCAACTCCCCACGCGCCAATGCGGGCTTAAGCATGTTACCCGCATCCATTGCGCCGTCCGCTTTGCCCGCGCCAACCATGGTATGCAACTCATCGATAAACAGGATGACGCTGCCTTCCTGTTTTGCCAGATCGTTCAACACGCCTTTCAGGCGTTCTTCAAATTCACCACGGTATTTGGCACCGGCAATCAATGCCCCCATGTCTAACGACAGTACGCGCTTGTGTTTAAGCCCTTCTGGTACTTCACCGTTGACGATGCGCTGGGCTAACCCTTCTACAATTGCCGTTTTCCCGACGCCAGGTTCACCGATCAGCACCGGGTTATTTTTAGTACGGCGTTGCAGCACCTGAATCGTTCTGCGAATTTCTTCATCACGGCCAATGACCGGGTCCAATTTGCCCTGTTCAGCGCGTTCAGTTAAATCGATGGTGAATTTCTTTAGCGCTTGTCGCTGATCTTCCGCATTTTGATCGTTTACCTGTTCACCACCACGTATCTGATCAATGGCTTTAGAGACGGCTTCTTTGGTTGCCCCTGCACGCGCGAGAAGATCGCTCAATGTGCCGCGAGTATCCAAGGCCGCCAGTAAAAACAGTTCAGAAGAGATAAACGCATCACCGCGCTTCTGTGCAATCTTGTCACACAGATTAAGAGTACGGACGAATTCATTGGAGGGTTGTACATCGCCATCAACGCCCTGCACTTGCGGTAAACGCGCAATGGCCTGTTCTATGTCCGCTTTCAGACGAACAGCGTTGACGCCTGCCGTGGTCAATAGCGGGCTAACCGTACCGCCTTCCTGCTGTAACAGCGCACTCATGACGTGTAACGGGTCGATAAACTGATGATCCTTGCCGAGCGCCAGAGACTGCGCATCCGCAAGGGCAAGCTGGAATTTATTGGTAAGACGATCCAGACGCATAACTCCTCCCATACATACTGGTCAAAATTGCTACTGGAGATTAAATGAGGTCATCCCTCAAAATTTCAAGATTATTTTGCCAGTAATAATAGAAGGAATGCAGTTACTTGCCATGGATCGTCTTAATTCAGTAGGTTATATCAGCCAGATTAAACTTGCCATACGACCTGTAGTTCCATCGCGGCGATATGAGAAAAATTTGTCGGCCTGAGTCACAGTACAGGCATCGCCACCAAAAATTTTCGTCACGCCCTGAGCTTGCAAGCGCAAACGCGCTAGCTGGTAGATATCGGCAATGAACTTGTTATCCTTAGCGATAAATGCGTCTGCGGCAGCAGGATGCTGTTCAATAAACGCATCACGCACCTCTGGGCCAACCTCAAATGCCTGCGGCCCTATCGCCGGCCCAAGCCATGCCATCACGGACGATGTCGGGGCGCGAAAATGACGCAATGTCGCTTCCAGCACGCCAGAACACAAACCGCGCCAGCCCGCGTGCGCGGCAGCCACTTCATCACCGCTCTGCGAGCAAAACAGCACCGGCAAACAGTCTGCGGTCATCACCGCGCACACCAAACCGGGTTGGTTGGTGTAGGCCGCATCGCCGGTCGGCACGTCTGACGCCGAGGACGCTAATGAAATCACCTGCGTTCCATGCACTTGGTTGAGCCACTGCGGCATGGCGGGCAAATCGGCTAATGTGACCAGTCGCTGACGATTATCTAACACCGCCTCTGGTCGATCGCCTACGTGCGCACCAAGATTCAACGACGCATAGGGCGTTTGGCTCACGCCTCCCTTGCGCGTGGTACTACAGGCACGCACACGTTGCGGTGCAGGCCAGTCAGGCAGTATCAGTTCGCTCGTCATCAGCCACTCATCACCAGTCATATTGATCTTTGAACGCTTCGGCGTCCGCTTTTAATACCTCAATCAAATCAACCATATCTTGTGGTATAGGGGCATGCCACTCCATTTCTATCCCACTGATGGGATGATAAAGGCGCAGCATGGTCGCGTGTAGCGCCTGACGATCGAAAGTGCGCAGTGCTGTCACCAGTTCCTCTGATGCTCCCTTAGGCAAGCGAGGACGACCGCCATACAGTTGATCGCCCACCAGCGGGTGATTGATGTGCGCCATGTGAACGCGTATCTGGTGTGTACGACCCGTTTCAAGACGCAGGCGTAGGCGCGTATGGCTGCGAAAATGCTCCATAATGCGGTAATGCGTCACCGCCGGTTTTCCCATGGGATGCACCGACATATGGGTGCGTTTGGTGGGATGGCGGCTCATGGGTTCATTGACCGTGCCACCCGCCGTCATGCGACCAATCGCGACAGCTTCGTACTCACGCGTGATTTCACGCGCCTGAAGCGATTCCACCAGTCGTGTTTGCGCTGGCACGGTTTTCGCTACTACCATCAATCCCGTGGTGTCTTTATCCAGGCGATGCACAATGCCCGCGCGCGGTACGTCACCAATAGCCGGAAAATGGTGCAGCAACGCATTGAGTACGGTGCCATCCGGGTTGCCTGCGCCAGGGTGAACCACCAGATTGCGCGGTTTATTGATCACCAGAATGTCTTGATCTTCATAAACGATATCCAGTGCGATATCTTGTGCTTCCCAGCGAACCTCTTCATCGATCAAGGCATCAATAGTAATGGCTTCACCGCCTAACACTTTCTCTTTTGGCTTATTTATCATATTGCCGTTAATCTGTACCCGATCGTCCAGGATCCATTCTTTTATGCGAGAACGTGAATAATCAGGGAACAATTCGGCCAAAGCCTGATCTAACCGTTGACCGAGTTGAGACTCAGCCACCGTTGCGGTGAGTTGTACTTGTTGTGCCATAGTTGCAGCTTCTTCGTTAACGTTGGGTTTTCGCGGCGATGCCGTTTAAAATAATGTACTATTGTAGCTAGTCTTACCCGGGAGCGTAACGGCCAGTCTCCCGGCATAACACTCTGAGGATAATCAAAACGTTATGATGCGTATGAAATATCTGGTGGCTGCAGCCACGTTGAGCCTGGCGCTAGCGGGTTGCTCCAACAGCTCCAAGGATACGGTTCCCGACAGTCCGCCTTCTGAAATTTATGCTACCGCTCAACAAAAATTGCAGGACGGTAACTTTAAAGCAGCAATCACGCAGTTGGAAGCATTGGATAACCGATATCCTTTCGGGCCCTATTCTCAGCAAGTGCAGCTTGACCTGATTTATGCTTATTACAAATCCGCAGAACTGGCGATGGCGCAAGCCTCCATTGACCGTTTCCTGCGCCTCAACCCAACACACCCGAGCGTGGACTATGTCCTGTACATGCGTGGTTTAACCAACATGGCCCAGGATGATAGCGCACTTCAAGGGTTCTTTGGCGTTGATCGCTCTGACCGCGATCCACAGTATGCACGCGCTGCTTTTCGTGACTTCCGCCAATTGCTGCAAGCGTATCCTCGCAGCCAGTTTGCCACGGATGCGGGCAAACGTCTGGTATTCCTGAAAGAGCGTTTAGCTAAATACGAACTTTCAGTGGCGGAATATTACACCAAACGCGGTGCCTACGTCGCCGTTGTTAATCGTGTAGAACAGATGATGCGTGATTTCCCAGACACGCAAGCGACAAGAAAAGCGCTCCCGTTAATGGAAAATGCGTATAGAGAACTTCGGCTGCTGGGTCAGGCGGATAAAGTCGCGAAAATCGTTGAGGCCAATCCCGCTTAACCAAAGAGCGGCACGGCCCCTACTCACACGCGTAAACATAAAAAAACGGCAACCTTGGTTTGCCGTTTTTTTATTCGGGCGCCGGAACAGCATCCGAACATCATCCCGCCACTGCTCTTGTCTGGACGCCATCGATCTCATTGATAATGCCACCAGTTGCATCAGGTCTCAAGCCTTGTGTCACGCTTCCTCAATGCGCTTCACAAATTGCAACGCGGTGATCCGACCAGCCAAATATAAGTGACTTAGATCACGATTTTTATCCCATTTACAGCTATGCTGAAGCTATCTAAGTGAGACGGCACAAGCAGAGAGGTATGTTCTATGACGATCAACATTACCAGTAAGCAAATGGAAATCACCCCCGCAATACGTCAGCATGTCGAAGACCGTCTAACCAAGCTGGATAAATGGCAAACTCACCTGATTAACCCACATATTATTTTATCCAAAGAACCGGTGGGTTTTGTTGCCGACGCGACCATCAGTACGCCTAATGGTCCCTTGGTCGCCAGCGCCAAGCATGAGGATATGTACACTGCCATTAATGAGCTGCTCGCGAAACTGGAGCGCCAACTGAACAAGATGCAGCATAAAGGAGAAGCCCGTAGGGCAACGACGGCCGGCGTCAAAGACGCGGATATTGAGCTGTCATAACCGACACCTTCACAGATAACTGTAGCCAACAACGCGCCGTCAGGGCGCGTTGTTGTTTCTAAGGATAAAGCCCCTTCGCTTTTTAGTTGACAGAACGAAAAGCCAACAGTTACTTTACAGGGGTACTTTTACCCCATGAACGCGTAAGCACTGAACAGGTAACCGATGAGCCACACACCGTTTTTCTTCGTATTCTTTTTTACCTTCCCCTGATTGGGAGGCGATTCGTCATATTGAAAGAATACGAAGACGAACCAGAAAGCCTCCTGAACAGGGGGCTTTTTTTATGCACTTATTTATACACACCGTATGGATAAAAATGAGTTTACAGGTAACACAACCATGACAGACAACCCTTTACTGGCCTTACGTGAACGCATCACCGAGTTAGATTTAAAACTGCTTGAACTGCTGGCCGAGCGGCGAGAGTTGGCATTGGAAGTGGCCCGCGCGAAGTTACATACGCATCGACCAATTCGCGACAAAGAACGAGAAAGGGATTTGCTGGATAAGCTCATCGAAGCGGCAAAACCCTATCATCTCGATGGGCACTATATTACGCGCCTGTTTCAACTGATTATTGAAGACTCAGTGCTAACGCAGCAGGCGCTATTGCAGCACCATCTTAACCCTACCGGCGCCCACTCGGCGCGTGTCGCCTTTCTTGGCCCTAAAGGCTCATACTCCCATCTGGCTGCCCGGCAATATGCCGCACGCCATTTTGAACAGCTGATCGAGTGCGGCTGCCAGAAATTTCAGGATATCTTCGCGATGGTGGAAACCGGTCAGGCGGACTACGGCGTTCTCCCCATTGAGAACACCACGTCGGGTGCAATCAATGACGTGTACGATCTCCTGCAACATACCGGGCTGTCGATTGTGGGCGAGCTCACCCACCCTATCGATCACTGTATGCTGGTCGCAACCGACACGGATTTAAGCCAAATCACAACCGTCTACAGTCATCCACAGCCCTTCCAGCAGTGCAGCCATTTTATCCAGCGCTATCCACAGTGGAAAATCGAGTATTGTGAAAGCACGGCGGCGGCGATGGAAAAAGTCGCTTCATTGAATTCACCCCACGCCGCTGCGCTGGGCAGCGAGGCCGGTGGGTTACTTTATCAGTTACGCGTGCTGGAACATAACCTGGCGAACCAGACCCAAAACACCACCCGCTTTATCGTGCTGGCACGTAAGCCGATTGATGTCTCTGAGCAAGTCCCCGCCAAAACCACGCTGATCATGGCGACAGGTCAGCAATCGGGGGCATTGGTAGAAGCGCTGCTGGTGCTACGCGAACACAGCATCATTATGACAAAACTGGAATCTCGTCCGATCTACGGTAACCCCTGGGAGGAGATGTTTTATATTGATGTGCAGGCTAACCTGCGTGGGGATGGATTACAAAAAGCACTGAAAGAGTTATCGGGCATTACGCGCTCGCTGAAAGTGCTCGGTTGTTACCCCAGTGAGAACGTCGTTCCCGTTGAGATGCACTAAAATTGTTACTCCCGGCTTCAGGCCGGGAGTTGATTCATGCCGTTCAGGTACGACTATCGTTAGCTTGTTTCAGCAAGGCGCGACTTTCCACCTGAAAACGCTGGGCATAATCGCCAAACCAGTGCTCCACTTTCTTGAAGCTGGCGATAAACGCCGCTTTGTCTTTACTTTCCAACAGTGCAATCGCTTCACCAAAACGGGCGTAATAGCGTTTGATCAAGGCCAGATTATTTTCGGATGACATGATGATATCGGCGTACAACTGCGGATCTTGTGCGAACAGTCGCCCGACCATCACCAACTCCAACCGATAAATGGGTGAAGACAATGCAAGCAACTGCTCAAGCTGCACATTCTCTTCAGCTAAATGCAACCCGTAGGCAAACGTGGCAAAGTGACGCAACGCCTGAATAAACATCATATTTTGATCGTGTTCAACCGCACTGATGCGATGCAGCCTGGCGCCCCATACCTGAATTTGCTCCAGCAACCATTGGTAAGACTCAGGCTGGCGACCATCGCAATACACCACGACTTGCTTGGCAAGGCTACCGCTGTCTGGTCCGAACATCGGGTGCAAGCCCACGACCGGGCCGGAGTGTGCTGCCAGCATCGCCTGCAACGGCCCATTTTTCACTGAAGCCAGATCCACCAGAATACAATCTTCCGGCAGGCGCGGTAACTGTGCAATCACCTGTTCTGTCACGTGAATAGGCACGCTAACGATCACCATGCCAGCATCCGCCAACAGGCTCTCGGCCTGAGGCCAATCCTCTTTTTCCAACAGCCTTACTTCATAGCCGGACAGACGTAACATTTTTTCGAACATACGTCCCATCTGCCCGCGTCCCCCCACGATGACGACAGGCCGCAGTTGCGGACACAGCGTTTTAAAGCCTTTGTCATTTTCACTGGCGTAGGATTCTCGCATCACCCGGCGCAGAACGTCCTCGATAAGATCCGCTGGCACATTGAGAGCTTCAGCCTCTTCACGACGAGAACGCAGCATCGCAGCCTCGCGATCGGGAGCATAGATAGGGAGACCATAGCGGCTTTTTACTTCTCCGACTTCTGCCACAAGTGCCAACCTACGCGCCAACAAACCAAGCAGCGCCTTATCCACCTCATCAATCTGATCCCGCAACGCGGTCAGTTCTGCAACCATGTTCTGTTATTCTCCCAACGATGAACGGCGTACCGCCCCTAACTCCTGATGCACCGATCTCAGCAACGCATCGGTGCTTTCCCAATTGATACAGGCATCCGTCACCGATACACCATATTGCATTGCCGAGCGCGGTTGTTCCGATGACTGATTACCTTCATGAATATGGCTTTCCAGCATCATGCCAATAATAGAACGGTTACCCGCTTTAATTTGCTCAACAATGGATGACACCACCTGCGGTTGGCGGCGGTAATCTTTATTCGAGTTGCCATGGCTGCAATCTATCATGAGTGAAGGCGTTAAGCCCGCGGCCTGCATCTGTTTTTCACATTCCGCGACGTCTTGTGCGCTGTAGTTCGGCTGCTTGCCGCCACGCAAAATAACATGACCGTCGCTGTTACCCTGGGTTTGCAGCAGGCACACCTGACCAGTCTGGTTAATACCCACAAAACGGTGCGGCATTGCTGCGGCTTTCATCGCATTAATGGCCGTCCCCAGGCTACCATCGGTGCCGTTCTTGAAACCCACAGGCATCGAAAGGCCTGAAGCCATTTCTCGGTGCGTCTGCGATTCAGTGGTACGCGCACCAATTGCAGACCAACTGAACAAATCGCCCAGGTATTGTGGACTATTGGGATCCAATGCTTCTGTCGCCAAAGGCAGCCCCATATTCACCAGGTTCAACAAC
Organism: uncultured Symbiopectobacterium sp.; assembly: GCA_964293225.1. Lineage (GTDB taxonomy): Bacteria > Pseudomonadota > Gammaproteobacteria > Enterobacterales > Enterobacteriaceae > Symbiopectobacterium. Next base: position 11,943 of record CAXYYB010000051.1, on the reverse strand, counting down.
AGCTCACGTGCAATGTGTAACCCCGCCTCCACGTCGAAGGAACCATCCATATAGGGGTCATTGATGAGACCTTTCCAACCGACGGTAGTACGCGGTTTTTCAAAGTAAACGCGCATGACAATGTACAACCGATCGCTCAATTCGGCTGAAAGCGTATGCAAGCGGCGGGCATACTCTAACGCGGCATCCGTGTCATGAATGGAGCAAGGTCCACACACCACCAATAAACGGCTATCGCGACCGTGGATAATATCGGAAATGGTACGGCGCGCGGTGGCAATGGCCTGCTCTTCTTGCACATTGAGCGGAAACTTTGCCTTAAGCTCATCGGGCGTAATCAGTACTTGTTCATCGGCAATATTGATGTTGTTGAGCGAATCTTTTTGCATGTTCATTTTCCTGGACAGTTCTTGAGTAGCGTAGCGCGCTTTCCGCCGCCACATTGAGTTCAAGATACCACAACATGTAAAGATTTCAATCCATACAGTGTAAATATAAAATTACTGATTTACCCTCCCATGAATCTTACCTTCGTCTCGCGGGTTACGGGCTTTCCTCGCTTATCTCAATGCAAATAGTGATAGAATCAGTGCAACAGGAGGAAAGCATGCTAAGAGCCATCCTAATTGACGACGAGCAACTGGCTCGTGAAGAGTTGTTGCTATTGCTGGATAAAGAAGATGACATTGAGGTGATAGCGCAGTGCAGCAACGCGCTGGAGGCGATACCGGTAATTAACCGACTTCAACCGGATGTGATCTTTCTAGATATCCAGATGCCAAAAATCAGTGGGTTGGAACTGGTTGCCATGCTCGACCCTGACAGCATGCCTTATGTTGTTTTTGTCACCGCCTATGACGAATACGCGGTGCGCGCTTTTGAGGAACATGCCTTTGATTATTTGCTCAAACCGCTGGACAATCAGCGACTGACAAAAACGCTTAACCGTCTTCGCCGCGGCACATCCGTAAATAAAAATGTACAACTTATTGCGGAGCGTCAACTGAGACACATTCCGTGCCACGGTCACAACCGTATTTTTCTCCTCAAGATCGAAGAAGTCGAATACCTTTGTTCAGAGCTGAGTGGCGTTCATGTCGTAGGGCTCAATCAGTCCGGTTATACCCAGCTCTCGTTAAAAACGCTGGAAGAGAAAACGCCTTTTGTACGCTGCCACCGCCAATATATGGTGAATACCGAATTACTTCAGGAAATACAGTTGATGGACAATGGTGGCGCTGAAGTCATTACCCACACGGGTAAACACATTCCAGTCAGCCGGCGCTATCTCAAAATTTTAAAAGAGAAGCTTGGCATTGCCTGATACCAAGCCCTTTCCAATGAGGATGTTGGGATGAAATTTGGGTACATATTATCCATGACATTGCTACTTGTGAGCTGCCAGACAAGCCAGATGTCTGTGCCAGAAAAGTCTAACTCTCTTTGGTACAATATGGGGTTTAGTGATGCAATGAGCGGGAATGTGGTGAAAGATAATGATGCTTTAGTTGAGTGGTCTGGTGATACAGCCGTTGAGCGGACTCCCTATTTACGTGGTTATCAGGATGGGCAGGCAACATTGTGCCATACGGATCAAATGAAAGCATGGGGGAAAACAGGCAAAGACTTTCCCGCCAGTTGTGATGGCGCAGAGAATGCAGAGCAATTAAAAGCCGATTGGTTAAGTGGGGCAAGTCACTAGTTTAGAGACAATGAATTATCCCCGATTGTTACCGACCTTTTAGTGCAGGAATCTTCCCCATTCCACAATAAATGTCTGGAAGTGCCGAATTAGGATTAATCTTATCAATAATGCTATTGATACATTCAGTTGAGCTGGAATAATCAGCATCATTTAAATGCTCAACAATAATTTTATACACTTCATATATATCCTTGAACACAGTGCTATGCTCCAGATTTAATTTAATATAGCAAACCTCTTTATTATTACCTACATGCTTATTTTTACCGCCGGCCGCACTAAACACATACATTTCTTGGTTTGGCGCAACAAGGCCTAACACTTTATGCTCACTATGTTCAATAACGCCAAGGAAATCCTTCACCTTTGTCATAAAGGCAAATGAATACATCCCTTGCGTAAATATCGTTTTCAGCTCAGCGCTAATAGTTTCTTCTTTATATATCATTGGGTGTGCAGGAGGGTAAATTAACATCGCATTCTCAGCTACAGTCACCATCTCAGCGTCAGCATCCATTCTAGCCTTAATGCATGTTGCTCGTTCGATTAGACTTGGAAATTTATCTGAAAGCTCTCGCTTATTATTGAGCACATCAACAGTCAACATTCGTGCGATCTGAGATAGTGTTTTGTTTATATAGATTTTTTTATCCTCTCTTGTACCAATACGTGCCCCCCAAGGACGCGTCTCTCGCATCACAGTACAGTAACCATTTTTACTGGTCACTTCTTCTATAAACTCAATTTTTTTTCCATACCCCAAAGGGATAATAATTTTTTGCATATTTTCATCAATTGCTCCTAGCAGCATTTCTGTCATTCTCACATAATCTAGTAATGCGGCTTCTCTTCTATTCCCCTCAATATACAGGATTAAATAATGGCTTAACCCGAGCGTTATGAGTCTCAATATTTTCCTAGCATCCTCACTCAGTGCAACTTTATTGACGGGTGAATCTAACCCCCCCTTTAATACACTACATTCACCAGAAGAGATTGAACTCTCATACTCATTCAAAAATGCACAATATGTCGATGAACAAGATATTTGGTTAGCCATTTATATGCACCCTATTAGATGATTAAAAATCAAAAGTAGCACACAAGCAAAAATACTCACCATTAGGCATTAACCCCAATACCCATCATTACATACATGACTATAATTACATTGAAAGGATATAAAATTAAAAGCATAAAAAAAAGGGCTTAGCCATTGGCTAAACCCTTTATAACTAAAAGCTTTTGGATGTCGCGTTAGCGAAATCTTAGTTAAGACGCTTTTGTTTAACGCCCTTTAGACACAACGACTTACCATAAAAAACAACTAGTTAATCCAATATCTATTGAAGTGTTTTGCAGTCTTTTGAAAGCTCCGCCGCCACTTTGCCGCCACTGTAACTTGCAAGCGGATTCAAATGAGCGGCTTCTTCCAGATGGTCGGGAGCAAAGTGCGCATACCTCATTGTCTCGCGGATATTGGCATGTCCAAGAATGCGTTGAAGCACCAAAATGTTTCCGCCGTTCATCATAAAATGTGATGCAAAGGTATGGCGTAACACGTGGGTGTTTTGTCCCTCGGCAAGCTGGATATCGGTTAAGGCCAGCATTTTAACAAAGTCCTGATAGCAGGGATGGAACATCTTACCTTGCAGTTGTGCCAGTTCCTCGTAAAGCCACAGCGGGATCGGCACTGTCCGATTTTTCTTACCTTTGGTTTTGAAAAACGTCAGCTTGTAGGGCGATAGTTGAGAACGGGTCAACCCTTCTGCCTCACTCCACCGTGCCCCTGTTGCCAAACATACTTTTACAATCTGAGTCAGATAAACTTTTCCGTAACGTTCGCAGGCATTCAGAAGTTGCTGTATTTGGGCAGTTGTAAGCCATGACATTTCACGGTCTGCTTCTTTAAAGATCCGCATCCCCTCTAACGGATTGGGTAATGCCCACTCCCCTAGCCTTTTCAGCTCATTAAACATCGCGTAAAGGTATTGATGTTCTCGGTTTACTGTGATCGGCTTTGCTATCCACATTTGAGGGTCTGAGTGATACCCGTTATCGATTTCGCCACGTAAACGCCGATCCCGGTAATGTGCCCAATCTTTTGCGGTCAGTTTAGATGCGATCGGGTCGCCCAACCCGTTACAGATGATACGTAATTTACCCATACGCGATTTGCTGGCACTGAGAGCCTGCCCGTGTAAATTATTCCATAGCTCAATCAGTTCACTGAGTTTGCGGCGATCTTCTTTCTCACCAAGCCACGGTTTATCTTCAACCTCGCGCATGGTGTATTTTTCAAAGGATTCAGCCTCACCCTTTGTATTAAACTGCTTTCTGATACGTTTGGAATCACGTCCGCTTGGGTAGCATTCACACAGCCATTTTCCGCTAGATAATTTTCGTACTGACATCTAGAATTTTCTTTGTGTTGATATAAATAGAATTTAAAAACAGTCTCTTATTTATTTTTTTCCAACGTAAAAATGACACTGCCATATGCTTGAATGTCGCTGATACCGCATTCAAAATTTATAGATTGGTTTGATAATTTCAGTTTTCCGCCCGGAAGCCGGACAATATCGAATACGTCATAAGAGTCATCAATATTAATGACCCATCGCCCGTTACCGATATCGGTAAGCGCGGTATCCACTCCCCACGAACTACCCAGCCCATCAATGTAAACAGGCTGAACGGAATCACTCGCAAGCAATGTGCGATCCATAGACCAGTAACCACACTCTTTTAGTTTTCCGGCATCAAGGCGATATTTCGGTATAAGCACACTGGCAAAGGACATGTCAGGCGAAGAATCAGCAAATTCAGGGTTGGCCGTCGCTTTGCCCTTCCCTGTCGCCAGCCACTCCAGAGAAACGCCAGTATCTAGCGCACAGGCAATCACCACATCACCGGGGAAAAAGTTACGACGAATCCATGTGCTGATCGTGGCGGTAGAAATTCCCAGCAGATCGCCTAACTCTTTTTGTGTTCTGAATCCGTAGGCATCCATCATCCGGCGCAGCACTGCTTTCCCGCCTGATGCGAGTATCTGATCGTAAAGCGGCTTGCCTTTTAAAGCCCCCCCATCAGTTTGCAAATGCGAATTTTCGAACTCACCAGTAACTAACCAATTAACATCAGCACCTGTATCAAGGGCACATTGTACGATTACATTTCCGGGAACCTGTCCACGCTGTAGCCAACTAGCGACATTACTCTTTGCAATACCAAGTTTTTCGCCTAACTCCTTTTGCATGGTAAACCCATAAGAAGAAAGGATTCTTTCCAAGACATCGCTAACCACTGCATTTTCAAGACGCATAAATCACCACAATGGACGCTATTTTTTATTTACAGTTAAATAAAAGCGATCTAAAGTGCTCCCATCTGCCAAGATGCAAGACACTGCAATCAGTTTCAACAAACGAGAGATAATGCGATATGCACACCGCAAAATCAACAAACATTCCCCAAAATGCAGCCGCTCAAGTGCTACAGCCGGAACAGCTACAACACCTTGCAGCACTGATTGCACCCGCGTTGCAATCAGTGATTAACGCATCAATTGCTGATGTGATGACTATTACTGACTTCGCCAAAGTCAGCGGTGTCAGCGACCGCCTTGTCTGGCAATGGCTGGATGAAGGCGTTTTGCTTAGAGCGCCAACCGACGAAACGGGTTCGAAGAAAACACGCGTTCTAGTCAATGTTTACGCATGGCGCGAAAAGCTACGTCAGCAAGCCGTCAATTGCCGATACATCGATTCAAAAGCGTAATTCACAATTCGATTATTCAAACTAAAGAGAGTTTCGACATGTTTGATTATCAACTTTCTATACATCCACACTTTGACCGCGCCTGTCAGGCGTTCGCGTTAAAGCACAATCTGGCGAAGTTGGCCGGGCAGGTGGGTATGAACCATCAGACCTTACGTAACAAGCTGAATCCAGACCAGCCGCACAAGCTGACCTGTGACGAATTAATGACCCTCACCGATGTAACCGAAGACGCAATGCTGATCGATGGGCTTTTGGCACAGCTTAATTGTCTGCCAGCCGTGCCAGTAAATGAGGCTAAGGCAGAACGGCTAACCACGTATGTATTGCAGGCCACCGCTGCTGTGGGCGCGGTTGCTGCTGAAAGCGTATCAGATGAGCGTATGACGCCAGCGCGTCGGCATAACGTTATCGAGAGTATCAATGCGGGTGTGCGTTATCTGTCGCTAGTCGGCCTAACGTTGCAAACGCGTATTCACGCTAACCCCGCGTTAGCGTCAACCGTCGATGCACTTAGCGGTATCGGTGCCTCGTTGAATATTGGGTGATTCGAATGGAAAAACCTATCTCAATCGCGCCGTTCCTCTGGTATCAACAGGAGGAACAACGGCCTGATTTCACTATTACCCACGGCAAAGGCCGTAAGGGGATCATTATCCGCACTCGTCAGGTAAGCCTTGCCCGTCGGGCTTTCCTGCTCATCAAATCAGCATTAAGGGGGAAAGCATGACGGCCTTTACTGTCAGCAGTATGCAAAATCTTCCGGTTGGCCTGCGTAGCGTGATCGGCAAACACTTTGCTGATAGCCGTTGGAAAGCGACCTGTGATTACTTTAACAACCTGAGTGAGCGTTACCGCTTAACGCTGTGCTTTCATGCCCAGCTCAAGAAACGCCATTCTGTTTTCCGTTTGGAGGAAATGGACACCGAAGCGCGGGGCCGTATTGTTTGTGCGATAGATGAATTGCGTAGCGCGTTTTCCCGTCTGCGCAAACAAGGCGTAAATCACTCCACCTTTTTAAGCTGGCTTAACCTCAGTGAGCGCCGCACATTATTTATGCACGCGGGGCTATCAGAAGCTGAATTCAATCAGCCGTATTGGCGTATTGATGATGAATCATGCCAATGGCGAGATAAAGTTATCAAAGCCATTAATGAATTAGTCAGCCTGTTTGACGATGCGCCGGAAATACTGACCGCCGTTAAACCCGAAGATTACCTGAATTAACTAACTCGTTTTAACTTTTCAGACGCTTTGCTGCGTCGGGTATCTTTTTATCTGGAGTTTACCGAATATGTATAAAACCGTAGGGCAAGAAATTCACCGCAAGGCAGAAAACGAGAGCATTCAATTGATGCTCAATGAAGCGCGCAATCAGGCGAAAGCTGATGCGCACTGCGCGTTCTCTTCCCGTCTGGACAGGCTGGCAACCGAAGCCAGCATCAACGATTTATCCAGCGTGGAAATTATCGAATTACTCCGTCAGGAGTCCGTCGCGTTTAATCATTCCAGTGTCGATATTAAGGCGGTGATGTAATGGATAACCCCGCTTATAACCGCGTCGATATTAATAGCAATTATGCCATTGCCAAAATTGGCTATGACTTTGCCTTGGGTGAGGTCAAATGTGAAAAGGAGGACGGCGCACAACCTTACCTTTCAACCATGGCGGTTTATCAATCGCCTATCAAATTAATCAACGACTTTATTCACCGCTCAATCAGCACTGAAATCTGGCGCGGGAATATCACCGATACCCAAACACTATTGGCCGAAAGTCAGCGCTTTGCGGATATGTGCCAATGTGCCTTTGACCAGCTTAACAATACCAAGGAATAGCCCATGCCGGATTTAATGGATCTGGTGCAACAGCGCCAACAAGAATTGTTAGACCATCTGATCGCAAATGCCCGAAACCGGCTTAATGTGGTTTCAGCCTGTATCTGTGAAGAGTGTGATGGCCCTATACCGGAAGCACGTCGCGCCGCGATTGTCGGTGTAACGCGCTGTGCTGCTTGTCAGGACATACTCGAATTGAAGAAAAAACATTACCGGGGTGCAGTGTGACCCCAACGCAACGGGGGCCATCCGCCCCCAGTTCCCCCGCCTATAAAGACTCACAATGGGCCTATCCATGGAACGCCCCACGCCCGGCCATTGTGCCGGAAGAAAGACAGCTTACCCGTGAGGAATGGACTCAGGGGCAAGCCGTTTTAGCGAAAATTGACCAGCAACCGCGCTTCCTGCGTGAAATCTGCCTGAGCCGCTATATATACCTGAAAAAGAATAAAGGCCAGCTCAGCGCCAATCGTTTTCTGGTCAGCAGCTTTATGCAGCGCATGTGGCCGCGTATTGAGGCAATCAATGCACGCCATGCAATGAATCGCACTGCCTCTGAGCGTTTCCTGTCGGAATCCGACGCCTATCAAACATTGCCCGGCATGAATGATAAGGCGCTGGGCCGCATGGCTGCGCGTATTTCCGGCCAGATACTCTTTGCCTATGAAGAACTCAGCGACGCACTGATAGCGCAGCACGATGGCAAAAAAGATGTGTTTTTTACCGATGCTGCACAGGCCGCGCTTTTCGGTCATGTCGCCAGTATGGCGCGCGCATTCAACATTACCCCACTTTTCTGGAAGAAATACCTCAAAGGGCAGATGGACATGCGCAAAGCACTGTCGAGTATTCGCCGTTTGGTGAATGAGGAGTGGTGGACACGGCAACTTAAAGCACAGCGTACACGCTGGCGCGAAGCGCTGATGATTGCCGTTGGTCAGGTCAGCAAAAGCGCCTCACCTTACGCCAGCAAGATGGCGATCCGTGATGTTCAGGCGCGCCGCCTTGCCAATATGGACTACCTGAAAAACTGCGAGTTGGAGAACGTCGAGACGGGCGAGCGTATCGATCTTATCGATAAGGTGATGGCGAGCATTTCTAATCCTGAAATTCGGCGTATGGAACTGATGAGCACCATCGCCGGGATTGAACGTTACGCCAGCGAGCAGCGAGACGTGGGAATGTTTCTCACCATCACCACACCGTCGAAGTATCACCCGACCCGCGTGATCGGTAAAAGCGATAGTGAGAAAGTCCAGTTTAACCGGAATTGGGATAAAGAGGCGTTCACGCCGAAAGACGGCCAGCGCTATCTTGTCAATATATGGGCAAAGATGCGCACGGCGTTTAAAGATAACGACCTCAAGGTTTACGGCATGCGCGTTGTAGAGCCGCATCACGACGGGACACCCCACTGGCATATGATGCTGTTTTGTAAGCGCCCACACCGCCAGTTGGTGATCGATATCATGCGCCGCTATGCCCTGAAAGAAGACGGCGACGAACGCGGCGCAGCAAAATACCGCTTTGAATGTAAGCACCTCAATAAAGGCGGTGCCGCTGGCTATATCGCTAAGTACATCGCAAAGAATATCGACGGCTACGCGCTGGACGGTCAACTGGATGATGAAACCGGAAAGCCGCTGCGCGATATGGCCGCAGCCGTCACCGCGTGGGCGTCAACGTGGCGTATCCCTCAATTTAAACCCATCGGTATCCCCACCATGGGCGCTTACCGTGAGTGCCGCAGCGGCACGTTACGCAGCGTCAATCTCACTGACCAGTTCGACGAACAGGTCGAAGCGGTTCGCTGTGCTGCTGATGCTGGAAAATTTGACGCATACATTACCGCACAAGGCGGCGCGAATGTTTCCCGCGAACTGCAAACGGTGCGTGTTGCACGCCGGGTTTCGGACGAGCTCAACGACTATGACGAGGAAGTGCAAAAGGTTGTCGGGATTTTCGCCCCGCATCTGGGCGCGGGTCATGTTTTTGAAACCCGTACCACCGAATGGCGCATTGTTTCTAAGGCCGTTGACGTTGAGCTGTTGACCTTAAAAAGCGCCTCCGGCGCGCCTCGGAGTCCTGTCAATAACTGTGGGTTGCGTTCTCAACGGTCTGGCGAAAATGTCAAAACTCAGGCCGAAAACAACGCCATAGTGACCATATCAGAAACGCATAACCCAACGATTGACTGGAATGACGACGCGGCTGTCAGGACGTTAGGAATGCGTCTGCGTGAGCAATCCGTCAGGAAAAACCATAAGCAACGTAATTTTGACCCCAATACCTTCCGCGATCCGGCACCGTCAGCCCGATTAACAGGCGAAGAGCGGGAACGAATGCCCCGCATTCAGCGTGATTTGTCCCAACGCGGTATCAATGCTCAGCGCTGGGAGCTGGAAGCGCTGGCGCGCGGGGCAAAGATGAATATTGACGGGGTTCAATTTGAATACCCTACGGATGATGATTGGACGACAGCATGGTGATGAATTGGTAAGCGTTTGGTACAGAAGCGCTTATCTGTAGATTGACTCACATGTCATTTTGTAAAATACTGTATTTATATACAGCAATAGATAAAAGGGATACACCGTGGAAAGTGAGGAGCACCTACAGACAATTTTGTCGCGGGTTCAGTTTATTGCTGACGTTTCGTTAGTCGCTCAATGTGATGCGGAAGAGTATAAAACGGCACTGTCGTTAATCGCTGATTTGACCCATGGCACAATACCCACCACAGAACCGCACGAGAGACTTGAGGTGTCGGTATTACTGGAGTACCTTAGAAAAGGTTGTTAATACTAATATGTATGATGATTCATCTTATAAAGATGCTTCCAGCTTCTTTTGAATAAAGACTCGCATGCCATTGTGAAGACGAGTTTTCGTGACACTAATTCCTATGGCGGTGTTGTTAAGCAGACGGTTGCGGCATGTGTTGACGTTAGAACAGGTGACGTTGTTTCGAAACTCGATAATTGACATAAACGCCGCCGGTGCTGAAACTTACTTTCAGTGCTGGCGGGGTTGAACAACGAGTATTACGAGGCGTTAGGGAATTATAACTTTCTGAACATACACATATGAATAAAAAAATAATCATGCCAAGTATTCTTTCTAATTTTGGTTTTTCACACAACACCCATGCATTTAGATATCGCCCTGACACGGTAACAAAAGATGACGGGGTAGAGCGAAATTATTCTATTGAGGAAATTTCAAACTCTGTTATATGGCATGCCGCTATAGGTACTCTTAATGACCCATTTGAGGCATACGCAAAAAGTAATAAAAATGAATTGCAAGAACTCAATGAGGATGAGTGGTTTAAACTTTGGGTCAAATGCTTTGCAAAAGCTCGTGCGCCATGGGTTTTATTGTACCCTCTTAGCACGGATTGTTTACGCGAGCATTTTAAAGAGCGCATGCTATTGGAGAAGTCATTCATGATAGAGCGTTTTAAAGCGTATGACTTTTTCGGTGACTTCATCCAAGATTTCAGAGAAACAATAGCCATAGCTTCATTCACAAGTATTCCAGATAGTCGGCTTATGTGGGGGTATTATTGCCGAGGAATGAACGGCTTTTGCATTATATACAACAGGGAGAGGCTCCTTGCTTCAAAGATAAGGCTCGACGATGTTGATTATGATGAGTCTGTAATTCAGGTGAATTCTATGGATCATGCATATTCTTATCGAACAGAAAGAAATGATGATGTGTTAATCAAAATACCAAAGTTCAAGCATAGAGAATGGTCTCATGAAACTGAATTGAGAAGCCTATGTAAGTTAGAAGGCAATGAGTCTGGCGTTGGTAAACCTATTCATGTTGAGAAAAGTTGTGTTGATGGTGTAATCATTGGCAATAAAGTTTGTATTGCAACAAGGCAAAAGCTTGACGAGTTATCAAAAGAGCTGAATTTTGCACTTTTTTATGCAGAACCAAACCTTGAAAAATTTATTGTCGATATTTCAGAATATCCTAAATGAAAGGTTTATTTGCTATGCATGCAATAAGTGCATGGTTTTGCATGCGCCTAGGTTGCCCGTTCTGGTCGTGCGCCGCTAGAGCTGGCGCGGATCCAGCATGGTCATGCGACTGCATTAAAACCGATCCACAAAGCGGGCAGGCGTGGCGGGGATAGCATTGCGCGCGAGGGCGTTTAGGCGTGATTCATCCCGCGCCTCTGCGCCCCGCTGTAAGGTTCCCGCGATGATTACCCTGTATCGGGTGGGTTGTTCCATGATGCTCGCAAAACGCGATTGGTGAAGTTTGAGGCGGGTGTAAAAAAGCCGCTGGTTAGGCGGCTGGATTGCTGGGTTACTCTTCTGTTAGTTTGTAGGGCTTAAACGCGATCACCTCCATCCCCACCACATCATTAATTTCCTTCATCCGTTCCTGCAACGGCGTCAGTTCATTCCTGACAAACACCTGACTCGCTTTCTCCACATCCCCAAACCCCCCGGTGTTATTCGGGATAATCCCCATCATCTGCGGCGGCACGCGGTGCGCACTGAGCAAATCGTCGCGGCTGGCATTCTTGATGTTAAAGAAATCGTCTTTGGTCGCCACCTCGCTGAGCGGCACGATCTTGATACCGTCCGGCTTGCCAT
>CAXYYB010000050.1:0-25502 GCA_964293225.1 uncultured Symbiopectobacterium sp. | reverse complement strand
TTTCATCAAATTGCACCTTACTCAGTTGGGTGTCCAACTTTTGGGGTGCAGTTCATTTGGGGCTGTTTGCTTAAAGAGCTCGACGACGAGCGGGGTTATAACGCGTGAGTTTATAACGCAATAGTCACTTTGCCGCGCATATGCCCTTCCAGCACCTTGGCGTGAGCCTGTTGCAGCGTTTCAACGCTTAGCCCATTCAATACTTCGCTGGCGGTGCCTTGCAGTTTGCCCGCGTCCACCAGATGTGCCACTTCTTGCAAAATTTTCCCTTGCTGTTCCATGTCCGGCGTTTGGTACATGCTACGGGTAAACATGAATTCCCAATGCAGAGAGGCACTTTTACGCTTCAGTTCGTTCTGATCCAGCGGACGTTCGTTTTCCACGATGGTGCAAATCTTGCCCTGCGGCGCAATCAAGGAGCCTATTGCGCTCCAGTGTCCATCGGTGTCGTTCAGACAGAAAATATAATCCACCTGGGTAATGCCTGCGTTTTTCAACTCGCCGACCAAATCGCGATAATCAACCACGAGATCCGCGCCGCGTTGACGGCACCATTCTGCCGAATCAGGACGGGATGCTGTGGCGATGACATTGACCTCACTGCGCAGTGCCGCCAGTGAAATAGCCAGAGAGCCAACGCCGCCCGCGCCGCCGATAATCAGCAGGTTTTTCCCTGCGTCAGCGTCCTGAATTTCGAGGTGTTCAAACAGCCCTTCCCAGGCGGTGAGCGCGGTCAACGGCAGCGCAGCGGCGGCGGCCCAGTCGAGGGATACCGGTTTGTGCGCCACAATCCGTGCATCAATAAGCTGATGCGAGCTGTTGCTGCCAGCGCGCGTGATGTCGCCCGCGTACCACACTTCATCGCCCACCTGAAAACTGCTGACGCGATCGCCAATGGCAAGCACGGTGCCACTGGCATCCCAGCCTAACACGCGCGGCTCAGCCAGCCCGTTTTTCCGCAAACCAGCATGGACTTTGGTATCAACGGGATTGATGGATACCGCTTTTACCTCAACCAGCAGATCGTGCGGGCCTGGCTGCGGCTGCGCTTGGGTAATGGCGATAAAGCGTTCGGGATGTTGTGGGTCAACGGCAATAGCCTGTACGGTCATGATCGGTTCCTCATTGTTTCGATGAGAAAAGTGTAGAACGAACTCAGCGTGCTGATAAGATGGACAATCATTAACGAAGTGTTTGTTATAGGCGAACAGTTATGTTTAAACCCGCCATGTTCAGGCAGTGGCAAGATATGGCGCTGTTTGCGCTGGTGGCTGAATGTGGCAGTGTGACACAGGCCGCGCTCAAGGCTGGCATGGCTAAATCCAGCCTCAGCTTGCGTATCAGCCAGCTCGAACAGCAACTTGGGCTACGGCTGCTAAACCGCACTACGCGCAAGATCAGCCTGACGTTTGCTGGCGAGCGCTATTTAATCCATTGTCAGGAGATGATGCAGGCCAGTGAGCGGGCCGATCTCGCCATTCAACATTTGCGTGATAATCCGAGCGGGCGGCTTCGCATCACCAGCCCTGCCGGTTTCGGTGCCACGCTGCTGGCGCGCTTGACCACCGAGTTTCAACGCCGCTTTCCCGCCGTATCTCTGGAAATTGCCATCTCTGACACGCTGGTGGATTTAGTCGATGAAGGGTTTGACGTGGCATTTCGCACCGGTAAGCCGCTGGATTCGTCTCTGATTGGCAGACCGTTGGGGGTGACGCCGCGTTATCTGGTGGCATCGCCGCACTATCTGGCGGGCCACCCGGCATTGGTGCATCCGCAGCAGCTTCAGTCTCACCAATGCATCGCCCATCGTGCCTGGGCGGAGTGGGCATTGCAGCGCGGCAGCGAGGATTACCGTTGGCTGCTTCCGCTGACGCACGCCACGGACAATTTACTGTATGCCCGTGAATGCGCGATGGCGGGCGCGGGCATTACCCTGCTGCCCGCGTTTCTTGTTGATGGTGTTGCTCTATCCCGACCGTTGGTGCGCGTGTTGCCTGAATGGCGTGCAGAACCCAATGAGCTCTATTTGGTTTATCCCAGCAGGAAACTCAATTCTCCCGCAATGGCCTGTTTTATCGAATTTGTATTGCAACATGATGCGCTGGCTGAATATGTCACGCCGACACCATTTTTATCCTGATGGCGTGGCGCGTTATATCATGTGAAAATGTATTTCTTATTTTTAGAAAAATAGCACCACTTTATTTGAAATGTGATTATGATCACCACTCGGCGGTGGATGTTTTCACGCCATTGCCGATAAAACATGAATCCGACGATGTTTTTTTAGTAACGCTGTGGTTGTGTGCTATGCGTTGCGGAAGGGATATCCATACCAGCCGTTGTCGAAGTGAGAATAACAGTCATGTCCGAGATAAAAGGAAATTCAGGTTATATCAACAACATCAGACTTGTTACGCTATTTATTAGTCTGTTAACGATTATTTTATTACTGTTCGCTATCTCTATCGGTACGGCGAGTTATTTTCTCAAACAGAGTAATGATGCGCTGGACCGTGCCAATCTGGTCTCTGATGTGCGAGCCGGTATCAGCAGCAGCATGGATCAGTTGCGCGTTGCTCGCCAACTGTTAGTGCAAGCGGCAGCGACGCAACGCGTTGGTGATGCTGAAGGCTATAAAAGCGCGCTGTCACTGGCGGAAAACCGGGTAAAAAGCTCACAAAAACGCTTTGATGAATATTTGGCACGGCCGGATAAATTCAATGCACCGGCAGGATTGGATGATGAACTGGCGGTTAACTATGCTGCGTATCGCGACAAGGCCGTTAAGCTGATTATCGAGGCCGCGAAGCGAGGCGAATTTGAGGAAGTCATTTCTCTGGAAAGCGATGAAGCGCGCAAACTTGATGAGAACTACGCGCAATCGGTACGTAAAGCGGTGCGTTATCTGACGGATAATGCCACGCAAATCAACCAAGATGCCGAGGCCAACTCTCGCCGCGGCTTTATGCTGATGGCGCTCTCTTTTGTGGCCTCCATTGTGATGGCAGCAATTATCTATGTGATTATCCGCAATGCACTATTGGCTCCGCTGGATCGGTTGGTGGCGCGTATTCAACGTATTGCCGCTGGGGATTTAACCCAAAGCGCCAGTGAGATGGGGCGTAACGAAATCGGTATTCTGGGGCAGAATGTCCAGAACATGCAGGCCGCATTGGCAGAAACGGTTAGCGTGGTGCGCGAAGGGGCAACGGCGATTCATCTGGGGGCCACGGAAATTTCTGCGGGTAACGTTGATCTCTCTTCACGTACGGAGCAGCAGGCTGCCGCGCTGGAAGAGACGGCAGCCAGTATGGAACAACTGACGGCCACGGTGAAGCAAAACTCGGATAACGCCCACCATGCCAGCCAACTGGCGAAAAATGCCTCCACCAAAGCGGAGAAGGGGGGGGATATCGTGAATAACGTGGTGACCACTATGAGCGATATCTCTACCAGTTCACGCAAGATTGCGGACATTACTTCCGTGATTAACAGCATTGCCTTCCAGACCAATATCTTGGCACTGAATGCCGCCGTTGAAGCCGCCCGTGCCGGTGAGCAAGGGCGTGGGTTTGCCGTGGTGGCTGGTGAAGTGCGTAACCTGGCACAGCGCAGTGCACAGGCGGCAAAAGAGATTGAAGCTCTGATCGGTGAATCAGGTCGCCTCGTTGATACCGGCGCGCATCTGGTGTCGCAGGCGGGGGAAACTATGGGTGAGATCGTCCAGGCGGTCACCAGCGTGACCGACATCATGGGGGAAATCGCCTCCGCGTCTGATGAACAAAGCCGGGGTATCAGTCAGGTGAGTCAGGCGGTATCAGAAATGGATAGCGCCGTTCAGCAGAATGCGGCGTTGGTGCAGGAAGCCTCTGCGGCAGCGGTATCGCTGGAGGATCAGGCCGGGCGTTTAACGCAGGCGGTTGCGGTATTCCAGATAGCCTCGTCAGTGCCCACGCGCGCGTTGGTTGAAGCGGCCGCTGTGTCAACGCCGGTGCGCAGCAACCCTGCGTTACCTGCGGCAGGCACAAAGCGGGTCAAAGCGGATGACAATCAGAATTGGGAAACCTTTTGATCGCGATTGAGTGATGATTGTCATAAAAAACGCCCCGGCATAACCGGGGCGTTGAGTATGGCAGGGTATCTAATTACCCGCCGCTACCGCACCTTACTTCGCGATACGTTTGTACTTGATGCGATGGGGTTCCAGCGCGTCGGCACCCAGGGTGCGTTTCTTGTACTCTTCGTATTCGGTGAAGTTACCTTCGAAGAACTCCACCTTGCCTTCATCCTGATAATCCAGAATGTGGGTAGCAATACGGTCAAGGAACCAACGGTCGTGGGAAATGACCATGGCGCAGCCGGGGAACTCCAGCAGGGCGTTTTCCAGTGCGCGCAGGGTTTCAATATCCAGGTCGTTGGTTGGTTCATCGAGCAGCAGCACGTTGCCACCGACTTGCAGCAGCTTCGCCAAATGCAGACGACCACGTTCACCGCCGGACAGCTCGCCGACGCGTTTACCCTGATCGGTGCCCTTAAAGTTAAAGCGACCAACATAGGCGCGACTTGGCATCTCGGTGGTGCCAATACGCATGATGTCCAACCCGCCAGAGACTTCTTCCCACACGGTTTTGCTGTTGTCCATGCTGTCGCGGAACTGATCGACCGACGCCAGTTTTACCGTTTCGCCCAGTTCAATCGTGCCGCCATCGGGTTGCTCTTGGCCGGACATCATACGGAACAGTGTTGATTTACCGGCACCGTTCGGGCCGATAATCCCAACAATCGCCCCCTTGGGCACCGCGAACGACAGGCCGTCAATCAGTTGGCGTTCACCGTAAGCTTTGCTTAGGTTAGTGACTTCCACCACTTTGTCGCCAAGACGTGGACCTGGTGGAATGAACAGTTCGTTGGTTTCGTTACGTTTCTGGTATTCGGTGCTGTTAAGCTCTTCAAAGCGCGCCAAACGGGCCTTGCCCTTGGCCTGACGGCCTTTGGCACCCTGACGCACCCACTCCAGCTCTTTCTCAATGGATTTACGGCGGGCTGCTTCCTGAGAGGCTTCCTGCGCCAGACGCTGGTCTTTCTGCTCCAGCCAGGAAGAGTAGTTGCCTTCCCACGGAATGCCTTCGCCGCGGTCCAGTTCCAGAATCCAGCCAGCCACGTTATCGAGGAAGTAACGGTCGTGGGTGATGGCAACCACGGTGCCTTCGAAGTCGTGCAGGAAGCGTTCCAGCCAAGCCACGGATTCCGCATCCAGGTGGTTGGTTGGTTCATCGAGCAGCAGCATGTCGGGTTTTTCCAACAGCAGACGGCACAGCGCCACGCGACGGCGTTCGCCCCCGGACAGCTTGGCGATTTTCGCATCCCATTCCGGCAGGCGCAGTGCATCAGCAGCACGCTCTAGCTGGTTATCCAGATTATGACCGTCGTGCGCCTGAATGATCTCTTCCAGCTTACCCTGCTCAGCGGCCAATTTGTCGAAATCAGCATCTGGATCGGCGTACAGGGCATACACTTCATCCAGACGTTTGAGCGCACCGACCACTTCCGATACTGCTTCTTCGACGGATTCACGTACCGTATGTTCCGGGTTGAGCTGCGGCTCCTGCGGCAAATAGCCGATTTTGATGCCGGGTTGCGGGCGCGCTTCCCCTTCGATGTCTTTATCGATCCCTGCCATGATACGCAGCAGGGTGGATTTCCCTGCGCCGTTCAGACCCAGCACGCCAATTTTTGCGCCTGGGAAGAAGCTGAGGGAGATATTCTTTAAAATATGGCGCTTCGGCGGAACCACTTTGCCGACGCGGTGCATGGTATAGACGTATTGAGCCACGTTGCGACTTCGCCTCTCTATGGGTTAAAGGATGCAGTGCGTAGCCCGCGCTGCATCGAGGTTAACGATGAAGGTGGGGCGTCGCCCTCTTCGATTTATCGTTATGCTGATGCGGAGTGTAGCTGGTTTCGCCGTGCGATCCCAGCCATCATCCCTTACTGTCTGTCACTCTGTGAAATGGCGCTCAGGGCTGCGTTTTGGCGCACGGCATCCTACCCCGACGTGATAAACGGTGATCCTTACGTTGCTTGACATTTTATTCCCTTTTACGACATATCGCCGCCGCGCATCCTGTGCCACACTGGAGGGCAGCAAATGTCGTCTGGATGATGCAAATTTTGCTGATGCGAACCGTGTGTTTGCACTGATGGCGGCATTCTGAGGCAAAAGAGATCAGTGATGTGCACATTGCATGTCGGTAACCGTTTGGGATGAGGTGGTTTGGATGAAGGGTAACATGGGGCGCTGGGCGCGCATTGCCATCCTGTGTCTGGCGGGGATGACCAGCGCCGTTATGGCCGATACGCTGGATGCTCAACGCCAGCGCTACCAGCAGGTTAAGCAGGCGTGGGACAGTAATCAGATGGATACCGTGCAGGCGTTGATGCCAACGTTGCGCGATTACCCGCTTTATCCTTATCTGGAATACCGTGCGTTGACACAATCGCTGGGGCAGGTGAGCAGCAGCGACGTCAGCGCATTCTCGGCGCGTTATCCAACGTTACCGCCTGCGCGTAACCTGAAATCCCTGTTTGTGAATGAACTGGCGCGCCGCGAGGATTGGGCGGGCCTGCTGGCGTTTGCACCCACCTCACCCAAACCGGTTGCGGCGCACTGTAATCACCTCTATGCCCGCTACGCAACGGGACAGCGTCAGGGCGTGTGGGATGAAGCCAAGGCCATCTGGCTGACCGGCCGTTCCCTGCCCACCACCTGCGATAAGCTGTTTGCCGCCTGGGAGGCCGCCGGTGAAAAGACGCCGATCGCTGTACTGGAGCGCATTCGGCTGGCAATGAACGAAGGCAGCACTGGATTGGTGAACTATCTGGTGAAACAGCTCCCGCCTGATTACCGCACCATCAGCGATGCGTTGATGAAGTTGCAGAACGACCCCAAAACGGTAGAGCGCTTTGCGCGCAGCGTGGGGCCAACCGATTTTACGCGCAATGCCACGCTGGTTGCCTTCCGCCAACTGGCGCGACAGGATGAAGAGGGGGCTCGTGCGCTTATCAGTGTCTTGGTGCGGCTGCAAAAGATGAGCGAAGCCGATCGCCGCGAGATGGAAGAAACAGTAGCCTGGCGTTGGATGGGAACCGGTGCAACGCCAGAACAGGCCGCCTGGCGTGATGCCGTTACGCAGCGCAGCCAATCCACCAGCCTGATTGAGCGCCGGGTGCGTATGACGCTCGGGGAGGGAGATAAAGCGGGGCTGCGCTTCTGGCTCGCGAAACTGCCGGCTGAGGCGTTACAGAAAGAAGAATGGCGCTACTGGCAAGCGATGTTGCTGTTAGATAACGGGCAACGTCAGGATGGGGAAGCGATACTGCGATCGCTGATGCAGGGGCGGGGCTTCTATCCAATGGTTGCTGCGCAGAAGCTCGGTATCCCTTATGCGTTGACCATTACCTCGTCCATCCCGGATAAGACATTGGCACAACGGCCGGAAATTGCTCGCGTGCGCGAACTGATGTACTGGAACATGGACAATCTGGCGCGCAGCGAATGGGGTGAACTGGTGGCGAACAGCGATAAGCCTCGTCAGGGGGCGTTAGCGCGTTACGCGTTTGATCAAGGTTGGGCTGACCTCAGCGTGCAGGCGACCATCGTGGCCAAGCTGTGGGACAATCTGGAAGAACGTTTCCCGCTGGCGTGGCGTGACACCTTCCAGCGGATGACGCAAGGGCGCGCCATTCAGCAGAGCTATGCGATGGCGATCGCTCGTCAGGAAAGTGCCTGGAACCCGCAGGCGCGCTCTCCGGTGGGGGCTTCTGGACTGATGCAACTGATGCCGGCCACTGCGCAGCATACCGCGAAGAAGGGCAATCTGAGCGGCTATGTCAACAGCAGCCAGTTGTTCGATCCCGAAACCAATATTCTGCTGGGCACCACTTATCTGGATGATGTCTATCAGACTTTCAATAACAACCGTATCCTTGCCAGCGCAGCCTATAACGCCGGCCCTTCGCGCGTGAATACCTGGCTGAAAAACAGCGCAGGGCGCCTCGACCCGGTTGCTTTTATTGAAAGCATTCCGTTTACCGAAACGCGTGGCTATGTGAAAAACGTGCTGGCTTACGATGCCTTCTATCGCTACTTCTTGCATCAGAATGACAGCGTATTGACGTCAGCAGAGTGGGGACAGCGTTACTAGGTGCTGCGTTGCCGATGCGATTTTTCACGCACGATATCGGTGATTTCCCACTGATTATGCTATGCTGCTGTACTCGTTAACGAGTATGGCAGCCCGCTATGACCCCTTTATCACATACCGATCCCGCGCTTTCCGAACACGGCAATGAAGATTGGCTTAAGTTTGTTGAGCTATTGAAACTCTCCGTGGCGGAAGATCTGCATCACCCTCTGTTGCAACTGTTGTTGACGCCAGACGAACGCACGGCGCTTGCTACGCGTGTGCGCATTATTCAGGAGTTGATGCGAGGAGAGATG
The DNA here is from genome assembly GCA_964293225.1 of uncultured Symbiopectobacterium sp. Classification (GTDB taxonomy): domain Bacteria; phylum Pseudomonadota; class Gammaproteobacteria; order Enterobacterales; family Enterobacteriaceae; genus Symbiopectobacterium. The sequence goes on along the minus strand of CAXYYB010000050.1, from coordinate 16,999 downwards.
AGTCAGCGTGAATTGAAAAACGAATTGGGTGCCGGTATTGCTACCATCACGCGCGGGTCTAACAGTTTAAAAGCGGCATCGCCCGCACTGAAACAGTGGCTGGACGCACAACTGCTGCCTGAGGGCAAATAGGTCTGTGGATTGTCGTAGAGGTTAAGGGGCATCGCGCCCCTTAAACGGGCTAGCTCGGCTGGCTGTAAATGGGGTTGTGAAAGGGCACTAACGCTAACAACAGTGCCTGATAGTAGACGCTGGTGCGTGTCAGTTTACCGTCGGTGAACACCCCAATCGCACCGCCCTGATGTTTAATGTCCTGAATGCCGGTCAAACGTGCCATTTCGTCTCCCAGCTCTCTTCCTTCCTTGATTCCTTGTAATATACTTTCCGGCAGCACCAGGCTGGCGGAGCGTGATTCACCACGCAGATGTGGGTTTTCAATCACCATCCAGGCGAACGTCATGCTCTCTTCAATGCCCGCTTCTACGCCGACCCAAAAATTGGCCTCGGGCCGAACCTGACGGGCGCGCATAACGCGGTTACGGGCTCCGGTACGTGTTTCGGTGGAACCCAAGGGCTGATGAGAAACGCCGCTGTCGACATCAACACCTTCGATGCGACAGTTCTCTTCGCCAAAGACATCCGTGAATGCGAGTGTAATAGCCTTAATTTTTGCCGGGTTGGTAGTGGCAGCGACAACATGGTACATAACGGTTCATACTCTTTTAGTTAATTTGATGCAGTATAATGGAAAAAAGCGATGTTACAGGTATATCTTGTTCGCCACGGTGAAACGGAATGGAACGTGGCTCGGCGTATTCAGGGACAATCCGACAGCCCGTTGACCGCACAAGGCGAACAGCAGGCCTATCAGGTTGCGAACCGTGTTAAAACGCTAGGCATCACGCATATCTTTACCAGCGATTTAGGGAGGACGCGCCGCACCACGGAGATTATTGCGCAGTCTTGCCATCACTGTGAAGTGGTTGAAGACCCTAATTTGCGTGAGTTGAATATGGGCGTGCTGGAAATGCGCGACATAGACACGCTTAGTGCGCAGGAGGAAACCTGGCGCAAGCAACTGGTGGACGGTACGCCGGATGGCCGTATTCCTGACGGGGAATCCATGGCGGAGATGGCAACGCGTATGCATCAGGTGCTCGATCGCTGTCTGGCGCTGCCGCCCGGTAGTCGTCCGCTGCTGGTCAGCCATGGTATGGCCCTCGGCTGCTTGTTAAGCACCATCCTTGGGCTGCCCGCCAGCGCAGAACGCCGTTTGCGGTTGCGTAACTGCTCGCTTTCCCGCATCGATTATCAGCAGAGTGCGTGGTTGGCGTCCGGCTGGGTCGTGGAAACCGCCGGGGATGTTTCTCATCTTGATACCCCGGCATTGGATGAACTCCAGCGTTAACGGTGTGCGTGCTTAGCGACGGATAGGGATCAGGTATTCGCAGCGGAGCATTTTTGGTGGTCCGTCTTCTTTCGTCCCATTCGGGGTAAAACGTTCTGCGTCGCTGCCATCACGACGCGTCAGCCCGAAGGTGGGCAGACAGGTATCGTACAGGCTGATAATAAAATCCTGTAGTGCATCCGTGGGGCCTTCATAAACGAACAAAGCATACTCGCCGCCGGGGAGCGTGATTGGCTCGCCGGGATGAACCCCTTCAGGAACATGCTCTGGCTCCACTGCGGTGGTATAGAGCACATCATGTTCGTCTTCTTTATCCTTGCTTGGACGCACGTGATGCAAGCCATACAGCAAGGGAGGAATGCATTTGGCTTCACCCAAGTACTGACGCCAGAAGTGCACGCGCATTTCTGTACGGAAATTACAGATCTGTTCCAGAGAACAGTTGCAGTTTTGCGTGACACCCACCAGTTGCGTATCCGGCAGCGTGACAAACTCAGGCTGCGGCAGCGTGAATTCACCTAAACGCAACGGAGGGCGAATACCATAGGTATTCCACTCTTCGGCTCGGCGGTAAGAGGCTGGCGTCTGTGCAAACTGCTTTTTAAACGCGCGGGTGAACGTTTGCTGTGAATCGAAGCGGTATTGCAGCGCGATATCGAGGATCGGTCTGCCGGTCATACACAGTGCCATCGCGGCCTTTGTCAGACGACGAGCGCGAATATACGCGCCAATAGCGTGCCCGGTGACATCCTTGAACATGCGTTGCAAGTGCCATTTAGAGTAGCCGGCTTTTGCTGCCACGTTGTCCAGCGACAGTGGTTGGTCAAGGTGATTTTCCAGCCAATTTAGCAGGTCACGTATGATACTTGCTTGATCCATAGAACATCCTCGATAGAACACACAAAGCATGAAGCGTATAGAGATCAGGCATCATAGCAATTTTTTGCCGTTGTCACCGCTTAAGATTTTTGAATAATTTAAACAAACAATCAGGTGAAATCTGTATATTTTGGTCATATATCTAGTAGCGGCATCGTCAGCGGGGGAAAAGCCCCTGTAACTTATTTCCAGACAGAGAGAAATATCGATGAAAAACGCATTAATCATGGGAGCCTGCTTTGCGTTGCTGACCGTGGGTAGCGTCGCCAGGGCGGAACAGATTGGTTCTGTAGATACGGTTTTCAAACTGCTGGGGCCGGATCATAAAATTGTGGTAGAAGCCTTTGATGATCCTGATGTTACCAACGTTACCTGCTATTTGAGCCGTGCCAAAACTGGCGGTATTAAAGGTGGACTGGGCCTGGCAGAAGATACCTCTGATGCGGCAATCTCCTGCCAGCAGGTAGGGCCGATTACGCTATCGGACAAGGTCAAGAAAAGCGGTGATGGTGGCAGCGTGGTGTTTCAGAAGCGCACTTCACTGGTGTTCAAAAAACTTCAGGTGGTCCGTTTCTATGATGAGAAACGCAACGCGTTGGTCTACCTGACCTACTCGGATCGTTTGGTGGATGGCTCACCGAAAAACGCCCTGAGCGCGGTGCCGATCATTCCCTGGGGCAAGAGCGAGTAGTCTCTTAGGGAATACGCGCTGAGACAGAAAAAAGGCCGAGACCAGAGGGTTCGGCCTTTTTTGTTTGGCATAAACGTTCAGCGATGGAAATCCGTTGTGTGGCTAATGGTCTCTCTGTAACACCCTTTTGTGAGCCTGTTTGCAAGACACTCAATGCCACTTGCGCGTAAATGGACATTGTCAGATTATGCGGCGACTGATATGCCTCATCTTATCTTGAGCTAGCGTCTTACAAACAAAAAAGGTCCGCATTATCTGCGAACCTTTTTTGTTTAACGCTTTCGATTGTCCTCGGGGGGAAGCATCACTGCTAACAAATCCCGCGGCTAGTGAAAACGAGTATAAGGATCTTTGCCGATGTCGTCAAACAACATTAAGAACAGCCTTTCTCCTGCCAGAATCGGTGCATACGAAGCGGTTGTTGGCGCTGAATTTCAGTAAATATGATATGTTAAGGCGATACAACAGCGAGGGTTTTACGCACGGATAAAATTCCTTGCAGCCCATTACCGATAACGCTATCTTTTACCCGCGCCTGCAAATTCAGGCGTCGGGCTTGACCTCCTGAAAACACTTCATCGACGACACTAGCGCGTTTGCGCTTTTTTTGTGTCGTGCGCGCGGCTACATCTCAATGGTGGGCCGGGCGGGGGCGTCGCAAGACGCGCCGGTGTCGATGAGGCCGGTAAGGTCAACTCCGTCCGGTTCCACCACCCGTGAGATTGACCTCTCCGGTGGTGGTAATAAATATTACTCATCGGAGGCTGCCTTATGGCTACAACCCTCACCCAGACACACCCATTACTTACCGTTCCCTTTAGTGCTGCCACGGATTTCACTACGCTTTCAGAACACTGTGAACACTTCGCGGATACGCTCATTGAAAGCGACGATCCCACGCTAAAAATAGCATTATGCGGGCGGCTTGCTACCTGCCTTACGCTGCTGCGCTCTACGCTAAACGACCCTGTGCCGCAGCATATAAAAGAAAGCCTTACCGTTGAAAGCCTTCCTGTCATGCCGCCTCATTTTGAACCCGACTCAGAGCAACTTTGCGATTACTGCGTTGCACTATCGCAACTTTTGATGGCGCAGGCACTGCCGTCAGAAGCGGAAAGAACGTTGACGGAGTTACTGGCTGAACTGGTGTGGTTTTTTGCCGCTGAACTCAACGCGCCGCGCTGGGTGCGAACGGAAAACAGTATAAAAGCGATTGGCGAGAGCGGAGCCTGAGTTAAAAACAAAAGGCCGAACCCAGAGGGTATCGGCCTTTTTTGCTGACTGGCGGCGTGCGTTAGTCTTCCAGATCGCCGCAGAAACGGTAGCCTTCGCCATGAATGGTGGCGATGATTTCCGGCGTATCGGCAGTGGATTCGAAATGCTTACGGATACGGCGAATCGTCACGTCCACGGTGCGGTCGTGCGGTTTCAGTTCGCGGCCGGTCATTTTCTTCAACAGCTCGGCACGGGTCTGAATCTTGCCGGGGTTTTCGCAGAAGTGCAGCATCGCGCGGAACTCGCTGCGCGGCAGCTTGTACTGCTCACCTGCAGGGCTGATCAGCGAACGGCTGTTGATGTCCAACTCCCAACCATTGAAGCGGTAGCTTTCTACCAGACGACGCTCTTCGCTCACACCGCCCAAATTCATGGTACGGGACAGCAAATTGCGCGCACGGATCGTCAATTCACGTGGGTTAAAGGGTTTGGTGATGTAATCATCCGCACCGATTTCCAAGCCGAGGATCTTATCCACTTCGTTATCACGTCCGGTCAGGAACATCAGCGCGACGCTCGCCTGTTCACGCAGTTCGCGTGCCAACAGCAGGCCATTTTTGCCGGGCAGATTGATGTCCATGATCACCAGATTGATATCATGTTCGGACAGGATATGGTGCATCTCAGCGCCGTCAGTGGCTTCGTGAACGACATATCCTTCAGCCTCAAAGATGCTCTTGAGGGTGTTGCGAGTTACCAACTCGTCTTCGACGATAAGAATGTGCGGGGTCTGCATGTTTGCTACCTAAAATTGCCAACTAATTATAGAATTCGGAAGTACAGAAGTCGCCATCGGTCTTTTCGTACCCGCACACGCGGTGCAAGGTTATAGGGCTCTTACCGGAGTTCGGGGCGCAAAGGACACGCTCACACTCGCAATGTAGACTAAAGTACGCAAATACGTTCCTGGTGCATGCCTGACTTCACCCGATGCGGCACGTTGCTAGAGCAACGACATCTCCGCGTATCGGTTGCCTGACGCTGACAAAATTCCGCGTAAATCAGTTGCGCGGGCAGCGCCAGTGCTTTCTACGTGATAACCGGCGATATCAGATGATAATCAGGCTAACTCAACTACGCCTAAAGTGGTGCATAGTTTAACCTTATTAACAGCAACATAACAGTAAGCGCCGATTTTGATCGCTCACAAATCTACGGTTCCGTTGACATATATCAAATTTCATTGTAGCACGTTAACCATTTTGTGAAAAATACTTATAAGATTGCCAGCTTAAGTCACAATCTGCCTGATTTGGATACGATTCAGCAGCGCAAACGGGTGCAATGAACACGGAATGCCATTTAGCAATAGCCATTATATAATGCGTTGATATTAAAGCATATGTAATGGTTTTTTTTGTTTTTACTGTTTTTTAGGCCAGACCCGCGTTTTTTACCGTAATGTGGCGCTCGAATGTTTCATTTCTGTTAAGTTAAAAGAGGTATGGGAGGACGGGGCATACTGGGTATCGCACGTCCGCCAGCCATTTTCTCTTCTTTGGAGGTTTTGTGCAGTTTTTTATTGTACTGGTCGCACCAGCCCGCCCAGAGAACGTGGGGGCGGCCGCCAGAGCCATGAAAACCATGGGATTTCATTCACTGCGTATCGTTGACAGTCAGGCGCACCTGGAGCCAGGTGCGCGCCGGGTGGCGCACGGAGCCGGTGATATTCTGGATAATGTGACCTGCTACCCTACGCTTGCTGATGCGTTGGCCGACGTGGATTTTACCGTCGCGACGACGGCGCGCTCGCGAGCCAGGTTTCACTATTATTGCACGCCGGCAGAATTGCTCGGGCTGATGCAGGAGAAACAGCAGTGGGTTGGTTCGGCAGCGCTGGTGTTTGGCCGTGAAGATTCGGGCCTCACCAACGACGAGTTGGCGCTGGCGGATATATTGACGGGGGTGCCGATGCAAGCAGACTACCCGTCACTGAATTTAGGTCAAGCCGTCATGGTCTATTGTTACCAGCTGGCGCAACTGATGCAGGTACGGGCAGAGACTGCCGAAGCGGCTCAAACTGGGCAGTTGGTCGCGCTGCGTCATCGGTTGGAAAAGCTGCTGGTGACGTTGCAGGTAGACGATGACGAGAAACTGCGTGACTGGTTAATGCAGCGCATTGGGCTGTTACAGCAGCGGGATACAGCCATGTTGCATACGCTGTTGCATGATATTGAGAAAGCGCTGAAGTGAGATGAAAAAAAGAAATCCATTGACTTCATGTCGCGATTGCCTTAACTAATAGAGGATAGAAACCGATTTGTTGATCGAGAGCCCTTTACGCATGCGTCAAATCAGCCTGACCACCACCATTATTACCACCACCATTACTACCAGTAACGGTGCGGGCTGACGCGTAGATAAGAATCTGAAAAAGCCCGCACCTAAACAGTGCGGGCTTTTTTTTACGGCGAAGAGCAGGTTCCGCCGACCCGGGCCGCCAGCGGCGGCAGCCAAAAGCGCACGGCGTGTTTTGGTGACTGAAACTCAGGAGAAGAGATAAAAATGCGAGTGTTGAAATTTGGCGGGACTTCCGTGGCGAATGCGGCGCGTTTTGCGCGCGTTGCCGATATCATCGAGAGCAATGCGCGTCAGGGACAGGTAGCCACCGTGCTGTCTGCCCCAGCGAAAATCACCAATCACCTGGTGGCGATGATTGATAAAACCGTTGCTGGCCAAGATATTCTGCCGCATATCAACGATGCCGAAACTATCTTTTCTTCTCTGCTAAAAGGGCTGGTGGAATCTCAGCCGGGTTTTCCTTATGAGCGCTTGTCCACGCTGGTACAACAAGAACTGGGCCAGTTGAAACAGGTTCTGCACGGCATTTCGCTGTTGGGGCAGTGCCCGGACAGCGTCAACGCCAGCATTATCTGCCGTGGTGAGAAGCTCTCTATTGCTATCATGGAAGCGGTATTCCAGGCCCGTGGTTATCAGGTCTCGGTTATCGACCCGGTAAAACGCTTGCTGGCACAGGGGCATTATCTGGAGTCTACCGTAGATATCGCGGAATCCACGCGCCGTATTGCCGAGCAAGGCATTCCTTCCGATCACGTGATTCTGATGGCAGGATTTACGGCGGGTAATGATAAAGGGGAACTGGTGGTGCTGGGCCGTAACGGCTCTGATTATTCTGCCGCCGTGTTGGCCGCCTGTTTACGCGCTGACTGTTGTGAAATCTGGACTGACGTGGACGGTGTCTACACTTGTGACCCGCGTCAGGTGCCTGATGCGAGACTGCTGAAGTCGATGTCGTATCAGGAAGCGATGGAGCTTTCCTACTTCGGTGCTAAAGTACTTCACCCCCGCACCATCGCCCCCATCGCCCAGTTCCAAATTCCCTGCCTGATTAAAAATACCGAAAATCCACAAGCGCCCGGCACCCTGATTGGTTTGGACAGCTCGGATACCCAATATCCGGTAAAAGGCATCACTAACCTGAACAACATGGCGATGTTTAACGTCTCCGGCCCCGGCATGAAAGGCATGGTGGGGATGGCGGCGCGTGTGTTTGCGGCGATGTCCCGTGCGGGCATCTCGGTGGTGCTGATCACGCAGTCCTCTTCCGAGTACAGCATCAGCTTCTGCGTGTCGCAGAGTGAACTGGCGCGTTCCAAGAAAACGCTGGAAGATGAATTCTATCTGGAACTGAAAGACGGTGTGCTGGAGCCGCTGGATATCACCGAGCGTCTGGCGATCATTTCTGTGGTGGGCGACGGTATGCGCACGCTGCGCGGCCTTTCTGCCCGTTTGTTCTCCGCATTGGCCAGTGCCAATATCAACATCATCGCGATTGCGCAGGGGTCCTCTGAGCGCTCCATCTCGGTGGTGGTGGATAACGACGTGGCGGTGACGGGGGTGCGTGTGGCGCACCAGATGCTGTTTAATACCGATCAGGTAATCGATGTGTTCGTTATCGGCGTAGGTGGCGTAGGCGGTGCCTTGCTGGAGCAGATTCACCGCCAGCAACCGTGGCTGAAGCAAAAACATATCGATCTGCGCGTCTGTGGTATTGCCAACTCCAAAGCCTTACTGACCAATATTAACGGCATTGCGCTGGATTCATGGCGTGAAGCGCTGAATGAGGCGCGTGAACCCTTCAATCTGGGTCGCCTGATTCGTCTGGTGAAAGAGTATCATCTGCTTAACCCGGTTATCGTGGACTGTACCTCTAATCAGGCGGTGGCCGATCAGTATGCTGACTTCCTGGCCGATGGCTTCCATGTGGTTACGCCCAACAAAAAGGCTAACACCGGTTCCATGAGCTATTACCAGCAACTGCGCAGCGCTGCCGGTAAATCTCGTCGTAAATTCCTGTATGACACCAACGTTGGCGCTGGGCTTCCGGTGATTGAAAACCTGCAAAACCTGTTGAATGCCGGGGATGAATTGCTGCGTTTCACCGGCATTCTCTCGGGGTCGCTCTCCTTTATCTTCGGTAAGTTGGATGAAGGAATGAGCTTGTCGCAGGCGACGTTGCAGGCGAAAGCCAATGGTTACACCGAGCCCGATCCGCGTGACGATCTGTCCGGCATGGATGTGGCGCGCAAGTTGCTGATTTTGGCACGTGAAGCGGGCTATAAGCTGGAACTGGCCAATATCGACGTAGAGTCGGTGCTGCCGCCGTACTTTGATGCTTCAGGCGATGTCGACACCTTTATGGCGCGTTTGCCAGAACTAGATGCGCTATTCAGTGAAAAAGTGGCGCAAGCGCGGGAAGCAGGTAAAGTGTTGCGTTATGTCGGCGTGATTGAAGAAGGGCGCTGCAAAGTGCAAATTAGCGCAGTGGGCGGTAACGATCCGCTGTTCAAAGTAAAAGACGGTGAGAATGCGCTGGCGTTCTATAGCCAGTATTACCAGCCATTGCCGCTGGTGCTGCGCGGTTATGGCGCGGGTAATGATGTGACAGCGGCCGGTGTGTTTGCCGATCTGTTGCGCACGCTGTCATGGAAGTCAGGAGTATAATGATGGTTAAAATTTATGCGCCCGCGTCGATCGGCAACGTCAGCGTTGGGTTTGATGTCCTGGGCGCGGCGGTTACGCCTGTTGATGGTTCACTGTTGGGCGATTGCGTGACCGTAACGGCGGCTGAGCGCTTCAGCTTACGCAATGAAGGCCGTTTTGTCGGCAAGCTGCCGAGTGAGCCGAAAGAGAACATTGTCTATCAGTGTTGGGAACGGTTTTGTCAGGAAGTGGGAAAAACCATTCCTGTCGCCATGACGCTGGAAAAGAACATGCCGATCGGCTCGGGGCTGGGGTCCAGTGCCTGTTCCGTGGTTGCCGGTCTGATGGCGATGAACGAATTTTGTGGCAAACCGCTGGATGATACCCGTTTGCTGGCGCTCATGGGTGAGCTGGAAGGGCGTATTTCTGGCAGCGTGCACTACGATAATGTCGCGCCGTGCTTCCTGGGCGGTATTCAACTGATGATTGAGCAAAACGGCATCATCAGCCAGCCGGTGCCTGCGTTTGACGATTGGCTGTGGGTGATGGCCTATCCGGGGATCAAAGTGTCCACGGCGGAAGCGCGTGCCATTCTGCCCGCGCAGTATCGCCGTCAGGATTGCATCAGCCATGGTCGTTATCTGGCGGGCTTCATTCACGCTTGCCACACCCGCCAGCCTGCGCTGGCGGCGGCGTTGATGCAGGATGTGATCGCCGAGCCGTACCGTACGCGCCTGCTGCCCGGCTTTGCCGATGCACGTCAGGCGGCAAAAGATATCGGTGCGCTGGCGTGCGGTATCTCCGGTTCTGGGCCGACGCTGTTTTCCGTATGCGACGATATGGAAAAGGCGCAGCGTCTGGCAAGTTGGCTGCAAGATAACTATTTGCAGAACGATGAAGGGTTTGTTCATATTTGCCGTCTGGACACGACAGGCGCACGTCAATTGGGATAAGGCATGAAACTTTACAACTTAAAAGATCACAACGAGCAGGTCAGCTTCGCGCAGGCGATCAAACAGGGACTTGGACGCCAGCAAGGGCTGTTCTTCCCGCTGGAACTGCCTGAGTTCAGTTCGACGGAAATCGATGACCTGCTGGAACTGGATCTGGTTACGCGCAGTAGCCGCATTCTTTCTGCCTATCTGGGGGATGAGATTGCGCCGGAAACCGTTTATCAACGTGTTAAAGCGGCGTTTACCTTCCCGGCTCCGGTTGCCACGGTCTCTGAAGACATTGCCTCTCTGGAGCTGTTCCACGGCCCGACGCTGGCGTTTAAGGATTTTGGTGGGCGCTTTATGGCGCAAATGCTGGCACAGGTTTCCAACGGAGAAAAAGTTACCATTTTGACGGCAACCTCCGGTGATACCGGTGCAGCGGTTGCACACGCGTTTTACGGTCTGGAAAACGTGCGTGTGGTGATTCTGTATCCACGCGGCAAAATCAGCCCGTTGCAGGAGAAGCTGTTCTGTACGCTGGGGGGTAACATCCATACCATCGCGATCGACAGCGATTTCGATGCGTGCCAGGCGCTGGTGAAGCAGGCGTTTGACGATGAAGAACTGAAACAGGCTATTGGCCTGAATTCAGCCAACTCCATCAATATCAGCCGCTTGTTGGCACAAATCTGCTATTACTTTGAAGCCGTGGCGCAGTTGCCTGCCGCCGCGCGTCAACAACTGGTGGTGTCGGTGCCAAGTGGCAATTTCGGTGATTTGACCGCCGGTCTGTTGGCAAAATCCCTTGGCTTACCGATCAAACGCTTTATCGCTGCCACCAATGCCAATGACACCGTGCCACGCTACCTCAGCAACGGCGAATGGGCACCTAACCCGACAGTGGCAACGCTGTCTAACGCCATGGATGTCAGCCAGCCGAACAACTGGCCGCGCGTCGAGGAACTGTTCCGTCGTAAAAACTGGGCGCTGCCAACGCTGGGATTTGGTGCGGTGAGTGATGACGTGACCAAAGCGACCATGCATGAACTGGAAGCGCTGGGCTATACCTCTGAGCCCCATGCGGCGATTGCTTATCGTCTGCTGCGCGACCAACTTCAGCCAGGCGAGTTCGGCTTGTTCCTGGGGACGGCGCATCCGGCGAAATTCAAAGAGAGCGTAGAAGCCATTCTGGGTAAAACCCTGGATCTGCCGGAAGCGCTGGCGAAGCGTGCGGATCTGGAATTGCTCTCGCACAACTTTGCACCCGATTTCGCGCAACTGCGTCAGTTCCTGATGGCGTTGCCGGAATAAGTTATGCTGCTCATCGTTCCCCGCGCCGTGCGGGGAACGGTAACCTTTACTGCGCGTGGCGTTTAAAGATCAATTCTTGCTGGGTCGCGCCATATTCCGCAAAGCAGTAACCTTCCAGATTGAAATCTTGCAGTTGCTCAACCTGCGTCAGCCGGTTTTTGATAATAAAACGGCTCATCAAACCGCGTGCCTTTTTGGCGTAGAAACTGATCACCTTGAACGTGCCGTTTTTTTCATCCAGAAACACCGGTTTTATCAGCGTCGCGTTAAGCTTTTTGGCATTGACGGATTTGAAGTATTCATCTGACGCCAGATTAACGAGAATGTCATCCCCCTGTGCGTGTAGCGCCTGATTGAGGTGCTGTGTGATGGTATCACCCCAGAAGTGATAAAGATCTTTGCCAGCCTTGTTTTCCAGCCGTGTGCCCATTTCCAGACGATAGGGTTGCATCAGGTCCAGCGGACGCAGTACGCCATACAGCCCGGATAACATGCGCAGATGCTGCTGGGCAAAATCGAAATCCGCCTCGCTGAAATCTTCTGCGGTAAGCCCGGTATACACGTCGCCTTTAAAGGCCAGCAGGGCTTGGCGCGCATTGTCGGGGGTGAAGTGGGGCTGCCATTCGCTAAAACGTCCCGCGTTGAGATCCGCCAGTTTGTCACTGATGCCCATCAACGAGGCGATCTGTGCCGGTGTGAGCCGTTTACACTGGGCGATCAGTTCGCTGGCGTGGTCCAGCAACGCGGGCTGTGTGTAACGCTCGGTGGCTAACGGGCTGGTGTAATCCAGCGTTTTCGCTGGCGAAATGGTGATCAACATGGCATGGCTCCCCTGTTTTTGTTGCAAGTACTGTAGCAAAAAACACGGAAAAAAGGGGCGATGGCTGCAACAGGAAAAGGCTGTCTTGCGCGGGGGGCGGTGCGTGTTATTATCGAAACATAAGTAATTTATAAGTGCGAAACACAAGACGACGTTCATATACCCACAACGAGATATGCCAACATGACGGATAAACTGACTTCCTTACGCCAATTGACCACGGTCGTGGCTGATACCGGTGATATCGCCGCGATGAAGCTCTACAAACCGCAGGATGCTACCACCAACCCTTCCCTGATTCTGAACGCGGCGCAAATTCCTGAATACCGCTCTTTGATTGAAGACGCGGTGAAATGGGCGCGTGAGCAGAGCAGCAAACGGGAACAGCAGCTTGTCGATGCCACGGACAAACTGGCCGTCAATATTGGTCTGGAAATCCTGAAACTGATCCCGGGACGTATCTCCACGGAAGTGGACGCACGCCTGTCTTATGACACCGAAGCGAGCGTCGCCAAAGCCAAACATCTGATTAAGCTCTATAACGATGCGGGCATCAGTAACGATCGCATCCTGATCAAGCTGGCTTCAACCTGGCAGGGCATCCGTGCCGCCGAACAGTTGGAAAAAGAAGGCATCAACTGTAACCTGACGCTGCTGTTTTCTTTTGCACAAGCGCGTGCCTGTGCGGAAGCCGGTGTCTTCCTGATCTCTCCGTTTGTGGGCCGTATTCTGGACTGGTACAAAGCCAACACGGATAAGAAAGAGTATGCGCCGCAGGAAGATCCGGGCGTTATCTCCGTTACTGAAATCTACGAGTACTACAAAGCGCACGGTTATGAAACTGTGGTAATGGGTGCCAGCTTCCGTAACAGCGGCGAAATTCTTGAACTGGCGGGCTGCGATCGCCTGACCATTGCGCCAGCGTTGCTGAAAGAGTTGTCGGAATCCACTGGCGATGTGCCGCGCAAACTGGCTTACAGCGGTGAGATCAAAGCGCGTCCGGCGAAAATGACGGAAGCCGAGTTCTACTGGCAGCACAATCAGGACCCGATGGCCGTTGATAAACTGGCAGACGGTATCCGCAAGTTTGCTATCGATCAGGGCAAGCTGGAAAAAATGATTGAAGATCTGCTGTAATTAACGCAGAAAACGCAAAAGGCCGGGTTTTCCCGGCCTTTTTGTTATTACCGTTCAGGCTATAGCGCAACGCGGTTACGCTCTTGTTTCGCCAGATAGAGTTTCTCATCGGCACGCTTCATCACTTGGGTAAGATCTTCCTGTGCGATGTGATATTCCACCAACCCGATACTGACGGAGAGCTTCATCTTCTGGCTCGACGACGAGGCGCTGGTGGCGTTGCTCACCGCCACTCTGGCCCGTTCAGCGACCCAGTAAGCGTCATCCAACGCGATATTGGGCAGAACGATGGCGAATTCATCACCGCCCAAACGGCCGAAGATCTCCTCTTTGCGAAACGAATTTTTCAGGATGGTCGCTACGGTTTTCAGTGCGTCATCACCGCCGTCGTGACCCAGCGTGTCATTCACATTTTTAAAGTGATCGATATCGAGCAGGATGACGCAGGTCGGTCGCCGGGTCACATTGGCGATTTGCAGCACTTTGTTGGCCGCATGGTAAAAGGCATCGCGGCGCAGGTAGCCCGTCAAATCGTCGTAGCGCGCGGTAGTGGGCAGCTCAATCAGGTATTTTTTGGCAAACAGCGAGAGCACGCTGCCCAACATGGCAGCGAGTAGCGCCATAAATGCGGCAATGAGCAAAGACGAGAACGATCTCACGGTTTTATACAGCGTCGGTTCACTCAATACGCCAGTGGTGCGGATGATAACACCGTGCAACTCGTCCAGCGGTGACATCAGCGGAAAAATAGTGGTGTAGGTGCCTTTGCCTGCGTATTCGCCCATAGCGGGTAGTCTGTCTTTACACAGGCGCAGAACAGTCATGTCGTTGAACGTTAAATCCAACTGAGATAAATGGGTGATGCATTCTGACTGGGTATCGCGCGTGTTGAAGCCCAACGTCCTGACGCGCACCTGCGTAAAATCACCGGTCAAAAAAAGGATGTCGCTGTCTTTGACTTCACCATCGGTGTTATAGGATTGATAAATATTAATAATGCTATCAAGGTTATGTCGCTGAGTATCCCACTCCGCCTGGCGGTCGTGGTAGATGACGAACAAGGCGGCAGAAAAAACCACTGAACCAAAGAAAAAGAACGCAGATACCGGATGAGAGATGAGTTTGAGTAATTGGTATTTCAGACCGGCCATGAACGTTTCCTTGGTACTCGCGCGTACAGTTGCCGCCAGCAATGCGCTAACATACTCAGTGTCGGCGCTAACTGGCCGTGACTTTAAATATAAACGCAATCTTTTTTCTTTGGCGGCATAAAAACCCGCTTACCTCACATTATTACTGATAGCCTAGCGCCTTAAACGGTGTGCTGCTCTCATGCATGAAAAAGATTGTTAAAATCGGATTTTAACTGACAGAGATGTTGTTATGAATGAATTGCGAATTGGTCTGTTATCCATCTCCGACCGTGCCTCAAGCGGGATATATCAGGATAAGGGCATCCCTGCATTACAAGAGTGGCTTGCGGCTGCGCTGACGACGCCCTTTGAGGTGGAATCCCGGCTCATTCCCGATGAGCAGCCGTTAATTGAACAGGCCTTGTGTGAGCTGGTGGATGAGCGTCAGTGTCATCTGGTGCTGACCACCGGCGGTACGGGGCCGGCACGGCGCGATGTCACGCCGGATGCCACGCTGGCGGTGGCCGATCGAGAAATGCCGGGCTTTGGTGAGCAGATGCGCCAGATCAGCTTGCGCTTTGTGCCTACGGCGATTTTATCGCGTCAGGTGGGGGTTATTCGTAAACAGGCATTAATCCTGAACCTGCCGGGACAACCTAAATCCATCAAAGAGACGCTGGAAGGGCTGAAGGATGATGCGGGAAACGTAGTGGTGTCAGGGATTTTTGCCAGTGTACCGTATTGTATACAGTTGCTGGAAGGGCCTTATGTCGAAACCGATCCGCAAGTGGTAGCAGCATTTCGCCCTAAGAGTGCGATCCGCGACACAAAAAGCTAAAATTGACCCATTTTAAACATAAGCTACAGCTTCGCTGGAGTGTAAAATTTTAGCCGTTATAGTAATCTTAGCTTTACACAAAGACGGCAAATTATTTTTCTCTCACTCTGGCCTTATTCGGTAACTTATGAACGGTGATAACGCTCCATCACAATCATTTTCATCACAACAATCATCAGCGCAGCCCTTGCCACACAAACAGCGCCAACTGAACGGGCAGGATTACAAAACGCTCTCTCTGGCGGCGCTGGGCGGCGCGTTGGAGTTTTACGACTTCATCATTTTCGTCTTTTTCGCTGCGGTGATTGGCGAGCTGTTTTTCCCGCCTGATATTCCTGAGTGGCTGCGCCAGTTGCAAACCTTCGGCATTTTTGCCGCAGGCTATCTGGCCCGCCCGTTGGGGGGCATCATCATGGCCCACTTTGGCGATCTGGTGGGGCGTAAAAAGATGTTCAGCCTGAGTATCTTCCTGATGGCGGTGCCTACGCTCGCCATGGGGATGTTGCCGACCTATGAAAGTATGGGGATTGCAGCGCCAGTTTTGCTGCTGTTGATGCGTATTTTACAAGGCGCTGCGATTGGCGGTGAAGTGCCGGGAGCCTGGGTGTTTGTCTCTGAGCACGTGCCGCGTTCCCGCATTGGGCTGGCGTGTGGCATTCTGACGGCGGGGCTGACGCTCGGTATTCTGCTCGGCTCTGCGATTGCGACGCTGCTCAATAGCACATTAACTCCGCAGCAGATTGTCGGTGGCGGCTGGCGTATTCCGTTCTTCCTCGGCGGGATCTTTGGTTTCTTTGCCATGTATTTGCGTCGCTGGTTGCAAGAGACGCCGGTGTTTATGGAGATGCAGGCGCACAAACGCCTGGCGGACGAATTACCGCTTAAAGCGGTAGTGATGAAACATAAAACGGCGGTTGTAGTGTCGATGCTGCTGACCTGGCTGCTCTCAGCCTGCATTGTGGTAGTGATCCTGATGGCACCGACCTATTTGCAAAAAGCACACGGTATCCCCGCGTCAATGGCGTTGCAGGCCAACTGCCTAGCCACTATCACTCTGATGATTGGCTGCGTGTCCGTTGGGATGATCGTCGATCGCATCGGTGCTGGTAAAACGTTTATTTTCGGCAGCATTCTGCTGGCAGCGGGCTGCGCTTTCTTCTATCTGGTGGCGGCGCGCGATCCTGCGTTGCTGTTTTTAGGGTATGCGGTTGCGGGATTATGCGTTGGCGTGGTCGGTGCGGTGCCTTATGTGATGGTGCAAGCGTTCCCGCCAGAAGTGCGTTTCTCGGGCATCTCTTTCTCTTACAACGTCTCTTATGCGATTTTCGGCGGTCTGACGCCGATAAGCGTCACATTGATGATGCAGCTAACGCCTATCGCCCCCGCCGTTTATGTGTTGGCGCTGTCCGGGCTTGGCTTGCTGCTGGGACTTTATCTTTATCAGACACAGTCGCGCCGTCGCGTGGCGCTCACCGAGTCGGCACAGAGCCTGTAGTATTCCGCGCATTTATCTGCGGCAAGTAAACAAAAAGGCAGGCGGGACGGGCCGGGGTTTTTTTTGCGGGGGTTTTTTTTTCGGTAGGTGGGGGGGGCAGGGTGGCGGGCCCGGGCGCCCCACCCCGCGGGCC
>CAXYYB010000049.1:0-27715 GCA_964293225.1 uncultured Symbiopectobacterium sp. | reverse complement strand
TGTGCCTCCCGCCTGAAGGGATTGCAGGTTATCCCACATGTCGGTGTTGACCACGCGATACGGTTTGGCTGCGGCTGATGCTGTTGCGGGGATGGGGGTTACCACTGAGGCTGCGACGGGCAACGTTGCAACAGACGGTGCGACGGCGGGTGCCACGGGCGCAGCCGCTGCCAGCGACAGGCGCGGCACGGCGACCCCGCCTTTTTCCAGCGTGCTCGTGGTGTGGGCGATGCTGCTGCTCAAGGTGGCCAGGCTGACATCGTTGACGTTATCCGGCAGCACGTCCAGCCTCGCCGCTTGGTAGACCGCGCCCAGCGCGTTTTGTACATCGGCAAAACTGCGATCGCGTGCGCGCGTGGTGAGAATGGTTTCTGTGCTGACCCGCACCTGCTCCATCTGCGTTTCGGCCCGGTGCTGTACGCTCAGTGCGGTCTGATTCAGGATGCCACGCTGGATCCGTGCCAGTTCCTGATAGCGACCAAACATGCGTGTGCTCTGTTGGTATTCCTGCCAGGCCACGTTCACCTGTGTCAGCACCGCCATACGCAATGCCTGGCGGCGTACTTCCGCCAGATCTTCATTGGCTTCACCGGCCCGTTTTACCGATGACCAGGACAACACGTTGAGCAGGTTGCCACTGACCTGAACCCCGGCGCTGGCACTGAATTTCTCATTCAGTGCTTTTACAAAGATGCCATCGCCGCCAAAAATAGCGCCAATGGCTGCTGCCATTGCAGCGGCCAGAATGCCGTATTCAATGGCAGTCACACCGCTCTCATCGCGCAGGAAAGAACGACATTTTGCTTTCATGTTTCTCATGGGAAGATTCTCTTTATTCGCAGCCAAAGAAATCATGGCTAATTCTTGAGCGGCCATGATGATAACGAAAGCAATAATGAGACTTATTATCAAGCATCGCAAGTGACGTAACATTAATATTTGTTCGTCTTTTATTACGTAAAATTGTCCTTATTAATCAGAAGGTAAAACAATCTTTACGCGATGCTTAATGAAGGGAAATTCCCCCTGTGTTAAGGGGGAATTGGTCTTTGGCGGTTAGGGGTGGCCGATGGATTGTGAACCAGGAATAAGTTTGAAGTACATCTGTTCGGGGATAGGGCTATCCCAGACACCGATCAACATGGCGAAGCCAACGGTGGCAAAAAGAATGCTGAGAATCAGGAGTGTCATCATCGCGCCGGAGAGCGCCGTCCGCTGCCACCGTGGGCGATGTGCGTCTTCGACTTTTGCCGCTGAGCGCGGTGCATTCAACAGCGATAAGCTTAACGTTGATGCTACCGGACAGGATTCGACGCAGGTCATGCAGGCATTACACTCGGCGGTTCTCACCTGAATGAGCTTATCGACGGGAATATGGGAGGGGCAGGCTTTGGCACACTTACCGCAGTCGATACAGCTGTTAGCGTCACGACGAATTTTTACCGGTGACAACAGCGAAAACAGGCCCAGCAGCGCACCATAGGGACAGAGATAGCGGCACCAGAAATGCCGGACGAACAGACTGATAACGGTGAAGCCAATAATAACACCCAGTGTAATGTTGCCAATATTACGGAAGAAACCGAGCATTTTGACATCGGCAATCAGACCATAAGGAGACATCAGAAACATATAAATGCCCTGCGCTGGCATCGATAACGCGATATAAAGGAAAAAACCTAAGAGCAGATATTTTAAACCGCGCAGAGGAATATCCAGCCAGATTGGCAGCGTGAAATGCCGTTTGAATATTTTCTTGCCGATGGCAGCAATCAATTCTGAAAATGTCCCAATAGGGCAAAGCCAGGAACAGAATGATTTTTTCACTAGCAGGCTAGTAATAATAAAGGCAACAAGCAGTAGCATGGAGGCAACATGAATCGGTGGCAAACGTCCTATTTCCCACAGGTATTTGATATTCATTAGTCCGGCAATGGGTAACCACCCTTCGATACCGCCGGGTCTGGGCAGATAAACGCTGTCACCGCCGGTTTCAAAGTAGCGCACCCAGAAATAGAACGTCACACCGATATAGACATTGATGGCCAATAACAGTATTTGCGTCGCTCTGCGCCAGGTTAACGCATTGCGCCAGTCATTCCATGGCAATTTTCCCCCCGTGGTGCCGGGGCGGCGTTGCCAGCGTTTTCTTATTTTTTCGCTCATTGCGTTTTTCTTTATTATTGGGTCTGTGAATACACCGTGGAAAGGTAAGGTTAAATTATCATGTCACTGTCAGCGAATAATTGATGTGTGTGCGCATTCAGCGTGAATCAAATTAGTAATCTCGATTCTATTTTTAATTAAAATTGGCGTTCAGGCATAAAAATACACCTTTATAGGGATTGAAAAAATGACGCCATAGCGCTGCATTACTCGGATTGTCCCAATTCCATCGATCTATGACCTACGGGCAACTTACGCGTTTTCTTTGTGCGCTTTACACTGCAAACCATTGATGCCCACACTGTCTTGATGGATGTTATCCACGGGAGTTTTCCATGAAATTGACGCAAATTCGTAATGCCACGCTGAAGTTGGACTACGCCGGAACCACTTTCCTGATCGACCCTATGCTGGCGGAGAAAGAGGCCTGGGCAGGTTTTGCCGGAACGGCGCGTTCCTGGCTGCGCAATCCGATGGTATCGCTGCCCTTGCCGTTAGATGCCCTGTTGGATGTGGACGCAGTGATTGTAACGCACACCCATTCCGACCATTGGGATGATGCCGCGCAGCGTCATATCCCCAAGGACATGCCGATTTATACCCAAAATGAACGGGATGCTGCATTGATTCGCTCGCAGGGGTTCTCACAGGTGCAGGTATTGGCACAGGAGAATACGTTGGCGGGTATCACGCTTTGGAAAACCGGCGGACAGCATGGCAGCGATGCCCTCTATGCTAACCCAGCTCTGGCGGCACGTATGGGCGAAACCAGCGGGCTGGTGTTTGACAGCGCAGGAGAAAAGCGCCTTTATATTGCGGGCGACACCGTGTGGGCTCCCCCTTATGTCGACAGTCTGGAGCGTTACCAACCCGAGGTGATCGTGCTGAATATCGGGTGTGCTACCGTAGAGGGGTTTGGCCCGATTATTATGGGAAAAGAGGATGCTAGCCGAACGCTCGATCTGCTGCCGCAGAGTATTGCCGTGGCCTCACACATGGAGGCCGTGAACCATTGCCTACTTAGCCGCGCCGAACTGCGCGAATATTGTCGGGAAAACCGCATTGAACAACGTGTGTTGATTCCCAATGATGGGGAAATGCTCGCGCTTTGAAGGTGCTGGTGACGACAATAGCCCGTAGCCCGCAAACCGATATGCCACAGGAAATAGCCTATGTCCGCGTTACGCGTTGTCATTGTTGCCACTGAAGGATTCAGCCCGTTTCATTTTTCTGTACCCAGCATGGTCTTCGGCAAGGCATTGCCGGAGCCGGGTCGGTTTGAGATGCAGATTTGTGCACTAACGCCGGGAAAGGTGCGCTCCGATAGCGGGATTTCCATTGAGGTGGATCACGGTCTGGCACTGTTGGAAACCGCCGATATCATTATTATTCCGTTTTGGCGTCACCCAGATGAGAAACCCGCGCCTGAACTGCTGGCGGCGCTGGTTCACGCCTGGCAGCGCGGCGCGGAAGTGGTGGGGCTGTGCCTCGGCACTTACGTGCTGGCCTATGCTGGATTATTAACAGGACGACGCGCGGCTACTCATTGGGAGTTTGAGCGCGATTTCAGCCGTCGTTTTCCCGATGTGCAATTGGACAGCAATGCGCTGTATACCCGTGACGATCGACTGATCACCTCTGCCGGAACGGCGGCAGGGATTGATTGCTGTCTGGATATCATCCGCTGTCACTGTGGCAGCGCATTGGCTAATCGCGTGGCGCGTCGCATGGTGGTGCCCCCTTATCGAGAGGGGGGACAGGCTCAGTTTATTGAACGCCCGGTGCCGCAAACCACGCGAGACACGCATATTAATGCGCTGCTGGATTATCTGCGCAGCCATCTCGATCAACCGCACTCTCTGGATGCGCTGGCGGCTGTTGTCAGCATGAGTCGCCGTACTTTTACCCGCCACTTTATCAAGGCAACCGGCATGACGGTGGGCGACTGGCTTACCGCAGAGCGATTGCAGCGCAGCCAGATGCTGTTGGAAAGCAGCGATCATAGCGTCGAGGCCGTGGCGCAGATGGCGGGGTTTGCTTCGCCGATTTCATTTCGACAGCGTTTCAAGGCCCGTTTTAACCTGAGCCCGAGCGAATGGCGTCGGGCATTTCGTGGACCCGGCTCTCAAGCATAATGCGTCGGTGATACACAGGCACTGACGGATACGGCAATCAGTGTCGCCATTAGGGCGAGTGAACGCCATTGATAACATGCCATAACGACCCTCTTTTATAGTTATTTTCCAAGATATTAACTCAAACATGGCCACTATAGTGTATTGGCTTTACCTGTATTTTAGCGTCGGTGGAATCTGAAAAGTTACGCGGTGAATGATTACCTGAGTTAGCAAATGTTGACATGGAGCAACGAACATTTCGTTATGTGTGTAAATATATAACGAAATATTGCGTATTCAGGATGATGTTATGCCAGTGACACGACGACGCTTACTTCAGGCGATGGTTGCCACAGGGTTATTGCGTGGGTGGCCCGCTTTTTCCGCCGAGGCGCTGACATTCACGGTGGGAAGCATACCGGCACCGCAACATATTCAGCGCGTGATCAGCGCGGACGTGGCGCGTTCATTTGAAGCCGACATGATGCGCTTTGCCTCGTTGTTCTGGCATGCACCGCTGAGCGAGGCGCAGTTTAACCGTATCGTAAACGCGCAATGAGAACGGCAACCCTGTTTACGCTGTTAAGCACGCTGGCGCTGTTGTGTATCGCGCTGGCGATTTTTTCCGGCGCGTATCCGTTGAGCCTTCATCAGGTGATCGGGCTGCTTTTCAGCCCTGACAGCCTGTTGCCGCAAGATCAGATCGTATTCTGGCAGATCCGCCTGCCGCGCATTGTGGCGGCGTTGCTGATTGGCGCCGCGCTGGCGTATGAACCTGCTGACGCTGGCAGACGATGAAGCGTGCGCGCTGGGGATTAATGTCACACGTTTGCGCATGGGACTGATTGTCTGCGCCACGCTGATGACAGCCAGCGCGGTAGCTGTCGCGGGCGTTATCGGTTGGGTTGGGCTGGTGGTGCCGCATATTGGTCGCTTGCTGACGGGAAACAATCACCAGCGTTTGTTGCCGGTTGCCATGAGCATCGGTGCCATTTTGCTGCTGCTGACCGATACGCTGGCGCGTGCGCTGAGCGCCACTGAGATCCCGCTTGGCATTCTTACCGCCTTTATCGGCGCGCCGTTCTTTCTGCTGTTGTTGTTGCGAGGAGGCCGATGATGTCGTTGCTCGAGGTACGGCAGGCCACGGTGGGCTACGCCCACCGCGCGGTATTGCGCGATGTGGCGTTTTCCCTGCCAGCGGGCAGCACCTGCTGTTTGCTGGGTGCCAATGGTTGCGGGAAAACCACGTTAATGCGCGCCATTCTTGGCGTGCTGCCACTGCTTTCTGGCGACATTGTGCTGGCCGGCACCCCCTTGCGCCGTTATTCAGAGGCGCAGCGCGCCAGCGTGATGGCCTGGGTGCCGAAGGCGCATGAGGGCGCGTTTGCATTTAGCGTGCTCGATATGGTGCTGATGGGGATGACACCGCACATGAGTACGTTTGCCGTGTCGGGTCAGCGAGAACGAGACGCCGCCTTGCAGCAGCTCACTGTACTGGGGATCGCCCATTTGGCTGAGCGGCGGTGAACGGCAACTGGTGCTGATTTCCCGTGCTTTAGCGCAAAAGCCACGCGTGTTACTGCTGGATGAACCGGCTTCCAGTTTGGATTTTGGTCATCAAATCGATCTGTTGGAAACGTTGGTGATGCTCAAACAGCAGGGGATGACGTTGCTGATGGCGACGCACCACCCTCTTCATGCCCGCGCGATTGCCGACAGCGTGGTAATGGTGGAGCCCGATGGCCGGGTGACACAAGGCGCTCCCGCAGAGCAATTACACACTGACAGGCTCGCCGCGTTATACCGGGTAACCCCTACGCAGATTCACCGCCATTTGTATGGCTCTCATTGAGAAGGGATAGCAATGCTTATTGATGACATTGATTTTGCAGACCTCTACCGCCAGCAATTGGCGCTGGCGCATCGCACTGAAAAAACGCCCGATCACTGGGATAAACGGGCGGAGAAGATGGCAGAAAACTGTGCCTCGCCTCAGGACAGCTATCTGCAACAACTGGTGGCGAAGATAGATTTGCGCGGCGCGCAGTCGCTGTTTGATATGGGGTGTGGTCCGGGCACCGTGGCGTTGGCGTTGGCGAGTAACGTGAAGACGGTGTACGGCGTGGATTACAGCCCGGGCATGCTGGCGGTGGCAGCCCGCCGCGCGCGGCATAACGTGAACTGGGTGCGCCGGGCCTGGGAAGAGGATTGGGACGAACTGCCGGTGTGCGATATCGCGGTGGCATCTCGCTCGACGCTGGTGGCCGATATGCGACAGGCCATGGCGAAGCTGAACCGACAGGCACGGCTGCGTGTGTATACCACACATCTGGTCAGCACCTCGTTTATGTCGCCAGTGATTCAGCGGGCGTTAGGGCGCGAGGTGGTGGAACTGCCTAACTATATCTATGCCCTGAATGTGCTGTATCAAATGGGGATTTATGCACAAGTCGATTTTATCCGTGGCCCCAACTGCCAGCAGGATAACAGCACGTATGCACGCTTCGAAGAAAACGTGAAATGGAGCTTCGGCACCCTCAGCGATGAGGAGCGTGAGCGGCTGTATCGTTGGTATCAGCAGCAGGATGCCAGCACGATTGCGCCACCAAGCCGTGACTGGGCACTGATCTATTGGGACAGCGTGCCGCTCGGAGCGACATCATGATTTTCCTTCCTCAGTCGCTCACCGACGCCTGGCTGCTTGACGATATTCAGGGGGGCGATCTGACGACCCAGTCGCTCGGTATTGGCGCACAGATGGGGCATATCACCTTCTTTCATCGGCAGGGCGGTTGTGTCAGTGGGATTGCCGCTGCGCGACAGATGTTCACGTCACTCGGGGTGAGTGTGACGGCCTCGGTGAGTGATGGCGAGCCCGTGGTTGCCGGGCAGCCCTTGCTGTGTGCCAGCGGCTCAGCGGCGGCGCTGCATCAGGGATGGAAAGCGGTACAGAATGTACTGGAATGGAGCTGTGGCGTGTCTGGTTATCTGGCGCGCATGTTGGAACTGCTGCGCCAGCGCCATCCTGATGGGCATATCGCCTGCACGCGCAAAATGATCCCCGGCACCAAGCTGCTCGCTACGCAGGCGGTGCAGGCTGCGGGTGGATTGATTCATCGCGCCGGTTGCAGTGAAACTATCCTGCTGTTTGCCAATCACCGTCGCTTTCTCCCTAACGCGAATGATTGGCCTGCCATGGTCAACCAACTGCGCCGCCATGCGCCGGAAAGAAAAATAGTGGTGGAGGCGGACACGCCGGACGAGGCGTTAGCCGCGCTGTTTGCGGCACCTGATGGCTTACAACCCGATAAATTTACCCCTGCACAGGCGGCGAATATTGCCCGCCTCGCCCCCACGCTCGCGCCGGCCTGCACGCTGGCGCTGACCGGCGGCATCACGCTGTTTGTGACCTCGGCGCCCTATTTCGCGCCGCCAGCGGATATCAAGGTGCGTCTGGAGCCAGACTCGCCGCATCAGTGAAAATAAAAAAGGACCTGCCTTGATGCATGCGCAATCCCGCAACGGCTGGTTCTATCGCGTGTTGCAAGAGGGCGAGGTTTACGCGGGGGCCACGTTTGATCTGCTGGAGCGCCCTTACGGCCAATGGTCGCTGAGTCGCGTGCAGGACATCATTTTCGATCTGGCCGCCAGCCGTGAGGCGCTGGAAGCGGTTTATCAGATTGATACTTTGTCGAACACCTGGCGCGAACAGATTCGGGATCAGTTGGCACTGCTCGACCCACGTTGAGAGCGAAGACACTGAGACAAGGATGTTTTTATTGCCACGTTTTATGCTGACTGTGGAGCGTTGTGAACGTTTTATTAATGCGTGATAATCATTACAATAAAACGAAAATCAAACATCCCCTGCTTGCAAGGTATACTGGGTTATGGTGTATTCTCAGGCATGGATTGTTACTGTTTGAATAACAGGCAAAACCTAAAAGAGATAACAAACTCTTTTATGTTTTGCTTTTTTTTTGGGTGGCATATGAGAATACAGCGGGTTCTGAATAACAATGTCATCGTTGTGCGCTATTTTAGCGGCAAGGAGTGCGTTGTTATTGGAAAAGGTGTTGGTTTTAACAAAAAAGCCGATGACCTGGTCGATGAGGCCTGTATTCAAAAAATATTTCGACTCGATGAAGAGAACAGTCTCGATAAAACCAGCGAGGCGTTTAAGGATGTTCCTGATGCGCTGTTTAATATTGTTCTGGATATCGTTAAGCAGGCGACCAGCAAACTCGATAGAAAAATTCACAAAAGCGTTTATGCCTCTTTGCTCGATCACTTGAGTTTTGCTATCGAAAGAACCCGGCAGGGTACTTATGTCGAAAACATGCTGCTGTGGGATATCAAGCGCCTTTATCGTAATGAGTTTATTATCGGTCAGTGGGCGATTGCTGAAATTAATGCTCAGCTCCACGTGGCGTTGCCTGAAGACGAGGCCGGATTTATTGCCCTACATCTGTTGAACTCGCAGAAAGACGGCGCTATGCCGGATATAAAAGCCGTGTCGAAAGTGATTCAGGATATTTTGAATATTGTTAAGTACCATTTCAAAATCGAATATGAAGAAGACTCAATCAATTTTCAGCGGTTTGTTACTCACCTGAAGTTTTTTGCGCATCGCTTGCTGAGTAATACGTATGTCACCAGCGATGACAGCTCGCTGCATGACGTTGTGGCGTTAAAATATTCTGCCTCTTATGAATGTGCCAAACGTGTGAATAAATTTATTAGCCATGATTATGGTCGCTCGCTAACCGATGACGAAATGATGTTTCTTTCTATACACATTGAGCATGTGAGGAAATAAATTTTAAAGACGATTCTCATATGGGTTTTACTGCAAGCGCTTAAATAGGCGCTTATTCATTCTGTGATAAAATATGACGATGACTATTATCGAGGTCAGCCCATGAGTAATTTTCGTTTACTTGCCGGGGAAATACTTGAGCTTATTGGCGGTGAAAAGAACGTTGGTTCGTTAACTCACTGTATTACGCGCTTAAGATTTTCACTAAAAGATGGTTCTAAATTTAATAAAGCTGCATTGGATAAGCTGGATGGCGTTATTCTGGCTGTTGAAAGCAATAACCAATACCAGGTTGTGATTGGCAATGATGTTTCTACGGTATATCGCCTTTTAGTGGATGAGTTTGGCATTAAAGGCGATGCCCCCTCGGACAGCGATAGCGAATCTGATGGCAAGAAAGGCAATATTGTCGGACGTCTGTTCAATAAAATGTCCTCTATTTTAGTGCCCATTGTGCCTGCATTGGCCGGTGCCGGGATGCTGAAAGCCTTTCTGGTGATCCTGTCGACCTACCACCTGATTGATACCGCAGGCAGCACCTATAAAATTCTGGCGGCAGCGAGCAACAGCGTGTTTTATTTTCTGCCGCTGCTGTTGGCGTTTTCCTGTGCTAAAGCGTTCAATGCGCATCCGTTTGTTTCCGTGGCGATTGTCGGTGCGTTGTTGGAACCGACGTTCACCGGGCTGATGGCAAAGCAGGGGGATATTGTCGAGTTTCTGGGGATTCCGGTGGTGCTGATGAAATACTCCTCCACGCTGATCCCGGCGATACTGGCTATCTGGGCCTACTCCTATCTGGAACGATTGCTAAAACGCCTGATTCACCAAAGCATCGAGATGGTGGCTGTACCGATGTTGGGAATGCTGATCATGGTACCGGTGATTGTGATTGCCGTCGGGCCGATTGGTGTTTACCTCGGAGATGGCATCGGGGCGGGCATCGCTTACATGAACAGCGTGAGCGGCATGCTGACCGGGGCGATCCTCGGAGGTGGCTGGACGCTGCTGGTGATCTTTGGCCTGCATTGGGGCATGGTGCCGGTAATGCTCAACAACCTGGCGCTGCGCGGCTTTGACACCATCAAACCGGCGACGGCTGCTGCGACCTTTGCTCAGGCGGGGGCGGCGTTTGGCGTGTTCCTGAAAGCCAAGGATAAAAAGCTGAAATCCTTTGCGCTCTCCAGCATGGTACCTGCGTTGTTTGCTGGCGTGACCGAACCTATCGTCTACGGTATCTCCATCAAATATAAGCGTCCGCTTGTGGCATCGCTGATTGCCGGGACGATCGCGGGGGGCTTTATTGGTTCAATGGGCACCACGGTCATGGCCTATGTGTTCCCGGCGTTGACCACGTTGCCTGCATTTATGACCACCACGTTTGCCTATTACCTGATTGGTATCGGCATGTCGTTCACGCTCTCGGCCTTGTTGACCTATCTGCTGGGCTTTGATGAGTCACTCGGCGAGTCGTCGACGGCCACGGCAAAAACGCCAAAAACAACCACGCCTTCTGCCCCTTTGACGACGGCGGGTAACCAAAGCCTGTTACCGGGCATCACGCTGGTGGCACCGCTCAATGGCACTGTCATGCCGCTCACCTCGGTCAAGGATGCGGTATTCGCCAGTGAAATCATGGGTAAAGGTATCGCGATTCTCCCTTCTGAGGGGGTAGTGACGTCGCCAGTAAACGGTGTGGTATCAAAGTTGTTTCACAGCAAACATGCCATCGGGATCACCTCTGATGAGGGGGGGAAGTGCTGGTACACGTCGGGATCGATACGGTACGGCTCAACGGTGAGCATTTTACCAGCCATGTCAATGAAGGGGATCGTGTCACCACAGGGCAACTGCTGGTGACCTTCGATCTTGAGGCGCTGATCGCCAAAGGCTTTGATGTGACAACGCCCGTAGTGATCGCCAATACCGATGACTATCAGTCGATTTCAGCCACTGAACAACATCGCGTAACCAACAACAACACCTTAATGACGCTGTTTAGCGCCACCGTTTAATCATCAAGGGGAGAGAGAACATGAAAGATTCAGCGATTACCGGTTTTCCGAAAGGATTTTTGTGGGGCGGCGCACTGGCAGCTAATCAGGTAGAGGGTGGGTGGAATGTGGGAGGAAAAGGGCTCTCCACGGCAGACATGGCGATTCACAAAAAGAACCTGAAGCGTGAAGAGTATGAGAAGCACTATAAAATCACCGATGAGCAGATTGCCGACGCTATCGCCGCCACTGACGCCAGCGCGTACCCTAAACGCCGCGGTATCGATTTTTATCACCGCTTTCGTGAAGACATTGCCCTGTTTGCCGAGATGAACTTCAAGGTGTTGCGCGTCTCCATTGCCTGGACACGTATTTTCCCCACTGGGATTGAAGAGCAGCCGAATGAAGAGGGGTTACGTTTCTATGACGAGCTGTTTGATGAGTTGCGTAATAACGGTATTGAGCCGCTGGTAACACTGTCCCATTACGAAATGCCGATCTATCTGGTTAACCATTTTGCCGGGTGGAATGGCAGAAAAACGGTGGATTGTTTTGAGAAATTCGCGGTTACCGTGTTGGAGCGTTATAAAGATAAAGTGAAGTACTGGCTCACGTTCAATGAGATCGACAGTATCATCCGTCACCCGTTTACCACCGGCGGAATTGTGCCGGATCGCTTCTCGAAGGATGAGATCGAAACCGTGATTTATCAGGCGCTGCATCATCAGTTTGTTGCCAGCGCGTTGGCGGTAAAACATTGTCGTCGCCTCTGCCCGGAGGCAAAAATTGGCTGCATGCTGACGCGCTTGCTGACCTACCCGGAAAGCTGTGCGCCGGAAGATATTTTGCTGGCATACCGCGAAAACCAGCTCAACTATTTCTTTAGCGATGTGCAGATTCGCGGACGTTATCCGCGTCACATGACGCGCCGTTTCGCCGAAAAGGGCATTCACATCAACATGCTGCCGGGTGATGAAGAGATCCTGCAACAGCATACGGTGGATTTCCTCTCCTTCAGCTACTACATGTCTCTGGTCACCAGCGTCAACGCTGACAAGATGGACAAAGTGGGCGGTAACATTGCCGGTGGCGTGAAGAACCCCTATCTGAAAACCACCGAATGGGACTGGCAGATCGATCCTGTTGGGCTGCGCATAGCGCTCAACGATATGTACGATCGCTATCAGCCCCCCTTATTCGTGGTGGAAAACGGCATGGGTGCGGTCGATCAGATCGACGAAGATCATCAGGTTAATGATGATTACCGTATTGCCTTCTTCCAGTCGCACCTGAAAGAGATGAAAGAAGCGGTGAAAGATGGCGTGGAACTGATGGGCTATACCTCTTGGGCACCCATTGATCTTATCAGCGCATCGACGTCAGAAATGAACAAGCGTTACGGCTTTATCTATGTCGATCAGGATAACGACGGTAACGGCACGCTCGCCCGCTACCGTAAGAAGAGTTTCTATTGGTATCAGGATGTTATCGCCACTAACGGCGAAACGCTCTAAGGGGTGAATAGGACTATCGCGGGTGAGTCATTCCTCGCCTGCGATGCCGATACTTATGTGAGGCAACCATCATTGATGCACTGTGCTGCGTAGCACGTTACTACGATTTTAAACCGTGCTACGCAGTCTGGCCTTATTCGACATGTGTGATAAAGCGGGACAGGCGCTGTTGCAACCGTCGGTTTTCTTGGCGCAACTGTGCGTTCTCTTCCAATAGTGTTTTTCTTGCCATGGGGAGTGTCTCCATGCGTTTAGGCCCAACGAAAACAATAGAGCTTTTCGTTGGGCCTATCAATGGGCCTAAAAGGTTCGGATTTAATTAGTTCTCTTCGGACTTCGCGGGACAAATAGCAGGCACAAAAAAACCCGCAAGGCTTGCACCATGCGGGTTCTTAGGACTTCATCGGATGACTCTGGTAATCACCGATGGAGAATTTGGTGGAGCTGGCGGGAGTTGAACCCGCGTCCGAAATTACTACACCGTCGGCACTACATGCTTAGTCTAGTCTTTACATTCGCTGGTTAGCTGCGAACAGACACGCCACTAACAAACTAGCCTGATTGGATTTAACGCTTCAACCCCAGGCAGGGCATCCACGCGATCTCTTTTGGGTTTGACCTCTCTTTGATCCCCGTCTTAAGAGCGGAAGCTAGGGAGAGAGGGCTCAGAGCAGGTTATTAAGCTGCTAAAGCGTAGTTTTCGTCGTTTGCGACTATTTTTTTGCGGCTTTTTACGAGGCAAACCGCCCCTCGGCATGCTCCTAAGGCTACACAATCCCGTCGAATCCAGAATCAGCCCCAAGTACTTCAGTAGTATAACAGAACCGTGATGCCCTAATCCACTGTTAGCGGTTGGCGTTTTTCATGATGCGCGCTTTGTCCGTTTGCCACTCGCGCTCTTTGATATCTGAACGCTTGTCGTGCTCTTTCTTACCTTTGGCAACGCCAATCTTTATTTTTGACCAGGCGTTCTTCCAATACAGCGAAAGCGCGACCACGGTGTAACCTTCACGGTTAACACGTCCGTAGAGTGAATCTAGCTCGCGCTTGTTCAGCAACAGTTTACGGGTACGTGTAGGGTCACAAACCACGTGGCTTGACGAAGCCAGTAGTGGCTGAAAGGTAGCACCAAACAGAAAAGCCTCACCACTGTGCAACAGTACATAGCTGTCGCTGATGTTGGCCTTACCTGCACGTAGTGATTTTACTTCCCATCCTTGCAACGCCAATCCCGCTTCGAACTCTTCTTCAATGAAGTATTCGTGGCGAGCACGCTTGTTTTGCGCAATGGTAGCGGAGCCGGGTTTATAAGCTTTTTTCTTTGTCATAGTGTCGTCATTATACCGGATGTTAAAGGGAAAGACATCACTGCCGCATCAGTGAACGCACGTTGAGGAAGGGATGCGATCGTTACCTCAGAATTTTTACCATCCGGGCCATCGGTGCTATTATTCCGCGCGTTTGAAGTCATACGGAAAAAGCCATGCCCAAGATTAGTCGCTCTGCACTGGTGCCCTACAGCGCGCAACAAATGTACCAGTTGGTGAATGATGTCGCCTCCTATCCCCAGTTTCTGCCTGGCTGTACTGGGAGCCGCGTTATTGCTGCCAGCGCTGAAGAGATGACGGCCGCCGTCGATGTCTCTAAAGCTGGGATCAGCAAAACCTTTACCACGCGCAATACGCTCACCGAGAGCCAATGCATCAGTATGCAGTTGGTGGATGGTCCGTTCCGTCAACTGAGTGGCGACTGGCGCTTTATTCCTTTAAGTGCTGATGCTTGCAAGGTGGAACTGCATCTTGATTTTGAATTCACCAATGCGTTGATCGAACTGGCCTTTGGCAAGGTGTTTAAAGAGCTAGCAAGTAATATGGTGCAGGCCTTCACCCTGCGCGCCAAAGAGGTATACCGTGCCTGAAATCCGTGTCGATGTGGTTTATGCACTGCCAGAACGCCAGTATGTGCGGTCCGTGACGGTGGAAGAGGGCGCAACGGTGGAACAGGCTATTGTTGCCTCCGGGTTGCTGACATTGCGTACCGATATCGATTTACAGGTCAACAAAGTCGGAATCTTTAGTCGTGCAGCCCGTTTGACGGATGTCGTTACAGAGGGCGATCGCATCGAGATCTATCGCCCGTTGATCGCCGATCCTAAAGAATTGCGCCGTCAGCGCGCGGAGCGTTCCAAAAAATAAGGCACATGCTGTGCCTTATTATGCGTGCTCTGATCACCGCGTCACTATCAATTCAGCGTCGGTTGATTTTTCACGTTGGTCAAGATGCCATCCTGGCTGAAGGTCAGCGTCAGCGTTTGCTGTTTTACCGCCTCATGCCCGGGTTGCTGACGGAAAACGTAGAACCAGGTGTCACTGCCAAAGGGGTCTTGCATCATCGGCGTACCCAATGTATAGGCAACCTGTTGCTTGGTCATACCGGTATGGATTTTTGCCACATCAGCCGGTGCCAGATAGTTCCCTTGGTTGATATCTGGACGATAAACCAGTCTTTCCAGCGTAGAACAACCGGCGGTCAGCATAACAACCATCGCGGCGATGACGGTCAGCGTTTTACAGCGCATAGTAAATACATTCCTTAAGGGCATAGGTTGCCGATGATAATAGACCTTGCCTGTCTTGAAAACCGGCAAGGCGCTTGTATGACCACCGGAATGCAAAAAAGTTGATTATTTTTACCAGAATGCCAACGTTAATAATGGTAAAACAACCGCAATTCGCTATGGCATCGCGATGTCTGTTACCGTTTTTACGCGGCCAGTAACTCTTTGGCGTTCGCCAATGTGTTTTTGGTGACTGCGCTGCCACCCAGCAAACGCGCCAGCTCTTGCAACCGTGCGCGTTTGTCCAGCGGTTGCATCAGCGTTTCAGTAGCCGCACCGTCGGTGTGTTTACTGACAAAGAAGTGTTGATGACCGCAGCCAGCAACTTGCGGTAAGTGGGTGACACACATCACCTGCGTGGATGTGCCGAGTTGACGCAGCATTTTGCCGACAATGGCGGCGGTCGGGCCACTGATGCCCACATCCACTTCGTCGAAAATCAGCGCTGGGGTATCCATTTTACGCGCTGTGATCACCTGAATGATCAGGGCTATGCGGGATAGCTCGCCGCCGGAGGCGATCTTCGCCAGCGCCTGATGCGGTTGGCCGGGGTTAGTCGTGACCAGAAACGCGATGCTGTCTGCGCCATAGGCGGTCAGGCGCTCCGGGGAAAACTCTACTTCAATGGAGAAGTGGCCGTGTGGCATGGCGAGTTCATGCATCTGTGCCGTAATCAACTGAGACAGTTCATGCGCATGGTGTTGGCGGCGGGCATGCAACTGTTCCGCGGCGTGCAGCGCCTGTTGGTGATATTCGCTAACGGCCAGACTGAGCGTGGCGTGGTTGCTCTCTTGTTCTTCCAACTGCTGCTGTTCATCCAGCAGTTGTTGGTAGAATGCCGGCAGGTTTTCCGGGGCGATGTGATGTTTGCGTGCCAGGGCCATCTGGCGTGACAAACGCTGCTCCAACTCATAGAGTCGTGTCGGATCGAGATCCGTTTGCTCGCTGTAGTGGCGCAACTCATCGCTGGCTTCGCTGATCTGAATGCTGGCTTCTTCCAGCATATTCAGCACGCTACCCAGCTTATCATCCAGGGTAACGAGTTCGCCGAGCTGGTGCTTTGCGCTGTGGAGCATGCTCATGATGTTCTGATCGTCGTTTTCGCTGAGCAACTGCAATGTCTGCTGACTGAGTGACAGCAGTTGTCCGCTGTTAGCCAGCCGTTTGTATTCGACGTCTATTTGTTCATATTCGCCGGGCTGAGGGGAAAATTCTTTCAGCTCCTTGAGTTGGTATTGCAACAGTTCACGGCGTGCTTCACGTTCGATGTTCGCTTGTTGCAACTGTGCTAGATCGCGGCAGCTTTGGTGCCACTGCTGCCAGATTTGTTGCATGGCGGCAAGCAGTTGCGGTTCATCGGCATAGGCATCCAGCAAATGACGTTGATGTTCAGGTTTGAGCAGCAACTGGTGAGCGTGCTGTCCGTGCAGTTGGATCAGGTGTTGGCCGAGTTCACGCAACTGCGATAATGGCACGGCGGTGCCATTGATAAACCCGCGTGAACGTCCGTCTGCACTGATCACCCGTCGCAACAGGCACTCGTTGCTGTCATCCAGTTGGTTTTGCTCCAGCCATGCCCGTGCCGCAGGTGTGTCGCTGAGAGCGAAACGGGCACAAATATCAGCGCGCTGTGCGCCGGGACGCACCATGCTGGCGTCAGAGCGGTTGCCCAAACACAGGCCCAGTGCGTCAATCGCGATGGATTTGCCCGCGCCGGTTTCGCCGGTGATAACGCTCATACCTGATTGAAAATCAATTTCTAACTCACGCACGATAGCGAAGTGACTGATAGTGAGTTGCGCCAGCATGAATCACCTTCCTGTATGTAACAACAGACTGTAATTGTATACAGTATAATGCCGTTTTCTAACCAGTAAAGTGGCCAGCGCGAAATTTTAAAATAATTTTTTTGACCACCCCAGTTTTGTACTTAGTGTATTGAAATAGCTGTAATTTTCTGGATGTATCAAATTCAGCGAGTATTGGCTGCGAGTAATCAGTACCTCTTCCCCTTCCTGTACCGGCAGGGTTATCTGGCTGTCACAGCTCAACTCCAGATCGTGGGTGATATGGGAAAACTTCAGGCGGATGGTGCTGCTGCTGTTTATCACCAGTGGGCGCGCTGAAAGCGTATGGGGAAACATCGGCACCAGCGCGATGGCATCCAGTGTTGGTGTCAGGATAGGGCCGCCACCGGAAAGCGAGTACGCGGTGGAACCGGTAGGCGTTGAGATAATCAGGCCGTCCGAGCGTTGGGAAAACGCGAAGCGATCGTCAATATAGACTTCGAATTCAATCATATGGGCGACTTTCCCGGGGTGCAGTACCACCTCGTTGATCGCCGTGCTGGTGCTGTCGGGCTGATCGCGGCGGCAAACGTGCGCTTCCAGCATAAAGCGCCGCTCACTCAGGTAGCGCCCTTCCAGCACCTCGGTAAGCTGTTGTTGTGCCTGATCGGGATCGAGATCGGTCAGGAAGCCGAGATTTCCGCGGTTGACGCCAATCACATCAATGTCATAGCGAGAGAGTACGCGAGCGGCGCCTAACATGTTGCCATCGCCGCCTACCACTACGGCTAAATCGGCTTGCATGCCGATCTCCGCCAGACTGCCAGTCAGCGCGTCGGGCAAGTTTAGCTCGTGGGCGATATGCTGCTCGAGCATCACTTGGTAGCCCTCGCCGTGCAGCCAGTGATACAACATTTCATGCGTCGCCAGTGCCGTGGGGTGGCGCGGGTGGCCCACAATGCCAATGCAATTGAACTGTTTCGTCATCGTTATGCTTTTCCTTACCCTGAGCCGCCCGGTATCACGAAATCTGTCGGTATATGTGACTACTTCTCTTGAATCCCCGGTTTTCATCCCCATAATAAGCGAACAAGCGAGATGAATGCTAAAACCGCGGAGAATTTCATGAGTAGTAAAGAACAGAAGTCGCCTGACGAGCAAGTCGTAGATCAAATGGAAGCGGCACAGGGGCAACATGCGGAAGTGGAACCTGCAACGACAGACGTCGCCGATCCGCGTGATGAACGTATTGCCGAATTGGAAGCGCAACTGAACGAACTACAGCAGCGTGAGCGCGATACCGTGCTGCGCGCGCGTGCCGAAACGGACAATATCCGCCGTCGCGCTGAAATGGATGTGGAAAAAGCGCACAAGTTTGCGCTGGAAAAATTTGCGGGTGAAATGCTGCCGGTGATTGATAACCTCGAGCGTTCACTGGATGCCGCCGATCGCAGCAATGAGTCCCTTGCCTCGTTGATTGAGGGCGTGGAACTGACGCTGAAATCGCTGCTGGATGCCGTGCGCAAGTTTGGTATCGAAGTGGTGGGTGACGTGAACGTGCCGTTTAACCCGGAAGTGCACCAGGCCATGACCATGCTGGAATCGGCCGACCATGCGCCTAATTCCGTAATGATGGTGATGCAAAAAGGTTACACCCTGAACGGCCGCTTGCTGCGTCCCGCCATGGTTGCTGTTTCCAAAGCGAAGGGCTGATTTCCCTGAGCGACCCGCGCATGCCGTGAAGGCAGGCGTAACAAATTGAAATCAATAAAAACCCCAAGTGACTTTACCTTGGGGTTTTTTGTTTATATTTTGTTAACAATATGGCATGGATCACATTTCCAGCGATGTGTGCGTGTTGGGGCGGTGATAGTAGAGAGGTCATCGTGAACCTATCAGGCGAAACGTATGTCCCTGCTAACGGTGTTGGTTTTAGCTATTGCAGCAATCTGTTTTACCGTTCTACATGCGCTTGATAATCATTATCACTCATGACAGAGTAAACCATTATAGAGGTAATAAAGGGTCATTGTATGCCGGGGAGCCGAGTGATAGAGACTGCCAGCCGCACGTCAAGGAAGCTTAAACTTTCCCTGATGGGGCCAGCATTTATAGCGGCGATTGGCTATATCGATCCGGGTAATTTCGCCACCAATATTCAATCAGGGGCAGCCTATGGCTATCAATTGCTGTGGGTGGTGGTATGGGCCAACCTGATGGCGATGCTGATCCAACTGCTTTCTGCCAAGCTGGGGATTGCCACCGGAAAAAATCTGGCTGAGCACATTCGCGATCGTTTCCCTCGCCCTGCGGTGTGGGCCTATTGGGTGCAGGCGGAGATTATCGCCATGGCAACCGATTTGGCCGAGTTTATCGGTGCTGCTATCGGCTTTAAGTTGCTGTTAGGGGTTTCGCTGCTTGAGGGCGCGATTCTCACTGGTATTGCGACCTTCCTGATTTTGGCACTGCAACAGCGTGGTCAAAAGCCGCTGGAGATGATTATCGGCGGACTGCTGCTGTTTGTTGCTGCCGCGTACATTGTCGAACTGATCTTCTCGCGTCCTGAAATGGCCTCGCTGGTGCGTGGTATGGCGGTGCCGCAGTTGCCCACCTCAGGCGCAGTGCTTCTGGCCGCTGGGGTGTTAGGTGCCACTATCATGCCCCATGTGATTTACCTGCACTCTTCATTGACCCAGCAGGGCGAAGACCACACCCGTGCCGAACGCTATGCTGCGACCAAGATTGACGTGGCAGTGGCGATGACCATTGCCGGATTCGTCAATCTGGCAATGATGGCGACCGCAGCGGCGGCGTTCCATTTTAGCGGCAATCAGGATATCGCCGATCTGGAGCGTGCCTATCTCACCCTCGATCCACTGTTAGGGAAGGCCGCGGCGACTATTTTCGGTTTAAGTCTGGTGGCTGCGGGACTCTCTTCTACCGTCGTGGGGACGCTGGCGGGTCAAGTGGTGATGCAAGGGTTTATCCGTTTTCATATCCCCCTGTGGGTGCGGCGCACGGTCACTATGCTGCCTTCGTTTATTGTGATTATGTCCGGCATGGAGCCCACTCGCGTGTTGGTGCTGAGTCAGGTGCTGCTCAGTTTCGGCATCGCGTTGGCATTGGTGCCTTTGCTGGCGTTTACCGGAAATCGGGCGTTGATGGGGGGAATGGTCAACGGTCGCTGGGTACAGAATACCGGTAATGTGATTGTTTTTGTTGTGGTTTCTCTCAATGCTTATCTACTGGTTAGCACGTTTTTCCTCAGCTGACACGGCATAACATTTCTTACGTCTAACGGATTGTCGTCACAATAAATGTGATGGCAGTCCATTTTTTTTATCAAAAGGCTGGCGCTCATTTTTCCTCCTCTCTATTATCTGGATCATTAATACGAACAGCGTTCGCATATGCGAACAAAAAGAGGTGAGAGATGCCAGCTTTTGATTACAGTAATCCCGTCAAATTTCATTTTGGATTAGGGCGACACAAGCAAGTGGGCGATATCGCCCGTCCTTACGGTAAAAAGGCGCTGCTGGTAGCGTCAGACAGCTCCAAACCCACCGGGCAGTTGCAGGCGGTGCAGCAGTCGCTGACAGAAGCGGGCGTCTCGTTTGCTGTTTACGATCGCTTTATGCAGAACCCGCTGTCTACGCTGGTGGCCGAAGGGGCGCAGGTCGCGAGAGAGGAAGGGTGCGATCTGGTGATCGGTCTCGGCGGCGGTAGCGCGATGGACATGGCGAAAGGGATTGCCTTTTCTGCGGTCAATGAAGGTAGCATCTGGGATTACGTATTTGGCCGTAAAATCGGCACCAGCGCGTTGCCGATCATCCTCATCCCTACGACCGCAGGCACCGGGAGTGAAGCTAACCGCACCGCGGTATTCACCAACCCGGAAACCAATGACAAGAAAGGCTTGGTGAATCCGCTCATCTATCCGAAGGCAGCCATTATCGATCCTGAATTGATGCTAACTCTGCCAAAACGCGTGATCGCCGGGCCGGGAGCCGATGTGCTGTTCCATGCGCTGGAATCTTACATTTCCAAGAATGCCACGCCGTTCAGCGAAATGCTGTCCCTGCGTGCGATTGAGCTGATCGCACAGAATCTGCCGTTGGTCTATGAAGATGCCACCAACGTGGCCGCTTGGGAGAACGTTACGCTGGCCAGTTCGTTGGCGGGCATGGCGATTGACTGCGCGGGCACCACACTGCCGCACGCGTTGCAGCACCCCATGGGCGGCCTGCTGGACGTGGTGCACGCGGAAGGTATCGCGGCGATTTATAAACCCTTTATGGAATATACCTGGCCTGCGGCGCCCGAGAAATTTGCGGCTATCGCTAAAGCCATGGGGGTTGATACGCGCGACATGAGTCAGGAGCAGGCGGCGGAAAGCAGCGTGGCGGCGGTTCATCAATTCCTGACCGGCATTAATATGGTGCCTACGCTGACGCAATTGGGCGTTAAGGAAGAGCACTTTGATTGGTTGATTAATAATGTATTAACCACCATGAAAGTGGTGCTGTCGAATAATCCACGTGTACCAGACGGAGAAAAGATTCGGGAAATTTATCAGGGCTGCTTGTAATTCTGTGTGCGTTATCCACCAGGGATAAACGCTTATTTATCGGGTGTGTGGCGTCATTAATAATCCCCCGCACCAGACAATAAATGCTATTCCGCCTGACGAGATTTTTTCGTCAGCGGACTTCTGTACCCTATTTTTGATGGCCGTTATAAATGTTATGACAATAAGAGGCTAACGATTATGTTTGTGGTTATTGATTGTGGTTCTACCAATACCCGCCTTTATCTGATTAAAGATCAGGCGGTAATCAGTAAAAATGAAATTCCCGTTGGGGTAAACAGCACGGCAGCGACCGGTAATAACGCCGTGTTGAAAGAGGGCATTGCTGCCGGTTTCCAACAGTTGTTGGCGCAGGAAAACCTGACGCTCAACGATGTGCGTTTTGCCATCGCCTCGGGGATGATCACCTCTAACCTGGGTCTGGTGGAGATCCCGCATCTGACCGCGCCGGTTAACATCGACTCACTTGCCACCTTTGCCCGCCAATATCGCGATCCGGCTATTTTCCCGGTTGATATTCCCGTGGTGTTTATTCCCGGCATTAAAAATGCGCCAGGCAAGGGTGGCTGGGAAGGGATCGCTTCGCTGGATTTAATGCGTGGTGAAGAAACTCAGGCGATTGGCGTGTTGAGCCGCCATAAGCCCGCGTTGCCGTGCACCATTATTGAGCTGGGATCGACCACCAAGTTGATTCACATTGATGAGCAAGGAAGACTGGCGGGCAGCATGACCTCGCTGAGTGGTCAGGTGTATGCCGCTATCCTGAAAGAGACCTTTATTGGTTCCAGCGTCAAAAGTGCTGAGCCCCAACCTGACTGCTTCTCTGAGCAGATTGCTGATGCAGCCTACCGCAGCGTGCAGCAAAGCGGCCTGTTACGCACCATTCTGCTGACCCGCTTTATTCAATTCTCACTGGATACCCAACCGGCGGAACGCAAGCTGTTTTGCGAAGCGGCGATGGCGGCTGACGACATGAAACTGTTTGCCGATGCCCAGCAGCAAGGGTTTGACCTGAACGGTGAGGTGATTTTTGTCGGTAACGCGCAGCGCTGCCACATCTACCAGCACATGATGAAAAACGTGCTCGGTCTGACGCGTCCGGCGACGCTTATCACCGCGCGGGATGAGATTGACAGGTTGGTGGTGGAAGGGGCGGGCTATATCGCCGCTCGCGTTGAACTGGGGCAACAGGGCTGAGGCAGGAGAGACACATGTATTCCGTTACCATCGATACCGGCACCACCAACACGCGCGTTTTTGTCTGGCAGGACAATCGCATTATTGCTGAAGCCAGCCAGGCAGTTGGCGTGCGCGACACCGCCATCACTGGCAGCAAAGAAACCTTGATGCGGGGCGTACAGGCTGCGGTTCAGACAGCACTGGCACAGGCGGCGTTACCGCCAGACGCGAAAGTGACCTACCTGTCTGCGGGCATGATCACCTCCAATGTCGGCCTGTGTGAGATCCCACACGTTGTGGCTCCTGCGGGCATTAACG
This sequence comes from uncultured Symbiopectobacterium sp., assembly GCA_964293225.1. Classification (GTDB taxonomy): domain Bacteria; phylum Pseudomonadota; class Gammaproteobacteria; order Enterobacterales; family Enterobacteriaceae; genus Symbiopectobacterium. The sequence goes on along the minus strand of CAXYYB010000049.1, from coordinate 4,619 downwards.
AATTGGCGGCAGGCATGGTGCAGCAGATCATTCCTGAAGTGAGCGATCAGCCGATCTGGTTTGTTCCCGGCATTCGCAACAACGACGGTGCGGTTGCGCCGGAAAACGTTGAAAAAATGGATGTGATGCGCGGTGAGGAAGTGGAAACCATCGGTGCCATTGCCGCGTTGGATATTCGCGGTCCGGCGCTGATTATCCAGCCAGGTTCGCATTCCAAATTCATTAAAGTCGATGCGGATAACCGCATTGAGGGCTGCGTAACGACCATTGCCGGTGAGTTATTGGATGTCATTACGCAACGCACCATTCTGGCCAGCTCGCTGAAACACCAGTTTGCCAATGAAGTAGAAGCGCAGTATCTGCTGCAAGGCGCACATGATTGTGCCGCCGTCGGTCTGGCGCGCAGCTGCTTCTCGGTACGTATTCTCGATATGTTCGCTGCACTGAGTGATAACCAAAAGGCGAACTATTTGCTCGGTGCGGTATTGCAAACGGATATTCTCGCGATCAAAAACAGCAAAGCACTGAATATTTCCCCGGATGCCACGTTGGTGATTTGCGGCAAGAAAATATTAAAGAACGCTTTTGAAATATTAATTAAGGATGATGCCTTTTTTACCGGCGACGTGGTGGTGATTGATGATAATCAGCCTTCGCTGTCTGGCTTAGGTGCATTGGAAATTGCCCGGGTCAGAAAAATTATTTAACGAACATTCCGTCTGTTAGCAGGCAGGTAATGTCATTACCTCTTACCCTACAGGTATTATTATAGGAATATCACGATGAGTACTCTGGTTAATACCGATGCCGCGAGTAAAAAAATTGGCAAGAAACGGTGGTTTGTCGTTTTCTTGTTATTAATCGGCGGCATTATCAATTATCTCGATCGCGCTGCATTATCCATTGCCGCTCCCGATATGATGAAAGATCTGCATTTGACCAATACCGATATTGGTTTGATGGGGTCCGTGTTTGCACTGATTTACGCCATGTGCCAACTGCCTTCCGGCTGGCTGGTCGATAAATTTGGTCCGAAGAAAGTCTACAGTTGGGCAATCGGCCTGTGGAGTGGCGCCACCATGCTGACGGGTGCCTGTAGCAACCTCACCACGCTGTTGTTTGCACGTGGCATCTTGGGGATTACGGAAGCGCCGTGCTGGCCGGGGGCGGCGAAAATCACCGCCTCCTGGTTCCCGAAAAAAGAACGCGCATTGGCAACCGGTTTCTGGGATGCGGCATCCAAATGGGGCCCGGCCATTGCTCCGCCGATTCTGGTTGCCATCATTGTCCCGTTCGGCTGGCGTGCGCTGTTCTTTATCGCCGGGGGTATTGGCCTAATCTTCCTTGTGTTTTTCATCTTCGCTTACCATCAGCCGGAAAAGCATCCGACGCTGAGCAAAGAAGAGCTGGATTACATTAAAGAAGGCGGTGGCGGTACCGCAGAAAAACTGGGCAACAGTGAAGTCACCATTAGCTGGGGCGGGTTGTTCAAGTACAAATGCGTATGGGGCATGATCCTGGGCTGGTTCTGCTATGTGTGGATGATGAATATTTTCACCACCTTCCTGCCGCTCTATTTGATGAAAACCCAGAACATCGAACTCAAAGCGTTGGGCATCTACGCCAGTATCCCTTACTTCGGCGGTATCGTTGGGGCGATTGGCGGCGGATATCTTTCCAAATGGTTGATGGACCGGGAAATCTTTAGTGATTCACTGGTTGCCAAACGCGTCACTATCAGCGTCTCCGCGTTGTTGGCAGGTGTTGCCGTGGTGGCAATTCCGTTCGCGACCAGCCTGACCGGTACGCTGGCTCTACTGGTGATTGCCATGGCACTGCTCTCGGCGCTCTCTGCGACCGGCTGGGCGTTACCGGGTGATGTCGCGCCGGCATCCATGGTGGCTTCCGTAGGCAGTATCCAGAATTTCGGCGGTTACTTTGCCGGTTCACTCTCACCGTTGGTGACCGGCATGATCGCCGATGCCACCGGTTCTTACACCATGGCCTTTGTCAGCGGCGGGATCATCGCTGGCTGTGCTGCCCTGTGCTACTGGTTCATCGTCAGAAAACCGATCGTCGCTAACGCATGATCGCAGTGAAGGCGGCCTCGTGCCGCCTTTTTCGCCGTTTGTAGCCGTCGATTTAATAGTTAATTAAAGGTTAGAGGTTATCAATGATTAAGCACCGAGTGATTCACGCCATAGAAGAAACGGGCATTATCGCGATTGTCAGAGGGACAAAACCCGAGGAGGTGATCCCCGTGGCACGCGCGCTCTACGATGGCGGCGTGCGCGTGTTGGAAGTGACCTGCAACACGTCAGGTTATCTGCGCAGTATTGAAGCGCTCACGGTGGAATTGGGCGACAAAATGTGGATCGGTGCGGGAACTGTGATCAATCCGGTCATGGCGCAGTTGGTGATGGATGCGGGTGCCAATTTTGTGCTGGCTCCAGATTTTAATCCGCAGGTGGTCAGCATGGTGCATGAAAAGCAGAAGCTGATGATCCCCGCCGTGGTTACGCCGTCTGAAATTTTGCAGGCGTGCCGTATGGGCGTCGATTTGCTTAAGCTGTTCCCGGCCAATGGTCTGGGCGTCAACTACCTGAAAGAGTTGCAGGGGCCGCTTAACAATCTCTCGATTATTCCTGTTGGCGGCGTGACGCTGAATAACGTCGCAGACTTTGCACAGGCGGGCGCATTTGCCGTTGGGGTGGGCAGCGAACTGATCAATAAAACGTTAGTGGCTGAACAGGCGTGGCAACAGTTAACCGATTTGGCACAGACCTTTATTACCCGCTTTCGCGAGAATAAAAAGCCGGATGACGTTTGTTATCCTCTCTGATTGGCTCTCCTCTTCCGATAAAGGCTGCCTGCCGCACTATCAACGCGGGTTGCCCTTATCGGGCACTTTTATTTTTTCTTACCGCTATGGTTATCTTGTATAATCCCGCGCAAGCGAATGCATGGGGATGGATGGCGTGGAAAAAATCAATCGCTCGGTGGCCAGAGCGCTGGATATGCTGGAGTTGGTCGCAGGAACGCGGGATGAGCTAACCATAACGGAAATCAGTACTCAATTAGGCATACCGAAAAGCACCACCTTCGATATTATTTATACGCTGGTGGATAAAGGCTATCTTGAAATCGCCAATCCCCGTGTCAAATCTTTCCGTCTGGGGCTTAAATTGTTCCAGACCGGTGCGGTTTATCTCGATCAAACGCCGTTTCACGAAGCCGCACGTTCGGTGCTGGAAGAACTGGCTGCCAGCGCGCAGGAAACCTCGTTCCTGGCGATGGAAAACGACGGTATGCTGGTCTATCTGGATAAAGTGGAAAGTGCTGCATCAGTGCGTACCTCTGCGCGCATCGGTTCCAATAACCCACTTTATTGCACTGGCCTTGGCAAAGCGCTGCTGGCGACCATGCCGGATGAACAAGTCAAAGCCATTCTCGATAAAACCGGTGGTTTGCAACCGATTACCCCCTTCACCGTGACGGATGAAACGCGCTTTTTCGGTGTGCTGAACGAAGCGCGCCAGCGCGGCTACGTGATTGACGATCGTGAACATAACGCAGAAGTCTTTTGTGTCGCAGCCCCTATTTATAACGCACGGGGTAAAGTGCAAGCGGCGCTGAGTATTGCCAGCCTGTTTTCCAAAGTAAAAGATAACCCAGAGCGTATTGCCGAGCTGGGGTCGCTGATCTCAACGGCGGCGCTCACGCTATCGCGTCGTATCGGTTTTCGCGGTGAACATCTGTATCAGGAGTTTCGTTAAGTCAGCCGTGTGTTTTCCCGCGTGATGGAGTGTTGTGATGTCGTCTCCCATAAAGCTTATTGAAAAGAAACTGCTGTCCGATAACTGGTATGTACTGCACAACTACACGTTCGATCTGCAACGTAAGCAGGGCGGTGTGGTGCGACAGCGGCGCGAAGTTTATGACAAAGGCGACGGTGCTACCATTCTGCTCTATAACCGGGATAAAAAGACGGTAGTGTTGACGCGCCAATTTCGTATCCCGACGTACCTCAACGGTAATGAGAGCGGCATGCTGTTGGAAACCTGTGCTGGCCTGCTGGATGCGTTGTCACCGGAAGCGTGCATCCGTAAGGAAGTCATGGAAGAAACCGGCTACCATATCGAGCAGGTCGAAAAACTGTTTGAAGCCTATATGTCGCCCGGTAGCGTGACGGAAAAGGTGCATTTTTTTGCCGCAGAATACGCGCCTTCCCAACGTCTGGCGCGCGGCGGCGGCGTGGAAGATGAAGACATTGAGGTGATCGAACTGCCGTTTACTGACGCGCTGGCGATGATCAACGACGGGCGCATCTGCGATGGGAAAACCATCATGCTGCTGCACTACGCGCAGCTACAAGGGTGGTGTGCATACTAAGTACTCAAGATCTGTTAACACGTCTTTTGAAAACAAATTCCCTCGCACCACCGTCATTCCCGCCCACCACCGTCATTCCCGCGCAGGCGGGAATCTCTGACAGGCGAAACGCGTTTATTCTCACGAGATCCCCGGCTTTCGCCGAGGATGACGGGGCATCAGCAGTCTAAGACTTACTTCAGCAACGCGCTGGCTTTTGCCACCACGTTATCCACCGTAAAGCCAAA
>CAXYYB010000048.1:0-28869 GCA_964293225.1 uncultured Symbiopectobacterium sp. | reverse complement strand
TTCGTAAGGATTTTGGTAAACGTCCGCAGGTTCTGGACATACCTTATCTCCTTTCCATCCAGCTTGACTCGTTTCAGAAGTTTATCGAGCAAGATCCTGAAGGGCAGTACGGTCTGGAAGCAGCTTTCCGTTCCGTGTTCCCGATTAAAAGCTACAGCGGTAACTCTGAGCTGCAATACGTCAGCTACCGTCTGGGCGAACCTGTTTTTGATGTTAAAGAATGTCAGATCCGTGGCGTGACCTACTCGGCACCGCTGCGCGTTAAACTGCGTCTGGTGATCTACGAGCGTGAAGCGCCGGAAGGCACCGTTAAAGACATTAAAGAACAAGAAGTGTACATGGGCGAAATTCCGCTCATGACCGACAACGGTACCTTTGTTATCAACGGTACTGAACGTGTTATCGTTTCTCAGCTGCACCGTAGCCCGGGCGTCTTCTTTGACTCTGACAAAGGTAAGACTCACTCTTCCGGTAAGGTCCTGTATAACGCACGTATCATTCCTTACCGCGGTTCCTGGCTGGACTTCGAGTTCGATCCGAAAGACAACCTGTTTGTCCGTATCGACCGTCGTCGTAAGCTGCCGGCCACCATCATCCTGCGCGCGCTGAATTACACCACTGAGCAGATCCTTGACCTGTTCTTCGAGAAAGTGGTCTTTGAAATTCGCGACAACAAGCTGCAGATGGAACTGGTTCCGGAGCGTCTGCGCGGTGAAACGGCTTCCTTCGACATCGAAGCGAACGGCAAAGTCTACGTCGAGAAAGCCCGTCGCATTACCGCTCGCCATATCCGTCAGCTGGAAAAAGACGATATCAAGCATATCGAAGTTCCGGTGGAATATATTGCGGGTAAAGTTGCGGCCAAAGATTATATCGATGAAGCTACTGGCGAACTGATCTGCCCGGCGAACATGGAGCTGAGCCTGGATCTGCTGGCGAAGCTGAGCCAGTCCGGTCACAAGCGCATCGAGACTCTGTTCACCAACGATCTGGACCACGGTCCGTACATTTCTGAAACTGTACGCGTCGACCCAACTAACGATCGTCTGAGCGCGCTGGTTGAAATCTACCGCATGATGCGCCCGGGTGAGCCGCCGACTCGTGAAGCGGCTGAAAGCCTGTTTGAGAACCTGTTCTTCTCCGAAGACCGCTACGATCTGTCTGCGGTAGGTCGTATGAAGTTCAACCGTTCTCTGCTGCGTGACGAAATCGAAGGTTCCGGTATCCTGAGCAAAGACGACATCATCGAAGTGATGAAGAAGCTCATCGATATCCGTAACGGTAAAGGCGAAGTCGATGATATCGACCACCTCGGCAACCGTCGTATCCGTTCCGTAGGCGAAATGGCGGAAAACCAGTTCCGCGTTGGCCTGGTACGTGTAGAGCGTGCGGTGAAAGAGCGTCTGTCTCTGGGCGATCTGGATACCCTGATGCCTCAGGATATGATCAACGCCAAGCCGATTTCTGCGGCAGTGAAAGAGTTCTTTGGTTCCAGCCAGCTGTCTCAGTTTATGGACCAGAACAACCCGCTGTCTGAGATTACGCACAAACGTCGTATCTCCGCACTCGGCCCAGGCGGTCTGACCCGTGAACGCGCAGGCTTCGAAGTTCGAGACGTACACCCGACTCACTACGGTCGCGTATGTCCAATCGAAACGCCTGAAGGTCCGAACATCGGTCTGATCAACTCTCTGTCCGTGTACGCACAGACTAACGAATACGGCTTCCTCGAGACTCCGTATCGTAAAGTGACCGACGGTGTTGTGACCGACGAAATTCACTACCTGTCTGCTATCGAAGAAGGCAACTACGTTATCGCTCAGGCGAACTCCAACCTGGATGACGAAGGCCACTTTGTAGAAGACCTGGTTACCTGCCGTAGCAAAGGCGAATCCAGCTTGTTCAGCCGCGATCAGGTTGACTACATGGACGTTTCCACCCAGCAGGTGGTTTCCGTCGGTGCATCCCTGATCCCGTTCCTGGAACACGATGACGCCAACCGCGCCCTGATGGGTGCGAACATGCAACGTCAGGCGGTACCGACCCTGCGCGCTGACAAGCCGCTGGTAGGTACCGGTATGGAACGCGCTGTGGCCGTTGACTCCGGTGTAACTGCCGTTGCCAAACGCGGCGGTACCGTACAGTACGTCGACGCCTCCCGTATCGTTATCAAAGTTAACGAAGACGAGATGTATCCGGGCGAAGCGGGCATCGACATCTACAACCTGACCAAATACACCCGTTCCAACCAGAACACCTGTATCAACCAGATGCCGTGTGTGTCTCTGGGTGAGCCAGTTGAACGCGGTGATGTGCTGGCTGACGGCCCGTCTACCGATCTGGGTGAGCTGGCGCTGGGTCAGAACATGCGCGTCGCGTTCATGCCTTGGAACGGTTACAACTTCGAAGACTCCATCCTCGTGTCCGAGCGTGTGGTGCAGGAAGACCGTTTCACCTCTATCCACATTCAGGAACTGGCGTGTGTGTCTCGTGACACCAAGCTGGGGCCAGAAGAGATCACTGCCGACATCCCGAACGTGGGTGAAGCAGCACTCTCCAAACTGGATGAGTCCGGTATCGTGTATATCGGTGCTGAAGTAACGGGCGGCGACATTCTGGTCGGTAAAGTGACGCCGAAAGGCGAAACCCAACTGACGCCGGAAGAGAAACTGCTGCGCGCGATCTTCGGTGAGAAAGCGTCTGACGTTAAAGACTCTTCCCTGCGTGTGCCGAACGGTGTATCCGGTACGGTTATCGACGTTCAGGTCTTCACTCGCGATGGCGTGGAAAAAGACAAACGCGCGCTGGAAATCGAAGAGATGCAACTGAAGCAGGCCAAAAAAGACCTGACGGAAGAATTGCAGATCCTCGAAGCTGGTCTGTTTGCTCGTATTCACGCGGTGCTGGTCTCCGGCGGCGTGGAAGCGGACAAGCTGGACAAGCTGCCGCGCGAGCGTTGGTTGGAACTGGGTCTGACTGATGAAGAGAAACAGAATCAGTTGGAACAGCTGGCCGAGCAGTACGACGAGCTGAAACACGAATTCGAGAAAAAACTCGAAGCGAAACGCCGCAAGATCACGCAAGGCGACGATCTGGCGCCGGGCGTCCTGAAGATCGTCAAGGTGTATCTGGCCGTTAAACGTCAGATTCAACCGGGTGACAAGATGGCAGGCCGCCACGGTAACAAGGGTGTTATCTCCAAGATCAACCCGATCGAGGATATGCCTTACGATGAGAACGGTACGCCGGTCGATATCGTATTGAACCCGCTGGGCGTTCCATCGCGTATGAACATCGGTCAGATTCTGGAAACCCACCTGGGTATGGCGGCTAAAGGTATCGGCGAGAAGATCAACGCCATGCTGAAACGTCAGGAAGAAGTGGCTAAACTGCGCGAATTCATCCAGAAAGCCTACGATCTGGGTAACGACGTGCGTCAAAAAGTCGACCTGAACACCTTCACTGATGATGAAGTGTTGCGTCTGGCGGACAACCTGAAGAAAGGGATGCCGCTGGCAACACCAGTGTTCGACGGTGCCAAAGAGTCCGAGATCAAAGAACTGCTGACGCTGGGTGGTCTGCCGACCTCCGGGCAGATCACGCTGTTTGATGGTCGTACCGGTGAACAGTTTGAGCGTTCAGTAACCGTCGGTTACATGTACATGCTGAAACTGAACCACTTGGTTGACGACAAGATGCACGCGCGTTCGACCGGTTCTTACAGCCTGGTAACCCAGCAGCCGTTGGGTGGTAAAGCCCAGTTCGGTGGTCAACGCTTCGGTGAGATGGAAGTGTGGGCGCTGGAAGCGTATGGCGCAGCTTATACCCTGCAGGAAATGCTGACGGTGAAATCCGATGACGTCAACGGCCGTACCAAGATGTATAAAAACATCGTGGATGGCGACCATCGTATGGAACCGGGCATGCCGGAGTCCTTCAACGTACTGTTGAAAGAAATCCGCTCGCTGGGTATCAACATCGAGCTGGAAGAAGGTTAATCCTGCTCGCTGGTACGCTTTGCTCGTGTAAAGGAGTGCCTGAGCTTCGGCTCAGGCATCCAACAGGTCTAACTCCGACGGGAGCCAATCCGTGAAAGACTTATTAAAGTTTCTGAAAGCGCAAACCAAGACCGAAGAGTTTGATGCGATCAAAATTGCGCTGGCATCGCCAGACATGATTCGTTCCTGGTCTTTCGGTGAAGTTAAAAAGCCGGAAACCATTAACTACCGTACGTTCAAACCTGAACGTGACGGTCTGTTCTGCGCCCGTATCTTTGGGCCAGTGAAAGACTATGAGTGCCTGTGCGGTAAGTACAAGCGCTTGAAACACCGTGGCGTTATCTGTGAGAAATGCGGCGTTGAAGTGACCCAAACCAAAGTGCGCCGTGAGCGCATGGGTCACATCGAGCTGGCGTCTCCGACGGCGCACATCTGGTTCCTGAAGTCGCTGCCGTCCCGTATCGGCTTGCTGCTGGATATGCCGCTGCGCGACATCGAACGCGTGCTGTACTTCGAATCCTATGTGGTGATTGAAGGCGGCATGACCAACCTGGAAAAACGTCAGATCCTGACTGAAGAGCAGTATCTGGACGCGTTGGAAGAGTTCGGTGACGAATTCGACGCCAAGATGGGTGCCGAAGCGATCCAGGCCCTGTTGAAAAACATGGATCTGGAACAGGAATGCGAACAGCTGCGTGAAGAGTTGAACGAAACCAACTCCGAAACCAAGCGTAAGAAGCTGACCAAGCGCATCAAGCTGCTGGAAGCGTTCGTTCAGTCTGGCAACAAGCCGGAGTGGATGATCCTGACCGTGCTGCCTGTGCTGCCGCCGGATCTGCGTCCGCTGGTTCCGCTGGACGGTGGTCGTTTCGCAACCTCAGATCTGAACGATCTGTATCGTCGCGTAATCAACCGTAACAACCGTTTGAAACGTCTGCTGGATCTGGCTGCGCCGGATATCATCGTACGTAACGAAAAACGTATGCTGCAAGAAGCGGTAGATGCCCTGCTGGACAACGGTCGTCGCGGTCGTGCGATCACCGGTTCCAACAAGCGTCCGCTGAAATCTTTGGCCGACATGATCAAAGGTAAGCAGGGTCGTTTCCGTCAGAACTTGCTCGGTAAGCGCGTGGACTACTCCGGTCGTTCCGTCATTACCGTAGGTCCGTACCTGCGTCTGCACCAGTGCGGTCTGCCGAAGAAAATGGCACTCGAACTGTTCAAACCGTTCATCTATGGCAAGCTGGAGCTGCGTGGTCTTGCTACCACCATCAAAGCCGCCAAGAAAATGGTTGAGCGTGAAGAAGCCGTGGTTTGGGATATCCTGGATGAAGTTATCCGCGAACACCCGGTACTGTTGAACCGTGCGCCGACTCTGCACCGTTTGGGTATCCAGGCGTTCGAACCGGTTCTGATCGAAGGTAAAGCCATTCAGCTGCACCCGCTGGTGTGTGCGGCGTATAACGCCGACTTCGACGGTGACCAGATGGCTGTTCACGTACCGCTGACGCTGGAAGCCCAGTTAGAAGCGCGTGCGCTGATGATGTCCACCAACAACATTCTGTCTCCGGCGAACGGCGAACCTATCATCGTTCCGTCTCAGGACGTGGTATTGGGTCTGTACTACATGACCCGTGACTGTGTTAACGCCAAAGGCGAAGGCATGGTGCTGACCGGTCCGAAAGAAGCAGAACGTATCTACCGTGCGGGTCTGGCCTCGCTGCATGCGCGCGTTAAAGTGCGTATCACCGAGCATGAGAAGAATGCGCAGGGTGAGTGGGTGGCTAAAACCAGCCTGATCGACACCACTGTGGGCCGTTCCATCCTGTGGATGATCGTGCCGAAAGGTCTGCCGTACTCGATCGTTAACCAGGCGCTGGGTAAAAAAGCCATCTCCAAGATGCTCAATACCTGTTACCGCGTGCTGGGGCTGAAGCCGACCGTAATCTTCGCTGACCAGATCATGTACACCGGTTTTGCTTATGCAGCACGTTCCGGTTCTTCTGTGGGTATCGACGATATGGTCATCCCGGCGAAGAAAGTGGAAATCATCAACGAAGCGGAAGCCGAAGTTGCTGAAATCCAGGAACAGTTCCAGTCTGGTCTGGTAACCGCCGGCGAACGTTACAACAAAGTCATCGACATTTGGGCCGCTGCTAACGAGCGCGTGGCCAAAGCGATGATGGAAAACCTCTCGACCGAAACCGTTATCAACCGTGATGGCGAAGAAGAGCGTCAGGTTTCCTTTAACAGCATCTTTATGATGGCCGACTCCGGTGCGCGTGGTTCTGCGGCACAGATTCGTCAGTTGGCCGGTATGCGTGGTCTGATGGCGAAGCCGGATGGCTCCATCATCGAAACGCCGATCACCGCGAACTTCCGTGAAGGTCTGAACGTACTCCAGTACTTCATCTCCACGCACGGTGCGCGTAAAGGTCTGGCGGATACCGCGTTGAAGACAGCGAACTCCGGTTACCTGACTCGTCGTTTGGTTGACGTGGCACAGGATCTGGTGGTGACCGAGGACGATTGCGGCACGCACGAAGGCATCATGATGACCCCGGTTATCGAAGGTGGCGACGTTAAAGAGCCGCTGCGTGAGCGTGTACTGGGTCGTGTAACGGCTGAAGACGTTCTGAAGCCGGGCACCGCTGACATTCTGGTCGCGCGTAACACGCTGCTGGACGAACAATGGTGTGACCTGCTGGAAGAAAACTCCGTCGACGCCGTTAAAGTTCGCTCTGTGGTAAGTTGTGAAACCGACTTCGGCGTGTGCGCCAAGTGCTACGGTCGCGACCTGGCACGTGGTCACATCATCAACAAAGGTGAGGCCATCGGGGTTATCGCAGCACAGTCTATCGGTGAACCGGGTACTCAGCTGACCATGCGTACGTTCCACATCGGTGGTGCGGCATCGCGTGCGGCGGCTGAATCCAGCATTCAGGTGAAAAATAAAGGTAGCCTGAAACTGTCCAACGCCAAGTTCGTTAAGAACGCTGCGGGCAAGCTGGTTATCACCTCACGTAACACCGAACTGAAACTGATCGACGAATTCGGTCGTACCAAAGAAAGCTACAAAGTGCCATACGGTGCGGTAATGGGCAAAGGCAACGGTGACGAAGTGACCGGCGGTGAAACCGTCGCAAACTGGGATCCGCATACCATGCCAGTTATCACCGAAGTGGGCGGTAGCATTCGCTTCACCGACATGATCGACGGTCAGACGATTACTCGTCAGACTGACGAACTGACCGGTCTGTCCTCCATCGTGGTTCTGGACAGTGCAGAACGTACCGGTGGTGGTAAAGATCTGCGTCCGGCACTGAAAATCGTGGATGCCAAAGGTAACGATGTATTGATCCCGGGCACCGACATGCCGGCACAGTACTTCCTGCCGGGCAAAGCGATCGTTCAGTTGGAAGATGGTTCTCAGATCGGTGCGGGTGACACCCTAGCACGTATTCCGCAGGAATCCGGCGGTACCAAGGACATCACTGGTGGTCTGCCGCGCGTTGCCGACCTGTTTGAAGCGCGTCGTCCGAAAGAACCGGCTATCCTGGCTGAAATCACCGGTATCATTTCCTTCGGTAAAGAAACCAAAGGCAAACGTCGTCTGGTGATCTCTCCGTTGGATGGCAGCGATGCTTACGAAGAGATGATTCCGAAATGGCGTCAGCTCAACGTGTTTGAAGGTGAACGCGTAGAACGTGGCGATGTGGTTTCTGACGGTCCTGAATCAGCGCACGACATTCTGCGCTTGCGTGGTGTGCATGCGGTAACCCGTTACATCACCAACGAAGTGCAGGAAGTTTACCGTCTGCAAGGCGTTAAGATTAACGATAAACACATCGAAGTTATCGTTCGTCAGATGCTGCGTAAAGGCACCATTGCCAGCGCGGGTAGCTCCGAGTTCCTGGAAGGCGAGCAGGCTGAAGTGTCGCGCATCAAGATCGCCAACCGTCAGTTGGAAGCGGATGGCAAGATCCCGGCTACGTACCACCGTGACCTGCTGGGTATCACCAAGGCATCTCTGGCAACCGAATCCTTCATCTCTGCGGCATCGTTCCAGGAAACGACGCGCGTGTTGACGGAAGCGGCCGTTGCGGGTAAACGCGACGAACTGCGCGGTCTGAAAGAGAACGTCATCGTGGGTCGTCTGATCCCGGCTGGTACCGGTTATGCGTACCACCAGGATCGTATGCGTCGCCGTCATGCGGGCGAAGTGCCAGCAGTCGCTCCGGTGAGTGCTGATGAAGCTTCTGCAAACCTGGCTGAACTGCTGAACGCAGGCTTTGGTAGCAGCGACGACGAATAAGCTATCCACCGATAACGCTTAAACGTCTAAACCCCGGTCCGTTGACCGGGGTTTTTTTTATCTCTCAGCCTGCGAGCACACAGAAAAAAAGCAGACTTGCTCCCCTTCGTCACGCATACTTCTTAATCGTACTTTTGTAACCATGATATGAATTTCTTCTGAGTAATAAATAGTGTACAGTTGTGTAAATTTAAAATAACGAGACGAACATGAACAGCACAAGCACACCAATGTCGCCGCAGAGCGATAGCGCAGCAAACCACAATAGCTCACAATCTCTGCCTGAAAACCCTACACACAACCGGGCTCGTCGTGCTGCATGGGGAAGTTTTGTCGGTGCCGTTGTCGACTGGTATGACTTTCTGCTGTACGGAATAGTTGCCGCTTTGGTGTTTAACACCGAATTTTTCCCACAGATAAGCCCGACCATGGGCACGTTGGCGGCATTTGGGACTTTTGGTGTTGGCTTCCTGTTCCGCCCGCTGGGCGGCATGGTGTTTGGTCATTTCGGCGATCGTTTGGGTCGTAAACGCATGCTGATGATCACCGTGTGGATGATGGGTATTGCCACTGCGTTAATTGGCCTGTTGCCTTCATTTGCATCTATCGGCTGGTGGGCTCCGGTGTTGCTGGTCACTCTGCGCGCCATTCAAGGGTTTGCTGTCGGCGGTGAGTGGGGTGGTGCCGCGTTGCTTGCGGTAGAAAGCGCGCCGAAGAAGAAGAAAGCCTTTTACAGTAGCGGTGTGCAGGTTGGTTATGGTGTCGGTCTGCTGCTGGCGACCGGGTCTATTTCTGTCGTCAGTCATTGGACGACCAACGAGGAGTTTGTGACTTGGGGCTGGCGACTGCCGTTCCTGTTCAGCCTGATACTGGTTGCCATTGCCTGGTGGGTGCGTAACGGCATGGATGAATCCCAGGAGTTTGAAGCCAACAAAACGCTGCAAGATCGCGCGAATAAGCTTCGCTCTTTCCCTATTTTTGAAGCATTGCGCAAACATCCAAAAGCATTTTTACTGATCATCGCCCTGCGCCTTGGCGAGCTGTTGACGATGTATATCGTTACGGCCTTTGCGTTGAACTACTCAACCGCGCATCTTGGCCTGTCGCGCGATATGTTCCTGAATATCGGCCTGATGGTGGGGGCCATCAGCTGTTTCTCTATCCCCGCTTTTGCCTGGCTGGCGGACAGCTTCGGTCGTCGTCGTATCTATGTCACCGGGGCGCTGATTGGTGCGGCCAGCGCAGTGCCGTTCTTTATCGCGCTAGAAAACCATAACACGGTGCTGATCCTGCTGTTCGCCATTCTGCTGGCGAATGTCGCGCATGATATGATCGTCAGCGTACAGCAGCCGATGTTTACCGAACTGTTTGGTACCGCCTACCGCTATAGCGGTGCTGGCGTGGGTTATCAGGTCGCGAGCGTGGTGGGCGGTGGCTTTACGCCGTTTATCGCGGTGTTGCTGGTGACATTTTTCTCCGGCGCCTGGTACGGCGTTGCGGGTTATCTGGCAATAGGGTGCCTGATCTCTGCCGTGGTCGGTATGAGTATGAAGCCGCAATCAACGGATTAAGAGCGAACAAAGACCGTAACGCGATAAAGACCGTAACGTGATTGTGCTGTACGTTACGGTTTCTTTTATTATTTTGCGCTAAGTTGGGCTTTAACCGCCTCGATAGCATCCAGCGCACACTGCTGGTCGATGCTGCCCGAGGGCGCGCCACCAATGCCAATCGCCCCAATGGTTTGCTCCCCCACTTTCACCGGCACACCGCCCGCCAGCAGTAAAAAGCCCGGAATATCACGCAGATTTTGTGCTTCAGCATTGGCCTGAGCGTTTTTCATCACGTTCTCCGTGGGCGCTTTCGTGGTGAGTGCGGTAAAGGCCTTCATCCGACTGGCCTCGAGGGTATGCGGACCGGCGTTGTCCATGCGTTTGGCCAGTTTTACTACGCCAGCACGATCGACGATGGTTACCGCCACGTTCACATTCTTGGCGACGCAGGATTGGATGGCGTGCTGCGCCAGTTGTTCGGCCAGCGCCAAAGAAAGATTTTTTTCGCTTAATACGCCATTAGCAAAGCTGGGAAAAGTGGTCATGCCGCTGAAAAGTAGGGTGGTGATAAGAAGACGTTTCATTATGTTCAGGCTCCTTTGCCCTTGGGAGGTATTCGACAAGGAGAGCGTAACCAGAGCCGGTTGGAGGAACCATTCGCTTGATTACTCAAGCCAGTGCGTAATTTTACAGAGTTTTATCGATAAGCGATTGCCCGCCATACAGTTTTATCAATTTCGCCAGCGAATTTATTTCCAGTTTAGCAAATAGATTGGCGCGGTGTGCTTCCACGGTGCGGGCGGAAAGTTGCAGGTCTTTGGCGATCTCTTTGTTCGATTTCCCTTCCATCATCAGCGCCATCACTTCATGCTCGCGCGCAGAAAGCGTATTGAGCTTATCCCGTAACGCTGTGGCTTGCTGGCGCTGGGCAGCCTGCGTTTGAAACTGTGTCATCGCGCCAGAAACCGTTTCGAGCAACAGATCCGCATCGATAGGCTTAGTCAAAAACTCGAAGGCACCACTTTTAAAGGCGCGTCGGCATAAATTGATATTGCCATGGCCTGTCATGATGATGACGGGGATATCCATGCCGCGTTGTTGCCACTCTTCCAACAAGGTGAGCCCTGTTTTGCCTGGCATACGAATATCGAGCAGCAGACAGCCGTGCAGCGAGCGCCAGTCACTGTGTCGCTGCTCAAAATCAGCAATGCTGGCATAGCGTTGCGTTGACCACCCGACGGAAGCCAGCAATGCACTGAGTGAGTCTCGGATAGCATCATCATCGTCAATCAGATAAACACACAGCGTCATGGGGCCTGCTCCTCGGCGTTGAAAGGAAACCACAGTGTGAACCGGGCTCCGCTGCCAGCGACATTTTCTGCGCTGATGTCGCCGTTGAGCCCCTGAACCAAGGTTTGAGTCAGCGCCATCCCGAGCCCTAATCCCCCGTGTCGGGTGGTGAAAAAGGGCAGAAAAACCTGTTGTAGCGCCTGCTCAGATAATCCCGGTCCACCGTCCGTTAGGGTCAGTGTAATGCCCTTTTCCGTCGGGTGTGCGGCGATCTCAACCCATGCCGATTTGGGGGCGCTATCTTGCTGTGCCTGGATAGCATTGAGCAGCAGGTTATGCAGAATTTGCTCAACCCACTGCGGTGACGCGAAAAACGACGGCAGATCGTCGGGAATATTGTTGATGATTTTCACTTTCCCGGCCTGCAATTCGTTTTCCAGCAGCATCAACACCCGTGACCAGACCGGCTTCAGATGGACCGGCTGTAAGCTAACCTGGTCGCTGTGCATTTTTTGGCGTAGATCGGTGAGCAGGGCGCTGATGCGTTTGGTTTGCACGACGGCGGCGTCGAGCAGGGGGGCGATCTCCGTGCTCCTTTCTTGTTTCAATAAACTCAGTGCGGTTTGGTTATAACTCAGAATCGCAGTCAGTGGCTGATTTAGCTCATGTACCATACCGGCGGTGATCTCCCCCATGGTATTGAGCCGGGTGAGTTCGGAAAACTGCGCACGTAAATCCGCCAGCATCCGTTGACGTTTATACATCAGATAGCGGCTGACAAACGCTACGACGATGGCCCAGAGCAGGGCAGACAACAGCATGCTGAACCAGGGCAGATGACGCCAGTCGGGATCGTTTCCTGCCGAAAGCTCAAACGGCTGCGAATCGCCCACCAGCGCTTTATGCCACCGCCAGTAAGGCGTTGTCGTTGCATCGCCCAGCACCACCAGCGGGGTGTCATGCAAGTACAAACTCAGGGTACTGAATACATTACTCTGCGGCAGTGTGCTGAGGACCTGCTTGAGGTCGATCAACAACGAGACATGTTCGCCGTTGAGCCAATAGGTGCCGTTGCCCGCCAGTTGCGGCTCGGTAGCACTGTATTCCGGTGAGCGTGTTTTTAAGATAAGAATTTGGGGAAACGCTGCTTTGACCCTCTCAGGATCGCTGACGGCGGACAGCAGCGTCAGGATGACATCATGCTGAGACAGTTTGAGGGCCACATCGCGATAAAGAATACGGAACTCGGCGCTGTGTTCTTCATACTGCTGTTGCAGCGTATAAACGCTCAGGGTGAGAGCGGATAGGGTCGTCAAGAGTAACCAAATGGCGAACTTACGCATGATGATGTCATTCGGGTTGAGTTAACGCCATGCGCATGGCTGAGAGAGTAACGCCGGGACATAGAACCATATTGAATAGATGTTGTAAACCCGACCGCACGTAACTCGTCCGGTCGGAACCTCTGTTTAGCGAAAGCGGTCGACATCGTGAGCGGTGAGGCCAATGTCTTTGAGCTGAGCGTCATTGAGCCGACGCAGTTCGCGCCGTGTGGTGCGGCGTTTTAGCCAGTTACACCACCACCGAAACGGGGTGCGGATGGTGATATCAATACTCCGCGTTATTGCTGTTTTACAACCGCTTCTCCACTGGCTCATTGCGCTCTCCTTCTCCTCAAGATACTGTTTATGATGAAGGTGAACGCGATGAGGATACAGCCTCAGAAAATCGCTTTTTCAAGCATACAGATTGCGCCATGTTGCAACTGAATGGCCTGTTTTGCCTCTATCTGTACTGGTTTTTTCGCTGACGCATGGCGCAGCAAGGATACTTATGACGCGTTACCAGCATCTTGCAGCGCTTTTGGCGCAGCGCATTGAACAGGGGTTGTACCAAAACGGGGAACGTTTGCCCTCCGTGCGTACGCTCAGCCAGGAACACGGCGTGAGTATCAGCACCGTGCAACAGGCCTACCATGTACTGGAATCCCAACAGCTTATTTTGCCGCAGCCTCGTTCTGGCTATTACGTTGCGCCGCGCAAAGCACACCCGCCGGTGCCGGGCTTAACCCGTCCTGCGCAGCGTCCGGTCGAAATCAGTCAATGGGATTCTGTGCGTGAGCTGTTCAACCCCAACCCAGAACATAACCTGTACAATCTGGGCGGCGGCGGGCCGGATGTCAGCCAGTCCTCGGTTAAACCTTTATGGAAATCCCTGACGCGCTTTTGTCAGCGACAAGATCTGCGGATATTGAATTACGGCAATATGTATGGTGTGCCGGAACTGTGCGAGCAAATTGCGCGACTGGCGCTGGACAGCGATTGCCAACTGGCGGCAGAAGACATCGTGATCACCACAGGCTGCCAGGAGGCGTTGTTCACTGCATTACGTACCCTGTGTCGTGAAGGGGATATTGTGGCGGTGGAGTCACCCACCTTTCCCGGTACGCTGCAAACCTTGCGTGGTTTGGGAATAAAAGTGGTGGAAATCCCCACCGATGCCGTGACGGGCATCAGCCTGGAAGCTTTGCAACTGGCGCTGGAGCAGTGGCCGATAAAAGCGGTGATGCTGGTGCCAAGCTGTAATAACCCGCTCGGCTTTTATATGCCGGATGCACGCAAGAAGGCGCTGATCGTGCTGGCACAGCAGTTTGATATTGCCATTATTGAAGATGACGCCTACGGCGAGTTGGCATACGAGTACCCACGGCCGCGTACCATCAAATCCTTTGATAATGATGGCAGAGTGTTGCTGTGCAGTTCATTTTCCAAAAGTGTGGCGCCTGGGTTACGTGTGGGATGGATTGCACCCGGACGCTATCTGGAGCGCGTGCTGCACACCAAATACACCAGCACGGGCTATGCCGTTACCCATACCCAGTTAGCCGTGGCGGAGTTTATTCGTCAGGGCCACTACCAGCCTCACGTGCGTCGTATGCGCGCATACTACAAAAGCAATCTCGATACGTTCACCTGCTGGGTACGGCGCTATTTTCCCTGCGGAATTTGTGTCAGCCGACCGCAAGGCGGGTTTCTGATGTGGATTGAGTTTCCTGAAACCTTTGATACGTTGCGGTTGAATAGCCTGCTACACCAGTCCGGTATCCAGATAGCTTCTGGTTCGTTGTTTTCTGCGTCCGGCAAATACCGCAACTGTATGCGCGTGCACTACGGTCTGCCGCTCACCGATGAGATGCAGCAGATGCTACGCGTGATTGGCGAGCAGGCAGAACGCCTGCTGCATGAAGATACGGTGAGCGGCCACTAAGTGTATGCCGAAGAAGGACCGATACAGGGCGATAACACCACCCTGTATCGGCAGAGGGGGCAAAACCAAATGGAACAATCCGGTTTCGGTTGACGCATCGAGGTCGTCAACGTCATCACTTTACGTAGTGAAAGATAAACCGAGGGTGCATGGCCTGGCGGTTTTATCGCCGAATAGTGGCATTATTTACCCCTTTATCCAACGTTATGTTGATGATGCGATTGCCTTCCCAAATACCCATCCCAGTCTTTCCAGACCGGTTGCAGCCCAGCCAGTGCGATCGCGTGTGCGACGGCTTCCGGGCGGCGATTATCATGGGGGGCAAATTGCTCCAATTCGGAACGATCGTCTGCATAGCCGCCCGGCTGCGTTTTGGAGAATGCGCTGACGCTGTTGATAGCAATAGGCACCACGTTATCGCGAAAATAGGGGGATTCTCGGGTAGATAACGACAATTCCACGTCGGGAGCCAGCAGGCGGAACGCGCAAATCACTTGCAGTAACTGCGCTTCGTCCATGATCGACGCGGGCGTGATGCCGCCCGCACAGGGCCGCAAGCGCGGAAACGAGATGGAGTAACGACTCTGCCAGTAGGTTTGCTGCAAATACAGCAGATGCTCCGCCACCATATAGCAGTCAGTGCGCCAACTGTGCGATAAGCCAATCAAGGCGCCGAGTCCGATCTTGTCGATCCCGGCACGGCCCAGACGATCCGGTGTATCCAGTCGCCAATGAAAATCCTGCTTGTTACCGCGCAGGTGATGTTGCTGATAGGTCACCGGATGGTAGGTTTCCTGATAGACCATCACGCCGTCCAGCCCCAGCGTTTTCAGCTCCGCGTAATCCTCTTGTGCCATTGGCTGCACTTCCATCATCAGCGCACTGAAGTGTGGCCGAATCACGGGGAACATCTCGCGAAAGTAATCCATACCCACTTTACGTTGATGCTCCCCCGTAACCAGTAGCAGGTTGTCAAACCCCAGCGCTTTGATAGCAGCAATCTCGCGCAGGATTTCCTCTTGGTTCAAGGTCTTGCGCTTGATGTGGTTACTCATGGAGAAACCGCAGTAGGTACAGTCATTGGCGCACAGGTTCGACAGATAAAGCGGAACATAAAAACCCACGGTATTACCGAAGCGTTGCCGGGTAAGTTGCTGAGCCCGTGCGGCCAGCGGCTCCAGATAGTGCAGCGCTGCCGGGGAAAGCAGTGCCATCATATCGTCACGGGAGAGCGTGGTTGCACAGAGAGCCCGTTCCACATCGTGGGCGGTTTTGCTGTTGATATCGAGCGTGATGGCATCCCAATCGAGCTGCTCCCAGCGGGTACGAAACGCGCGCGTCATGATTGCGCCTCCGCGGTTATCTGATGAAGAAAGCCGGTCAATGGGCTGGTGGCGCTTGCCACGTGCTGGCGTTGGCCTAACCCGGCCTGGCGTGCCCGTTCGCCCGCTTCTACCGCTAAACGAAAGGCGTGGGCCATCTGCACCGGGTCGTGCGCCACGGCAATGGCCGTGTTCACCAGCACCGCATCGGCCCCCATCTCCAGCGCCTCGGTGGCGTGGCTGGGGGCACCAATACCTGCGTCAACCACAACGGGTACGGTGGCCTGCTCAATAATGATGCGCAGGAAATCGCGGGTTTGCAGCCCCTGATTGGAACCGATGGGTGCGCCCAACGGCATCACGGCGGCGCAACCCGCCTCTTCCAGCCGCTTGCACAGCACCGGGTCCGCGCCGCAGTAAGGCAGCACCACAAAACCCTCTTTGACCAGGCGCTCAGCGGCGCGCAGGGTTTCAATCGGATCGGGCAACAGGTATTTGGCATCAGGGTGAATTTCCAGTTTGAGCCAGTGCGTACCCAGTGCTTCGCGAGCCAGCCGTGCGGCGAACACGGCTTCATCTGCGGTTTTCGCCCCTGAGGTGTTGGGTAACAGTTTCACACCAAGCTGCTTGAGCGGTGCGAAAATGGCGTCATTACCGGTTTTCAGGTCAACGCGCTTCATGGCCAGCGTGACTAACTGAGAGCCCGACGCTTGCAACGCTGTGTGCATCAGTTCTGCGGTGGCGAATTTACCCGTTCCGGTTAATAACCGGGAAGAAAAGCGTGTATCGGCAATCTGCAACATATCAACCCCCTGCGATAGCCTGAAAAAGAAGAATATCGTCGCCTGAGCAAACGGGCCGTGTCGCCCATTCGTCACGCGGCACAATGGTCTGGTTTATCGCCAGCGCCGTACCGGGCTGCAAGCGATCCAACCCCGCCAGCAGGGTTTCCACCGTAATGCCCTCATCGCACGCTATAGGGGTGTCGTTCAACGTGATGTTCATGCCGCGATACCCTTACAGACTGGGCAGCACGCCGAGCGGCTTAACTGAAAGGTTTGCCAGCTCTGTTGCTTGCCATCAAACAGGCGCAGCTTGCCGCTGAGTGCGGAAGGCAACCCCGCCAGTAGCTTGATGGCTTCCAGCGCCTGAAGCGTGCCGATGACCCCGACCACCGGGCCGAGCACACCGGCGGTGCGGCAGTTGCGCTGCGGTTCTGTCGCTTCTGGATAGAGGCAGGCGTAACAGCCGTGCGGATAGGGGGGCGTTAGCACCAGCAACTGTCCGCTAAAGCCAACCGCACTGCCGCTGACCAGTGGCGTTTGCTGCTGAACGCAAGCAACGTTCACCGCGTGGCGCGTGGTCATGTTGTCACTGCAATCCAGCACCAGATCGGCCTGTTGAACCGCGTGCTGTAAGGCCGTTCCTGCCAGACGCTCGGTGAGCGCCACCACCTCGGTTAACGGGTTGAGTGCCAAGAGCTGCTGTTTGGCGAGCGTGGCTTTGGGGCGAGAAATATCCTGCGTGCGGTAGAGGATTTGCCGTTGTAGATTGGAAATATGCAGTTGGTCGTCATCGGCGATCGTCAAGGTGCCGACTCCTGCGGCAGCGAGATAGAGCGCGGCGGGCGCGCCTAGTCCCCCCATGCCGACCAGCAGCACGTGGGATTTTTTCAGCTTTTCTTGTCCTTGCGGGCCGATATCTTCCAGCAGCAATTGTCGGCTGTAGCGTAAGAACGCTTGATCGCTCAGTGCTGGATCGTTAAGCATCATGATCCTCCTGATGTTCAATCAGGTTGAGCAGGGTGGCAGTGGCCTGACGCCAGTCGGCGGCCTGCGTGATTGCGCTGACCACCGCAATGCTGCCGACGCCGGTTGCCAGCACGCTCGGCACGCGGTCAATACTGATGCCGCCGATGGCCACGGTAGGGAAACGCCCTTGCAGCGCATCAATGTGACGCTTCAGTTCGCTTACGCCCTGCGGGGCGGAGGGCATCTCTTTGGTTTGGGTCGGGAAGATATGTCCGAGGGCGATATAAGACGGTTTGAGCGCTACGGCGCGAGCCAGTTCCACGTCGTCGTGGGTTGAAATGCCCAAACGTAGCCCCGCATTGCGGATCGCCTCCAGATCGGCGCTATCCAGATCCTCCTGACCCAGATGCACGCCGTATGCCCGATGTTTGACGGCCAGTTGCCAAAAATCGTTAATAAACAAGCGAGCCTGATAATCCTGTCCGAGCGCGATGGCCTGCATAATGGCGGTCTCGGCTTGTTCTGCGGTGTTGTCCTTAATGCGTAACTGGATGGTTTTTACGCCAGCACTGAGCAGGCGTTCGATCCAGGTCACGCTGTCGACCACCGGATAAAGCCCGAGCTGCGGTGCGGTCGCGGGAAATGCCGGATTCATTTGGCGTCCTCCCCGAGCAGCGTCGTGGCGCTGTGATAGAGCTCGCTGCCGCGCGCTCGGAACTGGGCCGACATCTCTGCCATGCCGATTTCTATCGGCTGCGCATCTACGGCAGGGGCGGGGTTTTTCGCCGCGTATTCACGCACTTCCTGCGAAATTTTCATCGAGCAGAATTTGGGGCCGCACATGGAGCAGAAGTGTGCAACTTTGCCGGATTCTTGCGGCAGGGTTTCATCGTGATAGGCGCGTGCGGTTGTCGGGTCGAGCGCCAGATTGAACTGGTCTTCCCAACGAAACTCAAAGCGTGCTTTGGACATGGCGTTATCGCGGATCTGCGCCCCAGGGTGTCCTTTCGCCAAATCAGCAGCATGCGCGGCGATCTTGTAGGTAATAAGCCCTTGCTTCACATCCTCTTTGTTGGGCAGCCCAAGGTGTTCTTTCGGCGTGACGTAGCAGAGCATGGCACAACCGAACCAGCCAATCATCGCGGCCCCGATACCGGAGGTGAAGTGGTCATAACCGGGGGCAATATCGGTGGTCAGCGGCCCCAATGTATAGAACGGCGCTTCGTGGCAGTGCTCCAACTCTTCGGTCATGTTGCGGCGAATCATCTGCATCGGCACATGCCCCGGCCCTTCAATCATCACTTGCACGTCATATTCCCAGGCGATTTTGGTCAGCTCACCCAGAGTATGCAGCTCGGCAAACTGTGCCTGATCGTTGGCATCCTGAATGGAGCCGGGACGCAAGCCATCGCCCAGCGACAGGGCAACGTCGTAGGCGGCACAAATCTCACAAATTTCACGGAAGTGGACGTAGAGGAAGTTCTCCTGATGGTGCGACAGGCACCACTTCGCCATGATGGAGCCGCCACGCGATACGATGCCGGTCAGGCGCTGTGCCGTCATCGGCACATAACGCAGCAGCACCCCCGCGTGAATGGTGAAGTAATCAACCCCTTGCTCTGCTTGCTCAAGCAGCGTATCGCGGAACATTTCCCACGTGAGGTTTTCCGCCACGCCATTGACCTTCTCCAGCGCCTGATAAATAGGAACGGTACCAATGGGGACCGGGCTGTTGCGCAGGATCCACTCACGGGTTTCGTGAATATAGCGTCCGGTGGAGAGATCCATCACCGTATCCGCCCCCCACAGCGTGGACCAGACCAGCTTTTCCACCTCTTCCTCGATAGACGAGGTGACCGCCGAGTTGCCGATGTTCGCGTTTACCTTGACCAGAAAATTGCGCCCGATAATCATCGGTTCAGATTCGGGGTGATTGATGTTGGACGGGATGATGGCACGGCCAGCGGCGACTTCCTGGCGCACAAATTCCGGAGTGATGTTGTCTGGCAGGATTGCGCCAAAGCTTTGCCCTGGGTGCTGGTGGCGCAGCACTTCGCTGCGAATGCGCTCACGTCCCATGTTCTCGCGGATGGCGATAAACTCCATTTCCGGCGTGATGATCCCTTGGCGCGCATAGTGCAACTGCGTGACGCACTTGCCTGACTGGGCGCGTTTGGGCTGCGGCAACTGTTCAAATCGCAGGTGATCCAACCCGGCATCCGCCAATCGCTGCTGGGTAAAACGGGAACTGACGCCAGAAAGTGGCTCGGTGTCGTTACGTTCTGCAATCCAATCGGCACGCAGTTTGACCAGCCCGGTACGCACGTCCGGCCGTGCGTCGGGATCGCCATACGGCCCCGCCGTGTCATATACCGGTACGGCTTCGTTAGGTTCATAGCGGGGGTTGTCTTTGTCGCCACCTAACAGCGTTGGGCTAAGGGCGATTTCCCGCATCGGTACGCGGATATCACTGCGCGATCCGGTAAGGTAGATACGCGTGGAGTTAGGGAAAGTGGTGCCGCGCAGGTTATGAATAAACGCCTCGGCGGCTTCGCGCTTTTCACGACGGCCAGACGAGGTTTTAGGCGTTGTAGCGGGTGATTGAGACATAGCATGTTCCTGAATTATGGTTAAGGAAAAATGCTTGTCTGGAGCTCGCAGGGAGTAATTATGGTTGCCTTGGCCCCGATTTTACGCGCTATGCCGGTAATGACATGGCGGTGATAACGGTGACAAAACAGAATGGATTACTCTTGTTCCCTTCGCAGGTTTTAACCTGATCAGGTTCCGCGGATCCCGAATAAACGGTCTCAGCCTGCGGTTTATGTAGGACATAAACACGCTAGGCACTCCGACAAGATACGCCCGGTAATTGGCATGGAAACCGTTTACGGGGCAATAACCCCATGACAATGAGGCTATCGATGACACTTTAGGGCGTCTGAGAGGCGCTGTCAAAATGTAAGGTGGGGCGATGGCGTTATTCTTTCTCTATGACTAGACGAATCAGCCGATCCTCCAGGGCAAAGCGTTCCGCCATGGCTTCACCCACGCTTGATAGCGCTTGTTGAAACCCGATGCAATTATCGTGGTCGATAGCAGCCGCCAGACTGCTGTCATAGAAATCCATAATGAATTGCGTATTGGCTTGTAACGCCAGCGACAGACGGTGCGTTTGCGCCAGCTTTTGATCGCTCAGTGCAACCGCCTCTTGCACGATGCGCTCATAGACATGGAAATGGCAGGAGGAAAGATAGTCCACAAGGTTGTGGCAAAAATCATCCAAAGCCTGCTCATCGAGCGGGGTGTGTTTATCTTTGTTTGGCTTAATGCCGACCAGATGATAATAGGCAACCAGAAGTTGCTTGCGCGCTTGTAGCCATTGGTCGATTAACGCATTATTGCCACCAACGTACTCAGTCAGACTTTGTAATTGGTTTAACATTGTTGACTCCGTGCATTGATAAGAAAGAACCATCGGTGACGATAAAATTCTGCCATATCCCTGACAGTTAAAATGCCAGTGAAGTGTCTGTGGAGCAATAGAAAAGATATGGAACAAACATTAAAAGGTGATGAGCATGGATGGTGGGTGGTCAGCCATGAGAGTCAAGTGTGGCTACCCGACGGGAAACTCCCGCATGGCACGGCGGCGCAGTGCGGATTGGAAGGCATTGTTGGACGCCAGATAGGGGAGTGGCAGGGGGAATGCGTGTGGCTGGTCAGTCACCAGAAAACGTCGCAGATGGATTCTGTACGCCAACTGCTGGATGAAGACGTGGCGCTGTTTCAACTGGCAGGGCGCGGTGTGCAACTCGCCGAGTTTTATCGTTCGCACCAGTTTTGCGGCTATTGCGGGCGGAAAATGGTGCACAGCAAAACGGAGTTGGCGTGCTTGTGCCCGCAGTGTAAAGAGCGTTATTACCCGCAAATCGCCCCGTGCGTGATCGTGGCGATCCGGCGTGGCGAAGAGATCTTGCTGGCGCAGCATCAGCGTCACCGCGGCAATATGTATACCGTGCTGGCGGGGTTCGTGGAAGTGGGCGAAACGCTCGAACAAGCGGTCGCTCGTGAAGTGATGGAAGAGAGCAATATTCGTATTAAAAATCTGCGCTACATCAGCTCACAGCCTTGGCCATTCCCGCATTCGCTGATGATGGCGTTCATGGCGGAGTATGCCGACGGCGACCTGCGCCACGACCCCAACGAACTCAGAGATGCGGGCTGGTTCCGCTACGATCAACTGCCGATTCTCCCACCGCCGGGTACGGTCGCGAGACGTTTGATTGAAGATACCGTGGTACTGTGCCGCGATGGACAGGAATAGCGCCGCTGGCGTGCTACACTTCGCGCCACTTGTTTCGTTATCGTGTTTTGACCCTCTTCCAGGATGACAAAAGGACACCGCATGCCAGACCTGAAAAATGATCGCTATCTGCGCGCGCTACTGCGCCAACCTGTTGATGTTACGCCGGTATGGATGATGCGCCAGGCAGGCCGCTATCTGCCGGAGTACAAAGCAACGCGCGCACAGGCGGGTGATTTTATGTCACTGTGCAAAAATCCAGAACTGGCTTGCGAAGTCACGCTGCAACCGCTGCGGCGCTATGCACTGGATGCTGCAATCCTGTTTTCCGATATCCTCACCGTGCCGGATGCGATGGGATTGGGGCTCTATTTCGAAACCGGGGAAGGGCCGCGCTTTACGCATCCGGTTCGAACCGCTGCGGATGTGGCGCGCTTGCCCATCCCAGACCCTGAACAGGAACTGGGTTACGTGATGGATGCGGTTCGCACCATTCGCCGCGAACTGGCGGGTGCGGTGCCATTGATCGGTTTTTCCGGCAGTCCCTGGACGCTGGCCACCTATATGGTGGAAGGCGGCAGCAGTAAAGCGTTTACGGTTATCAAGAAAATGCTGTTTGCCGAGCCACAGACGCTTCACCTGTTGTTGGATAAGCTGGCTGACAGCGTGATTCTGTATCTGAATGCGCAGATCAAGGCGGGTGCGCAATCGGTGATGATTTTCGACACCTGGGGTGGTGCGCTGAGCGGTCGCGATTACCGTGAGTTTTCACTGCACTACATGCACAAAATCGTAGATGGTCTGTTACGTGAGCATGAAGGGCGGCGCGTACCGGTGACGCTGTTTACCAAGGGCGGTGGGCAGTGGCTGGAAGCGATGGCCGCGACAGGGTGTGATGCGCTGGGGCTGGATTGGACCACGGATATCGGCGAGGCGCGTGCGCGAGTTGGGGACAAGGTGGCGCTGCAAGGCAATATGGACCCGTCAATGCTCTATGCGCCACCCGTGCGTATCGAGCAAGAAGTTGAGACGATTTTGACCGCGTTCGGTCAGGGGAATGGTCACGTGTTCAATCTGGGGCACGGGATTCATCAGGATGTGCCACCGGAACATGCTGGTGCCTTTGTGGATGCGGTGCATCGCTTGTCGCGCCCGTTCCACCAATAATCGCCCTCATCAGGATTGAACGTGCCTTAAGGAGTAGGCTGATGGATACGCAAGCATTGAAAGCGGAGCAGAATCGGCGGGCGCAGGAGATCGTGCGTGTTGACAGTCTGCCCTTCGTCGAGCCCAGGTTTATTGGCGGGGCTGATGTCGGGTTCGAGCAAGAGGGAACGGTGACGCGGGCGGCGATTGCGATATTGCATTACCCTTCACTTCAGCTGGTTGAGTACCAGATTGCCCGTATTCCGACGGTAATGCCCTATGTGCCGGGATTGCTCTCTTTTCGTGAGTGCCCAGGCTTGTTAGCCGCGTGGGAACAGCTGGCGCAGAAGCCTGATTTGCTGTTTGTTGACGGTCACGGTATTTCACACCCCAGGCGGTTGGGCGTTGCCAGCCATTTTGGGTTATTGATGGATGTCCCGACCATTGGCGTGGCTAAAAAACGGCTGTGTGGTCAGAGTGCCCCGCTGTCTGAGACACTCGGCAGCCAAAGCGCGCTGATGGACCATGACGAACAGATTGGCTGGGTATGGCGTAGCAAGGCGGGCTGTAATCCGCTGTTTATCTCAACCGGTCATCGGGTGAGCTTGAACAGCGCGCTGATGTGGGTAAAACGCTGCCAGCAGGGCTATCGTTTACCTGAACCTACGCGTTGGGCGGACGCCGTTGCCTCACAGCGGCCAGCCTTTCAACGCTGGCTGCGTGAAAATCCGCAGTAATGCAGGCGGGATGCGGTAAGTTTAAGAATTCAGGCATAGGGCAAGGCAACATTTTCAGGTACACTGCCTGCCATTAAAAATAATGAGCGTCGACGATGTTACGTAATCCGATCCACCTGCGGCTGGAGAAGCTGGAAAGCTGGCAGCACGTGACTTTTATGGCTTGCCTTTGCGAGCGTATGTACCCGAACTATTATGAATTCTGCCGCCAGACCGAGTTTGGTGATGCGCAGCTGTATCGCCGCATCCTTGATTTGGTGTGGGAAGTGCTAGTGGTGAAAGAGGCCAAGGTCAATTTCGACAGCCAACTGGAGAAATGGGAAGACGCCATTCCCTCTGCGGATGATTACGATTTATACGGCGTCTATCCGGCCATTGACGCGTGCATTGCATTGGGTGAACTGATTCATTCGCAACTGAGTGGTGCCACGCTTGAGCATGCGATTGCCATTAGTGAAACCTCCATTCGCACGGTCGCGATGCTGGAAATGACGCAAGCCGGCCGTGAAATGACGGACGAAGAACTCTACACGTTGCCCGCGATTGAAGAAGAATGGGATATCCAGTGGGAGATTTTTCGGTTGCTGGCGGCCTGTGAAGAGCGTGATTTGGAATTGATTAAAGGGCTGCGCGCCGACCTGCGGGAAGCGGGAAGCAGCAATATTGGCATAAATTTAGGCCAATAAGGCGATAAAACGTGATTTAAGGCCCTAAATGACAAGTTGAAGGGCTTCACATCCGCCCCCTGTCTGGTCTACATTTGGGGGGCGTAAAAAAAGTGGCTGTCGGTGCGTGTATGCAGGAGAGTGCTTTTGAGCATATCCGTCGCACTCGATGCTAAGCAAGCGATAAACACACTGTAAGGATAACTTATGAATAAGACTCAACTGATTGATGTGATTGCAGACAAAGCTGACCTGTCCAAGGCTCAGGCTAAAGCAGCGTTAGAAGCCACTCTGGCCGCGGTAACTGAGTCTCTGAAAGCAGGCGATGCAGTACAATTAGTGGGTTTTGGTACGTTTAAAGTGAACCATCGTAACGAGCGCACTGGCCGCAACCCGCAAACGGGTAAAGAAATCAAAATCGCTGCGGCGAATGTCCCGGCATTTGTTGCGGGCAAAGCACTGAAAGACGCTGTTAAATAAGCGAATGCCAGTGAAGGATTCAAGCAAAGGGGCGTTAGCGCCCCTTTTGCTTTTGTGGCGCAGGCTGGGTACGGTGGCTATCGCCGGGTTGATCACCGCCTGCTCCAGCCACTCGCCACCGCCAACGACGTTCGCCACTGGCTATGTAGGCGACCGTGCGGTGGTGCGCGTGTGGCGCAAGGATGACAGTCAACAACACAGCACGCAGTTAGTCACGCTCTCCAATGCGTTGCAGGATGATAACCTGTGGCCCAATCTGCACGGGGTGGAAACGCGTTACCTGTTTGTTCAAGACCACCTGCGTGAAATTAAGCGCAGTTATCGCGGTGCTCATCCGGAAAGCCTTCATCTTCGCTTTGCTGACGATGGCGCGGTGAGCTTTATGCAACGGCAGCTCGACGATCGGCGTGAAAGCGTGTCTGAAGATGAGATTGCGCTGTTTCAGTTTGATGCCAAGCGGGTGCTGGAACTCAGCGAGGTATTACGCACTGGCAGTGTGAAACTGCGTCAGGGGGTGCTACAGGGCAATCGCGTGCTCACCTGTGATGGACAGAACGTCAGCCCTGATTTTGATCTGCTCTCGCTGAGATGGATAGCAGAACAGCGGCAGCATCGCCCCGATGTCACACTGCGCGTGGCGTGGTTGGATGCCCCTGCGGGAACGCAACTGCTGCTGGTGGCTGAGGAAGATTTGTGTCAGTGGAAGCCGTTTCTCAGCGAATAGTGAAGACGTTAGACAACCTGTGGTGTATCAATAAAAAAGCCGGATCGCTCCGGCTTTTTTGTCTTGGCAGTGCTTACTGATTCTGCTCGCGTGCAATGGCGCGGTAGCCGATATCATTACGGTGGAAGCTGCCATTCCAGCGGATACCTTTGGCAACCTCATACGCTTTCTGCTGCGCCAGTGCGACAGTGCTTCCCAAGGCGGTCACGCACAGTACGCGCCCACCGTTGGTAACGACGTCATCGCCATGTAGTGCGGTGCCAGCCTGAAATACCTTGCTGTCTTCCGCTTCTTCTTGCGGCAAGCCGCTGATGACATCGCCACAAGTGTAGTCACCGGGGTAACCGCCTGCCGCAATCACCACGCCTAACGCCGGACGCTCATCCCAGACAGACGTTGTCTGATCCAGTTTGCCTTCACAACCAGCCAGACACATCTCAACCAGATCCGAGCGCAGGCGCATCATGATCGGTTGCGTTTCAGGGTCGCCAAAGCGGCAGTTGAATTCGATCACCTTAGGCTGGCCTGCGTCATCGATCATCAACCCGGCATACAGGAAACCAGTATAGGTATTTCCTTCTGCTTTCATGCCGCGCACGGTCGGCCAAATCACCTGATCCATCACGCGCTGGTGAATCTCATCGGTCACTACCGGGGCAGGAGAGTAGGCACCCATGCCGCCCGTGTTCGGGCCGGTGTCTTTGTCGCCCACACGTTTGTGGTCCTGACTGGTGGCCATGGGCAATACGTTGTCGCCATCGACCATGACGATAAAGCTGGCCTCTTCCCCTTCCAGAAACTCTTCGATGACGATACGGTGCCCGGCATCGCCAAACGCATTGCCTGCCAGCATATCCTGAACCGCGTTTTCTGCTTCTTCCAGCGTCATGGCAACAATAACGCCTTTGCCTGCCGCCAGGCCGTCAGCCTTGATGACGATAGGCGCGCCGTGCTGGCGTACATAGGCCAGTGCAGGCTCAACCTCGGTGAAATTCTGGTAGAAGGCGGTGGGGATCTGCTGACGCGCCAGGAAGTCTTTGGTAAAGGCCTTGGAGCCTTCCAACTGTGCAGCAGCTTGCGTCGGGCCAAAAATTGTCAGGCCCGCAGCACGGAAAGCATCAACCACGCCAATCACCAGTGGTGCTTCCGGGCCGACGATCGTCAAACCAATCTGTTTTTCCTGCGCGAAAGCAACCAGTGCCGGAATATCGGTCGCGGAGATCGCCACGTTTTGCAGCGCAGGTTCGCGTGCCGTACCCGCATTACCGGGCGCGACATACACATTCTCTGCCAGCGGCGACTGGGCGGCTTTCCACGCCAGCGCGTGTTCGCGCCCGCCATTACCAATGATTAAAATGTTCATCTGTGTCATATCCTGAATTAGTGGCGGAAATGGCGCATGTCGGTGAAGATCATGGCAATGCCGTGTTCGTTAGCGGCAGCGATAACCTCGTCATCACGAATGGAACCCCCCGGCTGAATCACACAGGTGATGCCAACGGCGGCGGCGGCATCGATACCGTCGCGGAACGGGAAGAAGGCATCAGAAGCCATCACGGAGCCTTCAACCTGCAATCCTTCGTCACCGGCTTTAATTCCCGCGATTTTTGCGGAATAAACGCGGCTCATCTGTCCTGCACCGATGCCGACAGTCATATTATCACGGGCATAGACGATGGCATTGGATTTGACGAACTTCGCAACTTTCCAGCAGAACAGTGCATCGCGCAGTTCGGTTTCTGTCGGTTGGCGCTCTGTGACAACGCGCAGTTGACTCGCATCAACCATGCCCAGATCGCGATCCTGCACCAGCAGACCGCCGTTGACGCGTTTGAAATCCAGCCCGGAAACGCGTTGCTGCCATTGGCCGCAAATGAGGACGCGCACGTTCTGTTTTGCTGCCGTTACTTTCAAGGCCGCGGCACTGGCTGAGGGCGCGATGATCACTTCTACAAACTGACGGCTGATGATCGCTTGCGCGGTGGCTTCGTCCAATTCGCGGTTAAACGCGATGATGCCGCCAAACGCAGAAGTGGGGTCGGTTTTGTAGGCGCGCTCGTAGGCCGCCAGAATCGACTCGCCAATAGCAACGCCACAGGGGTTGGCGTGTTTCACGATAACGCAGGCCGGTTCAGCAAACTCTTTTACGCACTCCAGCGCTGCATCGGTATCGGCAATATTGTTGTAAGACAGCGCTTTGCCCTGCAACTGCTCTGCTGTCGCAACGGAGGCCTCTTTCAGCGCCTCTTCAATATAGAAGGCGGCTTGCTGATGGCTGTTCTCGCCGTAACGCATGTCCTGCTTCTTGATAAAGTTCAGGTTCAGCGTGCGCGGGAAGTGGCCAGCCGGCTTATCTGTCTCTCCATGATAAGGAGGAACCATCGTGCCAAAGTAGTTGGCGATCATGCTGTCGTAGGCCGCGGTGTGTTCAAACGCTTTAATCGCCAGATTGAAGCGGGTTTCCAACGTCAGCGAACGCGCATTGGCATCCAGTTCGTTAATGATGTCGGTGTAGTCACTGCTTTTCACCACGATAGCGACATCTTTATGGTTCTTGGCGGCGGAGCGCACCATGGTTGGGCCGCCAATATCGATATTTTCGACGGCATCTGCCAGTGAGCAATCGGGGCGAGCTACCGTTTGTGCGAAGGGATACAGGTTTACCACCACCATATCGATGGGGCTGATGTCATGTTCTGCCATGATGGCGTCATCCGTGCCGCGACGACCCAGGATCCCGCCGTGTACTTTCGGGTGCAGGGTTTTAACGCGACCATCCATCATCTCTGGGAAGCCCGTATAGTCGGACACTTCAGTAACGGGCAAGCCGGCATCAGCCAGCAGGCGGGCAGTACCGCCAGTGGAAAGCAGCTCCACGCCACGTTGAGAAAGCGCCTGAGCAAATTCGACAATACCGGCTTTGTCAGAAACGCTGAGTAAAGCGCGGCGGATAGGACGAGGTTGTGACATGGTGATGTATCCCTTGGCTTTGGATAGGCATAAAAGAACAGTATATGAATGCAGTTTTGCTGTTTTTATCCTTTATCTGGATAAAACCGCATTCCTATTCTGTTCTGGTGCGGTAATTTTGCGCGGGAGAATTGTAGCGAAAACGTTTGCGTGATGCTCGTCTAATTTTAGGGAGAATCTTATTTGTGGATAACATTGTGCAAAAGTGGGTATAAAGTGGGGTTTTGCTGTGGAATTCAGCAAACAGTCAAATTTATTCAAAATACCTATTGCAGCCTGCGCGGAAATCCCTATACTGCGCCTCCACTGACACGGCAACAGCGACACGCGGTTGTGGTAACAGTA
>CAXYYB010000047.1:0-31362 GCA_964293225.1 uncultured Symbiopectobacterium sp. | reverse complement strand
ACCTGAGACCTCTGCCTCCGGAGGGCAGCGCTCTATCCAGCTGAGCTACGGGCGCATAGCGCCGTTGCGGGTGGGGATAGTACGGATTTAATCTCTGCCTGTCTAGTGCTTTTTTTATCGAAATGATGCGTTTGCTTATGCTTTGCGCATTTCGTACCGAAAACACACAGCCAGCGACAATCCCCACCCATTAATCAGGCTTCGGGTGCCGTTAACGCCTGTTTTTTACGCCCTTCCAGCACGGCGTAAATCAGGCTAACCACGGCAAGAAACGCCATCCCTACCAACAAGGACATCCGCGTGTCTTCATTGATATACATTCCCACCAGTACACACAGCAAAAAGGCCATGGTCAGGTAGTTAACCCACGGAAACAGCACGGACTTAAACGGATGGCCCGCCAATTGCGCTTGATGCTGCTGACGAAAACGAATTTGGCTTATCAGCACCACAAACCACGGCACCATGCCCGGCAGCACGCTGGCGCTGTAGACATAGACGAACACTTTTTCCGGGTTGGGAATAACGTAGTTTAGCGCCGAACCCAGCAGCAGACAAAAAATAGAGACGGTCACACCCGCCGCAGGCACACCGCTGGCCGTGACTTTACCTATCCAGGCCGGTAGCTGACGGTTGTTTGCCAGTGAATAAAGCATACGACCACAGCTGTACATTCCGCTGTTACAGCCCGACAGCGCGGCGGTCAGTACAACAAAGTTTATAATACCGGCTGCGGCGGTAATCCCGATTTTGGCAAAGGTCAGTACAAACGGGCTGCCAGCGGTGCCAATTTCATTCCACGGGAAAATGGTGACAATGATAAAAATGGCACCCACGTAGAAAATCAGAATACGCCACAGAATGTTGTTAATCGCGCGCCGCAGGGTAATTTTAGGGTTCTTGGCTTCACCGGCGGTGATCCCAACCAGCTCCACGCCCTGATAAGAAGCTGCCACCAGACACAGCGCAAACAGCAGCCCTTTCCAACCACCGGCCAGGAAACCGCCGTGCCCGGTCAAATTGGCAAAACCGGTCGCCTGGCCGTGATTACCAATGCCAAAAAAGATAATACCGACGCCGACCACAATCATCACAATGATGGTGGTGATTTTAATCATGGCAAACCAGAACTCGATTTCACCGTACAGACGTACAGCCGCCAGATTGGCCAGTGCGACCAGCGCCACGCACACGATAGCGGGGATCCACTGCGGTAATTCCGGGAACCAGTACTGCACATATACGCCAATAGCGGTGATTTCGGAAATCCCGACCGCCATCCACATAAACCAGTAGCCCCACGCGGTGAGATAGCCAAAGAACGGGCTCATGTATTTATGTGCATACACCGCAAAGGAGCCGGTGACCGGTTCCATATAGAGCATTTCGCCCATTGAGCGCATGATAAAGAAAACGAATATCCCGGCGACGATATAGGCCAGCAGCACAGAGGGGCCAGCCCACTTCAATGCGCTCGCCGCGCCCATAAACAACCCAACGCCAATCGTTCCACCCAGCGCGATCAGCTCAATATGTCGCGCCTCAAGCCCACGGTGGAGCTTGCCTTGCGTTTCCTCGTTTGCCATAGTTCCTCAGTCTTAAATGTTGTGCTTCCCTCCCGGTTTCATACCGGGTTTTATGCTGTCTACCCCGCTTTTGAACGGGTTAGTGCATTTTAGGCAGCATATCCTTCTGCATTTTTCGCTGATTAGCAAATAGTCATTTAAAATCAAATGAGCATAAAGATTCGGTTTTAAGTACCAATGGTCATAACCAATCGCGATGGCTCAGAAGAGGGGGGAACGCCGTTACAGGCGTCCGCTGAAGTAGTAGGCGAGGAATTTTAATAGCTTAATCTGACGTGTAATGCGGCTAGGTTGGCTCAGCAACCGGTAAAGCCACTCCAATCCCATACGCTGCCACGCCAAAGGCGCGCGTTTCACATGCCCGGTGAAAACGTCGTAAGTGCCACCCACGCCCATATACAGCGCCTGCGGGTGGTAACGACGGCAATCACGCATCAGTATCTCCTGACGCGGAGAGCCCATCGCCACTGTAACGATACGCGCCCCGCTGGCACGCACGCGTTCAAACAGTGCATCGCGCTGTTCCGGTGGGAAATAGCCATCCTGGCTGCCAACGATATTCACCTGCCACTGCGTCCGCAGTTTCTCTTCGGTCTGGCGCAGTATCGCCGGTTTTCCACCCAGCAAAAAAACCGGAGTGCCTTCAGCACCCGCTTTTTGCATCAGCGCTTCCCACAAATCAGCCCCGGCGACACGCGTCACCTCCGCCTGCGGATATTTACGCCTAATGGCGCGCACAATACTGATGCCATCGGCATACTTGTATTCGGCCTCGGCAATCAAATCCCACAGCGGCTTATCCTGCTCGGCCGCCAACACCTTCTCGGCGTTGATGGCTACTAACGTACCGGTTTTGACTTCACCCTCAGCGAAAAGGTACGCCAGACAGGCTGACTGGTCCGCAAACCCGTGCAGCGGGATATTGCGAATGCGATAAAGCGGGACAGAAGCGGGATGTTCCATGAAGGTTCCTTAGGGTGTATCCGGAGTGTGAGGGGGCAAGGCGGAAGGTGCCGCAGGCGAACGTGCCCAACGCTGACGAATCAGGCCCGCACGTTCAAACAGCCAGTAAAGCAACTTCGCCACCAGCACGCACAGCCCAAACACCAAGATAAAAAACACCACGCGCGACACAAAAGCATCGCCGCCTTCTCGCACCAGCACCATCAGGTTAAAGATGGCACCAAAGCAGAAACTTTGCAGTACCGCTGCGCTGTAGCGATTCTGGCTGCGGCGACCCGATTCATACAGGGCATCAAACCACTTGACGATAAGGCCCACCACGATGGCACCGAGCGGAATAAACCACACGCCGCCCATCACCACCAACGATCCCAGCAAGGTCGGCGAAATCGCCAACCCAGAGTGGTTATTGAGCACTTCCCAAGTGAAGTAGTTAGCGCTGTTGAGCACCAGATTAGGGCGTGCGGGCCACAGCCAGGACGGAATAAACACGTAAAAATCACGCACGATGGGGGCGAGCCCCTGAAATTCGATGTCACCGTAGTGTTGCCACAGCAGCGCCAAATTTTCCCACGGCGAGAAGGTATCGCGCGTCAGATAAAGAAAGGTGTAAAACGCTTCAGCTCCACTTACATCCAGACTGTAGCGCTTTAATGCCAACCAGAACATGGCGGTCACGCCCACCGCACCCGCCGCGGCCAGCATCCACAGCGTGATCCAACCGCGCTGGATGCCGATGAACAAGAACAAGGCAAAAGCGATAATGATATTGGCCCGCGTACCGCCGACAATCAGGTAGGTCAGTATCCCGAATCCGACGGTGCCCACCAGAAACAGCAGCCAGGCACGGCGCGTCTGGTGCAGGAAATAGACCACCAGCATGGCGGGGATAAAAAAATAGAAGAAGCGCTTCAGAGCAACGCCCGAGACCTCGCTGGAAAAGATCTGGCTGTAAGAACGCAGTTTGAACAGTAAAAAACCGTTGTTAATAAAGAAGATAGCCACGGTCACCACGGCCACCAGCGCCAGCAATAGCCACGTCAGGTGCGTTTCAACGCGATTCATCACGAGCCAGGATTCGCCGGGTGGTCGGCGCTGCGCCCGCAGACGGATTTTATACGTCACGTAATAGATGGCGTAAAACACGGTTGCCGACAGCAGTGCCTGAAGTAAATAGGTCGCGGGCACCACTGCTACATTGAATTTGAATGCCAGCAGGCAGGTAAAGGGAAAACCGAAATAGAACGTCAGCAGAAAAAGTATCGAGAACAGTACGTTAAAGTTAAAACGTACACGACGAAACTCCTGCCAGGTCAAAAAGAGAATAAAGCTGATGGCAAACAGATACACCACAACCAAGCCGCCGAATTCACCCTGCGTCATGGTTTCGTCTCCGCCGCCAGCGTCAAGGCATCGACCCATCCTCGCTGGTAGTTAGGCTGGAAGAACGCGATACGACGCTGATCCACACTCGCTATCTGGCGTTGTGCTTCACGCACTACCGCTTCCGTCAACGTATCGCCGTAAAACAGCACCGGCAAATGCTGCTCGGCCAGATCCTGCCAGAAGGGGTTCTTCCGGCTGATGACAAAGGGCACCCCGCACTGAATCAGCAGGCAAAGCGTACCAATGCCTTGCTGACGCGGAAAGATAAATACGCCGAGATCGCAACTGCGCAACATATTCAGGTAATCGTCGAACGCCAAGTGTTCACGCAGCAACTGAAACTGTTTCGTGCCAAACAGCGTTTCACCTTCCTGTGCCACCTGATTGATGTAGTCTTCATTGTTCGCGGGATATCCCATAGGGACAATCACCCGCACCCGCGACCCCAATTGCTGATGAATGGCCTGCAGCGCTTCGATATGCCGATTACTCTTATCGCCGGAATTCCCCACCAGCACGGTCATCGGCCCGGCCAACGGTTTGGTCACGGTCTCTGCCGTCAGCGCCGGGTTCATTTTTGTGGGGAAATAAAGCAACGAGGCCGGCACGTCGGTATTCCGCTGCCGATAGAAATCCAGATCGCCACGTGTAGCAAAGACATGACCGACCCGTCCTTGCGCCACACGACGCAGCAGGTAAAACAGGCGATGCTTCCACTGCGTGGCCTCTTCATACAGATCCGCGCCCCACACATGCCAATAGGCTTGTGCCGGTTTGATACGCCGCCCCAACAGCGCCAGCCAAATCCACGGGTTGAACTGTCCGTGGAAAAAGAACCGCGTCTGTCGACAGTCCCGTGCTTGCGCCACCACTGCCTGCGCTAACGCGCGCTTATCGGCATAGCAGGTTAACGTCAACCCAGGAAAGGCCTGCTGCAAGCCCTCATCACGGGATACCACCATAAAATGCGTGACTACCGGCGCAGGGAGTTGCATTGCCAGCACATCGTGGAAGAAGCGCAGCACTGTCTGGTTATGATGCGGGATATCCGATCCCAGCACGTGAATCAGTGTCGTCATGGTCGCCTACGGTAAATAAGAAAAACACAACAGCACAGGAAAAAGTAAACCACATAGGTCAACATATAGGCTTGTGTGGCCCCCAACGCGCCATAGCGCGGAATCAGCCACTGGGAGAAGCCACTCAGCAACAGAAACTGGCTCAGTTCCGCCAGCAGATAAAAGCGCAACGCCGCTTTGGCAATCACCAGATAGCCAAAAACATAGGCCCCCACTTTCATCACATCGCCCACCAGTTGCCAGGCAAACAGATCGCGCATCGGCACAAACTGCGGGGAAAACAGCAGCCAGATAGCCACATCGCGCAGTAACCAAATCGCGAGGCTGACGGCGGCTACCGCCGGGATAACAAACCGCAACGCGCGGCCGATCTCGCGCACAATTGCCGGTTTTTCCTGCAACCGCGCCAGCGTCGGCAACAAATAGACCGAAAACGCGGCAGTGATAAATTGCAGGTAGGCATCAGATATCGCGCTCACCCCCTGCCACAAGCCGACGGCATCCCACCCGGCATGCGCCGCAAGCACGTTACGCATCATGATATAGGCAACGGGTACCGTTACCGCCGTCATCACCGCCATCAGGGTAAATTTCCCTAACTGCGTGGCGAATGCGCGGTCCCATACCGGACGCAAATGCGGCCAACGCAAAGGGGTGCGCCGCCACAGCAACACACCGGCGGGTAGAGCAATCAACGCCGGTACCAGCGCCAACCCGACCAACGCACCTGAATAGCCCGCCAACAAAAAGCAGGCAACAAACGCCACCAACCCAATCAGGCTGCCCGCGACAATCGCCAGCGCATTGCCCTGTGCGTCCCGATACCCTTTCAGGATAGCTAAAAAGAAGTTAGCGCAGGCAATGCCCATTTGCAGCAACGCCAACAGGCGGATCACGTCACGATAGCGAGCGTCGCCAAACAGCGCCGTGGCTATCGGCCCGGCCGCCAGCACAAACAGGAGTGCCAGCGCCGATGAAAAGAGTGCGATCAGCGTCGCTGACGTCCCCAAAACCTGTTGCAACGACTCCGGCTGCTGCTGATGGCGCGCCACCAGCATGATCACACCATTAAATATTCCTGCGCCTGACAGTACGCCCAACACCGTGATCAGTTGCCGGTAATTTCCCGCCTGCCCCACGCCGCTCGGGCCGAAGGCCACCGCCAGCAATTTGATAATCACCAGACCAATGGCGATTTTGACCAGCGTCGAACCCGCCGTCCATAAGGACGCTTTTGCCAATGACATATCAGGAAAAGAAGCTCAGGATGGTGTTGATCACCGTGCGCTGATTCACATCAGACAGATTATAAAACAGCGGCAACCGAACCAGTCGCTCGCTTTCCCGCGTGGTGTAACGATCTTCCCC
Source organism: uncultured Symbiopectobacterium sp. (assembly GCA_964293225.1). Classification (GTDB taxonomy): domain Bacteria; phylum Pseudomonadota; class Gammaproteobacteria; order Enterobacterales; family Enterobacteriaceae; genus Symbiopectobacterium. The sequence continues at coordinate 24,980 of CAXYYB010000047.1, read as the reverse complement.
GGAAAAACGCCCGAAGCGCAGCCCCGCCGGTGAGGTATGCAGCGGAATATAGTGAAACACCGTCAGGATTTCCGCATCCTTCATGTCGTGAATAAACGCGGCGCGATCGTCAATGTCGCGCAGCTTGAGGTAAAACAGGTGTGCATTGTGCTGGCAGTGTGCAGGCAGGGTGGGCAACGTGACGCGCCCGGCCTCCGCCAGCGGGCGAAAGGCATCATAATAGTTATGCCACAGGCGTAAACGTCGTTCGTTGATGCGCTCGGCGGCTTCCAACTGCCCCCACAGATAGGCGGCTTGAATATCTGCCATCAGGTAGCTGGAGCCGATATCGCGCCAGGTATATTTATCAGCCTGACCGCGAAAGAACTGGCTACGGTTGGTGCCCTTTTCGCGAATGATTTCTGCCCGCTCAACCAACGCAGGATCGTTAATCAGCGTGGCACCGCCTTCACCACCGGACGTGTAGTTTTTGGTTTCATGAAAGCTGAAACAGCCAATATGACCAATCGCGCCCAACGGACGGCCTTTATAGCGTGCCATCACCCCTTGCGCGGCATCCTCCACCACCCAGAGACCGTACTGTTCCGCCAGCGCCATGATGGCGTCCATTTCGCACGCGACACCAGCATAATGCACTGGCACGATGGCTCGGGTCTTGTCGGTAATCGCTGCTTCAATCATGCTTTCATCGATGTTCAGCGTATCCGGGCGCACATCGACATAAACAATGGTTGCCCCACGCAGCACAAAAGCATTGGCGGTGGAAACGAAGGTGTAGCTGGGCATGATAACCTCATCCCCCGGCTGAATATCCAGCAGGATGGCCGCCATTTCGAGCGATGCGGTACAGGAGGGGGTCAACAACACCTTCTTGCTGCCAGAATAGTGCTCCAGCCATTGCTGGCAACGGCGAGTGAAACCGCCGTCACCACACAGCTTGCCGCTGCTCATCGCGGCCTGCATATAGTCCAGTTCGGTACCCACGATCGGGGGAGCGTTAAACGGAATCATGCGGTCTCCTGTAAAACCAATGCGCCGTATCATGAATCTGCGCGCCAGCGCGTTGATAAAGGCGCAGCGCGCGCGTATTACCCAACTGCGTAGCCACCCACAGGTGCGCCACGTGCCGCTGTTGGCACCAGTGCCTTGCCAGCGCCATCAGTTGCATGCCCACACCGCCGGATGCACCCGGCCATGCGGCCAGGAGGCCGATGCGAGCCTGGTCCGCCTGTGTTTGGCGCAGAGTCACCCAACCGAGCGGTGCGCCCTGCGCGTCGTGTGCTATCAGGCAAACATCGTCAAAGGTGCCACGCACCGCGTTTTCCACCCATTGCGCATAAAAACGCCCGCTGTCCGTAGCGCGATACCAGGGAGCGCGAAACCGACTGAGCGAAAAAACCCGCGCGGCGGCGTCACGCAGCAAGGCAATATCCTCGGTATCCGCCACGCGCCAGACCGGAAGCGGCGCCTCATCAGCGCTAATTGGCAGGCAAAAATCCACTTCGCTCTCTGCCAGTTGGAAACCTCCGGCAGAGAGTGCATCAATCGTCGTCAGATCGCTGGCAGCTATCTTGGCCTGCACCACCGCATACGCGTTCAGCGCCGCGCGCGTTAGCGCTGGCGCATCATCACTAAACGACAAGCGCGCGCTGGGGAGAGCGAAAAAATCGCTTTCCCACGCTAACGGCATCAGATGCGCACGGATCGTGGCTGTCATCGCCTCTCCTGTCATCGCTCGCACACGGCGGTTACTGACACACTGGCGCGGAAAACGCGTCGATTACGCGTCCAGCCCCAACCGTTCTCCGGTATAGGAGCCATCCTGCACACTGCGCCACCAGGCTTCGTTGTTCAGATACCACAACACCGTTTTACGCATGCCGGTTTCAAACGTCTCCTGCGGTTTCCAATCCAGCTCCTGCGCCATTTTGCTGGCATCGATGGCATAACGCATGTCATGGCCGGGTCGGTCAGTCACATAGGTAATCAGATCGCGGTAATGGGTTACACCCGCCGGTTTTTGCGGTGCCAGTTCTTCCAGCAGATCGCACAGGGTATGTACCACGTCGAGGTTTTTACGCTCGTTATGGCCGCCGATATTGTAGGTTTCCCCGACCTCTCCCACCGTCACCACGCGGTAAAGCGCACGCGCATGATCTTCAACAAACAGCCAGTCACGGATCTGCGCACCGTTGCCATACACGGGCAGCGGCTTACCGGATAAGGCGTTGAGGATCATCAACGGAATCAATTTTTCCGGGAAGTGGTAAGGACCGTAGTTATTGGAGCAGTTGGTGATGATGGTCGGCAAGCCATAGGTGCGCATCCAGGCACGCACCAGATGGTCGCTGGAGGCCTTGGATGCGGAATACGGGCTGCTGGGCGCATAGGGCGTGGTTTCGGTGAACAGATCGTCCGTGCCGTGCAGATCGCCAAACACTTCATCGGTGGAAATATGGTGGAAACGGAAGGCGGCTTTTTTCTCATCATCCAGCGCGTTCCAGTAGTGGCGCGCCGCTTCCAGCATCTGATAGGTGCCGACGATATTGGTTTCAATAAACGCCGCCGGGCCATCAATCGAGCGGTCAACGTGGCTTTCTGCCGCCAGATGCATCACCATCTCCGGCTGATACGTGGCAAATACTCGATCCAACGCGGAACGATCGCAGATATCAACCTGCTCGAACGCGAAACGATCGCTGGCCGCCACCGGGGCCAATGACGCCAGATTCCCGGCATAGGTCAGCTTATCGACCACAACAACGCTGTCTTGCGTTTCCGTTACCAGATAGCGCACCAGCGCTGACCCAATAAACCCTGCACCGCCTGTCACCAAAATACGTTTCAACGCCATACTCCTTTCGTGTCTACAATCCACTGTTGTTTTATCTTTTCAGGTTCTATCGCGCGGAATGCACGGTGATCGACCAGCATCACCACCACATCCGCCTCACGCAACGCCGTCGGCAATTCGGTCAACGCGACCAACCCGGTCAAACGCGGCGGCAACGCAGCCACATTGGGCTCCACGGCAAGCGTCGTGCCGCTGTGCCACTGCGCAATCATTTCGGTAATTCCGACCGCCGGGCTTTCGCGCAGATCGTCAATATCCGGCTTAAACGCCAGCCCAAAACAGGCGATGGTCACGTCGCTGGCGCGTTTGCCGCTCTGCACCAGACAATCCGCTACCGCCATTTTGACGCGATCGACCACCCACAGCGGCTTACCGTCATTCACCAATCGCGCCGTGTGTATCAAACGCGCCTGCTGCGGATTTTGCGCCACGATAAACCACGGGTCTACCGCGATGCAATGGCCGCCAACGCCGGGGCCGGGCTGAAGGATATTCACACGCGGATGACGATTCGCCAGACGAATCAACTCCCATACGTTGATACCCTGCTCGGCACAAATCAGCGACAGCTCGTTGGCAAAGGCGATATTCACGTCACGGAAGCTGTTTTCCGTCAGTTTACACATCTCTGCCGTGCGCGCGTCGGTTTCAACGCACTCACCTTCCAGAAAAATCTTGTACAACGCGCTGGCGTGCGCGGCACAGGCTGGCGTCATGCCGCCAATCACGCGATCGTTTTTCACCAGCTCTACCACCACCTGCCCAGGCAATACCCGCTCCGGGCAGTACGCGATGTGAATATCGGCATCGTCCCCGGCGTGCTGCGGGAAGGTCAGGTCGGGACGGGCTTCCGCCAGCCACGCCGCCATCTGTTCCGTCGCGCCAACGGGACAGGTGGATTCGAGTACCACCAACGCGCCGGGTTGCAGCACCGGTGCAATCGACGCTGCCGCCGCCTGTACATAGCTCAAATCCGGTTCGTGCCCTTCTTTAAACGGCGTCGGCACCGCGATCAGGAAGGCATCCGCCGCCTCGGGTTTGTGCGTTGCCGTCAAATAACCATTTTCCACGGCGGCCTTGACCATGGATCCCAGATCGGGTTCGACAATATGAATCTCACCGCGATTGATGGTTTCCACCGCGTGGCGATTAACGTCTACGCCAATCACCTGTTTTTTCCGTGAGGCAAACGCAGCAGCGGTCGGAAGACCGATATAGCCCAATCCAATCACCACTATCTTATTGATTGTCATTGCGTTAGTTGTCATGGTGTTGCTCATTGTCGTGTAACTAAAGGGTTCTTCAGTGCGGCAATAATACGCTGACAAGCGGTGCCGTCACCGAACGGATTATGCGCCCGACTCATGGCCTGATATGCCACATTGTCGGTCAGCAGTTGCGATACCGCGTCCAGAATCGTCGCCACTTCGGTGCCAACCAACCGTACCGTTCCCGCTTCCACGGCTTCTGGCCGCTCTGTCGTCTCACGCATCACCAGCACGGGCACCCCCAGCGAGGGCGCTTCTTCCTGAATGCCGCCAGAATCGGTCAAAATCAGGTACGATCGGTTCATCAGGTAAACAAACGGCAAGTACTCTTGCGGCGCGATCAGAAACACGTTATCAATGCCGCTTAAAATACGATTTACCGGCTCACGCACATTCGGGTTCAGGTGCACGGGATACAGAATCTGCGCTTCCGGGTGGCGACGGGCGATGCCCGCCAGTGCAGTACAAATACGCTCAAAACCGCCGCCAAAGTTTTCACGGCGATGCCCGGTGACCAGAATCAGTTTTTTATTCGCATCCAGAAAACCGTAGTGGGTATCCAGAGAGTGACGCAATGTTTCATCGCTAAGAATACGATCGCGCACCCAGAACAGTGCATCGATAACCGTATTTCCTGTCACCAGGATCTGCCGGTCGCCGAGGTTTTCCCGCAGCAGGTTATCACGCGCCCGCTCGGTTGGCGCAAAGTGGTACGTCGCTAAATGGCCGGTCAGCTTACGGTTGGCCTCTTCAGGCCAGGGCGAATAGAGATTGCCTGTGCGCAACCCAGCCTCCACATGAGCGACAGGAATACGCTGATACAGCGCCGCCAAGCTGGCGGCCAACGTGGTGGTGGTATCACCGTGCACCAGTACCAGATCGGGTTTGAACGCCGTCAATACCGGTTCCAATCCTTCCAGAATGCGGCACGTGACCTCACTCAACCCCTGGCCCGGCTGCATAATGTTCAAATCATAATCCGGCGTAATAGCAAATAAACGCAGCACCTGATCCAGCATCTCCCGGTGCTGGGCTGTTACGCATATTTTCGATTCAAAGGCTTCATCTTGAGCCAGGGCATAAACCAGAGGGGCCATCTTGATGGCTTCTGGACGGGTGCCGAAAATAGTCAACACTTTCACTATGAATCTCTTTCATCAGGTTAGGGGCTGCCCTTTCAGGCGGCATAAACGGTCAATCCACCCGTCGCTGCGGTTTACAGCGCGCCAATGCAATGCCCGCCCCGGTTAATGCACCGATAGCGCCCCATATCACCATCAAGAACAGGCGGCGCGGACTGTCTCGCTTCACCGGCTCCTCTGGCGTGCGCAGATAACGGTAGGTCTGCAATGCCGCGTCGAGCGTTGGCTCAACGTTTAATGTCGCCAACATGGCGCGGTTTTGGTCATAATCGATGTCGTAGCGCGGTCCACTGGCCTGCAAGGACTCCAATTGCGCCTGCAACATCGGACGCCCCAGCAGGAAAAGTTCTGATGGCGGCAACTCATCTGCGGGGGTGTCGGTCTGGCTGCGGCTGATCCCCTGCTGTTGCGCAATTTTTAGCGCCATCTTCACGCTATTGAGGTCGCGATCGAAAATCGCCTGCGCGACCGCTTCCTGACGCTGAATCTGCGACTGTAAAAAGACCTTGCGTGCTGCCCAGGCACCTTTCAGTTCACCGTTAAGGTGCTGTGCGGCGCGCTGGCTGGCAAACTCGATATACTCACGCAACAGGCGATTGGCATCAGGCGCGTTGTCCGCCATCAGGCGCACGCTGTCGAAGGTCTTTTTGCCGTCGTCACGCGGGGTAAACTGGATGTCGGCGATCAGTTCGTCCAGCAAGGCAGCATCCGCTTTGACATCACCTTCCTGATGCGATTTATAGTAGTCGCTCTGTAGCCAGAAATCGCGCCGGGTATCATACGCAGCAACCTGCATGACAAACTCATCGTAAACCTTGGCTGACACCGACAGCGCCTCGGGCGGCAGCGATGCAAAGGCTTTGGCATCCAGATTGCGTAAGAACTGCTGTTGCGGATAATAACCGCCCAGCCCCGTGACACCAGACCGGTCCGTTATTGCCGTGGCGCTCCACTCCTGGCGAGCAAGATAGGAATATCCTAACGCTACCAGCGCAAAAGCCAGCGCTACACCGGCAATCCAGAATTTTCCTCGCCATAACGCACCGCACAGGCCACGAATGTCCAGTTCATTCTCGATGCCGGCGTCCGCAGTCGTCACGCGGTAGTGGGCTTCGCCAGAGGTTCCGTTAGCAGGGTTTTCGTGTTTCATTACTTCCCCAAAGTGATGTGGTTTCAAGTTGAGTGTCGATGATTGTCGTTACGGTGCATTCGACGCTTGATGCGTTTCAGAAAGCGCGCCACGCGCCATGCCCGCTTCAGGCAATAGTCGTAAAGCCCAAAGGCCAGTAAAAACAGCACCAACATGGCCCATTCGGGAATGAAAGAGAAATACTCTCCGGCCATGCCGATACCCGCCAACAGCACCGCAGCCAGGGTGATCAATACGAAAGCCTGATGCGGTGTAAACCCAGCGCGCATCAGTAAGTGATGGATATGCTGACGATCCGGCGCGAAGGGGCTCATCCCTCGGCGCAAGCGGCGATACATGATGGCAACCATGTCCATCAGCGGGATGGCAATCAGCCACAGTGCCGTTACCGGGTTAATCGGATGGTATTTGCCCTGCGTCGATTGCATCAGGATCCAAATGGCGGTGAACCCTATCATGGTGCTGCCTGCATCGCCCATAAACACTTTATAGCGGAGGCCAAAAAAACCGAGGTTGAGCAAGATGTACGGCAGCGTGGCCGCAATCATAGCAAAGCACCACAGCGCCAAATTGTGGTGTCCATAACCGTAGAGCAGGATACCCATCGCGCCGAACGACACCACCGAAAGGCCACCGAGCAGACCGTCGATGCCATCAACCATGTTAAACGCGTTAATCGCCGCCCACACGGCAAACAGTGTCACCAGATAACCCAATGGCCCCAGCACCATATCCCACGGGCCAAACAGCTCCCCCAGATTACGCAATGAGAGATGCGCGAACACCATCATGGTAATCGCTACCAGCGCCTGAACCAGCGCACGGATTTTGACACTGATATCAAAGCGATCGTCCAATGCCCCGACAAACACCAAAATACCGGCGCATAGCAGGTAAAAGCGGAAATGGGGAATGTAGTAGTCGGTAACCAGGAAGGTAAAGCACAGGCCAGCATAAACGGAAATGCCCCCCACCAACGGGATCAGACCGTGGTGACGCTTACGCTGATTGGGGCGATCGACAAGGCCCAACGGCCCCGCCACGCGACGGGCCAGGAATAGAAAAACCAGAGAAAACAAGAAAATCAATAATAACTCTAGACGCATAGCGAGTAAGTTTACCGTTTATGGCTACAAACCGCCGCAAGCTGCCACGGCGAAGCAGGGTTCGCCATAACAGGGCCGTTCACACAACATCATTATGCGGCCGACGGTATCGCGCAAGCATGCACAGGGCAAGCAATCGCGACGGGGTTATGATGACGCCATCAAATCAGTGCGTACCATAACGGAAAGCATGACGCCGGGATATCCTAGAATACTCTGGAAAAACACCCTGTAGTGTAAAGGTCGGTAAGTTCCTAAAAAAAACGCCACGACCCGCGTGGCGTTTTCCCCGAGAACACCGCGTGCTTATGAACGCTTCATCATGTCGAAGAATTCATCGTTGGTTTTGGTCATCGCCAACTTGTTGATCAGGAACTCCATCGCATCAATCTCACCCATCGGGTGGATGATTTTGCGCAGGATCCACATTTTTTGCAGTTCTTCAGAAGTGGTAAGCAGCTCTTCTTTACGCGTACCGGAGCGGTTGTAGTCGATAGCCGGGAACACGCGTTTCTCAGCGATTTTACGCGCCAGATGCAGTTCCATGTTACCTGTACCTTTAAATTCTTCGTAAATTACTTCGTCCATCTTCGAGCCGGTATCTACCAGCGCGGTGGCGATGATGGTCAGGCTACCGCCCTCTTCCACGTTACGCGCAGCACCAAAGAAGCGTTTCGGACGGTGCAGGGCGTTGGCGTCCACACCACCGGTCAGCACTTTGCCAGACGCCGGTACCACGGTGTTGTAGGCACGCGCCAGACGGGTGATGGAGTCGAGCAGGATGATAACGTCTTTTTTGTGCTCGACCAGGCGCTTGGCCTTTTCAATCACCATTTCCGCAACCTGAACGTGGCGAGAGGCGGGCTCGTCAAAGGTAGACGCCACCACTTCCCCTTTCACCAGACGTTGCATCTCGGTCACTTCTTCCGGACGTTCGTCGATAAGCAGCACCATCAGCACGCAATCAGGGTGATTATACGCGATGCTCTGCGCGATATTTTGCAGCAGCATGGTTTTACCGGCTTTCGGCGGTGCCACGATCAAACCACGTTGACCGCGGCCAATCGGCGATGCCAAATCCAATACGCGTGCTGTCAGGTCTTCTGTTGAACCATTACCGCGTTCCATACGCAAACGTGAGTTGGCATGCAGCGGGGTAAGGTTTTCGAACAGGATCTTGTTGCGGGCGTTTTCTGGTTTGTCGTAATTGACTTCGTTAACTTTCAATAAGGCAAAATAGCGTTCCCCTTCTTTGGGAGGACGAATCTTGCCTGAAATGGTGTCACCAGTACGAAGGTTAAAACGGCGGATTTGGCTGGGAGAAACGTAGATATCATCAGGGCCGGCGAGGTAGGAACTGTCTGCAGAACGGAGGAAACCGAAACCATCCTGCAAGATTTCCAGCACGCCATCGCCGAAAATATCTTCGCCACTTTTTGCGTGCTGCTTCAAAATGGCGAAAATAATATCCTGCTTGCGCATACGAGCCAGGTTTTCCAGCCCCATGTTTTCGCCAAGAGTAATTAACTCAGAAACTGGCGTATTCTTTAATTCGGTAAGATTCATAGTGGTGGGTTCTTAAACTCGGGGTAAATCTCGAACAATTAACGTGAATGGGATGGCAAGGGTCACCGTGCCACTATCATAAACCGCCCTCAATCACACCATTCTGTTTGGCTTGATACGTGAACGTGTTAGACGTTGACCACGCAAGCCCGATATAAAACGACGGCAAGAGATCGAAGACACCTGAAACCAATTAATGTAATGCTTTTGATTGCCTGACCGCGCTACGGATTTTTGTGCCGTGTTTGTGCGATTTCTTGTCACGAACGGGCAGCGTTAAGGTATAGACAGCGAGTAATGCTATAGATTCAAACTTTCAGGCTTAAGCCTGTGAGGCTTAAACATAGGCAAGTACGGTATGCAGTACTGATGAATCTAGCACGCTTCATGGCGTGCAGCAAGCGGTCAATACGAGAAATCCACACTGACCGCTTTGTGCGATGAAATAACGTTGATAAATCTATCAGGCATTACAGATTGGTGTTCAAAAACTCTTTCAGTTGGCCTTTAGACAGCGCGCCGACTTTCGTTGCTGCCACTTCACCGTTTTTGAACAGCAGCAGGGTCGGGATACCGCGAATGCCGTATTTCGGCGCAGTCGCCGGATTTTCATCAATGTTAAGCTTGGCAACGGTGATACGACCTTCGAATTCATCAGCGATTTCATCGAGAATGGGAGCGATCATTTTGCAGGGACCACACCATTCGGCCCAAAAATCAACCAGTGTTGCCCCTTCGGCCTGCAACACGTCCGTTTCGAAGCTGTCGTCTGTCAGGTGAATAATTTTATCGCTCATTTTTTACTCCGCAGGATTATCTTTAGCGAGTTGGTGTAGCATTAACCAACAAAGCTTGACTTTATTTCACTGTATACGCTTTCGTAAAGCAATAGTTAGCTGATATTCTACCACACTATGAGCAAAACACACTTGACCGAACAGAAGTTTTCCGACTTCGCGCTGCACCCGCAGGTAATCAAAGCCCTTGAAAACAAAGGGTTTTATAACTGCACGCCCATTCAGGCACTCGCACTCCCTCTCGCCCTTGATGGTCGGGACGTCGCGGGTCAAGCGCAAACCGGAACTGGCAAGACGCTGGCATTTCTAGCGTCTACTTTCCACTATCTCTTGTCGCATCCTGCTTCGGCAGAGCGTCAAACCAACCAGCCGCGCGCGCTGATCATGGCTCCTACTCGCGAGTTGGCCGTGCAAATCCACGCAGATGCACAGGCGCTGGCAGAATCGACAGGCTTGAAACTGGGTCTGGCTTACGGCGGAGACGGCTACGATAAACAGCTTAAAGTACTGGAGCAGGGCGTTGATATCCTGATCGGTACCACGGGCCGTTTGATCGACTACGCCAAGCAGAATCACATTAACCTTGGTGCCATTCAGGTTGTGGTGCTCGATGAAGCCGACAGAATGTACGATCTGGGCTTTATCAAAGATATTCGCTGGCTGTTCCGCCGCATGCCGCCGGTAACGCAGCGCCTCAACATGCTGTTCTCCGCCACGCTATCTTACCGTGTGCGTGAGTTGGCGTTTGAACAGATGAACAACGCCGAATACGTTGAAGTGGAGCCGGAACAGAAAACCGGGCACCGCATCAAGGAAGAGCTCTTCTATCCGTCAAACGAAGAGAAGATGCGTCTGCTGCAAACGTTGCTGGAAGAAGAGTGGCCGGACCGCTGCATCATCTTCGCTAACACCAAGCACCGTTGTGAAGACATCTGGGGCCATCTGGCTGCGGACGGCCATCGCGTTGGCTTGCTGACCGGCGACGTGGCGCAGAAAAAACGCCTGCGCATTCTGGATGACTTCACACAGGGTAATCTGGATATTCTGGTCGCCACCGATGTTGCGGCGCGCGGTCTGCATATTCCGTCTGTCACTCACGTATTCAACTATGACTTGCCGGACGATTGCGAAGACTATGTGCACCGCATCGGCCGTACCGGGCGTGCCGGTGCCAGCGGTTTCTCCATCAGCCTAGCCTGTGAAGAGTACGCGCTGAACTTGCCTGCCATTGAGCAATACACGGGCCATTCCATCCCGGTGAGCAAATACGATAGCGATGCGCTGATGACCGATCTGCCTGCACCGAAGCGCTTACCCCGCACACGTACCAGCAGTGGTCCGCGTCGCAGTGGTCCGCCACGTCGTAGCGGCGCACCGCGCGGCAACCGTAAAAGACCGAGTTAAGCATCCATGCTAAATGCTTCCTCGCTGTATGCGGCGATCGATCTGGGCTCAAACAGCTTCCATATGCTGGTGGTGCGCGAGAGCGCGGGCAGCATTCAGACGCTGGCGCGCATTAAACGGAAAGTACGTTTGGCTGCAGGACTGGATCGCGATAATCGCTTATCACAGGAAGCCATGCAGCGCGGCTGGCAGTGCTTACGCCTGTTTTCCGAACGCTTGCAGGATATCCCGCAGACGCAAACCCGCGTTGTCGCCACGGCGACCCTGCGACTTGCCACCAACGCCGATGAATTTCTGGCACAGGCTCAGCAGATTCTGGGCTTGCCGATTCAAGTCATCAGCGGTGAAGAGGAAGCGCGCCTGATTTATCAGGGCGTGGCCCACACCACGGGTGGCCCAGAACAGCGTCTGGTGGTGGATATCGGCGGTGGCAGTACCGAACTGGCGACCGGAACCGCCGCACAGGCCACGCAGTTACTCAGTTTACCCATGGGATGCGTGACCTGGCTGGAGCGCTATTTCAGCGATCGTACCCTAACGGCAGACAATTTTGCCCGTGCGGAGCAGGCGGCCAGTGACATGATACGTCCCGTGGCAGCGCAACTGCGTGCTCAGGGGTGGCAAGTGTGCGTGGGCGCATCCGGCACCGTACAAGCGTTGCAAGAGATTATGGTGGCCGCAGGCATGGATGAGCACATCACGCTCGACAAGCTGCGCGCCCTGAAAGAGCATGCCATCGCATGCCATAAGCTGGAAGAACTGGAAATTGACGGCCTGACGCTGGAACGGGCGCTGGTGTTTCCCAGCGGACTCTCCATTCTGTTGGCGATTTTCCAAGAGCTGGATATTCAGAGTATGACATTGGCCGGTGGTGCACTGCGTGAAGGCCTGGTATACGGGATGCTACACCTGCCCGTAGAGCAGGATATTCGCCAGCGCACGCTTCTCAATCTGCAACGTCGCTACCTGTTAGACAGTGAACAAGGCCATCGCGTCAGCGCATTAGCCGATAATTTCCTGCATCAGTTGGCGCAAGATTGGCCGCTGGATCACCGATGTCGCGAGCTACTGCACAGCGCCAGTTTCCTGCATGAAATTGGCCTGGCCATTGATTTTCGCAATGCTCCGCAACACGCCGCCTATCTCATTCGCAACAGCGATCTTCCCGGTTTTACACCGGCACAGAAAAAACTGCTGGCTATTCTGGTGTTAAATCAGAGTGGTGCGCTCGATCTTCAGTCATTGAATCAGCAAAACGCCGTGCCCGTGCTGCCTGCACAGCGCCTCTGCCGTTTGTTGCGACTGGCGATTATTTTCGCCAGCCGTCGCCGTGATGACACCTTGCCTGACAGCATCTTGCGGGCGGACGGCGATACCCTGCATATCCAGCTACCTGCTGGCTGGCTGGCAGCCCATCCCCTGCGGGCGGAAGCGCTGGAGCAGGAAAGCCGTTGGCAAGGCTATGCCCACTGGCCGCTGGTGATTGAGGAAGCCGCACAGTAACAGCGGCCCTACTCCTTGTCGCGCGCCTGCGCCAGTTGCGCGCGCAGGTTCGCCAGATGGCTTTGCCCCTTTTGCATCCGCTCTTGCGCGCTGACCACTTTGCGCGCCGTTTCCCATTGCAGATCGTCCTGAGGCAGTTCCAGCAAGAAACGGCTCGGTTCTGGCCGCATCAGTTCGCCATACTGGCGACGCTCTTTGCACAGGGTAAAAATCAGCTCACGTTGCGCCCGCGTGATGCCGACATACGCCAGGCGACGCTCTTCATCGACATTATCTTCGTCAATGCTGCTCTGGTGCGGCAGTAGCCCCTCTTCCATCCCCACCAAATACACATAGGGGAACTCCAGCCCTTTAGAGGCGTGCAGGGTCATCAGTTGCACCTGATCAACCTCTTCTTCGCTTTCGCCGCGCTCCATCATGTCGCGCAGGGTGAACCGCGTCACCACCTGCGTCAGCGTCATCGGCTCGTCGAGATCCGAGCCAGCCAGCATCTCCGTCATCCAGCTAAATAGCTGATTGACGTTTTTCATACGCATTTCCGCCGCTTTCGGGCTGGTTGAGGTTTCATACAGCCAACTTTCATAATCCAGCCCGTGAATAAGGTCACGCACCGCCGCCACTGGTTCTCGCTCCGCCTGCTGGGCAATGTCCCGCATCCAGTGGGTGAAGCGTTGCAATGAGGTCAGTCCACGGCCCGAGAGATGCACCTCCAGCCCTAAATCAAAACTGGCGGTAAACAGGCTTTTGTTGCGCACATTGGCCCACTCCCCCAGTTTCTGTAGCGTCGCGGGGCCAATTTCTCGTTTAGGGGTGTTGACGATGCGCAGAAAGGCGCTGTCATCGTCCGCGTTGGTCAAAACGCGCAGATAAGCCAACAGATCCTTGATTTCCGGACGAGAAAAGAAGGAGGTCCCGCCAGAAATGCGATAGGGAATGCGGTTTTGCATCAGCATCTTTTCAAACAGCCGCGACTGATGGTTGCCACGATAGAGGATGGCATAGTCGCTGTACTGCGTCTTGTTGATAAAGTGATGGGCAATCAGTTCTCCCACCACCCGTTCCGCCTCGTGATCTTCGTTGTTAGCGGTGATCACCTTCAGTTCACTGCCGTACCCCAATTCCGAAAAGAGTTTCTTTTCAAATACGTGTGGGTTATTGGCGATCAGAATATTGGCTGCTTTGAGAATACGGCCCGAGGAGCGGTAATTTTGCTCCAGCTTAATCACTTCAAGCTGGGGGAAATCCTGAGCAAGTAGCACCAGGTTTTGCGGACGGGCCCCACGCCAGGAGTAGATGGATTGATCGTCATCACCGACCACGGTAAAGCGCGCACGCGCGCCTACCAGCAGTTTAATCAGTTCGTACTGACTGGTGTTAGTATCCTGATACTCATCCACCAGCAGGTAGCGCAAGCGGTTTTGCCAGCGCTCACGCACCTCTTCATTGCGCTTGAACAGCAGCGTCGGTAACAGGATCAGATCGTCAAAATCCAGCACGTTACAGGCACGCAAGTGGTCGTGATACAAACCATAGCAGTGTGCAAACAGCTTATCGCGCTCCGACTGCGCCGATGCCGCCGCCTGCGCCGGGTCCATCAGGTCGTTTTTCCAGTTGGAAATGGTGGAGGTTAACTGCTGTAGCTGGGTTTTATCCCCTTCCAACCAGGTTTCCGTCAGTTCATTAAGCAGTGCGGCCTGATCCTGATCGTCAAACAGCGAGAAGTTTGCCTTCATGCCCAACGCCGCATATTCCCGTTTGATGACCTCCAGCCCCAGCGTGTGGAAGGTGGCGATCAACAATCCACGCGTCTCCTTGCGCCCTAAGGTCTGCGCTACGCGCGCTTTCATTTCCCGCGCGGCCTTGTTGGTAAAGGTCACTGCGGCAATATGACGCGCCTGATAGCCACACTGACGAATCAGATGCGCAATCTTGTTGGTGATAACGCGCGTTTTACCTGATCCCGCACCAGCCAGCACCAGACAGGGGCCGGTGACAAATTCGACAGCATGTTGTTGACTGGGATTCAGGCGCATGACGTTCAGCTCGCAATAAAAACGGAAGCCGATTGTAGCAGAAAGCCACACAGATCTTGATGGCCGGATTCGCCTTTACCGATCCACATTAGGCATGCATCGTGCTACATTGCCAGCCATCGGCGTCGGCGTGGGGCCTGTTCAATTCACGCTTCTTAATCATATGAAAGGTATTCCCATGGCGAAAACGGCATCTGCACTGCATATTCTGGTTGATACGGAACAACAGGCGAATGATCTACTAGACCAATTGGCGCAAGGGGCAGACTTTCAGCAGTTAGCCAAAAAGCACTCTACCTGTCCATCCAAACGGGATGGGGGCAATCTGGGTGAGTTCCGTCAGGGCGATATGGTGCCCGCTTTCGACAAAGCAGTATTTTCCTGCGAGTTGCTCAAACCCTTTGGGCCGGTAAAAACCCAGTTCGGCTACCACATCATCAAGGTTTTGTACCGCAACTAAGCGCTCTGGCAGGGCATTCTGTGTTGTTGCGCCGCGCACACCGCGCGGCGCGTAGGGTGTGATTACTCCGTCATCATCAGCAAGCTGGCATTTCCTCCTGCTGCCGCCGTATTCACGCTGAGCACACGTTCATGCCATAGCCGTTCCAGCGGAATCGTGTCACTGCCGGGTTCGCAGCCGAGCAAAGGAATAATCGCCCCCGCCCATTGCGTAAGCTGCTGGTTAACCTCACGCAGCATGTCTCTATCACCGTGACAGATAACCGCACCAATATGCTCACCTTCTTGTTGCCATTCCGGCGTGAAACGGATGCGGCGCTGCACTTCCTGCGGCAAGCTGTGCGCCAGTTCGCGTAACGCAGCGCTGTCAGGCCATAACGCGTTACTGCCCACGGCCAGTAACGCCGCCAACTGACGCAGAATATCGTCACTCTCCTGCGCCAGACACAGCACGTTATCGCGCGGTGTCAGCATATAGGTATTGCGTTCGCCAGTGGGTCCCGGCAACGGATGTATCACACCGCTGACGGCCCCCCAGGCACGGTAGCACTGTGCCGCCTCAAACACCGCCTGCCGTCCCTGTTGTTGCGCCCAGTCAACCAGTAGCGCAAACCCCGTACGTTCCGGTGTTGTCGCCAGTGTGGCATTCACGCCCAATGCGTTGCTCGCTGCGCTGGGTAGACCAGGCGGTGTTCTCTGCAAGCGTGGTAGATAGAGCGGCCCGCCCGCTTTCGGCCCCGTACCGGACAGCCCTTCGCCCCCGAATGGCTGAACACCGACCACCGCGCCCACCATATTGCGGTTGACGTATTGGTTACCCACATGCGCCCGCTGCGTGATACGCGAAATGGTTTCATCAATCCGTGAATGGATGCCCAGCGTAAGCCCATACCCCAAGGCGTTGATCTCCTCAATCAACGTATCCAGCCCCTCGCGAGCATAGCGCACCACGTGCAGCACCGGGCCAAAGATCTCTTGTTGCAAGCTGGCTATCTGGTCCAGTTCAATCAATGTCGGCAAGACAAAGGTGCCCTGTCGCCACGAGGCCACACACGTCTGTGCGCCGAAAGCCGCCTGATACACTGAATGCCCTTGCGCTTGCATCAGGTGAATATGTTGCTCGATCCGTTCGCGGGCTTCATCGTCAATCACTGGGCCACAGTCCGTTGCCAGCTTGTCGGGATTACCCACGCGGAACTGTGCCATAGCGCCACGCAACATGCTCAGGGTCACCTCCGCAATGTCATCCTGAAGACAGAGCAGACGCAGCGCTGAACAACGCTGCCCTGCGCTGTCAAAGGCGGAGGCCATGACATCGCTGACCACCTGCTCCGTCAGCGCTGACGAATCGACAATCATGGCATTCATCCCGCCAGTTTCAGCGATCAGCACCGCAGGCCGCCCGTGCGCATCCAGCCGATCTGCCAACGTGCGCTGTAAGCTTTTGGCAACTGCGGTAGAGCCGGTAAACAGCACGCCATTGACGCGCGCATCGCGCACCAACGCCGCGCCGACGCTTTCCCCAGCACCGGGCAGCAGTTGCAACACATCTGGCGCAATGCCAGCCTGATGCAAAAGTTGCACCGCCAACGCGGCTACCAGCGGTGTTTGCTCCGCCGGTTTTGCCAGTACCGCATTCCCCGCCGCCAGTGCGGCAGCGATCTGGCCGGTAAAAATGGCCAACGGGAAGTTCCACGGACTAATGCAAACCACCACACCCAGCGGGTAAATCTGTTCCAATGACGCCGCCGCAGACTGCTGTGCGTAATAGCGCAAAAAGTCCACCGCTTCGCGTATTTCAGCAATGGCATTTGGCACGGTTTTTCCCGCCTCCCGCACCAATAACCCGATGAACTGCGGATACGCCGCTTCCAGCAGGCTGGCTGCGCGTTGCAGGCTGGCAACACGCTGCGGGAGCGATGCCGCCGAGAACCGCTCTGCGGCTTGTACGGCACGGCCCAACGCAATGCGTACATCCTCCTCGCTGGCATCACGCACATACCCCACAATATCGTGCCGCTGAGCCGGATTAATCACCGGCCGAGCCGCCAGCGGCGAAGATGCATCAACCATAATCGGTGCAGCATGCTGCACCTGCTCAGCATCGGCGCTTAAGGCCGCTGCGAGCATTTGCAGGCGGCGTTCATCGGTCAGGTCTATGCCTTGCGCATTGCGACGCTCTGCGCCGTAGAGTTGCGCGGGCAGAGGAATTCTCGGATGCGGGCAGCCGGGGGCCCCCTCTTTGTATGCCAGCGCCTGAACTTCCGTTATCGGGTTGGCAATCAGTTGCTCCAGCGGGACCTCCGCATCGGCAATGCGGTTAACAAACGAGGTGTTGGCGCCGTTTTCCAATAAACGCCTCACCAGATAAGCCAGCAGGGTTTCATGGGTGCCGACGGGGGCATAAATCCGACAGGGGCGCGCCAGTTTACCCTGTTCTTCGGGACCAACGACCTGCGAATACAGCGCCTCCCCCATGCCGTGCAGGCACTGAAATTCATATTGTCCAGGGTAATAACTGTCACCGGCCAGCGTATACACCGCGCTCAGGGTATGGGCATTGTGGGTGGCGAACTGCGGATAAATGGTATCCGGTGCTGCCAGCAGTTGGCGGGCGCAGGCCAGGTAGGCGACATCGGTATACACTTTACGGGTATAGACGGGGTAATCCTCCAGACCGTCTATTTGCGTGCGTTTGATTTCGCTGTCCCAGTAGGCACCTTTCACCAATCGCACCATCAGACGTCTCTGGGTACGCTGTGCCAGATCGATGAGGAAATCAATCACAAACGGGCAGCGTTTCTGGTAGGCCTGTACCACAAAACCGATGCCTTTCCACCCCGCCAGCGCAGGCTCATGGCACAACCGCTCCAGCAGATCGAGGGAAATTTCCAGCCTCTCTGCTTCTTCCGCATCAATATTGATGCCGATGTCGTACTGCATCGCCAGCAACGTCAATGCCAGCAAACGGGGATAGAGCACCTCCATGACGCGATCGTACTGCGCGCGGCTATAACGTGGATGCAGCGCCGACAGCTTGATGGAGATACCCGGCCCCTCATACACCCCGCGCCCCTGCGACGCCCTGCCGATAGCATGAATCGCTTGCTGATAAGCGTTGAGATAAGCCTCCGCATCCTGCTCGGTGAGGGCCGCTTCGCCCAACATGTCATAGGAATAGCGAAACCCTTGCTGTTCCAGATGTTCTGCGTTGGACAGCGCCTCATCGATGGTTTCACCAGTAACAAACTGCTCCCCCATCAGACGCATCACGCGATCCATCCCCAATCGAATGACTGGCTCTCCCCCCTTATTAATCAGTTGCTTCAGGGTGTGCGCCAGACGCGTTTCACTGTGCGTTGCAACCAGCTTTCCGGTCAGCAACAGTCCCCAGGTTGCCGCATTAACGAACAGCGATTGCCCTTTCCCCAAGTGAGAATGCCAGTCTCCGCTGCTGATCTTGTCACGGATCAGCGCATTGCGCGTTGAGGCGTCGGGAATGCGCAGCAACGCTTCGGCCAGGCACATCAGCGCAATCCCCTCTGAGGACGACAAGGAGAAAGCCTGTAGCAAACTTTGCACCCGTCCCGCTCGCCCGTGAGTCTGCTGTTCACGCCGCAGCGTCTGCGCCAGTCGATAGGCCAGCGCCTGCACTGCCGGGGCCATTGATGCCATCGGTTCTACCCGTTCGAGCAGTAACGGCACCATCTCCCCCTCGGAACGGCGGTATGCCGCCGTGATAGCATCACGCAGCGGTGAACGGGGTAACAGCGTTTGCGTGAACGCTAAAAACGGTTGATAGCTTCCTTCCTGACGAGATTGCGGCATAATCTCCGGCGCGCGTTGAAATGCCTTGCCCTGCTCTGGTGTGATATCAGGAGCCTTACCATCACGTTCGACGGCGTCGAGATAGCAAAAAATGGCGTGCTCAATCAACCAATGCGATGTGCGATCAAGGCGCTGCGCCGTACGTTCGATACGATTGCGGGTCGCATCGTCAAGCTTTACCGCTATAGTGGAGAATCCCATCGTTTCACTCCAGTGAAGCCAAGATAATCATCGATAGTGAGGGATCAGATAACGTTGATTTGTAGAAGGTATACCTTCGAAGCTTGGCCGTCGTTATCGGATTATGCAACCTGGTTTTCGCGAGTTACCAGTAAGATGCAATGCAGTTAACAAGTGTATAACATTGACGCGACAGGGAAATACAACAAATCGTTAACGCTTTGCATTATAAGAAAAAACAGGCTGCACGAGGGATGTGCAATCGTGCAGACTGCGCTTTACCTGACGTCGTTCCCGTCAGGTTCTACCTACAATATGATTTGCCTTTATGCCCTAGCATGATGGGCATAGACAGGGCGCTTTAACTTGGAGATTCTAATGACAATGAGTACACCCATGCTGGTGACCTTTCTGGTGTATATCTTCGGAATGGTCTTGATCGGCTTGGTCGCCTATCGCTCAACCACCACCCTTGGCGACTATATCCTCGGTGGACGCAGGATGGGCAGCGTGGTCACGGCACTTTCAGCGGGGGCTTCTGACATGAGCGGCTGGTTGCTGATGGGGCTGCCGGGCGCGATATTTATTTCCGGCATTTCTGAAAGCTGGATCGCTATCGGACTGACTATTGGCGCTTACCTCAACTGGCGCTGGGTTGCTGGTCGTCTGCGCGTTCACACCGAGGTGAACCACAACGCGCTGACCTTGCCAGACTATTTCACACACCGTTTCGAAGACACCAGAAAAATCCTGAGAGTCATTTCTGCCTTGATTATTCTGGTGTTTTTTACCATTTACTGCGCTTCTGGCATCGTTGCCGGTGCCCGCTTGTTCGAAAGTACCTTTGGCATGAGCTACGCCACCTCTTTGTGGGCCGGTGCGGCAGCCACCATCGCCTATACCTTTATCGGTGGTTATCTGGCGGTCAGTTGGACAGATACGGTACAGGCCACACTGATGATTTTCGCCCTGATCCTGACACCGGTGATGGTGATTCTGGCACTGGATGGTATCGATACCTCTCTGTTAGTTATCGCGGCGAAAAATCCGGCTAATCTGGATATGTTCAAAGGGCTGGACGTTATCGCCATCATTTCGTTGCTGGGCTGGGGTCTAGGCTATTTTGGACAGCCGCACATTCTGGCACGCTTTATGGCGGCAGATTCTCACCACACCATTCGCAGCGCACGCCGCATCAGCATGACTTGGATGATCCTGTGTCTCGCGGGTGCGGTGAGCGTGGGCTTCTTCGGTATCGCTTACTTCAGTAATCATCCAGAGCAAGCGGGCAATGTCACCAACAATGCCGAGCGGGTATTTATTGAGCTTTCCATGCTGCTGTTTAACCCGTGGATCGCCGGCGTGTTGCTTTCCGCTATTCTGGCCGCGGTAATGAGCACTCTGAGTTGCCAGTTGCTGGTCTGTTCCAGCGCCATTACCGAAGACTTGTACCGCCCCTTCTTCCGCCCTGGCGCTACGCAGCGCGAGCTGGTTTGGGTCGGCCGCGTGATGGTGCTACTGATTGCCATCATTGCAATCGTGTTGGCCGCCAACCCGGAAAACCGCGTGTTGGGGCTGGTCAGCTACGCCTGGGCTGGTTTTGGGGCCGCGTTTGGTCCGGTGATCTTGATTTCCCTGCTGTGGCCGCGCATGACGCGCAATGGCGCGTTGGTAGGCATGCTGGTGGGGGCAGCGACAGTCATTATTTGGAAACAGTATGCCTGGTTTAATCTGTATGAAATCATCCCCGGCTTCATCTTTGCGAGTTTAGCAATCGTTATTGTCAGCCTAAAAGGGCGTGTACCGTCCGATGCAGTGATTAAACGCTTCCACGCCGCAGAAGCACAGTTCCAGAGCCGTTAAGCGGTTATATCCCCCCCTCCGGCGCTTGCCGGAGGGGGGCACTGGGCAAGGTGACCTCTTCCCCCGAAAAGAGATGCTTTATCTTCATACCATGCCCCTCCTGCACTTCCCGCAAGGTCACGTATGCCACACCCTTTTTACGCGCCACGGTCAGCACATTAAAAAGAATACCTGGCCTAAATAAATATTCCGCCTCGCCTTTCTGCCCCTGAAGCCGAGAATACATACTGATATTTTTTCCGCTACGTCCATAAATTTCAAAAAAAACACGCTCTCCTTTTTTCTCTGACAAGAAGGTACTTGCACATTTTTTTGACAAGGATGTAGACATAAATGAATTATTATAAATCAGGCATCCTGGTTGTATTTTCTTACCATAGATATCCTCGGCACAACTTAGGCCACGAAAGGTCACTTCAACGCTATTGGGTAACTTGGACAATACCTTATCCAAGGCCATGGCGTTACGATTTAACGATGAGTCTAGCGGTATATTCTGTTTCAGATAATCAGTAAAAAAAGATTGGTTTCTGGTATAGATATTAATAATGTCCTTTTCAACATCCGTCAGTATCTGGTTATCTGAAAGGTTTTGATAAAAACAAAAACCAATGGCTTTGGCATGAGCCACTTGGCGCTCAAGTCCTTTATTCGATGACAGGAAAGGACTTGGTGTTGTTTTTATAAGCACAATTTTTTGAATGAAGGACGAATTGGCATAATGGGAGGGGCATGAGGGCGGTACGATAGAGGCAATATCGTTGGCCATTGACACTGAGGGATAACAAAAGCCGGTCATAACATATATCCTTATGGGATAGACTTAACCGCCTATGATAATTATCTCCCAATGAAAAAAATAACAATAACATTATCTTACCCATGAATTGTTAACGGTTCATGCAATTTTTTATTCTCCCTGAGCCTTAATATTACTCTCTAAACCGTTCCAGGACGGATAAATAACGGATACAAGAAATACACCGGCACGACGAAGTATGGCCGGATTATCATCGTCATTATCCAAAACCCTTTATGTCTATAAAAAAAGCGCAACCTCTCAGTTGCGCTTTTTACAAATCGGTGTCGCTAAAAATCAGCCCGCAACAGCGATACGCTTCATGTCTTTCATGTAACCGCGCAGCTTTTGTCCCACCGCTTCGATCGGGTGGTTGCGGATCGCATCATTGACGTCGCGCAGTTGCGCATTGTCTACGCTGGTGGCCGCCACTGGCTTGCCGATGTCGCCCGCTTGCAGAGATGCCATGAATTTCTCTTTCAGCAACGGTACTGCTGCGTTAGCGAACAGGTAGTTACCGTATTCTGCGGTGTCAGAGATAACCACGTTCATTTCATACAGACGCTTACGTGCAATGGTGTTCGCAATCAACGGCAGTTCGTGCAGCGATTCGTAGTACGCGGATTCTTCGATGATGCCCGCGCTTACCATGGTTTCGAACGCCAGTTCTACACCGGCTTTAACCATAGCGATCATCAGCACGCCATGGTCAAAATATTCTTGCTCTGCGATTTTACCGTCGAACTGCGGCGCATTTTCAAACGCGGATTTACCGGTTTCTTCACGCCAGGTCAGCAGTTTGATGTCGTCGTTGGCCCAGTCTTCCATCATGCCGCTGGAGAACGCACCGGAGATGATATCGTCCATGTGTTTCTGGAACAGCGGAGCCATGATGGTTTTCAACTGCTCAGACAGCGCATAAGCACGCAGTTTTGCTGGGTTAGACAGACGATCCATCATCAGCGTAATGCCGCCTTGCTTCAGCGCTTCGGTAATGGTTTCCCAGCCGAACTGAATCAGTTTTTCCGCATAGGCAGGATCGGTGCCTTCAGCAACCAGTTTGTCAAAGCTCAGCAAAGAACCCGCCTGCAACATACCGCACAGGATGGTCTGCTCGCCCATCAGGTCAGATTTCACTTCAGCAACGAAAGAAGATTGCAACACGCCCGCACGGTGACCACCGGTGGCGGCTGCCCAAGCTTTGGCGATCGCCATGCCTTCACCATTCGGATCGTTTTCCGGGTGAACCGCGATCAGCGTCGGAACGCCAAAGCCGCGTTTGTACTCTTCACGGACTTCGGTGCCCGGACATTTCGGCGCCACCATCACCACGGTGATGTCTTTACGAATCTGCTCACCCACTTCAACGATGTTGAAGCCGTGAGAGTAGCCCAGCGATGCGCCCTGCTTCATCAGCGGTTGAACAGCCTGAACCACAGCGGAGTGCTGCTTGTCTGGCGTCAGGTTCACCACCAGATCCGCCTGCGGGATCAGGTCTTCATAGGTGCCGACCTTAAAGCCGTTTTCTGTCGCTTTACGCCATGACGCACGTTTTTCCGCGATAGCTTCTGCACGCAGCGCATAGGCGATATCCAGCCCGGAATCACGCATATTCAAACCCTGGTTCAGCCCTTGCGCGCCGCAACCGACGATCACCACTTTTTTGCCTTTCAGGTAGTTCGCTTCGTCAGCGAATTCTTCACGTCCCATGAAACGACATACACCCAATTGCGCCAACTGCTGACGCAGGTTCAAAGTGTTGAAATAGTTAGCCATGCACAACTCCGTTTAATCTGTTAATTGCGAGTGTTCCGAAGAGGTTTCCTGTCAGGGAAGCCTTAATGCCCTCATGATATGACAGGAAAAGTATTGCTTAAATTGATATATTAACAAGATGACATTGCAATAACTGCAAGACGAAAATGAGGCCGTGCGCACATGGATTTACGAGATTTAAAACTGTTTCTGCATCTGTGTGACAGCCGCCATTTCGGGCGCACCGCCAAAGCCATGCACCTGAGTCCGTCAACCTTGTCACGCCAAATCCAACGACTGGAAGAGGATGTCGGGCAAACCCTGTTTTTGCGTGATAACCGCACGGTGCAACTGACCGATGCCGGTGAGCAATTGAAACAGTTTGCTCAGCAAACGCTGCTGCACTACGAACAGTTGCGCCACGCCATTGGACAACGCGGGCCGTCATTAAGCGGTGAGCTACGCATTTTCTGTTCCGTGACCGCCGCCTATAGCCATCTACCGCCGATCCTCGATCGCTTTCGCGCCCAGCATCCGCTGGTGGAAATCAAGTTGACGACCGGCGACGCCGCCGATGCAGTGGAAAAAGTGCAGTCCAATGAAGCCGATCTCGGTATTGCGGGCCATCCTGAAACGTTGCCCACCACCATCGATTTCATGCCCATCGGTAAGATCCCTCTGGTACTGATTGCCCCGGCGCTGGCATCACCGGTGCAGTCGATGGTGCGGCAACCCAATCCAGACTGGGCACAGATTCCGTTTATTTTGCCCGAGCACGGCCCGGTGCGAAAACGTATTGATGTCTGGTTCCGTCGTCACCACATCGCCAATCCGCTGATTTACGCCACCGTGTCGGGGCACGAGGCAATGGTGTCGATGGTGGCACTCGGCTGCGGCATCTCGTTGATCCCGGACGTGGTGCTGGAAAACAGCCCTGAGCCAGTGCGCAATCGCGTTTCGGTATTGCTGGAACAAGCGATGGAACCGTTTGAACTCGGCGTTTGCGTACAGAAAAAGCGGCTCAGTGAGCCACTGATTGCCGCGTTTTGGCATATCTTGCAGGACAATGTTTGAGGGATTACCAACGGTAGCTAACCGTCGCGATAATCGAGCGTCCAACGCCATAGAAGCAGGCTTCGTGATTACTGCACGAGGCCACATAGTGTTTATCGGTCAGGTTGTTAACATTGACCTGCAACACCGCGCCTTTCCACTGCGACTGACCTGCCCCCAGTATTAGATACAACGATCAGTTAGTAATGTCGGTTTGTTT
>CAXYYB010000046.1:0-31451 GCA_964293225.1 uncultured Symbiopectobacterium sp. | reverse complement strand
TTCGCTTTATTCCTTTTTTCAGTGAGTTCCGGCCTTCCACCACGAACACCATTCGACCCTACGGATCCGCCGCTAACGCGGCTTCCGCCTGCTGAATGCTGCGTTCAATCACCCCGCGGCGCGTATCATTTGGCGGCAACACGCGCAGCATCCCTTTCCAGGCGTCGATGGCTTCCTGATAACGTTGCCCCTCATAGGCATTGAACGCCAACAGGCTCAAGGCGCGCACATTGGCGGAACCCGCTTGCAGCAGTTCACGGAGCATTTCACCGCCACGCTCGCTGTCGCGCGGATTGGTAGAGCGCGACAGGATATCCGCATAATCCAACGCCAACTCGCTATTGTGCGGATCGCGTCGATAGGCGTTGGCATAGGCCTGCACGGACATATCGTAGTTGTTGAGCAGACCGGCAATCCGCCCCAGTAACCACCAGTCCTGTGCATTATCCGGCTGTGCTTCCAACTGGCTGCGCAGCCCCAGGCCGAGGCGGGCGACCTCTTCAATGGTCAGCGGCTCCGCCTGCGGGTCGAGCGCGCGTTTTAACAGGTCGGGGGTCAATGCCACCACCTGCTGCCACTCCTGCACCCGATTGATCGAGGCGGTGTGCCAAAACACACTCAGGCTCACCGCCGCCAACAGCACGATGCCGGGCAGTAATACCCAGCGGTTCAGCGGACGCTGCGACACGCCAGCGCTACCGGGAATGTCCTGTAACAGCGTATGTTGCAGGTCTTCCACCAGTTGCGTGCGCTGACCTTCATTGGCAATGTCCGCGTCAATTTCACGCAGTCGGTCGTGATACAGCGCCTGATTTATCGCGTCACGCGAGTAGTCGCTTTTTGAAGACCACGGCGCGAACAGCACTGCCGTCAGCCCGGCCAAGGATACAATAATCACGGTTGTCAGTAACATCATGGTCGTTTCTCCGTGCGTCCCAACAACGCTTGCAGCCGTTTTTTCTCTTGTTCACTCATCGGCGGATCGGTGCGCGTGGTGCGACGCGCGCGCCGCACAATCATCCAGATGCCCGCAACCAGAAACAGCGCAGGCAGCAGCCACAGTAAAACGGTGAATGGCGTTAACGGCGGTTCGTAGGTCACAAAATAGCCATAGCGGTTCACCATGTAGTCAACCACCTGCTGTTTGCTCTGCCCCTGCTGCATCAGCTCATACACCTTTTGCCGCATATCCGAGGCAATCATCGAATTCGAGTCGGCAATGCTGTTGTTTTGGCATTTCGGGCAGCGCAATTGCGTGGTTAATTCACGAAACTGTTGCTCTTGCGCCTCGTTGTCAAAATGCCATGCGTCCGCCGAGGAGGCCAGTACGCCAAACGACAGCAGCAGAGCGCCTAACATAGCGATCAGTCTCATGCGCCCCCCTCACGACTGTATTTTTCCCACAGCGGCTTGAGCGTCTCCTGCCACACCTGCATGTTAAGGTCGCCGGCATGGCGATAGCGAATAATGCCACGGCCATCGATCAGAAAGGTTTCCGGCGCACCGTACACGCCAAGATCGAGCCCTAACATGCCGTTGCCATCAAACAGGCTCATGGCATACGGGTTGCCCAGCTCTTTGAGCCACTCAACCGCTTTGACGCGATCGTCCTTGTAGTTCATCCCCACAATGCGCACACCCTGCGCCGCCAGCATATTCAGGAAGCGGTGCTCTGCCCGGCAGGTTGGGCACCATGTCGCCCAGACGTTGAGCAGCAGCGGCTTTCCATCTTGCAGTTCAGATTGCTGGTAGATTTTTCCCGGCACATCCAGAGATTCAAGACGGAATGCCGGGATGGGTTTGCCGATCAGTGCAGATTCAAGCCGCATCGGATCGTCACCGTCACTGTTGCGCACCAGTTGCCACAGCAGCGCAACGGCCAGCAGTAAAAACAGCGCCAACGGAATAAACAACACTCTACGGCTCATGATTGACTCTCCCGAACGGCGCGACGCAGGCGATAACGCGGATCGAACATGCACAGAATACCGCCCAACGCCATCAACCCACCGCCGTACCAGATCCAACGCATAAAGGGTTTGTAATAGAGCCGTACCGCCCAACTGCCATCATCCAGTTCTTCCCCCAATGCAGCGTAAAGATCGCGGGTGATGCCCGCATCAATCGCCGCTTCCGTCATGATCATGCCGCTGGTGGTGTAGAAGCGTTTTTCCGCTTTCAAGGTTGCTTCATGTTTGTCATTGCGGGTGATCACAAGGGTTCCTTTGGCGCTGTGCCAGTTGGGACCCGCCACATCGCGCACGCCTTCAAAGGTAAAGCGGTAATCATGGATAAGCACACTGTCACCCGCCTTCATGCGTACATCCCGCTCAACGCTGTAATTTTGGCTGAATGCGATGCCCACCACGGTGACCGCAACGCCAAGATGCGCGAGGGTCATTCCCCATTGGCTGCGGGACAGCGAGGTTAATCCACGCAGCAGACCGTGACGCCGGGTTGCATTGCTGTGCAGTTCGTAAAACGTCAGGAAGAACACCCAGAGCGCCATCGACAACCCAACCACCGTCATGGCAATAAGGGTGTCTTGCAATAGCCAGGGCAGCAGCAGTGACAGCAGCGCCGTCACCCCCATGGCAATCAGCAGCAGTTTGCGCAATTTTTGTGGCTCATCGCGTCGCCAGCGCACCAGCGGCCCTACCCCCAACAGCAGAGCAAACGGGGCCATCAGCACGGTAAACATGATGTTGAAGAACGGCGCACCAATCGAGATACTGCCGAGCCCGAGCTGCTTATGCACCAGCGGTAACAGCGTACCCAGTAGCACCACCAACGTTGCCGCGACCAGAATCAGGTTATTACCCAGCAGGAAGGTTTCACGCGACCACAGTGAGTGGGTGACCCGAGAACGCACCCGGTTACCTTTGATGGCAAACAGCAGCAGCGAACCGCCAATCACCATCACCAGAAATCCCAGGATAAACATCCCGCGTGAGGGGTCAGACGCAAACGCGTGCACCGAGACCAGCACGCCCGAACGCACCAGGAAAGTGCCGAGCAGGCAGAGCGAGAACGCGCCGATGGCTAACAGCACCGTCCAGGCTTTAAAGCTGCCGCGTTTTTCGGTCACCGACAGTGAGTGCATCAGCGCCGTCCCCACCAGCCACGGCATCAGCGACGCATTCTCTACCGGATCCCAAAACCACCAGCCGCCCCAGCCCAACTCATAGTAGGCCCAACCGGAACCCAGCACGATCCCCAACGTCAAGAATGACCAGGCTGCCTGCGTCCACGGGCGTGACCAGCGCGCCCAGGCGCTGTCCAATCGTCCCGCCAAGAGCGACGCCACCGCAAAGGCAAACGCCACCGAAAACCCGACATACCCCATGTAAAGCAGCGGCGGATGGAAGATTAAACCAATGTCCTGTAGCAACGGGTTCAAGTCGCGCCCTTCAATCGGGTAATCCGGCAGCGTGCGGGTAAACGGGTTCGATGTCAGTACAATGAACAGTAAAAAGCCGACGTTAATCATCCCCATCACCGCCAACACGCGCGCCACGGCATCGCTCGACATACTGCGGCTCAGCACGGCAACGGCGAACGTCCAGCCGCTCATCAGGAGCACCCAGAGCAGGAGCGAGCCTTCATGCGCGCCCCAGGCCGCCGCGACCCGATACCACACGGGCAATGCGCGGTTCGAGTTGTTCACGACGTACAGCACGGTGAAATCGTTAATGACCAGCGCGTAGACCAGCAGCAGGAACGATGCCAACACCAAGGTAAATAGCGCACAGGCCAGTGGACGAGCCAGCGCCATCAAGCGTGCATCCTGACGCGCGGCCCCCCACAGCGGATAAATACTGAGCAATAGCGCCACGCCCAGCGCCAGACAGAGCAGATAATTCCCAACTTCCGGCATCATAAGCGGGCGCCCTCTTTGGCCGCAGGCGCTGGCTGGTGTTGATGTTGTCCGTCCATGGCGGCTTTCACTTCCGGCGGCGTGTATTTTTCATCATGGCGCGCCAGCACTTCTTTTGCCGCAATGCGATTTTCAGATTCCAACACCCCTTGCGCCACCACACCTTGCCCTTCGCGGAACAGGTCCGGCAAG
The DNA here is from genome assembly GCA_964293225.1 of uncultured Symbiopectobacterium sp. Lineage (GTDB taxonomy): Bacteria > Pseudomonadota > Gammaproteobacteria > Enterobacterales > Enterobacteriaceae > Symbiopectobacterium. Next base: position 27,382 of record CAXYYB010000046.1, on the reverse strand, counting down.
ATGCCTTGATAGGTCACTTCTACCGAGCCCTGTGCGTCATACACGGTAAAATGCACGTTCAGGTTTTGGCTATCACGCCGCACGCTGCCCGGCATCACCATGCCGCCCACGCGTAAACGCTGCCCGATAACCGGTATTTCCTGCGTCTCATTTTTTCCGTACAGGATTTCGCTGGGGGTATAGAAGAGATCGATATTCGAGCGTAACGCATAGAGCGTCAGGCCTATCGTCAGCGCCAGCCCGCAAACAACGGCCACGATGGCATAAAGTCGGGTTTTGCGCGCTACACTCACGGCATCACCTCCCCGGTATTCTGGCGCGCCCGGTGCTTACGCTGTTCACGCGCCTGCTGACGCCCAATATCCCGCAACAATACGCGACGGCACCACAGGGTATGCCCTAGCAGGGCACAAAGCGGCAGCAGCGTTAGCGCGGCGGCTAACCAGACATAAAAGGCGTAGCCGCCCATTGCAAAGAACGCTTGCCAACTGGTAAAGGCGATATTCATCGTGCGGCTCCTTTTGGGTTAACCAGCGCAGCCACCCAGGAAGAACGGCGCTGTTGCATCAGGATCAGGTTACGTAAGCGCATCAATGACAACGTCACAAACAGGCTCATAAACCCTAACATCATCAGTCGCAGTGGAAGTCGCATCGCCGGATCGATGGTTTTTTGCATTTTCGTTGACCCCTGATGCAGGGTGTTCCACCACTCCACGGAAAAATGGATGATTGGCAGGTTCACCACGCCCACCAGCACCATGATAGCCATGGCACGCCCGGCCAACCGACGATCGTCGAACGCGTTATAGAGCGCAATCACGCCAATATAGATAAACAGCAACACCAGCTCAGACGTCAGGCGCGCATCCCAGACCCACCAGGTGCCCCACATCGGTTTCCCCCAGGTGGAGCCGGTGGTCAGCGCAATAAAGGTGAACACCGCGCCGACGGGTGCCATCGCCGCGATCGCCAGCTCCGCCGTTTGCGAGCGTTTACTCAACGCCCACACGGCAAAAATGGCCATGGTGGCATACACCCCCATGGACCAGACGGCAGCAGGCACATGCAGGTACATGATGCGGTAGCCTTGCCCCTGCTGGTAATCTGCGGGTGCAAATCCAAATCCCCACACCAAACCGCCGATCAGTATCACCCCACTGATCAGCGCAAAGAGGGGAACAAGCGTGCCACAGCGGTGATAAAGCCGCTCTGGCGGGGTATGCTGATGGTTTTTTTTCAACATAATCGTGTGCTCACTTTGCGTAAAACGCATCCCTGCGGGACGATAAAATCCGAAAATCAATAATCAATTCAGGCCGACCCGTAACGCCGCGGCGGTGGCGAACGGACACAGCGTTGCGCTACCCGCCAAAAAGGCGCCCAGGATTGCCAGATAGCCACCGACGGGCAATTGCATCATCGCGGCCTCAATGGCTGCCGTGGCAAAAATCAATAACGGGACGGTGAGCGGCAGCACCAGCAGGCTCAACAGCACACCGCTGCGGCGCAACCCCACCGTTAACCCCGCACCGATAGCGCCCAAAAAACTGAGCGTTGGCGTACTCAATAACAGCGTCAGTGCCATCACGGACCACTCACGGAAACTCAGACCAAACAGCAGTGCGGCCAGCGGGGAAAGCAGTAACAGCGGCAACCCACTGACCATCCAATGCACCACCACTTTCGCCAGCACCACTAACGGCAAGGGCAGAGGCAGCAGCGTTAACTGTTCCAACGAACCATCCTGATAGTCGTCACGAAACAGGCGATCCATTGCCAGCAGTGACGCCAGCAAGGCGGCAACCCACACCACGCCCGAAGCGATACGCAGCAACAGCTGCGGCTCAGGCCCAATGGCTAACGGGAACAGAATGAGCACCACCAGAAAAAACCACATCGGGTTAAGGATTTCGGCGTTATTGCGTAACGCGACGCGCAGTTCACGTACCATCAGTCGCCGCATTATCGGTCTCCCTCATCGGGTACTAATTGGATGCAGCGTATGTTCTGCACGCGCGGCCGCAGCGGCTGATGCGTGGTAAGGATAATGATGCCGCCCTGCGCGACATGGTGTTCCATGCGTTGCGTCAGCATGTCGACACCGGCAACATCGAGCGCGGTCAACGGTTCATCCAAAATCCACAGCGGGACATCCGTCAACCACAACCGCGCCAGCGCCACGCGCCGCTGTTGTCCTGCTGACAAGCGCGCGACCGGCACATCCTCATAGCCTGCTAATCCAACAGAGGCCAACGCCTGCCACAGAGACGACTGGCTGTGCTGCGGATAGAAAAAACGCAGATTTTCTTCCCCGGTTAACACCCCCTTGATGCCCGGCTGGTGCCCCAACCACAGAAGTTGCTGGTTAAAATGCGCCCGCACCCGATCCGTGCGTTGTCCTTGCCAGTACACTTCACCCGCACCGGGCGTTGCCAGACCGCTTAATAGGCGCAATAACGAGGTTTTTCCAACGCCATTCGCACCGGCAATCTGCACCATGTCCCCCGCGCTGGCCGTGAACGATAAGGCGCTAAACAACACATGTTCATCACGAATGCAGACCACATCGCGCACGTCGAGCATCAGGCGTTAACTCCTTACCTTATTGAGGTTTTAGCATACCATGACGCCCTTGTTTCCCCCCGTCAGCGGCCTACTCATAAAGAGTTAATCTGTTTTATCGAGATCAATAAAACCGGCGATTGGGGGCAGTAGCGTGTTTATTGTTGGCTCTGCTGCAACAGCTTTGCCGTGTTAATGGCTTCTATCAGTTGAACCCGGTTAATGCGCGGGCTGTAGCTATCGAGCAAACGCTGCCACAGGGTCACGGCAGCCACGTAATCCGCACGCAAGAAAGCGTCCGATGCCAACAACATCAATGCGGTCACTTCATTGGCATCCAACGCCAGCGCGCTATCGATCATCTGCCGCGCCGCTGGCGTCATTATCTGGCCGGACTGGTAATACAACACGGTGGCTAATGCCGAATAGAGCTCGGCATTCTCGCCTTTCAACGCCATCGCTCTCTGGTAGGCGCGCAGTGCGTTGTCATAGGCGTTACGATAGAGGTAATACTCCCCCAGTTCGGCCCACAGCACGCTGTTATCCGGTGTGGAACGGATCGCGCGTTGTAGGGCAGCAAGCTGTTTTTCCTGCTGCTGCGCATCGCTGAAATCACGCAGCGGATCGGCAAGCCGCTGGCGTTCGACCCGTAGCGCGTCAGTGCGGTGACTCAGGAAATAGCCGGTGAATGCGCTCACCACGATAACGGCAACGGCGATAACCAGCGGCAGTATCGGCATCGTCCTTTGCACTGCCGCTGCCGGCTCGGCAACGGGCAAGTCCCGCTTCAGTTCTTCGCTCAACGCCTGCGCGTCACGGGCCGGGAGTTGCGTTTTCGCCTGTCGGCACTGCCATTGCCAAATACGCACGGGTAAATCGGATAACCGGTTATCTGCTTTGGTTTTTTTAACCGGGAGCAGCGGCCACAGCAGGCCACTGACAATAACCACCAGCACAGCGGCAGCAGCGATTATCATGTTCGCCTCCTGGCTTGTTGGCGTACCACGCGCCACAGGATGGTAACAATAGCCAGCAGCAACAGCAGCGGTGTGAACCATAGCAGGCCGGTATGCATTTTTAACGGCGGGTTATACTGCACAAAATCGCCATAGCGCTCAGTCATGAACACCATGATGTCGGATTTCGTTTTCCCTTGTTCGACCATGGAGAACACTTCATGGCGCATACTGACCGCCACGGGTGAAGTCGACTCCAGCAGGCTTTGGTTTTGGCACTGCGGACAGCGCAACTCGCCGGCGATGTTCAGCGCCGTCTGGCGCTGTTCCGGGCTGGAAAAGGCCCAGGTATCGACCACTTGCGCCTGAGCCACCGTGCTGAGTAGCAGTAAAAGCAGCATCACAGGTTTACACATACGCCCGCCTCCCGCGCAGCCACCCGAGCAGCGCACCACCGATCATCAGCAGGCCGCCGCCCCAAATCCAACGAATACCGGTTTGCACATAGAAACGCATGGCGTAGCGGTTTTCACCGGTTTTTTCGCCCATCACGGCGTACCACTCGCGGAGGGGGCCCCAGGCAATGCCCGGCTCCATCATCTGCTGCTGGCGTACGTTGTAGTGACGGCGTTCCGGCGTGACGGTGGCGATGGGCTCGTCACCGCGAGAGATAGCAATCACCGCTTGTTCAGCGGTGTAATTTTGTCCGACCAGCAAATTAAGCTGGCGAAAGTGGAAACGGTAATCCCCCAGCGCAATTTGTTCACCCTGCGCCACATTGGCGCTGATCTCCTGTTTGCTGCCCGCAGAGAAGATAATCCCCAGCGCCAGCAGCGCAACGCCACTATGAGCCAACAGGGCTGGAAGTTGCTGGCGTAGCGCCGTTATCGGCTGTAGCCACTGAGCTGCCAACATCCACGCTACCAGCCCAGCACCGAGTGCAACGTTTACGCCCTGCGGCCACAGCATCAGCATCGTCAGAACAGCCAATGCCAACGTGCCACCAACACGTCGCCTTGACCAACGCGCACTGCGTTTCCAATACCCCCCCGCCGACAGCCCGATCAGCAGCAGCATCACACCCGCGAAAGGCAGTAGCACGGTATTGAAATAGGGGGCGCCCACGGACATTTTGCCCCACCCTGCCAGCCCATAGACCATCGGGTAGAGCGTGCCCAATAGCACCACCAGCGCGACGGCCGCGAATAACAACAGCGCCAGCAAAATAGTAATTTCCCGCGACCAGCCGCAAAAACGCGCCGCTGGACGGTAGGTTGTGGCACGCCAGCCATAAATCAGCAGCGCGGCCATGCTTAACGCGGCAAACAGGATAAACAGCGGCACGGCTCTGTCATGTTCAAGCGCAAAAGCGTGAACGGACACCAGAATGCCTGAACGCACGATCAAGGTACCGAGCAGGCTGAGGATAAACGTCAATATCGCCAGCATCATCGACCAATGGCGGAAGATCCCGCGCATTCGGGTCACGTATAAACTGTGTAACAGCGCGCTGGCGGTGATCCAGGGAAGCAAAGAGGCGTTTTCTACCGGGTCCCAAAACCACCAGCCGCCCCACCCCAGCTCGTTATACGCCCACCACGACCCCAGCATGATGCCCAGCGTTAACGCACACCAGGCCGGCAGCGCCCAGCGCCAGCACACCCAGGCCGCGCGGGCGTCAAATTCTCCGTTGAGCAGCGCCGCCAGCGCCAGTGCGGCGCTGACCGTCAACCCGCCGTAGCCCAGATAGAGCAGCGGCGGATGCAGAATCAGGCCGATATGTTGCAGCATCGGATTAAGATCGCGCCCTGCCACCGCAGGCGGCAGCAAGCGAGTAAAGGGGTCGGAAAAACACACGATAAAAATCAGCAGTGCGCTGGTGATGGCGGCCAGCACCGCTAACGTCAGCGGGAACAAGTCACCCTGCGCGTGGCGATAGCGAAAGGCAAACCAAGTACCCCATCCTGATAGGCACAACAGCCACAACAGCAGTGAACCTTCATGTCCCCCCCACACGGCGGCGATTTTTAGCCCAAACGGTAAATCGCGGTGCCCATGCTGCGCGACATAATTGACCGAGAAATCATTCAGCATGAAGCTCACTGTCAGTAGGGCAAAGGCGAACAGCACCAAAGCAAACTGCACCCCTGTCCAGCAGCGAGCCAGTCGATACACCCTGTGCCAATGGTGATAGCAGCCTAATGCAGTAAGCAGCGCCGTCGCTACACCCACGGCGCTGGCAAGCAACAACGCAACATAGCCAAACTCTGGCAATAACAACATCAACATGCCTCTTGTCGGGGGCTACACAACGGTTAACTGTCCCGCATACAGAATAAAGAAACGCAGCAGCAGCACGCCGGTCAGGCTCATGCCACTGACGGCCAACGCGCCGTAGGGTGAGTGCCACCGATTGGCCCAGGGCTTGAGCAGCAAAGGCGCGACTAGCCCAATCCCCACCACGCCACACCAGAACCATGTGGCCCAAAATCCTCCCGCCAGTGCGTTAACCAGTGCGCGGTGTTTCCCCTCATCGCCCAATCCCAGGCCGATAAAAAAGGCAAACAGCACAAAGATTTCCAGCCAAACAACGGGGGTTTCCAGCCGGTGAATAAAGTGCGCCTCCTCACTGTGCGGATTGCGGCGCGCGCGCAGCGTCATGGCGATCAGCGCCACCGCAGCGCCTGAGGAGATACCCGAGAACAGAAACAGGATCGGCAGGATGGGATTATTGAGTAACGGATAGGTTTTCAACGCCGACAGCAGGAAACCGGTGTAGGCCCCGAGCATCACGGCCAGCACCAGCATCACGATATCCAGCGTTTTCATCAACGGTGTCAACCGTGCCAGCAGCGTGGGAAGCACACTCAGTTTCGGTAACCAGCGCTGTTGCAGTTCAATCAGTTGCCGATCGAAAATCTTTGCCAGCCAGACGACCAGCACCGCCATGTAGACCTGAAACAGCATCACCCCCACCGACATCACGGAGGTAAAGCTGTAATGGAACATCAGTTTCCAAAACGTCCAGGGGCGCGTCAGGTGGAACACCAAAATCAGTAATCCCAAGATAATCACGCCGGGTGCCAGCAACAGCGTGGTGCGCATCAGGGTGCTGTCTGAGGTTGCCAGCGTCGGGCGATAGCAACGCAACAGCACCGACAGCGTGACCAATCCGGCGGAGATACCGATCAGAAACAGATATATCGCGATCGGCCAGTCCCACACTAAGGAATCAAAGTGGAACGGGCTTGAAGAGACGGGCGTCATTGATGAACCTCCCCAAATTTAAACGGTACGCGATACATCTTGGGCCGCGTGCCCAGCGCGATTTTGTAGCGATAGGTCGCTTTTTGATTCAGCAGACGGGCGACGTCGCTGTCTGGATCGTCAAGGTTGCCAAACGTCAACGCTTTCGTCGGGCACACCGCCACGCAGGCCGGCTGTTTACCCTGTTTTAGGTTAGTCTTGCGGCAAAAATCGCACTTGTCCGCCGTCTTGTTCTCAGGATGAATAAAGCGCACCTGATAAGGGCAAGCGGCAATACAGTACTGACAACCGACGCACAGTGAAGGATCGACATCGACGATGCCGTTTGCCGCATCGCGGTATGACGCCCCCGTTGGGCAGACATCCACGCAGGGTGGGTTATCACAATGCTGGCAGGAGTGACGGAAGAATCGGTACTTCACATCCGGGAACACACCGATGGGCTCGCTGCGCCTGATTGTCAGGCGCGATACCCCCGCCGGCACCTGATTGACCTCCCGGCAGGCTGCCATGCAGGCATTGCAACCAATGCACAGGGATTCATCATGGACCATGCCGTAGCGCACGCCGTTGATGTTCAGCGTCTGCGCCACCACCTGCCCGGTGGTGCTGGTGATGGCGATCAGCCCGCCCATACGAGCGATAAATTGACGACGAGAACAACTCATGGCTGCCTCTGACCCAAATGCACGGAGGAAGGATTGAAATCCGGGTTGTTGCGCTGATCGCTATGGCAATCGACGCACAGCTTGATACGGCCTTTGTCATCCAGCGCCTGCATTTTATCCTGTGTTGGATGCAACTGATGGCAGCTGGCACAGGCGACTTTCGCCATGTGCACATCGTGCGGCCAGAAGACTTTCTGCAACTGTTTCGGGGTATGGCATGACATACAGACGCCGTTTTGCTGCTCTACCGTATACATCGGTTCGTTAAAGCGCATCACGTCTTTCACCCCCTCTCGGTGGTGCAGCGACGGTTTACCGTGACAACTGGTGCAGGTTATTGGTTGCCGGTTCTGCGGATTCATCGCCTTGGCGTGTTTGCCCTTCATGCCGTCTTCTTCCGGCTTATGGCACTGTAAACACGCCTCATCGGGGTTGCGCTGCGGCATCACCGTCCACCGTTTTCCTGTCGCTGCCTGAGATGCGGGTTCTGTCTGTCCCGGCACTGTCCAAAACATGCCCAGCACCAACACCCCGGCAGTTAATAACGAACGTAATACGCTCATATCCACTCCACGTAATGACCGCCCGCACACGGGCGGTGAGGGGTTATTGGCTCAATCGTCCGGCTTTGCGCGCCTGCTCATCCCACTGCGGCACCACCGTGTTGAGGAAATCCTGTTTCTCCGCCGTGATTTGCTGCATGTTGAGTCCTATCGCCTGCTGCGCTTTTTCTTTGGTGGAGATATCCGGCAGTTTGACCTCTTGCGTGATCCCTTTGGTCGCCAGCAGGCGCACCAGTTTGGTTCGTGCATCGGCCGCTTTATCCAGAGAGGTGCCAAGCATCCTCAACCCTTCGTCCGGCGCATGCATATGAATGCCGTGGGAGGCAATCGCCAGATCCCAACGCCACTGCGCGTGGCGGATGTCGGTCAGAATCGGCTGCATTTCCGCTTCGGTCGCACCAGCATCCCAGGCGGCTTTAGCTTCAAAATGCGCGTGAACCAGTTGCTCTTCCGCTTTAAGTTTCAGCGATTGAATCGCCGCTTTGCGCTCCGCGACGATGCCCTGCATGGACGCTTTGTCTTGCGTGTGGCAGTTGGTACAGGTTTGTTCATAGCTGTCGAACGGGTTGCCAATCTTGTGATCGGTATACAATTTGCCTTTCGCGTTTTTCACCTTCGGCATGTGGCAATCGATACAGGTCACGTTGTTTTTGCCGTGGATGCCCGCGCTCCAGGTTTCATATTCCGGGTGCTGCGCTTTGATCATCGGCGCACGAGAGAGCGAGTTGGTCCAGTCAGAGAAGGCAATAGCGTCATAGTATTTTTCCATGTCCTCCACTTTGGTGCCGTTGTCCCACGGCAGTTTGACCGCTTTATCTTTACCGGAAAAATAGTACTCCACGTGGCACTGCCCGCAGACCATCGCTTGCTGATCGAAACGTCCGGCTTTTTCAAACGGCTTACCGATCGATGCCATCCCTCTGGCCGCATAGGGCCGGGAAAGCGTCAGGGCAGGTTTCCCCTGCGCGAACTCTGGCGAAGCGGTGTTGTGGCAGTCAGCACAACCAAGGTCGTTAACGATCTCCGGCCCGCCGCGCGCCCATTTTCCTTTGAAATACCCGTCCTCCCCTTCCTGCTGAATCAGGCGGGCGACATCCGGGCTTTTACAGCTCCAACACGCCATGGGTAGTGGACCGTCTTCCGCATTTTTGGGTGCCCCGGTACGCAAGGTTTCGCGCACATCGGTGAGCGCAAAAGCGTGACCGCGCGGCTTGTTGTAATCCCGTGAAAACGGATAACCCGCCCACAGGATCACCATATTGGGGTCTTCGGCCAGGGCATCGTGGCGCTCAGACTGCTCGCTGGTCGCTTTCCACGAGTTGTACTGGTCGGGGTGTTTTTGCGTGAATGTATCGTTACGTGCTTCAACAGCAGCAGGCGTTTTCGCAGGCGCTGTATCCTCCGCGTGCGCGGAAAAAAGAAGAAAAAGGCTGGCTACCATGCCCCATAGAGAGGGGATTAACATGCTGATCCTGACCATGCGTATATGTCCGAATTGGGCCACCCGCTGGCGGCTATTTTACGAATCTTGATGACAGCAATACGACATAACCCCAAAAACTGTCATGACATTACCCGCGTCTATGAGTAATAAAAAGATGCATCCAAAATATTGCTTTTGATCAAAAGTAAGAAGAAGTGATGAAATGTGTCAGCGTATTTATGAAGCTTGCCTCATATCCACATTTATTTTGTGGTTTTTAGGTCAGCAGCGCTCGGTTCGCCTTGCCAACCGCGTGCGAAACCGCTATGGGGTACGACTGACTAACGATGAGATGCAGGTGCCGACGGGCACCTGATGGACGCAGGGGCATCGACAGGGAGAAAGGTTAAAAATTCTCCAACAGCTTGAGCTGATTAAGCGTCAAAGGGCGGTAAAAAATATAACCCTGAATAAAAATGGGTAAATAACGTTTCAACTGGTTTAAATCCGCCGCTTTTTCGACCCCTTCACAGATGATATTGACACCGAGAGGAATTAACACATGCAATAATTTTTGCATCCTTTCCAACTTACTCGGATCCGCGCCAATACCATTCACAATCGAGCGATCGATTTTTATCGTATCGAAATTAAACAAGGAAAGGCTGTCTGTCTTCAAACAACCAGCACCAAAATCATCGAGTGAAATCATGAAGCCATACGCTTTCGCTTTTTTTAAAAACGTGACGCCCTCCATCAATTGTTTTTGCGTAATTTTTTCACTCAACTCTATTTCGATATTGCTCGGGTTAACCTCATATAATAAGCATATTTGATGCAACTTATCGAGATAGTCAATATTGTTGAAAATAAGCGGTGAGAGGTTGAAGGAGATTGATAACGTTTTCTTACAATATATTAATCGGCAAACCAGATCGAAGATGAAATCGGTGACCTGGTTAATCAATCCGCACGCTTCGATCTCTTCTATCATTGATTGCGTTGGGATTAACTCGCCGTTTGACGTGTAAAACCGGGCCAGGGTTTCATACCTGAAGATTCTATTTTCAGGAAGATGAATGATAGGTTGGTACTCGGCTTTTAGCCAAATGCGCTTCCCATTAACGTATAACAGAGTCGTGTTCATCTTACCGTTTTGCTCCCTCTCCATAGGAATTAGGCATTTTAATTTCGCCCTTATAAATTCTAAACATTTATTCAAAGCGTTTGAAAATTGTTTAGAATGATCAATAATCTCCTTTTGATAGCTTTTGTCTATTAAAAGAAATTTAATGATCGCTATAACCTATATCGCAAAACAGAATTAAAAACCATTAAAAAAGAATTTAATAAGGATTAATTTCAATATTGATAATATAAAAAGAAAATTATATCGTTTTATCCAAAAATACCTCAAATTAGCCCAATAATAGAGTCATTGTAACCGCGTATAAACCTTGTTAGGATGAAAAAAACGCTGAGTATATTGGCTTATTGACAGGATTTACGTTTGCTTTTAACAAATAAATCATTAGATTTTTTTGATTATTATCATCCTTAATCCATCAAATAATTTGCTTGCAATTCGACTAAGAAAACGGAAACGTCGCCAAACACCAGGGCTTATCTATACCTAGAGGGATATCGTATGATGGAGCATTACGCCCCCCCGCCAAATAATGTTATTCGCTCGCTGATTCAACACCCGCACGCGATGTCAATTTATGCCAAAAATATGCCTTATCCCCTAAAAGCCGATGTCAGGGAGCTCAGTCTCGATACCAGCAGTATGATATTGGAAGTCGAATACTCAGGTTCGGATATTGAGCACTACCTCGATGAAGGGGGACTCAATTTTGATCTGGAAGCGCTCAAAGGTATTGATAACAGTGAGCGAGAAACCTACAGCTTGTGTAATATCCCGACCAAGTTGTTCAAGGTAGATAGCATGCTGTACCGACTTGAATGCCAACTGCCAGAGTCGGTGTTTATCAATGAAAATCGTGGCGCCATTCGTATTCCTTTTATTCTCGGCATGCAGGCACGTGTGCGCGTTGAAATCTATCGCCATGTGCTTACCGTAACCGGGAAGTTGCGCAATCTTTCAACCGGCGGATGCCTGGTCGAAATCGATCTTGTTGAAAGTATTGCCGTGGAGGTGGGTCAGGAAATTCCGGGAATAACGATAGAATTTCCTAATGGAACCACGCTGTTTGCCGAGGGAAAAATCAGGCATATGCGTCCCTTTGGCAATAACGGTTATGCCGCGGTGGGTGTTCAATTCATTAATTTATCTTCATCGCAATCGGAAGCACTGTTTCATTGTACGAATGAAGTGGAAAGAGAAGCCGCATTTCGCACCGGTATCACCGGCAGTATGATCTATCAATCTCCACTGTTCATTCCGAGCGCCAAGGAGAAAAGCATTCTGTTACGGGAAAATCAGGAACGCGAGAAACGTACTCGCCAAACCCCAATGGAACGAGGCGTACTGGAAATCGCTCATCGCCTCCAAATTGGGCTGATGTACGTGAAAACCCGCAACCAGCTGCCGCTGGAAATTTTTTATGACTGCGTCGACACCTTGCTGTATCTGGTCAAAAACGATCGCAAAGCCTTCTTGTATGCGCTTTCTTTCCTGCGCGACGAAGCCGACTGGGTGCGGCATGCGGTTCAGGTCTCTGGAAAATTGGCTGACGTGATGCTGCTTCACGATCCTCACGATGCGCAAATCCGCGAAGCCGTTCTCGGTACGCTGTTGCACACCATGGGTAAACCGCTGTTAGTTAATGCCAACCTTCCTTCCCTGAAGGTCAATATGAACCCGGCGCAGAAAGCCATACTGCGCGGCCACGTTACCGTGCTGTGCCACACATTGCGCGAACTTGGCTGGGAAATGAGTCCGGTGTGCCGTGAAGTGATCGAAAATGCCAATGAGCGTCTCGATGGTAGCGGTTATCCTGCGGGCAAATCGGGCACACAGCTGTCACCGCTCGTCAGGTTGGTATCGGTCATTAAAGCGATCAACACCTTGCGACACGCGCGCAACAGCGTCTCGCCCCGCACGCCACTGGAGGCTTATCGCAAAATACATGAAGCACATGACGCTTACGATAAGTCGATGTTGGTAAAATATATCCAGATTTATGGCCCTTATCCCATCGGTAGCCTGGCGAAATTTTCGGCCGGATTCCTGGGTTGGATCCTTGATATTGATAATAAAGGTCGGCCTACGGTGGTGCATTTGGTGAAAAACCTGCGCTTTCCCGACACCAATATCAGCAGCGTGGTATCCCAAGGGGATTTAGCGCAGGTTGGCAAACTGGTTAACATCGCCAACCCGCAAGAGTACGGACTCAAGGTGCAGAAGCTATAGCGTGGGGCTCAGGCGTTAACAATGCTAACGCCTGCGCTCGCTAGCGCCGCTCGCAGTGGCGCGTCGGTGTCGTCTTCGACCACCAGCGTATTCATCAATGACAAATCACCGATAACGAACGGTGAAGCCGCGTTTATTTTTTCTGCCGAGGCCAGCACGATGGTCTCGGCAGCACGTTTTGATAGCGCACGCTTGATGCAGGCTTCTTCATAGTCGCCGGTGGTGAGCCCCGCCTCTGGGTGCACGCCAGTAACACCCATAAAGAAAATATCCGCGTGATACTGCGTAATCCCTTCTAAAGCGGCGGCCCCCACGGTCACGATAGAGTGTTTGTAAAGTTTGCCACCAATCAGAATCACCTCAATCAGCGGGTGGTCAACCAAACCCAGCGCAACGCTTGGGCTATGGGTTACCACGGTAATACGTAAATCAACGGGCAGAAATTTGATCAATTCAGCCGTAGTGGTACCGCCGTCAATAATCACCACCTGCCCCGGAGCAATCAGTTCAGCCCCTTTTTTCGCCACCCTCATCTTTGAATCCATGCGTAGCGACTGACGTTCAGAAAAGGTCACCTTGGCATCGGCGGCAGGCACAGCCCCACCGTGTACCCGTTGCAGCAGCCCTTGTGCGGACAATTCCCGTAAATCACGGCGCACCGTATCTTCCGAAACATCAAGCCACTCACTGAGTGCTTTAGATAATACCTGCCCGTCAGTGGCAAGCTTTTCGAGAATGGCTTTTTTACGTTGTGGCGTGAGCATCGCTCCCCCAAATGCGTGAAATTAATTGATCTTGCATGCTTTTGCTGTTTATGATGCCCAAAATACACGACGAGGCCACAAAATGCCATTTAAACATGCAGAAATACGCATACAAAACTGCCAAATCCTCTCTGACGATTGGTATACGCTAAAAAAATACACCTTTGATTTTCAGCGCCGCGACGGCGAATGGCAACGACAGAACCGTGAAGTTTACGATCGCGGTAACGGTGCCACCATCCTGCTGTACAACCGGCAACAGCGTACGGTAGTGCTCACACGCCAGTTTCGTTTTCCGACCTATGTGAATGGCTATCACGGTTTTCTGATCGAAACCGCAGCCGGTCTGCTCGATAACCTGGATCCGGAAAGCCGCATAAAAGCGGAAGCGGAAGAAGAGACGGGATACCGCATCAGCAACGTGCAAAAAGTGTTCGAGGCGTTTATGAGCCCCGGTTCGGTCACTGAGAAGCTGTTTTTCTTTATTGCGGAATACCGCGCGCTCGATCGTACAAATTCAGGCGGGGGGATTAAAGCGGAAGGGGAAGATATCGAAGTGCTGGAAATGCCTCTGGAACAGGCCCTGGAGGCGATTGATGACGGCCTGATCGCTGATGGCAAAACCATCATGCTGTTACAATACATCGCGCTGAAAGGCATTCTTTGAGGTCTCTATGTCAACACCCTCTACAGCAGCACAACTGATTTTAATCGCCGGCCCCTATCGTAGCGGCACCGGGGGCGACCCGGCGCGTATCGCCAGCAATCTGGCACGGCTGGAAGCCGCTGCGCTCGCCGTGTATCAGAAAGGGCATGTTCCGGTCATTGGCGAATGGCTGGCCTTACCGCTAGCTCACGCAGCGGGCTCGCAACAGGTCGGCGACGCCATCAGTGAGGCGTTTCTCTACCCCGTGGCCCACCGGCTGATCGTGCAATGTGATGCCATCTACCGCATTCCCGGTGAGTCCAACGGTGCGGATAAAGATATCGACGTAGCGCAGCGTGCAGGACTGAGCGTTTATTATTCGCTGGACACTATTCCGCAGGTCAGCGCGTAACGCCTCGCATGCCCTACTCCGCCACCACCAGGTGCACGCCGGTTTGCAGCAATGCACTTTTTGCGCTTTCCGGCAAATTGCTGTCAGTGATAACGATATCCATCTCTTCCAGTGAGACCGCGTTAAACGTGCCGACCTTGCCATACTTGCTGGAGTCACAAATCAGGATACGCTTATTCGCCGCTGCCACCGCCGCTTTCTTGATGGCGACTTTGGCCTCGGTCGGCGTAGAAATCCAACGCGCATTCCACGATGAGGAGGAAATAAAGCTGATATCCACGTTCAGGTTATGCAGAAAATGGGTGGAGCTGTCACCGACGCAGGAACGGTTCTCCCGCAGCACCAACCCACCGGTGTGGTAGAGCTTGCATTCGGAATGTTCGATGAGGTAATTGATCACCATCAGATCGTTGCTGACGATCAGCAGATCGTCCTGGGATTCCAACGCCTGCGCCAGCGCCAGCGAGGTGGTGCCCGCATCCAGATAGAGCGACATGCCCGGCTGAACGTACTGCGCCGCCGCATGGGCGATCAGCGTTTTTTCGGCAAATTGCAGCGCACGTTTGGTCAGGTGTGACGGTTCAGACGTGATTTTCTCCGACAGTTGCACGCCGCCCGACACGGAAAGCACGCGACCTTCCTGCTCCAGCTTTTGAATGTCCCGGCGCACGGTCATGTGTGACACGCCCAACAGTTCGGTCAATTCGGTAATCGAGATCAGCTCGCGTTCAACCAGTGCTGTGAGTATCAATTGCTGTCTTTTAGCTGGGATCATCTATCGCCTTTTTATGCTGTTTTTCACCGGCCGTGTGCCGGTAACCGCCTGATGGAATACGCTTATTGCCAGGGCGTATTGTTCAATTCTGTTTATGGTTCGTCAAACGCTTTCCGCCAGATGAGCCCTGCATGCGTGCCGGATTCGGGATGATACTCACAGCCTATCCAGTCACGGTATCCCGCCTTTTCCAGTTCCCGGAAGAGAGGGGCATAATTAATTTCCCCCGATACCGGTTCATGCCGGTCCGGCACTGACGCAATCTGTACGTGGCCGATACGTCCTGCCAGCGAGCGGATCAGCATGCTGAGATCGCCATGGGTAATCTGAGCATGGTAGAGATCCAACTGTACACGCGCATTAGGTCGGCCAATCATACTCACCAACCGATCGGTAAAATGCTGGTCGTGCAGGAAATAACCCGGCGCATCGCGCGGGTTAAGCGCTTCACACAGCAGTGTTATCTGTTGCTGCGCCAGCCTCTCTGCCGCCAGCCGCATGTTGGCAAGCCATAACGCCGTGGCCTCGTCCATTGACAGCGAGGCGGGGGTATTGCCCGACATCACGTGCAGCTTCTTGCACCCCAGGTGCCCTGCGTAGTCTAACGCCTGCGCCAGCGTTTCTTTAAATTCACCCTCGCGGCCGGGCAGCACCGCCAAACCGCGTTCACCGCCCGCATAATCACCGGGGTTGACGTTAAACAGGGCAAGTTGCAATCCATTGCGACGCAGTTCATGACCAATGTCCTCCGCCGGATAGGCGTAAGGAAACAAAAACTCTACCGCACTGAACCCGGCTCTGGCTGCGGCTTCAAACCGCGCCAGAAACGGCACTTCGGTAAACAACATCGAGAGATTAGCGGCAAATCTGGGCATCATGTCTCCTTTTCACCCTCAGGGACGCAACTCACTGACTTCGGCCTCAGTGAGATAACGCACGTTGCTATCTTTGAGCAAAAACATCAGCTTTGCGGTCTCCTCCAGTTCATCCATGGCGTTGGCAGCCTCCGTCAGAGAGGTGCCCAACACCACCGGGCCATGGTTTGCCAATAAAAAGGCATTAGCCTCGTGCGCGCGCTGCGCCAACGTTTCCGCAATTCGGATACTGCCCGGCTTAAAATAAGGCAGCAGCGGCATCTTGCCTACTTTCATTACATAGTAGGGGGTGAAAGGGCGAATGATATTTTCTGGATCGAGACCGTCCAGACACGACAGCGCGGTCAGATAGGTCGAATGCAGATGCACAATGGCGTTGCAGTCCGGGCGCTGGCGGTAAATTGCCAAATGGAACGCAATCTCTTTGGACATGCGATCGCCCGCCACTTGTTCTCCGTCCATCGTCACTTTGGATAATCGCTCGGCCTGTAACGATCCTAGGCACGAGTTGGTGGGCGTCGCCAGAATATGGCCATCCGGCAGGCGCAACGACAGGTTTCCGGCAGAACCGACGGAATACCCGCGCTGATAGTATGACGCTCCGCAGGAAACCATCTGTTCACGCAGTTCACGTTCCATTATTTATTATCCTTCTGATAGAAATCCTGTGCGGTAAAAAAGAAGCGTTCATCGCCAAAATTGCCGGATTTAAGCGCGAAAAAGCGCGCGGCATTAGCTGCTCGCACCCAGGGAACGCCGGGCGCAATCTGTGGGCCGATGTACAGCGCGCCCACCTGCAAACGCTGCATCACGGCACCCGACGTTTCTCCGCCAGCCACGATAAAATGATCGAATCCGCGCTGAGCCAGCGCCAAGGCTAACGCAGCGAAGAACGCCTCCACCGCCGCACTGGCCTGCTTCGCACCGTAACGCGCCTGAATGCGCGCCACAGCATCACCCGCAGTTGAGTAAACGAGCGGCGCGAGTATAGATTGCTGTTGGCAAACCCACTCCGTCACTTCCGCCACATAATCCCCAAGCCCCTCCATACAACGGGCAACATCAAGCGGTAGCGCGGGCGCCTCAGTCGCATAAGCGGCGACCTGTGCATTGGTCATCACCGAGCAGGAACCCGATAAAATGACCGTCTTGCCGCCGTCAGCGGGTTTGCCCGCCTCACTGGCATCAACGTTGCGCGACGATGAACCACGCGTCAGCACAGTGGCCAGCCCGCCAGCCAGACCCGAGCCGCCGGTAAGCAGCGCCAGTGATTGACTCGCCTCGGCAATGGTTTCCAGGTGTGTTGACGTCAACGCATCGGGCACCAGATAGCGATAGCCCGCCTGACGTAAGTCAGCAATAGCCTGCTTCACCGCCTGCACGCCCGCATCAATCACAGAAAAGGGAATGTTCGCCACGCGCCCTGCTGACTGCGCTGCCATTAAGCGCATCACGTTAGCATCGCGCATCGGCGTCACGGGGTGGTCACGCATACCTGATTCATCTAACGGCACACCGTTCACAAACAGATAGCCGTGGTAGACGGTACGCCCGTTCACCGGCAAGGCAGGACATAACAGCGTGATGTCCTGCGCCAGCGCCGCCAACAGGCTATCCGTTACCGGGCCAATGTTGCCTTGCGCGGTGCTGTCGAAGGTTGAGCAATATTTAAAATAGATCTGCTCGCACCCTTGCTGTTGCAGCCAACGCAACGCCTCAAGGCTCAGAGCGACCGCCTCTTCTGCCGGACAGGAACGGCTCTTCAGGCTGACAACAATGGCATCCACATCGGTTGTGATTTTTTGTTCATCCAGTTGCGTCACCTGAATGGCGGACAAACCGCCGTTAACCAAAAAGCTGGCGATATCGGTGCCACCGGTAAAATCATCGGCGATAACACCTATTTTTGGCGGCACGGCGCGGGGCCGCAGTGTGTTGGTTGACATAGAAATAACCCTGTTCCGTCGTCGAGGAAAGAGCCTCATTATCATCGCTGATTGTGAAAAAATATTAAATACGGGTCACACTATCGCCGATTAGCGCATTTTTTTGTGATTTATTTTTAAATTTCGCCGAGAAGTTATACAAAAGTCACAAATTGGACGTTAGATCATTGTGGTTTATTTCGATTAACGCATACTGACGCTGGACACAAAACGCGCTGACACTCAGGTAAGCAGATTTATAAATCATAATAAAAACTTGATAAATAAGCACGTTATAGAAATAAAAACGAAAACGCGCCAGCGGTCGCTGCTCGTAAACCCGCCCGACGCAAGATTTAACAAAAAACAACAAAACAGTTTCAGAACTGAACGAGAGAGAAGCCAACCGGCCGATCCAGCGGTTCTATACCCAAAATAATTCGCGTTTCAGGAAGGCGGCAAGGGAGTGAATCCCGATGAGCTTACTCAGGTAAGTGATTCGGGTGAGCGAACGCAGCCAACGCACCTGCAACGTGAAGAATGACGGGTATACCCGGTCAATATTCTCTGTACCTAACCAGAATGATTGAGAGAGGACATCATGTCGAACATCACACGACGCACATTTCTAAAAGCCGCCGCCGTTGTCGCGCCGGCCACCGCGGTTATGGGATTCCCTTTTATTGCTCACGCCGCGCAGCCTGAATTCCATTTCAAATACGGCACTAATTTGCAGCAAGAGCACCCGTTCAGCATCTGGACACAGAAAACCGCCGATCTGATCAAAGAGCGTACCCAAGGGCGCGTGGTGATTGATGTCTTCCCGAACAATCAGTTAGGCGGCGATACTGACATGCTGGCTCAGGTAAGGCGCGGCGGTATCGATATGTTTAACCCCTCTTCGCTGGTGATTGCCACACTGGCCCCGGTGGCGGCGATCAATGCCGTTGGCTTTGCCTTCGCCGATTACGATCAAGTGTGGAAAACCATGGATGGCCCGCTCGGCGCACTGGTACGCCAGGGGTTTGACCGCGTGGGCCTGCACGCGATGGAAAACATGTGGGACAACGGTTTCCGCCAGATAACCAGCAATGCCGGGCCGGTGAACACCGTGGCCGATATGCAGGGGCTGAAAATTCGCGTACCGGTCAGTCCGATCATCGTGGATATGTTTAAAGGCATGGGGGCCGCGCCGGTCGGCATGCAGTATTCCGAAGTGTACTCCTCATTGCAGACCCGCGTGATCGACGCGCAGGAAAACCCGTTGGTGGTGCTGAAAACCGGCAAGCTGTTTGAAGTGCAGAAGTATTGCTCGTTGACCAACCATATTTGGGACGGCTACTGGTGCATCATGAACAAAAAATCCTGGCAGAGTTTGCCGCCTGATTTACAACAGATTGTCGCCACGGCGTTCAAAGAAGGCGCGATGAATCAGCGTGCGGAGATCAGCCGCCTGAACGCCAGCTTGCTGGACGATCTGAAAGCGACCGGTCTGACCTTCAACACCACTGACCCCACCAGTTTCCGTCAAAAACTCAAAGAAAGCGGTTACTACGCCACCTGGCACAAGAAATTTGGTGATGAGGCTTGGGCCCTGCTGGAAGGCGCGGTGGGCAAACTCTCCTAAAGGCGTTCAGAGCGAGTGCTGCGGTGCCGAGGCAAACGCTTCGGGTACCGCGGTGAACGTTGAGGTCATTGTCTGTTCTGAACGATCCGGTTTATCAAAAATTCACAAGAGTAAAGCGAATGGAAGTTTCACATCAAATCAAGCCGCTCCTGCCACCGGGGAGACTGGCCAATGGTCTGGAAATTTTTTATGACTATATGGGTCGCGGCATCGAGGCACTGGCGGGGCTTCTGGTGCTGGCGGAAATTATCGTCCTGCTCTCCGGCGTTATCTCCCGCTACGTGTTTCACGCACCGCTGGTCTGGTCCGACGAAGTCGCCACCATTGGCTTTGTCTGGCTGACCATGCTGGGCGCGGTGATTGCACTGCGACGTGGACAGCACATGCGCATGACGGCACTGGTGTCACATTTGTCCGAAGGTAAACGCGCCTTTGTTGAAGCGTTAGCGATGGGCGTGTCGCTGGCCTTCCTGATTCTGATTTTTGAACCGGCCTGGGAATACGCGCTGGAAGAGTTGATTGTGGTGACGCCGGCGCTGGAGATCAGCGTATTCTGGCGCGCGGCGTCGATTCCGGTTGGCATCACGCTGATGCTGATCACCATGCTACTGCGTCTGGTGTTATCCGCGCCGCGTTCACAAGCCACCTATCTCGGCTTGCTGGTGGTGGCGATCGCGGTGGTGGCGTTCTCCTTCTCCGGTTCGATTCTGATGCCGCTCGGTAAACTGAATCTGATCCTGTTCTTCGTGGTGATTGTCGCCATCGGCGTGCTGTCCGGTGTACCTATCGCGTTTTCATTTGCGCTCGCCACCTTCGGTTATCTGGCGCTGACCACGCGAACCCC
This sequence comes from uncultured Symbiopectobacterium sp., assembly GCA_964293225.1. GTDB lineage: Bacteria > Pseudomonadota > Gammaproteobacteria > Enterobacterales > Enterobacteriaceae > Symbiopectobacterium. The sequence continues at coordinate 6,697 of CAXYYB010000046.1, read as the reverse complement.
GATGCCGACGATGGTCGGCCGGTTGGAAGAAGGCATGTCGCACATGATGCTGCTGGCCGTGCCGCTGTTCGTGTTCCTCGGTGGATTAATCGAGATGACCGGCATGGCGAAAGCCATGGTGCAGTGTCTTTCCAGTCTGCTCGGCCACGTGCGCGGCGGACTCTCCTATGTGCTGGTGGGTGCCATGTATCTGGTCTCCGGCATCTCAGGCTCTAAAACCGCCGATCAGGCGGCGATCGCGCCAGTGCTGCTGCCGGAAATGACCTCACGCGGTGCCAAGCGCGGGGATTTGGTCGCCCTGCTCTCCGTTACTGGTGCGCAAACAGAAACGGTTCCGCCCAGCATCGTGCTGATCACCATCGGCTCCGTCACCGGGGTTTCCATCGCCGCGCTGTTTGTCGGTGGGCTGCTGCCTTCCGCCGTGCTCGGTGCCATGCTGTGCCTGGTTATCTGGTGGCGTAACCGCCGCGAAGATTTGAGCCAGGTGAAACGCTATCAGAAAAAAGAGATTGCCAAGCTGTTTGTGATTGCGCTGCCGGCACTGATCCTGCCGTTTATCATCCGCGCCGCCGTCATCGAAGGCGTCGCTACCGCCACCGAAGTCTCCACCATCGGCGTGGCCTATACCGCGTTGGTCGGGGCTGTGTATTACCGCCATTTTGATATGAAGCGCGCCTGGTCGATGCTGATCGATACCGCATCACTGTCAGGTGCCATCATTTTCATTATCGGTGCGGCAACGGCAATGGCGTGGGGCTTAACCCAATCGGGCTTCTCCAAAGATCTGGCTACGCTGATGGCCTCGCTGGGCGGTGGGATGACCTTCGTGGCGATCTCGGTGGTGGCGTTCATTATCCTTGGCAGCGTGCTGGAAGGCATTCCCTCTATTGTGCTGTTCGGACCACTGCTGTTCCCCATCGCTCGTGATTTGGGCGTACACGAAGTGCATTACGCCATGGTTGTGGTGCTGGCAATGGGCATTGGGCTGTTCGCACCGCCGTTTGGCGTTGGCTACTACGGCTGCTGTGCGGTCAGTAAAACCGACCCGAATGAGCCACTGCCCTATATCTGGGCGTATCTGGGGGCTGCAACCATCGGGCTGATTATTGTTGCCATGTTCCCGTGGATCTCCATTGGGTTCCTCTAACGACAGCCGCTAACGCTTTTAGATCCTGCTGCTGGCAGCGGATAAGGAAATAGCATGGAAAATCTGACGTTTGAACAAGCACAGCGCGCCGTGAATGTCGCGCTGGCGCTATCACAAGACAAATACGCGGGCCGCCCGTTGACGGTGGCAGTGTGCGATCGCAGTGGCGTGCTGCTGGCCTATGCGCGCATGGATGGCACCAAGGCCTTCACGGCAACGCTGACACAGCGTAAAGCCTACACTGCCGCACAGTTCGGTATTCCCACGGCGAAACTGCTGGAACGGCTGCAAAGGGAGAATCTCGCGCTCTCCTATTTTGCTGACGATAACTTTTCACCGCTGCCGGGCGGTATCCCGGTACTGCGTGGTCAGGCGGTGGTGGGTGCCGTCGCCGTGGGCGGAATCAGCGTAGCGGAAGACGTTGAAGCGGCTGAACTGATCGTTTCCGCGCTCTCAGAATAATAAGGGGTTAATAATGAAAAAAGCGGCCATATTTCACACCAGTAAAGGGACGCTCGCCATGGTGGACGAGTTGGCAAAACGTATCATGCCGGACGTCACCCTCATGCACATCGTGGAAGATTCCATGATTGCCGATGTCATGGCACAAGGCGGCGTCACACCGGCCATCAACGCGCGCATCGCCGCCTATGTCACCAGCGCCAATCTGGCCGGTTGTGACCTTTTCTTTACCGCTTGCTCCTCGATTGGCGCAAGCGTAGAGCGCTGCCAGTTTATCAGCCCAATCCCGGTGATGCGTATTGACGAGGCCATGGCGCTAGAGGCGGTTGAACGCTACCACACCATTGCCGTACTGGCGACGGTCGGCACGACCCTAGCCCCCACTCTCGAACTGATTCAACGCAAAGCGGCCGAACTCGGTAAACAGACGGTCATTCACTCACAGTTGATGGCCGAGGCGTTCACCGCGTTTCTGGCCGGTGAGTTGGATAAACACGATGCCATCGTAGCGGCGGGTATTCATGAAGCACTCGGGAAAAACTGTGATGCTATCGTGCTGGCGCAGGCGTCAATGTCGCGCGTATTGGCATCCGTCGGTGAGTTGCCGGTACCGGTGCTGACCTCGCCAGAGCGCGGCATTCAGTTGTTGAAACAGCGGCTGGATGCCCAGCACTAACCGTAGAGGCAAAGTATGAGAAAAATTGTTATTTCTGTCGCGCCAGTCGCGGGAGACACCACATCCGCCAATCCTGAAGATGTCGCCCGAGAAGCGATCGAATCCTACCATGCTGGTGCAGCGATGGTGCATCTGCACGTGCGGGAGCGCAATGGGCAATTGACGCGCGATCCGACGCAATTTCAGGAAACGCTGCGTTTGATTCGCCAACACACCAATATGGTGATTCAAGGTTCAACGGGTGGCGTTTCGGATATGACCATCGAAGAGCGCTGCTCACCGCTGGACTGCTCGCTGGTGGAAATGTCGTCACTGAATGCCGGTTCCGTGAACCTGGGCGATGTGGTGTATCGCAACCCGATGCCGGAGATCAAGTACGTCACCGAGCGCTGTGTGCAGACCGGCATTGTACCGGAAATCGAAGTGTTCGAGCTGGGCATGATCCATAACATGCAGCTTATCGCACAGGAAATGCCGCTGCCGACGCCGGTTATCTATGCCATGGTGTTAGGCCATAAAGGTGGCTGCCCGGCAACGCCCGCCACGCTGGCACTGTTTAGCCAATATATCCCACGCGATGCGCTGTGGAGCATTACCCACTACGGGCGACGTGATGATTTTTCGATATTAACGGCGGCGTTAGGGTTGGGGGCCTGTATGGTCCGCGTCGGTTTTGAAGACAGCGCCTACCTGTCACCCACGCAGCGCGTGGAGCGCAACGCGATATTGATTGAGCGCATGAGCACCATCATCAGGAATATCGGTTTCGAGGTCGCCACACCGGAGGATGCGCGGCAGATGTTTGGTTTAAGGCCACTGGCCTGACGGGACAGCGATATCAAGCAGACGTCAATCGGCGTCTGCTACGTTATGTGCACTACCAACCGCAAACGTTATGTTCCTCTTCCGTGTCATAGGCACGCACGGTATTGATCAACTCCCTGACCACCTCGGCTGCCACATCTGGCGCTAATAAGGTAATAGGGGTTTCAGTCTCATAATCGGCCGACACACCGTTGCTGTTATTAGTGACCGTCACCGTGTACGTTATCTTGCTCATGCTATACCTCGCTCTACGTTCAACACTTTATTCAACCCAAACCCTTGCAGCTTCACCTCAGGATCGGCGAAGAAATCAATCATAAAATAGGTATCTTCCGTCAACGGCTCGATACGCTGCCATTGTTCGGGGGTAATAACCACAAACGCCCGCGCTTGAGTGCACGTTTCACTTTCAGGCATCGGCGCATCTGCTGCAGAAAATACCTGATAGCTGACGGCACCTTGCATCACCGATAAACGGCCATAAACGCCCGGTTTATTCGCATGGATACCGCGGACGGGCTCCGGTAATGAAGCACGGCTCCAGAACGTCGAGGCATATTTATGAATATAATTTTCAGGAATTGATATCATCATTATTCCTTGATGTTACTGACCATGTTTGGTGCAGATTTTAATACGTCGGGCTCAACGAAAAATTCGATATTAAAATAGGTATCTTCCGTCATGACTTCGATGCGGTGCCATCTCTCTGGCGGAAATACACCAAAGTGCCCGGCAGTAATCAGCAACTCACGCTCAGGCTCAGGCGTGGTTGCATCAGCAAAACCTAAATATTTCACGGCACCGCGCATCACGGATAAGCGCGGGTAAACGCCGGGCTGAGTGCCCGCATCCAGATGGCGTTTAAAAATGCCAGCAGGCGCGGTGTTCTTATTCCAAAAAGGCGTTGACCGCGTATGAATACATTGCTGCGGAATAGGTAGCATGTTTATCCCCCTTTATGGGTACAGCGTGCGTTTGAACCCTTTCAAACGACCTCATGCGTTTCCAACAATACAAAAGATTCATTAAAAATACAACTTTATGTGATATCAACAACGTAAATATCACCCGTGAACACAGGGGTGTGGCACATATAAATATGCATAGGTACGTTGACCGCGTTCACTCATCCCTGGAATTCACCCTGCGGATCTGCGCAAGCGCAGTTCAAATCTGTTCCAGACAACGTACCCTTTACTTGCTGATTTTCTGCAACATGAACTATTCAGGAAGTCATTAAAAAATGACAATACGCGAAAAACAAAAACTAATACATGAAAATACATTTAGATATCAATTAATAATCAAAAATTTACTCTTTTAGGAAAAAGAGTATAAAAATAGACAAAAGTTCCGCATCATCTTCAAGTCGGTTCATTTATAATCGTCAACGAAATTTAAAACTTTATTCTCCTCTGGGAGATAATTAACGATACGATACAGTGCTGCATTGGGAATGCATAAGCACAGGTATAGTCTATCTATTATATTATTCAGGATGACAGAGATGCGTCAATTTCTTACGGTAGCATCACGCCGTGCACATTTATTGTGTATCCCCAGGACAGTACCAAATTTATCGATTAAAAAGACCGTGCTTGTCTGGGCTAATATTCTTTTGCAGTTATGTTTCCCATTGAGTCTGTCCTTTACGCCTACTATTGCCGCAGCACAAAGAGCAAACACCACTCTGTTTAGCGGCCCGACAGTACCCTATAGACTCGGCGTAAATGAAAATGTTGATTCTGTTGCAAAACAGCATGGGCTCACCGTTGATGAGCTAAAAAACATAAATCGCTATCGCACTTTCTCTAAACCGTTTATGGCATTAACGACAGGTGATGAGATCGATATTCCGCGCCCCCCCTCACCCTTCTCTGTCGATAATCAACAGAATACCGTTGTAAAGACCTCTGAACATGCGATCGCCAATCACATGCAGTATGGTGCCACTACGTTAACGAACGGCAATGTTTCAACGTCTGCTGAGCGTTATTTACGTTCTGCAGCAAGCAATGAAATCACAGCATCATTCCAACAATGGCTGAGTCAATTTGGCACAGCGCGTGTACAAATGAACCTCGATGATAATTTCTCGCTTGATAATAGCGAACTGGATGTCCTCCTTCCTCTCTATGACACGCCAGAATCAATGTTATTTACGCAGTTAGGTGCGCGGAACAAAGACAGTCGTAATACGGTTAATCTCGGTGTTGGCTATCGCACGTTCAAAAATAACTGGATGTATGGGGTTAATACCTTCTTCGACAATGATATCACGGGTAATAACCAGCGCATTGGCATAGGCACAGAAGCCTGGACTGATTATTTAAAATTGTCTGCCAACAGTTATTTCAGAACCACAGACTGGCATCAGTCCCGCGATTTTGCCGACTACAATGAACGTCCAGCCAATGGCTATGACATCCGCGCAGAAGCCTATCTTCCCTCTTATCCCCAGTTGGGCGGCAAATTGATGTATGAAAAATATCGCGGGAATGACGTTGCCTTATTCGGTAAAGATCAACGCCAGAAAAATCCGCATGCGATGACGGCTGGTATCAGTTACACCCCAATCCCATTACTGACGTTGGGTGCAGACCATCGCGTGGGTAAAGGCAGCATAAGTGAAAGTGGACTTAATTTTCAATTGAACTATCGCTTGGGTCAATCCTGGCGCTCTCATATCGATCCCTCGGCCGTTACGACCTCACGCACATTGGCGGGGAGTCGCTATGATTTGGTAGAGCGTAATAACAATATTGTGCTGGATTACCAGAAACAAGAATTGTTGCGTCTTACACTGCCAGAGAAAATCACTGGAGAGGGAGGATCATCAACCTCCGTTAGCGCTGATGTTACGTCTAAATATGCCCTCGACCGAATTGAATGGGACAGTACCTCTCTGGATGCTGCTGGAGGATCGTTGTCACAGATAACAATGCAGACGGCCGACATTAAAATCCCTCCGTACATGCTCGCCCGCGGTGTGCAGAGTAATGTTCATACGTTAAGCGCGGTAGCCTATGACAAACAGGGCAATGCTTCGCCACGAGCAACATTGAGGATCACCGTAATGCCGGGTATACCCACGCTTACGGCCGCTAATCTCACCATCGTTAAAGATAACGCCATTGCGGATGGGATTAACACTAACGCGGTGCAAGTCATCGTGACAGATGCTGGCAATAATCCTCTTGCAGCCCAAACGGTAACATTCACCTCCAACAACGGTGCCACGGTAAACACCGTAGTGGGCACCACCGAAGCCGACGGTATCGCTCGTGCTACCCTCACCAGTACCCGTGCCGGTGTCGCACAGGTAACCGCTAAACTGGCGAACAATGCCACCCAGCAGGTGGATACCCGCTTTATCGCGGATGACAGCACGGCGCAAATCACCGCGGCCAATCTGACCGTCACCCAGGACAACGCACCCGCCAATGGCTCCGACACCAACAGCGTGCAGGCCATTGTGACTGATGCCAACGGCAACCCAATTTCGGGTCAAACCGTCACGTTCTCCGCTAACAACGGTGCCACGGTAAACACCGTAGTGGGCACCACCGAAGCCGACGGTATCG
>CAXYYB010000045.1:0-32760 GCA_964293225.1 uncultured Symbiopectobacterium sp. | reverse complement strand
GCAGTATAGACACTTCTCGCGCCCTGACAAGGGCTAATTTCAATTTTATTTCTGAATGGGTGTTTTTTCGGCGAATCGCGTAGCAAACCAGCATAGATGACGCTATTTCATCCAGATCGCCCCATTTTACTGCGTCGTGAATCCTATTTACCGATGAGCTACCGACTCGCGCATCACCAACTCGGGTGTTAATACCAGTACTGTTGGCTCGGTTTCAGGGTGTTCCAAACGGTATAACAGCGTATCCACCGCCAGTTCCCCCAATTCATCTTTAGGTTGATGAATGGTCGTTAACGGCGGAGACATATAACGCGCCAGTTCGATATCGTCATAACCCACCACGGCCATATCCCTTGGAATAGATAACCCTGCCTGATAGAGCGCGTGATAAACCCCAACCGCCATCGCATCGTTACTACAGAACACGGCATCCGGCCTTTGCGCCAGCGACAGGAGTTTACGCATCGCTTGGTATCCGGTTTCAAACTCGAAATCCCCTAACACCACGTAGTCATCAGGAACGGGCAAACCGGCACGCTGCATCGCCTGCCGATAGCCTAACAGTCGGTTATAGGCTGTTGTTTTATCTTGTGGGCCAGCGATACAGGCGATATTACGGTAACCACTGTCGATGAGATGGCGAGTAGCAATATCGCCGCCAAGCAGAGAATTGTCCTTGATAACATCACTCACGCCTTCAAACGGCGACCAGTCCATCATCACCAGTGGAATTGATGGGTAGCGGCTAATGGTTTCCGAGGAGGGGCGGTGGTTCTCGGTACACATCAGTAGCAAGCCATCAACCCGCTTTTGCATCAAGGTTTCCAGGCTGCGGTCCAGTCGATTGTGGTCACCTTCGGTATTGCACAGGATCAGGCTATACCCGCGCTCGTAGCAACTACGCTCAACGCCACGCACCACTTCAGCATAAAACGGGTTACTACTGGCCGTTAGCAACATACCGATCGTTTGCGTCTGATTGATCTTCAAACTGCGCGCCAGCGCAGACGGTGCGTAGTTGAGAGCATCGACGGCCGCCAATACCCGTTCTCGCACCGTGTCACTCACAAAGCGATTATTATTGATTACATGTGAAACGGTTGACGTCGACACGCCCGCCAGGCGAGCAACATCCTTCATTGTGGCCACATATCACCCCTGAGAGTGTAAAAATGCGTCGATCTCATTGCGCCACGGCACAGAGGACTGAGCACCCGCGCGCGTTACCGCAATGGCCGCAGCAGCATGAGCAAATTTCACGGCGGTTTGCATCGGTTGATTTTCCAAAAGTGCAGTGACCAGCGCACCATTAAAGGTATCGCCCGCCGCAATCGTATCTACGGCCTGAACCTGGAAACCGGGAATACGCTGACCTTGCCCGTTTTCACTCAGCCAAACGCCGCGACTCCCCAATGTAATCAGTACGGTAGTAATGCCTTTATTATGCAACAGTTGTGCAGCCTGTGCGGCATCTTGTTCGTTCTGCACGGTGACACCTGTCAGTCGCTGCGCTTCCGTTTCATTTGGCGTAATCATATCCACCAGCGCCAGCAGTTCATCCGGCAAGTCACAGGCGGGAGCCGGGTTTAAAATGACACGCGTTTGGTGCTGATGCGCCAACTGCGCCGCGGCAATAACGGTCTCCAACGGAGACTCAAGCTGCATTAATAAAGCAGAAGCATCAATGATTTTTTGACGGTGACGCGTTAGAACATCGGGAGTGATCGCCGCATTGGCGCCCGCGTTAATGCCAATCATATTCTCAGCGTCGCCATTGACAAAAATCAGCGCGACGCCCGTGGTTTCATCGGCAACGGTTTCAACCGCAGAAACATCTATCTGGTCACGAGACAACTGCTCGCGAATACGAGCACCGATATCATCCTCACCCACGCCAGCGATAAAGGCGATATCGGCACCGCTGCGCCCGGCAGCAACCGCCTGATTGGCACCTTTACCACCAAAAGCGACCTGATATTGCTTACCGATCACCGTTTCGCCCGGTTGAGGAAAGTGTGCCAGATTGAGGATATGGTCGGCATTAATACTGCCCAACACCACGAGTTTGCCCGTTTTCATAAAATCGCCCCAAAAGTGATTAAAAGCGCCGCCTTGTTTCGGCGGCGCTGCATATCGTTGTTATGCGTTATTCTTTGGCAACCAGCTTTAGATCAACCGGGATAATCGCCTGTACCTTTTCACCCTTGATGACCTTGTCAGCGGTTTGTACGCCAATTTCACCGATTTTTTCAGGACGTTGTGCAACAGTGGCAGCCAGTTTCCCGCTCTCTACGGCTTTTACGCCATCCTGCGTGCCATCAAAACCGACCACCATGACGTCTGTTTTACCCGCCGTTTGCAGAGCACGCAGCGCACCCAGTGCCATTTCATCGTTTTGTGCGAACACCGCTTTTACATCTGGGTGTGCGGTGAGCAGGTTCTGCATCACGTTCAGCCCTTTGGTACGATCGAAATCAGCAGGCTGGCTGGCCAGCATGACAAACTTGTTTTTCTCAGCGGATTTCATAAAACCGGCTCCGCGCTCACGCGCAGCGGAGGTTCCGGCGATACCTTCCAACTGAATTACCTTGGCACCTTCACCCAATTTTTTCGCGATAAAATCACCGGCCACTTTTCCGCCGAAGGCGTTATCAGACGCCACGTGACTCACAACCGTGCCACTGCCCGCTACGCGGTCCAGGGTAATTACCGGAATATTGGCCTGATTCGCCAGTTTCACCGCGTTACCGACGGCATCGGAATCTGTCGGGTTGATGAGCAGCAGTTTGGTACCGCGTACCGTCAGATCCTGAACGTTGGAGAGCTCTTTAGCCGGGTTGTTTTGCGAATCCAACACCACCAGGTCGTAGCCCAATTTCTCGGCTTCTTTTTGCGCACCGTCTTTCAATGACACAAAGAACGGGTTATTCAGGGTAGAAACCACCAATGCTATCGACTCTTTCGCCAGCGCATTAGCGCTAACCGTGGCACTTAATGCAACAGCAGAAACCAGCGTAGCCAGTTTTTTCATATTCATAATCCAATTCCTATGCGTGAGAATGAAGGTTATTTACTGCTTTTGTTATCTACCAAAACCGCCAGCAAAATAACGGCTGCCTTAACGATCATTTGGTAGTAAGAAGAAACACCTAACAGGTTCAGTCCATTGTTGAGGAACCCAAGAATCAGCGCGCCGATAAGCGTGCCGACAATGCGCCCTTTACCGCCCGCCAAACTGGTTCCGCCCAGCACCACTGCCGCAATCGCATCCAGTTCATACCCCGTGCCCGCCGTCGGTTGTGCCGATGACAAACGCGCGACTTCGATAATCCCCGCCAGTGCGGACAACAACCCACATAAGGCGTAGACGATAATTTTGACTTTATCGACGCTGATACCCGACAAGCGTGTCGCTGCTTCATTGCCGCCCAGCGCATAGATATAACGTCCGAGCCGCGTGTGGTGCAGCATGTACCAAGCCGCGATAAAAACGATAACCATCAACCAGATCGGTGTAGGAATACCCAGAGGGCGACCAATACCAAACCAGCCGAAGGCATCGGCAACGTCAGAAAAACCGGTGTTGATCGGGCTGCCGTTGGTGTACACCATGGTGACGCCGCGCAGCAGCAGCATCATCACCAGCGTGGCGATAAACGCCTGCACTTTGCCTTTCGCCACTATCACGCCAGTACCTGCCCCGATGGCTGCACCCAGCGCCAACGCGCCAAACACCGCCAGCAGCGCATTCACTTCCAGGCCAACTATCGATGCCGCCACCGCGCCGGTCAGCGCCAGCAATGACCCGACGGACAAATCGATGCCCGAGGTCAAAATAACCAACGTCATCCCTACCGCCATAATGGCGTTCACCGATGTCTGTTGCAGGATATTGAACAGGTTATTGACCGTGAAAAAGTTAGGGCTCATGGACGAGACCACTGCGATCAGGATCAGCAGGGCAATCAGCGACTTTTGCTCCAACAGCCACTCTTTACTGAACCAGCGCTTTGCCGTGATAGATTCGGAACTCATGTCTGACTTACTCCTGCTTTACGCTATATTGCTTGCCAACCGCCGCCGCCATCAGCACTTCCTGAGTGGCCTGCTCAATAGAGAATTCACCGCTCAAATGGCCTTCATGCATCACCAAAATGCGATCGCTCATACCGAGTACTTCCGGCATTTCCGATGACACTAAAATGATGCTGAGACCTTCTTCTTTGAACTGATTGATTAACTGATAGATCTCTTTCTTGGCCCCCACATCGACGCCGCGCGTGGGTTCATCGAGAATCAGCACTTTCGGCCGCGTCATCAGCCCGCGGGCAATTGCAACCTTCTGCTGGTTACCGCCGGACAACAGGCCAATCGGCTGCGCCATTGAGGGGGTTTTGATATTAAACAAACGGATAAAATCACTGACGGCAGTGCGTTCGTCTTCATGTTTGAGTGCGCCAAAGCCGCGGCTGAAATAACGCAATGCCGTCAGCGACATGTTCTCTTTGACGGACATCCCCAACACCAGGCCATCACGTTTGCGATCTTCTGAGATATAAACGATGCCGTTTGCCAGCCCATCCTGCGGACTGCGCGTCACCACCTCACGACCATCCAGCGCCACGTCACCGCGCGTGCGAGGAAGTGCGCCATACAGGATCTTCATCAGTTCGGTACGCCCAGCCCCCATCAGGCCGGAAACACCGAGGATTTCCCCCTGGCGCAACGTAAAGCTGACGCCTTCAACCCCCGGCCCCGACAGATCGTTAACGCTCAGGCGAATATCACCCGGTACGGTATTCAGTCGTGGGTACTGCTCTTCCAACTTGCGCCCCACCATCATTTCAATGAGCTGTTCTTCATGCAGCTGGTTGACCGGACGCTCACCGATAAACTGGCCGTCACGCAGTACGGTCACGTCATCGCAAATCTCAAAGATCTCTTTCAAGCGGTGGGAGATATAGACGATGCCGCAGCCCTGTGCGGTCAGTTCCTTAATCACGGTGAATAGGGATGCGGTTTCGGTATCCGTCAGGGCATCCGTGGGTTCATCCATGATGATCACTTTGGATTCAAAACTCAGCACCTTAGCAATCTCGACCATTTGCTGGTCACCAATGGACAACTCACCGACCAATCGGCGGCTGTTGTAGCGCAGGTTGAGCTTTTTCAGCAGCTTATCGGCTTCGGCGTACATCTTTTGCCAATCAATGCGCCCCAAGGCTCCGGTAAACTCACGGCCAAGGAAAATATTTTCAGCAATCGTCAGTTGAGGAATCAGGTTGAGTTCCTGATGAATAATACCGATACCCGCGTGCTGTGACGCTTTTGGCCCGCTAAAGGCAACCTCCTGCCCGAGAAAGCGAACATGACCGGCATCTTTGCGATAAATACCGGTGAGCACCTTCATCAGGGTAGATTTCCCAGCGCCGTTCTCCCCCACCAGCGCCATCACCTTACCGGGATAGACATTCAGGGCAGCACCGGACAGCGCTTTTACACCGGGAAACGTTTTTACTATTCCCTGCAACTGTAATAAAGGTTCCATCTCGGCCTCAGAAGGTTACGCCAGCACACAAAATAATATTGGCATAGGGCGAGCATTCACCGCTGCGAAAAACGGCCCTGCTCTGCCCGCTTTGCGTCTTGAATGCCTCATGACTGATATAGTGCAACGCAATAGTATTTCCCTGGTGTTGTTCAAGCTGTTGCAAATGCTCACGAATAGCCTCATGGAGCTCTGGGTTCTTCTCGATAATCTCTTGCGCAACAATCGCCGCCTCCACCTGCATCTCCTGCGTAATCACGCTCAGCACCTGTATAAAGGTAGGCACATTGTGGGTTAACGCCAGATCAACGCGGGCGGTGGTGGCAGGAATGGGTAACCCTGCATCACACACCACCACTTGGTCAGTGTGCCCAAGGCGGGCAATCACACTCGATACTTCGGAATTGAGTAATACGCCTTTTTTCATTATGTCACTCGTTTTAATAACGACAGCGAAACGTTTCGCTTGCGGTAAAGTTTAAGAAAAAGTCCTGATAAAGCAAAAAAGAGTTTGCGGAATTGTGATCGTCATCGAAACGTTTCGCTATCACAAAAAAGAGGTATAAGAAAAACATTGGGTTAGAAAATAGCCGTTGACCACGGTTTAGGAAGATTGATCGCTATCACAAATGAAAAACAAACAATGAAACCAGATAATGCATTTATTAAAACAGCGTTTCTTTTTTCGTATGATTCACCTCACTTCCTAAAGCTCACATCGCCATACTCATAATTTCAACAATAACGGCACCCTGACGCCTGCCGAAAAAACTCTGGTTTGTAAACAAGGACTCGAACGATGAAAAACCTATCCCTCTCTATGGCAGCCCTCTGCTGTATGGCTGCACTCACCACTCAGGCGCACAGCGCCGATCGTTTAGCTGTCGTAAAACAGTACGCCGATACCGTACTGGATAAAGCGGGCGACCATTATCATGGCACACAGCCTTCACCGTTATTGGCGAGCGGTGTCGATCCGCGCACCGGTAAACAGCTCGAGTGGATTTTCCCCGATGGGCGCACTGCGGTACTCTCCAATTTTTCCGCTCAGCAAAACTTTATGCGTGTATTGGTTGGCCTCTCTAACCTGACCGGTGATGATCGTTATCAGCAACGCGCCAAAACCAGCGTGCGTTACTATTTCGATCGCTATCAGGATAAAAGCGGCCTGCTGATTTGGGGGGGACACCGTTTTGTCGATTTAAAAACGCTCCAGCCCGAAGGGCCGAGTGAAAAAGAGCTGGTGCATGAACTGAAAAATGCCTACCCCTTCTACGAATTGATGTTTGCTGTGGATAAACCGGCAACGGTTCGCTTCATTCGCGCGTTCTGGAATGCCCATGTTTATGACTGGCAAATGTTGGAAACCAGCCGCCACGGTCAGTACGGCAAGGAGATCGGTAAACTGTGGGACAACAGCTTTACTCAGCAACCCCCGTTCTTCGCCACCAAAGGGCTGAGTTTCCTTAACGCCGGTAATGACCTGATCTATTCCGCTTCCCTGCTTTATAAAAACAACCAGGAAGCCGGTGCGCTGGTGTGGGCAAAACGTCTGGCGGAGCAATACGTGTTGCCACGCGATAAAAAAACCGGTTTGGGTGTTTACCAGTTTACTCAGGCATTAAAGCGCGCTGAAACCAGCGATGACAGCGACACCAACTCCAAATACGGTGACCGCGCGCAACGTCAGTTCGGACCAGAGTTTGGACCTGCTGCGTTGGAAGGCAACATGATGCTGAAAGGCCGCACCAGCACACTCTATTCCGAAAATGCGCTGATGCAGCTACAACTGGCGAAAGATCTCGGCAAAGACGGCGACGATATCAAAAAATGGACGCTGGACGGCTTGAAAGCGTTTGCCAAATACGCCTATGACGAAAGTAACAACACCTTCCGTCCGATGCTGGCCAACGGCACCGATCTGACCAACTATACGCTGCCGCGCGATGGTTACTACGGTAAGAAAGGCACAGTGCTGAAAGCCTACCCGGCCAGCAGTGATTTCCTGTTGTCCTACGCTCGCGCTTACACGCTGGAGAAGGATGCCGATCTGTGGAAAGTAGCACGCGGCATCGCCAAGGGGTTGGATCTGGGGGATATCGGCGCTGCACCGGGTAAAGGCGTTAGCGTCAATGCCAGCACCAAGAACAGCGACCCGTATGCTATTTTTGCGCTGATCGATCTGTGGCAGGCTACGCAGGATAAAACCTATCTGACGGTAGCTGAAAAAGTGGCCGACAACATCATCAGCAATAATCTGCACAACGGCTTCTTTATGAACTCCGCCAAATATCAATATGCGTCGATTGATAGCATCGATCCCTACGCGCTGTTGGCACTGGAAGCGACGCTGAAGAATAAACCACAGGCTGTTGCCCCGTTCCTGAACGGCTCCGGCTTTACCGAAGGGGCTTATCGCATGCCGGACGGCAGCGCCCGCGTCTCCACCCGTGATGATGAGCTGTTTGCCCTGAAGGAAGGCGAAACCTTAAAACCGAACGGTAAATAATCACCTAAAATGACGCTCTTGATTATAAGAGCGTCATATAAGACTGCTGAAAAAGCCCGTTGTTAGGTGAAGTGCGGCGTAAGCCGCCGGAGCGCCCCTCGCCGTGATTCACCGGGAAACACGGACATGCAGGAAAGCGTTTACCAGCAACTTAAATCTCTACCTGAATTCCCAGCTCTATCAGCCGGTTCGGCGGTATCTCAAACTGATCGGCCGCGCGCAGCGCATTACGACTCAGCATCATAAACACTTTGCCGCGCACGCGCAGATACCAGGGCCGTTTGCCCATGGTCAGCGACTCATTGGACATGAAAAACGATGTTTCCATCATTTGGCACGCCAACCCCTCCTGCCAACAGCGGTGAAATACCTCTTCCACGTTGGGCGTTTCCCGCCAGCCGTAGTTGGCAATTACGCGCCAAAAGGTCGGGGAAAGCTGTTCAACCGTAACGCGCTGCACGTTATGCACATAAGGAACCGCTTCTGTGCGCATGGTCAGCAGCACCACCCTTTCATGCAATACCTTGTTGTGCTTGAGATTATGCAGTAATGCAAACGGGATGACGTGCGTCGCGCGCGAGAGATAGACCGCCGTACCCGGCACCCGCACCGGCTGGTTTTTCTCGAGAGAAGCAATCATCGCATCCAGTGAATTACCGTGCTCATGCAAACGGCGCAGTAAACGGAAACGCTCGCTTTTCCAAGTTGTCATTATGGTAAACATGATCAATCCCAGCGCCAGCGGCAACCAACCACCTGAAAGGATTTTGACCACGTTGGCAAGAAACAGGGGGATATCAATCAACAACATCGCCACCAGCAACAGCCACACCAGATAGCGGTGCCAGTGCCAGTTTTTTACCGCCACGGTCGCGGAGAGGATGCTGGTCAGCACCATGGTGCCGGTCACCGCAATACCGTAAGCTGCCGCCAGATTGCCAGAATGCTCGAAGCTGACGATAACAATCACCACCGCCGTATACAGCAGCCAGTTTATCGCCGGAATATAAATCTGCCCGGATTCCATGTCCGACGTATGCACAATACGCATCGGCGGCAAATACCCCAAGCGCACTGCCTGACGCGTCAGCGAAAATACGCCGGAGATAACGGCCTGAGAGGCGATGATGGTCGCCAGCGTTGCCAGGATCAGCAGCGGAATCAATGCCCAATCGGGAGCCAGTAAAAAGAAGGGGTTTTTGATGGCTTCTGGATTACGCAGCAGCAACGCCCCCTGACCAAAGTAGTTGAGCACCAACGACGGCAACACCACGGTAAACCACGCCAAGCGAATAGGGAATTTACCAAAGTGCCCCATATCCGCGTAGAGCGCCTCCACCCCGGTGATCGCCAACACCACGGCACCCAGCGCGAAGAAAGAGATGAACTTGTATTCCATAAAGAAACGCACGGCATAAACCGGGTTCAATGCCTGAAGCACTTGCGGCGTTTCCATCACGCTGCGCACGCCCAGCACTGCCAACGTCAAAAACCAAATCAGCATGACAGGAGCAAACAGCTTACCCACGCTGCTGGTGCCGTGTTTCTGAATGGCAAACAGCAAGGTCAGCACAATCACCGACAGCGGCACGATGTAGCTGTCCAACTCGGGGGCAGCAATCTCAATCCCTTCCATGGCGGAAAGCACCGACATCGCTGGCGTTATCACCACTTCACCATAAAAAAACCCGCCGCCGATCAGCCCCATGATCACCACAATGGATGTCATGCGATCGCTGGTGTGGCGTCCGGCCAGTGACATCAGGGTTAAAATCCCCCCTTCTCCGGCGTTATCGGCTCGCATCACATAGGAGAGATACTTGAGCGACACCACCAGCACCAGCAGCCAGAAGATCAGCGAGAGAAAGCCAAACACGGAATGCTGCTCGACGCCAAACCCAAACTGCCCGGAAAGGCATTCCCTTAATGTATAAAGCGGGCTGGTGCCGATATCCCCGTACACCACGCCAATAGCTGCCAAGGTAATGGCAGGAAGTGATTGCTTATGCTCTGAGCTCATAGCGCCTATCTTCTGTTGTTTTCACTTTGCGACTTCCGCTGTTTTCACTGCGTAGAGAGCAACGCGTTTTTCGTAGACTTAGCCCGAAAGCGCACAGTATGCATATATTCATGCAAAAACCTATCCCTTCACGCCGTATCGAAACATCCAGAAATAAACTGGTTTATTGATTAACATAGCCAAAGATGGCAATAATCGACGCAGATACGATTAAAAAAAATCTGTGATCTGCCGTATATTATTGCATCATCATTGATGACGTTATCGCTTACCACACTGTTTTGCGTCATCAGAGTAAAAACGGACCCCTTATGCTTCAATCAGCCTCTCTGGCCGATCGTATTACACGCCTCAGCCAAGCCCTTGAACACGGACTGTATGAACGTCAGCATGCGATTCGCCTGTGCCTGCTCGCCGCGCTCAGTGGAGAAAGCGTGTTTTTGCTGGGGCCACCGGGCATCGCCAAGAGCATGATCGCGCGTCGCTTAAAATTCGCATTTCGTGACGCCCGCGCTTTCGAATACCTGATGACACGCTTCTCAACCCCGGAAGAAGTGTTTGGCCCATTGTCGATTCAGGCGCTAAAAGATGAAGGACGTTATCAGCGTCTTACCGGAGGCTATTTGCCGGAAGCGGAAATCGTTTTTCTGGATGAAATCTGGAAAGCCGGCCCGGCCATTCTCAATACCCTGCTGACAGCCATCAATGAACGGCGCTTTCGCAACGGCAGCCACGAAGAAACTATCCCCATGCGGCTGCTGGTAACCGCCTCCAATGAACTGCCCGAATCAGACAGCAGCTTAGAAGCACTTTATGACCGCATGCTTATTCGCCTGTGGTTGGATAAAGTGCAGGAAAAACAAAACTTCCGCGCATTGTTGACGCACACCGGTAGCGATCGCGACAACCCGGTACCGCTATCACTGAGCGTCAGCGACGAAGAGTACCAGGCATGGCAAAGCGCTATCGATCGCATCGCCTTGCCGGATACCTGCTTTGAACTGATTTACGCACTGCGCCAACAGTTGAATACCACCGACAACGCGCCGTATGTTTCCGATCGACGCTGGAAGAAAGCGCTGCGACTGCTGCAAGCCTGTGCGTTCTTCTCTGGCCGTGAAAGCATTGTTCCGCTCGATGTCATCTTGCTGAAAGATTGCCTGTGGCATGATAGAGATTCACAAACGCTGGTGGAGCAGCACACCGAGCAGCTCGTCACCGCGCACGCCTATCAACAACAGGCGCTGCTGTTCCGCTTGCAGCAACTCAACGTGAAACGGCAACAATATCAGCAGCAACAGAGCGAGTTGCAGGCGATCACGGTCGAAAAACAGGGGGTATTCCTCAGCCGTAAAGCCCACTATCTGCTGCCTGCGTCGCTGAATAAAGAGACGCTGACCGTGGTGTTGCAACGACCGTTAGTACTGAATAATATTGATGTGACACATATCGTGTTAGAAAAAAACGCCTTGCAGTTATGGCTGCAAAAAGGCGGAGAAGGCGAAATCAGGGGTAAACTCAACGGCATCGGGTTTACTCAGCACCTCGATATGTACGTGGATGACCATCTTCATCTTGCGGTGCGCGATATCAGCCTACAGACCACCATTCTTTCTTTACCTGAAAAACGAGACTGTACCTTACCTACAGAACTTACTGATGAATATGAGAAATTGCGTCAACAACTGCGCGAGCAGCGACGTCTGTTTCACCACCATCAGCCGTGTTTGTTCATCCCTGCCGACTGGCTGGCAAAAATAGAAGACAGCCTGCAACAGGTCGACGAACAGATACAGCTCTCGTTACAGGATTGATCGAATGTTGACGTTGGAATCGCTGGAAATGCTGTTGTCCATTGACGAAAACGAGCTCTTGGACGACCTGGTTATCGCGCTGTTGGCCACGCCACAGCTTGCGGTCTTTCTTGAACAGCACCCGAGAATGAAAACGGCGCTGCTGCACGATCTGCCTGAATGGAAAGCGTCGCTCAAGCAGCGTCTGCGTGAGACCGCAGCACCGGCCGATCTGGAGCGGGAATTTACCTGCTACCAAAATACCCAGACCATCGACACGCTGACCTTTCAGTCACGCGTTCCTCGTATCGTTGATACGCTGCAAACGGTAGACTCGCCTTTTCTTCCTCAGGCCAACAAACTTATCGCACAGGCAGCACCAACGCTTGGGCAGCGGTTTAGCAACGCCTTCCACGCGTTGTTCTTGCAGCGCTGGAAAATGAGTCTCTCTTTGCAAACGGTCTCCCTGCACCATCAATTGATGGAGGCCGAAAAAGAGATCTTGCTCGATGAATTACAGCAACGGCTGACCTTAACCGGCAAACTGGAAGCCGTACTGGCAGAGAACGAGACAGCTGCCGGTCGATTATGGGATCTCAGCGCGGGGAAATTGATAAAAACTGAACTGCAAACCCTGATTAACTTCTGTGATTTTCTGCAAAAACAGCCGTCATTGCAGCGTCTAGCCGAGCGTTTAGGCCGCAGCCGGGAAACCAAATCCATTCTCTCCACTGAAGCACCGCGCGAAGCGTTTCGCGTGATGGTACGCGAACCGGATACGGTGCCAGAGCAAGTGGATGGCATCCATCAAAGTGATGATATTCTGCGGCTACTCCCCGCTGAGCTCGCCGCGATGGGCATTAAAGAGCTGGAATACGAATTCTATCGTCGCTTGTTGGAGCGGCGGTTACTGACCTATCGGTTGCAGGGGGAGAGCTGGCACGAAAAGGTGACAGAGCGCCCAGTCTCACATCAGCAAAACGAACAGCAGCCCAGAGGCCCTTTTATTGTTTGTGTAGATACTTCAGGCTCGATGGGCGGTTTCAATGAACGCTGCGCCAAAGCCTTTTGTCTGGCACTGATGCGCGTCGCCCTCGCCGATAATCGCCGTTGCTACATCATGCTGTTTGCCACCGATATTGTGCGCTATGAGCTGACCGCCGTCACCGGTATCGAACAGGCTACGCGTTTTCTTGGTCAATCATTTCGCGGTGGCACCGACATGGCAGCCTGTATGTCAGCGTTGCTGGACAAACTGGAAGATGATGTGTGGCACGATGCCGATGCGGTGATGATTTCTGATTTCATCGCACAGCGCTTGCCGGAAGAGACAGTGCAACGCGTTCGGCAACGACAGCAACAACACCACCATCGTTTTCATGCCGTTGCGATGTCACAACATGGAAAACCCGGCATCCTGCACATCTTCGACCATATCTGGCACGTAGATACCGGGTTAAAAGGACGTTTACTGCGCCGGTTACGCCACGCCTGAGGAGCGTAGCGCCTTTACAGCGATTACAGCAAGGCAGGCACTGCTTCTCTGACCGGCTGTGGCCACACACCGCATTGCACCTGACCAATGTGCGCCAATTGCAGCAACAGCATCACCAGACGGGACTGACCGATACCGCCGCCGATGGTTTGCGGCATGTCACCACGCATCAGCGCCTGATGCCACTCCAGAGCCAGACGATCGACATCCCCCGTCAGCGTCAATTGACGTTGGAGCGCATCAGCATCGACACGAATCCCCATGGAAGAGAGCTCGAAAGCATCGTTTAACGCCGGGTTCCACACCAGAATATCGCCATTCAGTCCTTTCAGACCCTGTTCACCGGCTGACGACCAGTCATCATAATCCGGCGCACGCACATCGTGACGCTCACCGTGAGACAACGCACCGCCAATACCGATCAGGAATACGGCCCCTAGTTCTTTGGCTATGGCGCGTTCGCGTCCTTTGGCATCCAGTTCAGGATAACGCTTGAGCAGCGTATCGCTGTGGACAAAATGAATGGTGTCCGGCAGGAAAGGCGTCAGGCCAAACTTGCTGCTGACCTCTGCTTCGGTGCTTTTGATTGCCTGATAAATGTGGTTAACGGTGGATTTCAAATAGTCGATGGAACGCTCGCCATCCCCCATTACCCGTTCCCAATCCCACTGATCGACATAAACAGAGTGGATCGGACTTAAACGATCTTCATCCGGGCGCAGCGCCTTCATGTGGGTGTAGATCCCTTCCCCGGCGCTAAAGTCATAGTCACCCAAGGTTTTACGCTTCCATTTCGCCAGGGAGTGCACCACTTCAAACGTGGCGTCAGGCAATGCTTTCACGTGTACCTGCACCGCTTTCTCGCTGCCGGACAGGTTATCCTGCGTGCCATCACCCACGCGGCTCAATATCGGGGCCTGAACTTCAATCAGGCCCAGCTTCTGTGCCAACTGTGCAGAGAAAAAGGATTTCACAAACGCAATTTGTTGTTGTTTTTCGATATAGCTCTTTTTCATTTACCCATGTCCGTCATCACTGTCTATGGTGCAATTAAGCAATAGAATGGCGATGAAATTCAATAATCCAGCAAAGAAACAGCCATCATGGTTTTGATTCCTCATTTAACGCATGCTAAAAATGAGAAAGAGCTAAATATAAGGAAAAATTATGACTGAAATTTATCAGATCGATAATCTCGATCGCGGCATCCTTAACGCGTTAATGGAAAATGCCCGCACTCCTTATGCCGAATTGGCCAAGCAGTTTTCGGTGAGTCCCGGCACCATCCACGTTCGCGTAGAGAAAATGAAGCAGGCTGGCATTATTGTCGGCACTCGGGTTGATGTCAGCCCCAAGCAGCTCGGCTATGACGTGTGCTGCTTTATTGGCATCATTTTAAAAAGCGCCAAGGATTACCCCTCAGCCCTTGAGAAACTAAACAACCTGGAAGAAGTGGTCGAAGCCTACTACACCACCGGGCATTACAGCATTTTCATCAAAGTGATGTGCCGCTCCATTGACGCACTGCAACACGTACTTATCAACAAGATCCAGACCATCGATGAAATTCAGTCCACGGAAACCCTGATCTCGCTACAGAACCCGATCATGCGGACGATTACCCCGTAAACGTCAACAGGTATATCCCTATTATCCACAGGTAGATAACAGCTCGATCACAGCGTACAATACCGCATCTTTTATTCGGACGGGATCGAGTATGGCAGACATTACGCTTATCAGCGGCAGTACGTTAGGCAGTGCGGAGTATGTGGCAGAACATCTGGCCGAGTTACTGGAACAGCAAGGCTTTTCCACTGATGTTCAGCATGGCCCGCAGCTGGACGACCTCCCGCAGAGCGGAATATGGCTACTGGTGAGCTCAACCCACGGTGCCGGTGAATTGCCGGATAACCTGCAACCACTGTTTAAGCAGATCAGCGATCGGCAAGCGGATCTTTCCCAGGTTCGTTATGGTGCGATCGGGATCGGCAGTAAAGAATATGACACCTTCTGCGGTGCGATCGTTACCGTGGATCGTATTCTTACGGATCGGGGCGCAAAAAGGATCGGCGAGATGTTGCAGATCGACATCACCGAGCACGATATTCCTGAGGATCCAGCAGAAATCTGGTTGGCTCCGTGGGTGGAATTACTCAATTAAGAGGTTTATTTAGCCACTTAATTGTGTATAAGTTTATGTATATCCGGGTGAAAACCGGTAGTTATCCCAATAACAACCGTTGTTCGTTTTTTGTCATGTGAATAACCAACGGTTTTGATCCCAGGCTATACGGTACAGGATCACCGATCATTCACAGCAAACGATCATCAACAATCTGTTGATCTTCATCTGGAAAAAGTACTTATCCACAAGCAGTATGGATCCTAATAATAGATCCAATAAAAAGATCTCTATATAAAAAGATCTTTCTTTAACTACCGACGATCCAACGGGCTTGTCGTTTGCGTAAACTTGAGTAGAATCCCCTTCCCCAAGGCAAGCAATGATCTTAGACACACATCGTTAACCCGACTATTCTCGTTAACACCACGCGAGGTGCAGTACCATGTTTTATCCAGATCCTTTTGACGTCATCGTGATCGGCGGTGGCCATGCGGGCACAGAAGCTGCCATGGCAGCGGCACGCATGGGGCGTCAAACCCTGTTATTGACACACAATATCGATACGCTGGGACAAATGTCCTGCAATCCGGCTATTGGTGGGATCGGAAAGGGACATCTGGTTAAAGAGATCGACGCTATGGGCGGCCTGATGGCGCGCGCTGTCGATCGGGGTGGCATTCAGTTTAGAATACTAAACAACAGTAAAGGCCCTGCTGTACGCGCGACCCGTGCACAGGCGGATCGCGTGCTGTATCGTCAGGCAGTACGCACCGCGCTGGAGAACCAGCCGAACCTGACGATCTTCCAGCAGGCGGTTGACGATCTTATTGTTGAGAACGATCGGGTTGTCGGCGCAGTCACCCAAATGGGACTGAAGTTCCGCGCCAAAACGGTGGTGTTGACCGTTGGAACATTCCTTGACGGTAAAATTCATATTGGCCTGGACAACTACAGCGGTGGACGTGCTGGCGATCCGCCCTCCATTCCGCTATCGCGTAGACTGCGTGAGCTGCCATTGCGTGTCAGCCGCCTTAAAACCGGTACGCCACCGCGTATCGATGCCCGAACCATTGATTTCAGCGTGCTGGCGCAACAGCACGGTGATAATCCAATGCCGGTGTTCTCGTTCCTGGGGAACGTCAGTGAGCACCCGGCACAAATGCCGTGTTACATCACACACACCAATGAAAAAACCCATGACGTGATCCGCAATAACCTCGATCGCAGTCCGATGTATGCCGGTGTTATCGAGGGGATTGGCCCGCGTTACTGTCCGTCGATCGAAGACAAGGTGATGCGCTTTGCCGATCGTAATGCACACCAGATTTTCCTTGAACCTGAAGGGTTAACCAGTAACGAGATTTATCCCAACGGCATTTCGACCAGTTTGCCCTTCGACGTACAGTGGCAAATCGTTCGTTCGATGCAAGGCATGGAAAACGCCAAGATCGTGCGCCCCGGTTATGCTATCGAATACGATTTCTTCGATCCGCGCGATCTTAAGCCGACGCTGGAAAGCAAATTTATCCACGGTTTGTTCTTTGCCGGACAGATAAATGGCACAACCGGTTACGAAGAAGCCGCTGCTCAGGGCATGCTGGCTGGCTTGAACGCAGCACGTCTGGCATTCGATCAGGACGGTTGGTTCCCACGTCGCGATCAGGCATATCTGGGTGTGCTGGTGGACGACCTGTGTACGCTCGGCACCAAAGAACCTTACCGCATGTTTACCTCGCGTGCTGAATACCGCCTGATGCTGCGTGAAGACAACGCCGATCTGCGTCTCACTGAAATTGGTCGTGAACTCGGTATGGTGGACGATTATCGCTGGGCGCGCTTCAACGAGAAGCTGGAACAGATTGAGCAGGAACGTCAGCGTCTACGCGACATTCGCGTGCATCCGCACAGTGAACAGCGAGAAGCGGTGAACGCATTGCTGAAAACACCGCTATCGCGTGAAGCGACCGGTGAAGAGCTGCTGCGTCGTCCTGAGATGGATTACGCCACCCTGACCACGTTACCGATGTTCTCGCCCGCGCTAACGGATGTTCAGGCGGCTGAGCAGGTTGAGATTCAGGTGAAGTATGAAGGGTACATTGCGCGCCAGAAGGACGAGATTGAAAAACAGCTGCGCAATGAGAGCACCGTGTTGCCAGCGGATCTGGACTACAGCCAGGTGAGCGGGCTTTCCAACGAAGTGAAAGCCAAACTCAACGATCACAAACCGGGATCCATTGGTCAGGCTTCGCGTATTTCAGGAATTACCCCAGCAGCGATCTCTATTCTGCTAGTTTGGCTGAAAAAACAAGGGCTACTGCGCCGCAGTGCCTGATCACTGGCGCAGGTAGCGCACGACTGTGTGTCATTTTGTGGCTGTTCTTGGCAGCCACTTCTCATCAGATATGGCAGGATAAGCGCGTGAAACACAAATTAGACGCTCTATTGCAGCGGGCTGGCATCGTGATCAGCGAACAACAAAAAAGTTTGCTAATCCAGTATGTCGACATGCTGCACAAGTGGAACAAGGCCTATAATCTCACGTCAGTGCGCGACCCGCTGGAGATGCTGATTCGCCATATCATGGATAGCATCGTGGTTGAGCCGCATTTGCAGGGAGATCGGTTTATCGATGTGGGTACCGGACCGGGATTACCAGGCATTCCACTGGCGATTGTGCGTCCCTCAGCGTCATTCACGCTGCTGGACAGCTTGGGAAAACGCGTGCGTTTTCTGCGTCAGGTTCAGCATGAACTCAAGCTGGATAATGTCTTTGCGGTGCAATCTCGGGTCGAGGAATTCACCGCTGAGCCGCCTTTCGATGGCGTTATCAGCCGCGCTTTTGCTTCTTTGCTTGATATGCTGGCGTGGTGCAAACACCTGCCTGCACCGGCAACTGGACGCTTTTATGCCCTGAAAGGGGGGGTGCCGGAAGAAGAATTAGCCGCATTGCCTACCTCGATAGCGGTAGAGCGTATTGTGCGTTTATCGGTACCCGAACTGGACGGTGAACGGCATTTGGTGATTCTTAAACCAAACTAATTTTGCGTTTTATCAAACAAATTATAACTAATTGTATCTGAGAGACCTTTTAAGCCTGAAGGGTATTGTTTATAGAAAAATGGATACCGATCACCATTTTTTTACAAAAGCTGCCAGCCTTGCACACTATTTGTTTCTCTCCGAATAGTAACCCGAGAAATTAATTGCCAATGTAGATTGTGGATGAAAAATCCAGATGTTAAAGACATAAAAGAATAATGTTAATGATGTCAATGCTCGGTGCACGGGATGTTTTCGGAGCGTTTTAAAAAGAGCCCTTATTTAACTATTTGAATTTAATTAAGATAAATAGCTACTTTTGCTAAAGACTTAAAAAAATCAGATCTGATATAAAGCCGATATGTCATTTTTATGTGATTGATATCACATATTATCGGGTTATTGAAAGGCTTACGGGCCGTGGTTGCTGCCAGGATTGTTAGTAAAAATAGGGCTTGAATAAGAGATTTAAATTATTGTTCACCTTTTTGCTACTTATCGATTGAATTCGCAGGCGTGAACCGTATAATTTGCTCGTTTTTTGCCGCTTGACTCGATGGAATAAAGGCAGTTTTATACGTTAGTCAGCCTCTGGAAAAGGAATGAAGAGCAAAACGCATGTCTGTCTCCCTTTACAGTGGAAAACCGGCCTTTTGGGGGTTGATGCTACAGGCAGCTACCTTCGTTTTGGTCAGTGCCGTTTTTTGCCTGCGGAGTGTTGAGGCGGGTGCTTCCGCGTTAGCCGGGGGGCTGGCGGTGTGGCTGCCGAACGTGTGCTTTGTGCTGTTCGCCCTGCGTCATCAAGCGGGTAAGCCCATAGAAGGGCGCGTTGCCTGGTCGTTTGCCATTGGCGAGGCGTTGAAAGTATTTATCACCATCGCGTTGCTGGTGGTGGCGTTGGGTCTGTTCAAGGCGGCATTTGTTCCCCTTGGTCTGACCTACCTGGCGGTGCTGATAATGCAGATAGTGGCGCCAGCCATCGTTAACCGTAAGATTCGTTAACCGTTACCGTATTAACAACAACAGGGTAAGGAACATCATGTCTGCATCTACTCCCCAAGAGTATATCGGTCATCACCTGAAACATTTACAGGTAGGTTCGGGGTTCTGGTCGATTAACGTCGATTCGATGTTTTTCTCAATCGCACTTGGGATCCTGTTTCTGGTCATTTTCCGCAAGGTTGCAAAGAACGCGACCAGCGGTGTGCCCGGTAAACTGCAAACCTTTGTGGAGATGATCATCGGTTTTGTCGATGGCAACGTGCGTGACATGTTCCATGGCAAAAGCAAACTTATCGCCCCTCTGGCGCTGACCATTTTCGTTTGGGTGTTCCTGATGAACGCCATGGACTTGCTGCCGATTGATTTCCTGCCTTACATCGGTGAGCACGTTATTGGTTTGCCTTACCTGCGCGTAGTACCGACGGCGGATGTCAACATCACACTGTCCATGGCGCTGGGCGTGTTTATCCTGGTGCTGTTCTACAGCATCAAAATGAAAGGCGTTGGCGGTTTTGTAAAAGAACTGACCATGCAACCTTTCAACCATCCGGTTTTTATTCCCATCAACCTGATTCTTGAAGGTGTCAGCCTGCTGTCCAAACCGGTTTCACTCGGCTTGCGACTGTTTGGCAACATGTATGCGGGTGAGTTGATCTTCATCCTGATTGCCGGTTTGCTGCCGTGGTGGTCGCAATGGTTGTTGAATGTGCCTTGGGCAATATTCCACATCCTGATCATTACGCTTCAGGCCTTTATTTTCATGGTTCTGACGGTTGTTTATCTCTCGATGGCATCTGAAGAGCATTGATTTTTCTTTCAACACAATAACGTTCTAACTGAAACAAATTGGAGACTGTCATGGAAAACCTGAGTGTGGATCTGCTGTACATGGCTGCCGCGTTGATGATGGGTCTGGCGGCGATCGGTGCTGCGATCGGTATCGGCATTCTGGGTGGTAAATTCTTGGAAGGCGCGGCTCGCCAGCCTGACCTGATTCCTCTGCTGCGTACACAGTTCTTTATCGTTATGGGTCTGGTTGACGCCATCCCGATGATTGCTGTTGGTCTGGGCCTGTATGTGATGTTTGCGGTCGCCTAAATCGGTAACGCCGGTTAGGTATTTAACATCAATTATTTAACTTAAAAGAGGCATTGTGCTGTGAATATTAATGCAACAATCCTCGGCCAAGCCATCGCGTTCGTCCTGTTTGTCTGGTTTTGCATGAAGTTTGTATGGCCGCCGTTAATGGCTGCCATCGAGAAGCGTCAGAAAGAGATTGCTGACGGTTTGGCTTCTGCGGAACGTGCCAAAAAAGATTTGAACTTAGCGCAGGCCAATGCCACCGATCAGTTGAAAAAAGCCAAAGCGGAAGCTCAGGTGATCGTAGAGCAAGCCAATAAACGCCGTGCTCAGATCCTGGATGAGGCCAAAGCGGAAGCAGAAGCTGAACGTAGTAAAATCGTGGCGCAGGCGCAGGCTGAAATTGAAGCCGAACGTAAACGTGCTCGTGAAGAGCTGCGTAAACAGGTTGCCATGCTGGCGATTGCTGGTGCCGAGAAGATTATTGAACGTTCCGTGGATGAAGCTGCTAACAGCGACATCGTTGATAAACTGGTCGCTGAACTGTAAGGAGGGAGGGGCCGATGTCTGAATTTGTCACGGTAGCTCGCCCCTACGCCAAAGCAGCTTTTGACTTTGCGGTTGAACATCAGGCCGTTGAACGCTGGCAGAACATGCTGGCGTTTGCCGCTGAGGTCACTCGCAATGAACAGGTTGCCGCTCTGCTGTCCGGTGCTATGGCACCGAATCTGCTGGCGAGCACCTTCATTGACGTGTGTGGCGATCAGCTGGATGAGCCCGGCCAAAACCTGATTAAGGTTATGGCGGAAAACGGGCGTTTACTGGTGCTTCCTGAAGTTCTGGAACAGTTTGCGCAACTCCGCGCCGCGCAGGAGTCGACGATTGACGTTGAAGTCACCTCCGCGAGCGCGCTGAGTGAACCGCAGCTGGACAAGATTACTTCCGCCATGGAAAAACGCCTGTCACGCAAAGTGAAGCTGAATTGCAAAATTGATAAGTCTGTTGTCGCAGGCGTGGTGATCCGCGCTGGCGATATGGTGATAGATGGCAGCATTCGTGGCCGTCTCGATCGCCTGGCAGACGTCTTGCAGTCTTAAGGGGACTGGAGCATGCAACTGAATTCCACCGAAATCAGCGAACTGATCAAGCAGCGCATTGCTCAGTTCAATGTGGTGAGCGAAGCTCACAATGAAGGTACTATTGTTTCCGTCAGTGACGGGATCATTCGCGTACACGGCCTGGCCGATGTGATGCAGGGGGAGATGATCTCCCTGCCCGGCAACCGTTACGCTATCGCCCTGAACCTGGAGCGCGACTCCGTGGGTGCGGTGGTGATGGGTCCGTACGCTGACCTTGCCGAAGGCATGAAGGTCAAGTGTACCGGCCGTATTCTGGAAGTGCCGGTTGGTCGTGGTCTGCTGGGTCGCGTGGTGAACACTCTGGGTGCACCTATCGACGGCAAAGGCCCGGTTGAAAACGACGGGTTCTCTCCGGTAGAAGCGATCGCACCGGGCGTTATCGAACGTCAATCCGTTGATCAGCCGGTACAGACGGGCTACAAGTCCGTTGACGCCATGATCCCGATTGGTCGTGGTCAGCGTGAATTGATCATCGGCGACCGTCAGACGGGCAAAACCGCACTGGCTATCGACGCCATCATCAACCAGCGCGATTCCGGCATCAAGTGCGTGTACGTTGCCATCGGCCAGAAAGCCTCCACCATCTCCAACGTGGTGCGTAAACTGGAAGAGCACGGCGCATTGGCTAACACTATCGTTGTGGTTGCAACGGCGTCTGAATCTGCTGCACTGCAATATCTGGCACCGTATGCCGGTTGTGCGATGGGTGAATACTTCCGTGACCGCGGTGAAGATGCACTGATCATTTACGATGACTTGTCCAAACAGGCCGTCGCTTATCGTCAAATTTCCCTGCTGCTCCGTCGTCCGCCAGGTCGTGAAGCTTACCCAGGCGACGTTTTCTACCTCCACTCCCGTCTGCTGGAGCGCGCGGCACGCGTTAACGCCGATTAC
Organism: uncultured Symbiopectobacterium sp.; assembly: GCA_964293225.1. GTDB lineage: Bacteria > Pseudomonadota > Gammaproteobacteria > Enterobacterales > Enterobacteriaceae > Symbiopectobacterium. The sequence continues at coordinate 10,113 of CAXYYB010000045.1, read as the reverse complement.
GTAGAAGCGTTTACCAAGGGTGAAGTTAAAGGAAAAACCGGTTCATTGACGGCGCTGCCGATCATCGAAACGCAGGCGGGTGACGTTTCCGCGTTCGTTCCGACCAACGTAATCTCGATTACCGATGGTCAGATCTTCCTGGAATCGAACCTGTTCAACGCCGGTATCCGTCCTGCGGTTAACCCAGGGATTTCCGTATCCCGCGTGGGTGGTGCAGCACAGACCAAGATCATGAAAAAACTGTCCGGTGGTATTCGTACCGCGCTGGCGCAGTATCGTGAACTGGCGGCGTTCTCCCAGTTTGCTTCGGATCTGGATGATGCAACGCGTAAGCAGCTGAATCATGGTCAGAAAGTAACTGAACTGCTGAAACAGAAACAGTATGCGCCGATGTCGGTTGCGCAGCAGTCTCTGGTGCTGTTCGCTGCGGAACGTGGCTATCTGGCTGATGTTGAACTGGCGAAAGTAGGCAGCTTCGAAGCGGCGCTGTTGGCGTATGCCGACCGCGAGCACGGCGATCTTCTGCAACAAATCGACCAGACTGGCGCTTATAACGATGAGATCGAGGGTAAGTTCAAAACTATCCTTGATACCTTCAAGGCAACCCAGTCCTGGTAACGCCCGTAGGCCTGCCTGATGGCAGGCCTTCAGGCATTGAGGAGATGCAAAGATGGCCGGCGCAAAAGAGATACGTAGTAAGATCGCAAGCGTCCAGAACACGCAGAAGATCACTAAAGCGATGGAAATGGTCGCCGCTTCCAAAATGCGTAAATCGCAGGATCGTATGGCGGCCAGCCGTCCTTATGCAGAGACCATCCGCACGGTGATTGGTCACCTGGCGTTAGGGAATCTGGAATATAAACATCCGTACCTGGAAGAGCGTGACGTTAAGCGCGTCGGGTATTTGGTGGTGTCCACGGACCGTGGCCTGTGCGGTGGCTTGAACATTAACCTGTTCAAAAAACTGCTGGCAGACATGAAAGCCTGGAGCGATAAAGGCGTACAGAGCGATCTGGCGATGATCGGTTCCAAAGGGGTTTCGTTCTTTGGTTCTGTGGGCGGTAATGTTGTTGCTCAGGTTACCGGTATGGGGGATAACCCTAGCCTGTCCGAACTGATCGGGCCGGTAAAAGTGATGCTGCAAGCCTATGACGAAGGTCGTCTGGACAAGCTGTACATCGTGAGTAACAAGTTCATCAATACCATGTCTCAGGAACCCCAAGTGGTTCAGCTTCTGCCTCTGCCGCCCGCGGACGATGGCGAACTGAAGAAGAAATCCTGGGATTACCTGTATGAACCCGATCCTAAGTCGCTGCTGGATACCCTGTTGCGCCGCTATGTGGAGTCTCAGGTTTATCAGGGCGTCGTAGAAAACCTGGCCAGTGAACAGGCCGCTCGTATGGTTGCGATGAAAGCCGCAACGGACAACGGCGGTAGCCTGATCAAAGAGTTGCAGTTGGTTTACAACAAGGCTCGTCAGGCCAGCATCACGCAGGAACTCACCGAGATCGTATCGGGAGCCTCTGCGGTTTAAACCAGGTTTACGAATTACGTATTGTCGAATTACGTAGAGGATTCAAGATGGCAACTGGAAAGATCATCCAGGTAATCGGCGCCGTGGTCGACGTCGAGTTCCCGCAAGATGCCGTACCTAACGTGTACGATGCGCTTGAGGTTGAAAACGGTGCTGAAAAACTGGTGCTGGAAACGCAGCAACAGTTGGGCGGCGGCGTTGTTCGTTGTATTGCAATGGGTTCTTCTGACGGTTTGCGTCGTGGGCTGAAAGTAAACAGCCTGGGCCACCCGATCGAAGTCCCGGTAGGTAAAGCCACTCTGGGCCGTATCATGAACGTACTGGGCGAACCGGTCGACATGAAAGGCGAGATCGGCGAAGAAGAGCGTTGGGCGATTCACCGCCAGGCGCCAAGCTATGAAGAACTCTCCAACTCCCAGGAACTGCTGGAAACGGGTATCAAGGTTATCGACCTGATGTGTCCGTTCGCCAAGGGCGGTAAAGTGGGCCTGTTCGGTGGTGCCGGTGTTGGTAAAACGGTAAACATGATGGAGCTCATTCGTAACATCGCGATCGAGCACTCCGGTTACTCCGTATTTGCCGGTGTAGGGGAACGTACCCGTGAAGGTAACGACTTCTACCACGAAATGACCGACTCTAACGTTATCGACAAAGTATCACTGGTCTATGGTCAGATGAACGAGCCGCCAGGCAACCGTCTGCGCGTAGCACTGACTGGCCTGACCATGGCGGAAAAATTCCGTGATGAGGGCCGTGACGTACTGCTGTTCGTCGATAACATCTACCGTTATACCCTGGCCGGTACGGAAGTATCCGCACTGTTGGGGCGTATGCCTTCTGCGGTAGGTTATCAGCCGACGCTGGCGGAAGAGATGGGCGTGCTGCAAGAACGTATCACCTCCACCAAAACCGGTTCTATCACGTCCGTACAGGCCGTATACGTCCCTGCGGATGACTTGACTGACCCGTCGCCAGCCACCACCTTCGCCCACTTGGATGCGACCGTGGTACTGAGCCGTCAAATCGCGTCTCTGGGTATCTACCCGGCCGTTGACCCGCTGGATTCCACCAGCCGTCAATTGGATCCGCTGGTGGTTGGTCAGGAACACTACGACGTAGCGCGTGGCGTGCAGTCCATTCTGCAGCGCTATCAGGAACTGAAGGATATCATCGCGATCCTGGGTATGGACGAGCTGTCTGAAGACGACAAACTGGTCGTTGCCCGTGCGCGTAAAATCCAGCGCTTCCTGTCTCAGCCGTTCTTCGTGGCAGAAGTATTTACTGGTTCTCCGGGCAAATACGTGTCACTGAAAGACACCATCCGCGGCTTTAAAGGCATCATGGACGGTGAATACGACCATCTGCCGGAGCAGGCGTTCTACATGGTTGGCTCCATTGACGAAGCAGTGGAAAAAGCCAAGAAACTGTAACGTCTGTTAGGAGGTTGATATGGCTATGACTTACCATCTGGATGTCGTTAGCGCAGAACAGGAAATGTTCTCCGGCCTGGTGCAAAAGATCCAGGTGACGGGGAGTGAGGGCGAACTGGGTATCTACCCTGGCCACGCCCCGCTGCTCACTGCCATTAAACCTGGTATGGTGCGTATCGTTAAGCAACACGGTGAAGAAGAGTATATCTATCTGTCCGGCGGCGTCCTTGAGGTGCAACCGAACTCCGTGACCGTGCTGTCCGATACTGCCATCCGTGGGCAGGACCTTGATGAAGCGCGCGCGCTGGAATCCAAGCGTAAAGCGGAAGATCACATTCGCAATTCCCATGGCGATGTGGATTTCGCACAGGCTTCCGCAGAATTGTCGAAAGCAATTGCGAAGTTGCGTGTTATTGAGCTGACTAAAAAAGCGATGTAACGAGCGTCTTCAGTAAAAAGGCCGATCGCGAGATCGGCCTTTTTTATGGGCAAAAAACGGCGGGGTTATCCCCGCCGTTTCTTTAGGTGCTGTCAGTCAATCATTTCTTCTTGAGGAAATCACCCAGAACCAGGTTGCCTTTCGCATCGCGTGCGAAGGTTTCCGGCACTTTGACAGAGACAAAGTTCTTCACGGTGATCTCTTTTCCCTGCGCGTTAACAGAGCGACCGTCTTTGATAAAGAAGTTGCTGTTGTCCACATTACCCACCACGGCGTCGTCGTACTTGCCTTCCTGGGTTTTCAGGGACACGTTATTTTTAAACACGCCTTGTTTTTCCGGGCCGGAGTAAGGACTTGGGCGGAAAATAAAGTTGAAGCGTTGGTTATCCAGCGCCGTGTTGTTTTCTACCACCAGCGCGCCGGGGTTGAAGTTATCAGTAAAGCCATCCAGTTGGTTGCCAACCGCGATGCTGTTTTTCACTTTGTGCGCTACCGGCTGACCTTCACCGCCCATTTTGAAACCGTTGCTGGTGTTGTTCATGGCAATGGAATTCTCGATCACCACAACGCCATTAGCGCCGTCTTCAATCTTGTTGAACAGGTCGAAACCGTCATCAACGTTGTTATGAGAGAACGCACCGCGAATCACGTTGCCCTCGCCTACGCGCATTTTCACCGCAAAACCGTCGGCATTAATTTTTCCTGGGTCCTGGTTGCTGTGTGATTCCGAGTTCAGAATCAGGTTATGGCTGGCCCACAGCGGACGGCCCACATCACCGGAAGAAGTAACCTGAATCCCAGTGTCGTCACAATGGTGCGCCAGTACTTGTTCGATGGTGTTGTAGCTGCCTTCGATACGGAACGGCTTCTCAGTGATTTCGATGCCTTTCACATGCCAATGGCTGGCGTTCAGTTGCAGGCCGTGAATCACTGCTTTTTTGCCCTGAGCGAACAGTTTTTTCGGCGCTTTCTGGCTGCCGCTGGCGCTGACGGGAATGGAAGAAGCACTGTAATCGCCGTCTGCTAGCCATAAGGTTGCTCCTGCTGGCAATACGTTAATCGCGGTTGCGAAATCTAATGGGGCCGTTTTGCTGCCATTGTTGCTTGCCTGACCTTGCGCAGAAACATAGACATTCTTGGCATCGGCCAGTTTGACTTTCTCTACGCTGAACGTTGCTTCTTTCGCTGCTTTATCATCGCCTTCAGTTGGCTGATAAACGATTTTGAAGTCGCTGCCTGCGCTCAGCTTGGCAGGAACGCTTAGCGTTTCACCAGCTTTAACGGCATGTGCGGCACCCAGTGCCTTGTCACCCTGAGTGATGGTGACAGTACCGGCATAGTTGGCACGCAGCTGCACGTCATAATTATCGCTCGCGCTCTTGGTCGAGGACATCACCTGCAATACCGGGGCAAATGCGGCAAATTTGAATTCCGGTGAGGCTTTAGTTTGTGCCGGAGAGGTGGTCAATTGCGCATCACTGACGGTGATTTTGGCGTTACGTGATGCGAAGAAGCCCACATAGTAATGGTCTTTATCCAGCTTGGTGACGAGATCCGCCCCCTTCACATCTTTGCTTACCCAGTTATCGCTGTCTTTAGGCGCATAGGACGTGACAAAACCGTCATTGGTACGTTCCACCTTCATACGGAAAGAAGGGGTCTGCTCCAGGTTAATTTTTTCCTGAATGTTGGTCTTGGTGATCTTGGCGCCCGCGTTACCCCACGGTTGCATTACGCCGTTACGCACAATGGCTTGCAACCGGACTTCCGTGTGGGATTTCTTATCCTGCGTCATGATGGCATTCATCACCATGTTGGAGGCAGCAGGGAACTCCTCATAGCCTTCCTTCAACGGATTTTGACGCGGTGCACCTATGATGTCGCGCACCAGAATCCCAGCCCCTTCCTGTGCAGCTGGTTTAGCACCATTTTCTGGGCCAAACTGATCGACGGTCACGGTGGCTTGCAAGGTGAAGTTCACATTGGCTGGCAGCGTAGTGTAGAAGAAGGTTAACCCATCGTGGGTGTTGGCGATTTTACCGCCGCGGCTCTCGAGGGTGATCGGTGCTGAGAGATCGGCTTTATCGTCAACCGTCAGTTTTTTGCCGTTGATGGTGACATCGTTAACGCCAATTTTTTCCGGCAGAACGTTGGAAGAGAAGTTAACGTCGGTTGATTGGCCGAAGGCGATGCTATGCCATACCAGAGTGGGTTGTTCAGTGGCGTGTGCAGTGATGCTAAGGAACAGAAAGGACGGCGCCAGGGCTACCGTGGCAAGCCGTAAAGCACTGAGTTTCATTGTATCCCCTTGGGTATTGTTTATTGAGTTGTGGGGCTATGATGACAAAAATGAAACACTGTTTCTTTTGTGTTTGTCACAAATGGAAACATATAAAACAAAAGTCTGTTTTTCCTGAAACTGGAATTCACTATCCGCCGTCGCGTTTTAGCCCTTTTTCGGAAAAGATGAATTAAAAAAACCACCCGTAAGGTTTAGACTTGGGTACACTTTCTTTTTCCTCGCCATGTGCGGCATGGTGGTATTTTTCGTTGAAAAATATGTAGTAATCCGCGGCGATAACGGGTTTACTTTCATTCAATTGAATCCGTGGGTTATCAATTCGTTTCATCAGGGTGGTGCATGTCTAACAGTGTCATGAGCGTGGTTATCCTTGCCGCTGGCAAAGGAACACGTATGTATTCCGATCTGCCAAAAGTCCTTCATCCGCTCGCTGGCAAGCCGATGGTTCAGCATGTGATTGATGCGGCTATGGAAACCGGTGCCAAACAGGTGCATTTGGTCTACGGACACGGTGGCGATTTACTGAAAGACAGGTTAACTAACCCGGATTTGAATTGGGTTCTGCAAGCGGAGCAACTCGGCACCGGGCATGCTATGCAGCAGGCCGCGCCATTTTTTGCTGATGATGAAGATATTCTGATGCTGTACGGTGATGTTCCTTTGATATCACCCGCCACGCTGGCGCGCTTGTTGGCGGATAAGCCACAGGGCGGCATTGCGCTTCTGACGGTGAAACTGGACGACCCTACCGGTTATGGTCGCATTGTGCGCGATGATAACGGATCAGTCGTCGGGATTGTCGAGCACAAGGACGCGACGGAACAGCAGCGTCAGATTAATGAAATCAACACTGGCATTCTGGCCGCAAACGGTCAGGATCTGAAACGTTGGCTGAGCCGGTTAAACAATAACAACGCGCAAGGCGAGTATTACATCACCGACATTATTGCCATGGCTGCTTCCGAAGGTCGCCGTGTTGAAGCGGTACATCCTGATAATCTGAGCGAAGTGGAAGGGGTTAATAACCGCCTGCAACTGGCGACGCTGGAGCGTGTCTACCAACGGGAACAGGCCAATAAGTTGCTGCTGGCGGGCGTCATGTTACTCGATCCCGCGCGTTTTGATCTGCGTGGGACATTAACCCACGGGCGTGATGTGAGTATTGACGCGAATGTCATTATTGAAGGCCAGGTCTCATTAGGGAATCGGGTTGAGATTGGTGCGGGCTGTGTCATTAAAGACAGCGTGATCGGCGATGATTGCATTCTTAGTCCTTACACCGTGTTAGAAAATGCGGTTCTGGACGCTGAGTGTACGGTAGGGCCGTTTGCGCGCCTGCGGCCGGGAGCCGAGCTGGCACAAGGCGCACACGTTGGCAATTTTGTTGAGCTGAAAAAGGCGCGCTTGGGCAAAGGGTCCAAAGCGGGCCATTTAACCTATCTTGGCGATGCGGAAATTGGCGATGATGTGAATATTGGTGCAGGCACCATTACTTGTAACTATGACGGTGCCAACAAGCACAAAACCGTGATTGGCGATCGGGTGTTTGTCGGCTCTGACAGTCAACTGGTGGCCCCTGTGACCATAGCCAGTGGCGTGACCATCGGTGCTGGCACCACGGTAACGCGCGATGTGGAAGAGAATGCGCTGGTGATAAGCCGGGTAAAACAGCGTCATATTTCAGGTTGGACGCGGCCGGTTAAGAAGAAATAAGCGATATCGCCTCCCCATTCCTGGAGGCGGTTTTGCACAGTGTTTTAGGCTAAAGCGCTGTGCAAAACATAATAATCCCCCACTCTCTACAAGGCTCGGGGACGCCGGAAAAACCGGCACGATCAGGTCTAAGACGTCGAAAGTGACACAATATGTCACGCGTATAGGAATACACATCCATGTGTGGAATTGTAGGCGCAGTTGCGCAACGCGATATTTCTGAAATTCTGTTAGAAGGGCTTCGCCGCCTTGAGTACCGTGGTTATGACTCTGCGGGGCTGGCAGTGGTTGACGCCGAGGGGCACGTTGCCCGCGTGCGCCGCTTGGGTAAGGTACAGATGTTGGCGCAAGCGGTGGAAGAGCATCCGCTGGCGGGCGGTACGGGCATTGCCCATACCCGCTGGGCAACGCACGGTGAGCCGTCAGAAGAGAATGCGCACCCGCACGTTTCTGGCCCTATTATCATCGTTCACAACGGCATTATCGAAAACCACGAACCGCTGCGTGAAACGCTGATCGGGCGTGGCTATCGCTTTGTTTCCGAAACCGATACCGAAGTGGTTGCGCATCTGGTGCACTGGGAACAACAACAAACCGGCGGCGCGCTGGTTGACGTGGTAAAACGCGTTATCCCTCAACTGCGTGGCGCTTACGGCATGGTCGTGATGGATAGCCGCGATCCGAGCGTGCTGGTGGCAGCTCGTTCCGGGAGCCCGCTGGTGATTGGCCGCGGTGTCGGTGAAAACTTCCTTGCGTCTGACCAACTGGCTCTGTTGCCAGTGACTCGCCGCTTTATGTTCCTGGAAGAAGGCGACGTGGCTGAAGTGACGCGCCGCACTGTGCGCATTTTTAACCGCGCAGGCGAACTGGTTGAACGCGAAGAGATTGAATCCAAAGTTAATTACGACGCGGGTGACAAAGGCGCTTACCGCCACTATATGCAGAAAGAGATTTACGAACAGCCGTTGGCGATCAAAAACACCCTGGAAGGGCGTTTTAGCCACGGTGAAGTGAATCTGTCTGAACTGGGCCCGAAAGCGGATGAACTGCTGGCTAAAGTGCAGCATATTCAGATTATTGCCTGCGGCACGTCCTACAACTCAGGCATGGTATCGCGTTACTGGTTTGAAGCATTGGCGGGCGTGCCCTGCGATGTGGAAATCGCCTCTGAATTCCGTTATCGCAAACCGGCGGTGCGCGCCAATAGTCTGATGATCACCCTCTCACAGTCTGGTGAAACGGCGGATACGCTAGCAGCGCTGCGCTTGTCGAAAGAGCTGGGGTATTTGGGATCGCTGGCTATTTGTAACGTGGCCGGATCATCGCTGGTCCGTGAATCCGATTTGGCGCTGATGACCAAAGCCGGTACGGAAATTGGTGTTGCGTCCACCAAGGCGTTTACCACCCAGTTAACGGTGCTGCTGATGCTGGTGGCGCGTATTGGCCGTCTGCGCGGTATGGATGCCCAGATTGAGCACGATATCGTTCACGGCCTGCAAGCGTTGCCTGCGCGTATTGAGCAGATGCTGTCGCAGGACAAGCTGATTGAATCTCTGGCAGAAGGCTTCTCTGATAAGCACCATGCGTTGTTTCTGGGGCGCGGCGATCAGTACCCTATAGCAATGGAAGGTGCTCTGAAGCTTAAAGAGATCTCCTACATCCATGCAGAAGCCTACGCGGCGGGTGAGTTAAAGCACGGCCCGCTGGCGTTGATTGATGCGGATATGCCTGTGGTGGTGGTTGCGCCCAACAATGAGCTGTTGGAAAAACTGAAATCCAACATCGAAGAAGTGCGCGCGCGCGGCGGTGAACTGTATGTGTTTGCCGACGAAGAAGCGGGCTTTACCAGCAGCGAAAACATGCGCATCATTCCGCTGCCGCATGTGGAAGACGTGATTGCACCGATCTTTTACACCGTGCCGTTGCAGTTGCTCTCCTACCACGTGGCCCTGATCAAAGGCACTGACGTTGACCAACCGCGTAACCTGGCGAAATCGGTGACGGTAGAGTAACTGTCGTTATACTGATCTGCATAACTGGACCTGCCCTATATGGGCAGGTTTTTTTATGTGATAAGCGTTCAACGCCGCGCTAAAGCCAACAACACCCCCAATCCCACTAACACGCCGCCAAAGGTTCTGTCGATCCAATGACGCACATCGAGCAGTCGCTCGCGGATTGCGCCTGAAGAGAAGAATAGAGCGACCAGACAAAACCATGATATGTGCGCTACCGAGATAAAAAGGCCGTAACCGATTTGCACCGCCAATGGCGTCTGTGGACTTACCACCTGCATAAACAGGCTGACGATGAATACTGTCGCTTTGGGATTTAACGCATTGGTGAGAAAACCGGTGCGTAGCGCTATCCAATCAGAGACAGGGGCGATGCCTGTATCGGGCTGGGCGCGGGTGGGTTTGGCTCGTAACATTTTTACACCGAGCCAAATGAGGTATGCCGCGCCAATCAGTTTGATCAGATTGAACAGCCACAGTGATTGTTGAATGATTAACCCGATACCTATCAGGGTGTAGCTCACATGGACCAAAATGCCGCCACCGATTCCGACAGCCGTTAGGATCCCCGCCCGGCGCGACAGCATCAGGCTATTGCGTGTCACCATGGCAAAATCAGGCCCGGTGTAGTGGTCAACAAAAACTGGCCACCGTGTTAGAGTTTTTCCAGTATCGGTTTT
>CAXYYB010000044.1:0-37330 GCA_964293225.1 uncultured Symbiopectobacterium sp. | reverse complement strand
AATTAAATTAAATTAAATTAAATTAAGTAAACTTAATGAAGTGATGATATTTATCATTGATATAACAAACGCATTAACTTTTATTTTCAACGATTTGATTTTTATTGTTATTTTTAATTTTTTGCCAATCAAATTTTTTACAAAAAAGCGAAAAATGCGTTAACGCAACCGCACGTCTTGAGTTGGGTTGCTGTTTGGTCCGCAATTCACGTCAGGGCGTGTTGCTAAATACAAATAGTTATCATCTAATCTTTTTACCGTTGTAGAAGTGGAAAGGATGAAAGAAGAGATGAACATTGATTTAACGCCGTATTACGCCCAGCCCGGCGAGCAACCGTTCGCCGCACGGAAGATGGCGATGCCCTGGCGTAATCATGTACCGCTTTCTCCAGAGCAGATTGCTGCAAGCTGGCAAACGCTGCGTCAGCAGACGGTGCCGGCGCGCAAGCGTCTGCTCTATTTACACATTCCTTTCTGTGCCACGCACTGTACCTTTTGCGGCTTCTATCAGAACAAGCTGCGAGATGACAGCACTGCCACTTATACCCGCTATCTGCTACAGGAACTGGCGCTGGAAGCGGAAAGCACGTTGCATCAATCTGCGCCCATTCATGCGGTCTATTTTGGCGGCGGCACGCCGACGGCGTTGTCCGCTGATCAACTGTCGCAGATTATTCGTGCCATCCGTACCTCTTTGCCGCTGGCGCCCGACTGCGAAATAACCGTTGAGGGCCGTAGCGCCGGGTTTGATGACGAGCGTATCGATGCCTGTCTGGAGGCGGGAGCAAACCGCTTCTCCATCGGTGTTCAAACCTTTGATAGCCGGATACGCCAACGCATGGCGCGCCTGTTTGACCGCCAGCAACTCATCCACTTTTTGGAAAACCTGTGTAGCCGCGACAAGGCTGCCGTGGTGTGTGATTTGATGTTCGGCTTACCGGGGCAAACCGCAGAAAGCTGGCGTGAAGATTTAGCGATTGTCAGCGATCTGCCGCTCGACGGGGTCGATCTTTATGCGTTGAACCTGTTACCGACCACCCCGCTGGCAAAAGCGGCAGAGAACCAGCGTGTGACGCTGCCGCAAGTGATGGAACGGCGTGATTTTTATCACACCGGGGCCGATTTTCTGGCCAATGCGGGCTGGCATCAGTTGAGCAACAGCCACTGGGCAAAAACCACCCGGGAACGTAATCTCTACAATCTGCTTATTAAACAAGGCGCTGACTGCCTGGCAATGGGCAGCGGCGCTGGCGGCAACGTCAGTGGCCAGGCGTATATGATGGAGCGCGATTTGGAACGCTACTACGCGAAACTGGATAACGGGGAGAAGCCGATCGCGATGATGACGCCCGCCAGCAAAGCCGGTGTCTGGCAGCACCGCCTGCAAGCCGGGATTGAAGTTGGCCGTGTTGCCCTGCCGCTGTTAACCGCGCAGGCAGACGTGCTGACACCGCTGCTGCGCCAATGGCATGAAGCTGGGTTAACCCGCGATGCGTCAACCTGCTTGCGATTGACCAACGATGGGCGTTTCTGGGCAAATAATTTGATGCAGGCGCTACAACAACTTATCCCTCAGCTCAATGCTGGGGAATCATTGCCTCATTAAGGGAAGAAGATAATGACTTTACAAGAATTATTGGCGACAAATCCGGATGGCACCTTAGAGGCGATCGCGGAACAATACCAGACCAGTCTGTTTGCGGTCACCGAAGCATTGCCGGAAGTGCAGCGTACGCTGGTGTCGGGGGAACAGTTCGATCGCGTTTGGGATACTATTACCCAGTGGGGGGAAGTGACGCTTATCAGTCACACGGCTGATGCCATTCTGGAATTCAAAAGCGTATTGCCGACCGGAACGCATCGCCACGGCTATTTTAACCTGCGTGGCAAAAATGGATTGAGTGGTCACATCCGCGCTACTCGCTGTGAGCACATTGCGCTTATTGAGCGTAAGTTTATGGGGATGGATACCGCTTCCGTGGTGTTTTTCAATGCGGCGGGTGATGCCATGTTCAAAATTTTCCTTGGCCGCGACGATCATCGCCAACTGCTGGCACATCAGGTTATTGCGTTCCGTTTGCTGGCAGATGAACTGCGGGCGGTGGCCGCGTGACGCCCTGGTTGCTGTTCGGTGCAGGCAGCGGTGTTGGCGCGTGCCTGCTGCAACGTGCACTGGCGTGCAACCAGTCGGTTATTCTGGTGTTGCGCGACAGTGAACAGGCCAGACAGTGGCGTGAGCAGGGCGTCACCGTGGTCGAAGGTGATGCCTGTGAGCCTGCGGTGGTTGCCCAAGCCTGTCAAGCAGCAGGACCGGATGCGGTTGTCGTTTCCACGCTGGGCGGCGGCTCGGTGAACTATCTGGGACACCGAACGCTCATCGATGGCGCAGAACAGGCTGGCCTGAAACGTATGCTGCTGGTGACCTCACTGGGATGCGGTGAGGGGTGGCCGCTGCTCTCCGCGCGGGCGAAAACCGCCTTTGGTCTGGCGGTGAGAGAGAAATCGCTGGCGGAATGTTGGTTGCAAAGCAGCTCGCTCGATTACGCCATCGTTCGTCCTGGCGGGCTGCTGGATGTGGTTGCAACGCATAATGGACAACTGACGCAAGGGCCTGCAACATTGGGGCTTATCTCACGTCAGGATGTGGCCTTCGCGTTGGAGAAACTGCTGCTGCAACCTGTATTTGGCAATCAAATCTACAACCTGATCGATCCCGAGCTTGAAATGCCTGCGGTGCGCTAGTCTCGTCGTCTCCCCGCTGTTTTATTGCGTGCGCCGCAGTGACGATGCACGCAATGCTCTCTCTTTGATAAACAATATTCTTTTTGACAGACCGCTATGTCCCTCTTTTGACGTGTATGCACTGGTGTATCTGAAGTCACAGGGTTCGGCGGTGTGACCAGATGCCCGTCTCGTGACAGGGTTTAGGCGGCATGGTAGGGTTCAAAAGGAATAGCGGTAACGTCCGCGTATTGAGAAGCAGGTAAGCATAACATGGATAAAAAGCCGTTATTGATTATTCAAATGGGCGTACCGCCGCAGCCGATTGCCCAGGTGGTTGGTGAACAACGTCTCTGGTTTAGCGCTGCACTGGCAACAGCGTCGCGTGAGTTGCTGGTGGTTCGTCCGGAACAGGGTGAATGCTTACCCTCTCCTGAAACGGTTGCCGGGGCGGTGATCAGTGGTTCCTGGTCGATGGTGACTGACCGGTTAGACTGGAGCGAGTCAACGGCGGCCTGGCTACGTGAGGCGTACCAGGCTCAACTGCCCTTGTTGGGCGTGTGTTATGGACACCAACTGTTAGCGGATGTGCTTGGTGGAACGGTTGCCGATAACCCCAAGGGAAAAGAGATTGGGCTGCAAACAGTGACGCTGACAGCACAGGGGGCAGACGACCCGTTGCTGCGCGATTATCCTGCACACTTTGACGCTTATTTGACACATCAGCAATCGGTACTGATTCCACCTCCGGGAGCACAGGTGCTCGCCCATTCAGAACTGGATGGGTGCCAGATTTTACGCTATGGCCCCCATGCGCTTTCGGTGCAGTTCCACCCGGAATTTACCGCCGCGATCATGACGCAGTGCGTACGTAATAGCGCCACCGCATTACGGGCCGCTGGGCATGATGTCGATCGGTTGCTCCAACTTGAGCAGGAGGCACTCTGGGCGCGTCGACTATTGCTCGACTTTGTGGCGCAGATTGATGATCACGCTGCGAATTTTATACCTGCGGCTTAACAGGCAGAAACCAACCCTACTGAAAGATAATAACGGGTTGCAATAATCCAACCCGTTTATTTAATAAATCCTTTTCCTTGTGCAGAATAATTGCGTCCTCCACCCTTCAACATCAATGTGTCATTAATAAAATCCGAGAATTCGTTATTACTTTTTGATTTGTTTGATTTTGAATGTCGTTATTTTTTCGCAAAAACGATATGTAAAAAATTATATAACGAAAAAGACATTGCCCATGATGCTATTGATAATTGTTATCATTTATTGTGATGTAACACGCCTTTTGGTGATTTGTTGAGTATAAATGTAACTTTTTTGTTGTTGTATTGATAATGATTTGCGGTTTTTATATTTCAATGCATAATACTTAATAAGTATATGGTTTTATCCCCAATCCAGTTCTATCTTATTTATTAATTAAAACGAAATGCTATTTGCGCCACCAATTTTTGAGCAATGTGGGCTTAGGAGTTTTTATGCAAGTCAGCAGAAGACAATTCTTTAGAATATGTGCGGGCGGTATGGCGGGAACCACGGTGACCGCATTAGGTTTCTCTCCCGCCACGGCATTCGCAGAAACCCGACAATACAAACTGTTGCGTGCCAGAGAGACAAGAAACAACTGTACCTATTGCTCTGTCGGGTGCGGCATTTTGATGTACAGCCGTGGTGACGGCGCCAAAAATGCAATTGCCTCTATCTTCCATATCGAAGGCGATCCGGATCATCCGGTAAGCCGCGGCTCTTTATGCCCAAAAGGGGCAGGGCTGATTGACTTTATCCACAGTGACCAACGCCTGAAACTGCCAGAGTACCGCGCGCCAGGTTCTGATAAGTGGGTGCCCATCAGTTGGAATGACGCTTTCGATCGCATTGCGCGTTTGATGAAAGCGGATCGCGATGCAAACTTTGTGGAAAAAAACAGCGCAGGCGTCACCGTTAACCGGTGGCTCACCACCGGGATGCTGTGCTCTTCTGCGGCCAGTAACGAAACCGGCGCATTGGATTATCGCTTCGCCCGTTCACTGGGTATGCTGGGGATGGATACACAGGCGCGTTTGTGCCACGGGCCGACGGTTGCCGCGCTGGGTGCGACCTTTGGCCGTGGCGCGATGACCAATAGCTGGGTTGATATCAAAAACGCCAATGTGATTCTCGTGATGGGCGGAAACCCGGCAGAAGCGCACCCGGTGGGATTCAAATGGGCGATTGAGGCCAAGGTGAAAAATGGCGCTCGCATGGTGGTGGTCGATCCGCGCTTTAACCGTACCGCAGCCGTCGCTGACATGTATTCGCCGATTCGGGCCGGTTCAGATATTACTTTCCTGCTCGGCGTGGTCAATTACCTGATCACGCAAGATAAAATCCAGCATCAATACGTGTTGTCTTACACCAATGCCAGTCTGCTGGTGCGGGAGGATTTTGCCTTTACTGACGGTCTGTTTAGCGGTTACAGCGAGAAAGACAGTAAATACGACAATACGACCTGGAACTATGAGCTGGATGAAAACGGCTTCGCCAAGCGTGATATGACGCTGACGCACCCGCGTAGCGTGTGGCAGCAACTGAAACAGCACGTCAGTCGCTACACGCCGCAGTTGGTCACTGAGGTGTGCGGTACACCGCTCGACGATTTCATCAAAATTTGTGAACTGCTGGCTACCACGGCGGTACCCGATAAAACCGCCACGATCCTCTACGCTCTGGGCTGGACGCAACACACCACTGGCGCGCAAATGATCCGCACGGCCGCCATGATCCAGCTGTTGTTAGGCAATATCGGCATGGCGGGCGGCGGGGTGAATGCGCTGCGCGGGCACTCTAACATTCAGGGGTATACCGATCTCGGGTTGCTGTCGCTGCGCCTACCCGGCTACATGGACTTGCCCTCCGAGAAGCAGACCACCCTGCAACAGTATTTAAATGAAATCACCCCCAAAGCGCTGCTGGCGGATCAGGTCAATTATTGGAAGAACACGCCAAAATTTTTTATTAGCCTGATGAAAAGTCTGTATGGCGACAAGGCACAGAAGGAAAACGACTGGGGCTTTGACTGGCTGCCGAAGTGGGACAAGAGCTATGACGCGCTCAGCTATTCGCGTCTGATGCTGGCCGGCAAGGTGAACGGCTATATTGCGCAGGGCTTTAACCCGATGGCGGCATTTGCCGATTCCAATCAGGCGCGTGAAGCGCTGAAGAAACTCAAGTTTCTGGTGATTATCGATCCGTTGGCGACCGAAACCAGTAACTTTTGGCAAAACCATGGCGAACTGAACGATGTGGACCCCGCCCAGATTCAGACCGAAGTGTTTCGTTTGCCGTCGAGCTGTTTTGCCGAAGAAAACGGTTCTATCGTCAACTCTGGCCGCTGGCTGCAATGGCACTTTGCTGGTGCGCAGCCGCCAGGTGAGGCGTTGCACGATGGGGTTATTCTCTCCGGTATTCTGCTGCGTCTGCGTGAGATGTATGCCAAAGAAGGGGGCGCCAATCCGGAGCCTCTGCTAAACATGACCTGGAACTACGCTGACCCGGAAGATCCTACACCGGAGGAAGTGGCGAGAGAGGCCAACGGCTATGCGCTGGAGGATGTCTTTGACGATCAGGGCAAGCAGATTCTGAAAAAAGGCCAACTGCTCGACAGTTTCGCCCAAATGCGTGATGACGGGACTACCGCCAGTTTCTGCTGGGTGTACGCCGGAAGCTGGACGGAAAAGGGCAACCAGATGGCCAACCGTGATAATGCGGATTCCGGCCTGGGCAATACGCCCGGTTGGTCTTGGGCATGGCCGCAGAATCGTCGCATTCTCTACAACCGCGCCTCGGCGGATGAAAGCGGGCAACCGTGGGATCCGAAACGCGAAGTGGTGCGCTGGGATGGAAAACGCTGGACCGGCAGTGATGTGGCGGATTACAGCACAGCGGCACCCAACAGCGGTGTCGGCCCCTTTATCATGAATCAGGAGGGGTTAGGGCGGTTGTTTGCCATGACCAAGATGGTCGATGGTCCGTTCCCGGAACATTACGAGCCTGTCGAATCACCGTTAAAACAGAACCCGTTGCATGCCAACGTGATGCACAACCCGGCCATGCGTCTGTTTGACGTGGACCGTCAGCGCATGGGAACACCGGACGAGTTTCCTTATGTCGCGACCACCTATTCGCTCACCGAGTTGTTCCGCCACTGGACCAAACACGCGCGCCTGAATGCGATTGCGCAGCCCGAGCAGTTTGTTGAAATTGGCGAAGGGTTGGCGCAGCAGAAGGGGATTCGTGCGGGCGATACGGTGAAGGTCAGCAGCAAGCGCGGCTTTATTAAAGCCAAAGCCGTGGTGACCAAACGTATTCGCACCTTGACGGTAGCCGGGCAAACGGTGGAGACCATTGGTATTCCCTGCCACTGGGGGTTTGAGGGCACCACGCGTAAAGGGTATATGGCAAACATTCTTACGCCACATGTGGGGGATGCCAATAGCCAAACCCCGGAATACAAGGCTTTTCTGGTCAACGTGGAAAAGGCGTAAGGGAGACAGCACATGGCAATGCAATCACAAGATGTTATTCGTCGCTCAGCGACCAGCGCTTTCACCCCGCCGCCGCAGGCCCGCGACCATCAGGTTGAAGTTGCTAAACTGATCGACGTGACTACCTGCATCGGCTGTAAGGCCTGCCAGGTCGCCTGCTCCGAATGGAACGATATCCGCGATGAGGTAGGCCACAATATTGGTGTTTATGACAACCCTATCGATCTCACAGCCAAATCCTGGACGGTGATGCGTTTTTCGGAAATGGAGGAAAACGGCAAGCTGGAGTGGCTGATCCGTAAAGACGGCTGTATGCACTGTGCGGATCCGGGCTGCCTGAAGGCCTGCCCGGCAGAGGGCGCGATTATTCAATATGCCAACGGCATTGTCGATTTTCAGTCTGAGCAGTGTATCGGCTGCGGCTATTGTATCGCCGGTTGTCCGTTCGATGTGCCGCGGTTGAATAAAGACGACAACCGCGTTTACAAATGCACGCTGTGCGTCGATCGCGTGGCGGTCGGGCAGGAGCCTGCCTGTGTTAAAACCTGTCCGACGGGCGCCATCCATTTCGGCACCAAAGAGGATATGAAAACCCTGGCCGCAGAACGTGTGGTCGATCTTAAGGAGCGCGGCTACGAAAATGCCGGGCTGTACGATCCGGCAGGGGTGGGCGGCACCCATGTGATGTACGTGCTGCACCATGCCGACCGGCCGCAGCTCTATCATGGTTTACCGGATAACCCGGCGATCAGCCCCACCGTGACCTTCTGGAAGGGGATTTGGAAACCGCTCGCCGCGATTGGCTTCGCGGCGACCTTTGCCGCCAGCGTCTTCCACTATGTCGGCGTTGGCCCCAATCGTGTCGACGAAGAGGACGACGAGGACGAGGTAAAGGATGAGGCGACCACCGCACAGCATGAGGGTAAACAGCATGAAAAAGAGTAATCGCATCCAGCGCTATAGCGCGCCTGAGCGTATTAATCACTGGATTGTGGCATTTTGCTTCGTGTTTGCCGCGATAAGCGGGTTAGGGTTTTTGTTCCCTTCGCTAAACTGGTTGCTGCATATTCTCGGTACGCCGCAATTGGCGCGTATACTGCATCCGTTCGTTGGCGTGGTGATGTTTGTGGCCTTTTTGCTGATGTTCCTGCGCTACTGGAAACACAACCTGATCCAGCGTGATGACATTGAATGGGCTAAAAACATCCATAAAATTGCCAGAAATCAGGAAGTCGGTGACACAGGTCGGTATAATTTCGGGCAAAAGTGTGTGTTCTGGTTGGCCATCATTTGCCTGGTGCTGCTGTTGGCGAGTGGGATCGTGATGTGGCGTCCCTACTTTGCTCCGGCGTTTCCTATCCCGGTGATTCGTTTGGCCCTGCTGGTACACTCGCTGGCGGCCGTTGGTCTGATTCTGGTCATCATGGTGCATGTGTATGCGGCGCTATGGGTGAAAGGAACCATTACTGCTATGGTAGAAGGCTGGGTACCGGCGGCGTGGGCGAAGAAGCATCATCCACGCTGGTATCGAGAGATTCAACGAAAACAACAAGAAAAACAACCGTAAACAACAGGATAAATCACCCGGATGAGTATTCGCATTGTCCCTCAGGATCAGTTGGAAAATAATGAAAAATCATCAACGGTGGGCGTGATCCCGCCGTTGCTGTTCGCGAATTTAAAGAGCCTGTACAGCAGCCGTGCAGAGCGTCTGCGCCAATTGGCGGCTGACCATGCGCTCAGCGATTACCTGAATTTTGCTGCTGCCATGGTTGAGGCACAGCAGAAGGTGCTGCACGATCATCCGTTGCGTGTCGATTTGACCGATGCGTTGGCACAGGCGCAGCAGAACAATCGCCCGCCGCTGGATGCCAGCGTGTTCCCGCGTGATGCGCACTGGCATACGCTGCTGCATGCGTTGATCGAAGAGTTAATGCCTGCCGCCACCGGTCAGGTGCTGACTACGCTGGAAAATCTGAAGAAAATGCCGGAACAGGAGTGGGAAACGCTGGCCGACAGCCTGTTGGCACACCAGTTTAACGGCGAAGATAACGATAAAGCTCCGTTTATCTGGGCCGCCCTGTCTCTCTATTGGGCGCAGATGGCGACGCAACTGCCGGGTAAAGCAAAAGCCGAAGTGGGTGAGCACCGTCAGTTCTGCCCGGTGTGTGGCGGCATTCCTGTTTCTGGCGTGGTACAACTTGGGTCCACCAGCGGTCTGCGCTATCTGCACTGTAACCTGTGCGAAAGTGAATGGCACATGGTGCGCGTGAAATGCAGTAACTGCGAGGCAACCGGCAACCTCAACTATTGGTCGTTGGACAGTGAAGAGTCAGCCATCAAGGCCGAAGGCTGCGGTGATTGCGGCACCTATATCAAGCTGCTGTATCAGGAGAAAGATCACCGTGTCGAAGCGGTAGCAGACGATCTCGCCTCACTGGTACTGGATATCAAAATGGAAGAAGAAGGATTCTCTCGCAGCAGCATCAACCCCTTCCTGTTTCCTGAGTACACTACGGCGGATTGATGTCATCGCGCACCGTTATTTATAACGGTGCGTGGCATTAGCGAGATAACGCATGCAGGAAGCTCCCTGCAAGCACTAATGCCGCCACGACCACCGAGGTGGAACAAAACGCGATGGCATAGCGCACCACTGTGGCGCCGAATGTTGGGCGCTGATGCGTAAAACGTAAGCGCCAAACGCTCATTGCCACCATCACAACGGCGAGTGCCAGCAGCAGCACGCTGCACAACAGCGTTAACCCTGAGTCGCGATTGAGACTAAAACGAAAACAGAGCAGGCTGACGATCAGTGCTAATAACACAGACCGTGACCAGGCCATGCCGGTTCGTTGGGGTTGCAGCCCCGGGTCGGGAGCAACGGGCATACTGTTAACCAACGATAACCACCACGGCCAGCACCAAGGCTATGGCGGTAACAAACAGCGTCACCACCAGCAGCAGCGGGCTGTATGGCATGTCTTGTTGCTGGCGCATGGCATTTTCGCTCCGAGCCCAGCGAAAGTAGGCCAGCCCACCGAGTACTGCGGCGCTCAGTACTAGCAATAGCGCCAGACTTTGCCGAACCATCGGGGTTGCCAGATTGACGGTGAACTGATCGATGGCAATGGCACCCGCCAAAAAGGCCAGAGCGGTTCGAATCCAGGCAAGAAAGGTGCGCTCGTTGGCCAGAGAAAAACGGTAATCAGGGGTTTTTCCTTGCTGCCACCAGGGTTTTTTCTCTGATGGTGATGGCGGTGTGGTCATCATTCTTCTTCACGATTGATAGGTGCTAACGCAGCCAGGCTGAACGGTATAAGGCAGCACCGGTTCATGGGGTGCTGCCATTTTACCTGTCGTTGTCGCATCTGTCAGGTGTGATGAGGGCTTTATTGTGAACGGCAGAGCAAGAAGACCAAATGGCTACCACAGTCGGTGAAATGGCGGTCAATTGTCTTGTAGGTCAACCGTAGTGAGATAGCGGATTAACGTATTGATTTTTTCACTGCTCAGTGTGGAGACGGGAGTGGTTGGCTGTAGGATCTCCTGAGCCTGATTAAATAAAGCCTGCTGGGTTGGTTCTTGAGCGTTGTAGGCGAGGAGCAGCTTTTGCGCTAATGCCACATATTGTCCTTCGCTTATCAGCGCAGGTGTCATTGTGCTGGCACTGTCAAGCACGCTCAGAATTTCATTCAGTTTATCGCGAACCTCAATGTCAGGGAGTGTTTCACTCGCCGTTGCGTTTAGCGTTGCCAGAATCTGTATAATGTCATGTTTAAATTCATTGCTGATGACGTCACTACCCAGATTTTGTGCCAGCGAGCTCAACATGGCCTCATTGTCTCTCTTCATTAAGGTATAAGTAACCGGCTGCCTGTTTTGGCGAGATGCAGAGTTAAGAGATTGATTTTCCGTAATAATGGCTGTGATACCGGCAATATCCATATCTGATGTTGCTGTTGCACTTTTGCCAGTGGCAGAGGGTAAGGGCGAGGTGTTCAGTACTGTTGTCGCGTTGTGATTATATTTCTCCTGTTTCTTAATCTCTTTTAACATCAATTTCAGGTTTTTGATGGCGTGATTGTGGGAGTGGCTTGAGTTAACGTGGCGCAGGGCATCCTCAGCGCAGGATTGCTGCTGCTCCAGCAGGGTATTCAATGCGGTGATCTGGCTGTTGATTTCACCGATACTTTGCTGGGTTTCTTTGATTGTGGTGGTAAAGGTATAATGCAATTGCGAGGTTTGCGCTTCAAATTGTGTCTTCGCCTGATTCGCCATTTCTCGGGTATGTGCCAGGCAGTTGTTCATGGTCATTCTGCCGCCGGAGAGCGTGTCCGTAATGTAACCATCATATTCCTGTGCGATAGGCGTGGAACTACTCAATGCTATTTTATTCTCGGAACGCAGGATTTTATTGTTGATTCGAAGAATGTTTCGATTGCATTGCGAGAGTGTGGTTATTAATTTATTTTTAAGCCGATGCAGCGTATTATTGTAATACAATCGGTTTTTTAATAAAAGAGATTCCTCTTGATCGAGACGCCCTTTAAGCAGTTTTACTGAGGCTAACAGGTCACTTTGGGTTTCAGCAATATCTACCAGTAGATCAACATTGAACGGGATTTTTTTGGTGCGTTTTGCAATGTTTATTTCCGTCGCTGCATTTTTTACCGTTAGTAGATTCTGAAACGTAGGGATTAGTTTTTTTCTTTTTTCCTGATTACCATCACTTTTTTTGATGGTATTCGCGTAGTAGGTTGTGCTATTGGCGTTGAGTATACGTAGCATTTTATTATCCAACGATGATATATAAGGTACTTGTTGAAGCGTAGCACGCGAATTTATGGGCTAATTACAAATAACGCTACGTTTCTCTATCCGGAGATAGTAGGTCTTTTTAATAAATAAAAAAACCGCGCTCATCGCGAAATCATTTACTTCGTTATGCTATAGAGCTTTTTATAAGTATTTGATATATATCCACATTCATCCTTCTTTATTCAGTTCGAAGGTGTTTATTTAGTGACTGACTTCCGGCAACGCAAATGTTGTGTGATGGATAACGATGATAAATAGCGATGATAATAATAATTTCATATAATAATTCCTGATTATAGATATTTTTTGTATACAGTGTTGAGGGGTATTAGTGCACATTGTACATTGACATGTTATTTTATCTTCTTATCTCTTAATGTTTCTTGTTGATAATAACTCTCAATTATAATAGCCATGCTAGCATGGGAGTTTGGCAACGCTCTATGCGGCTAAAGGCGGTGAATGTGACATTATAAGTAGGCGTGGATTTTAAAATAAAAAATAGATTTATAGATGATTGATATTTGTAAGTTGCTTGAAGGCGTGTGAAAAATAACGAACTGTTTCACAAGATGTGAGTATCCACATGAGATCAATCAGACGTGTTTTATTTCATCATTTACGGTGACATGATGTTGGATGCTATTGTAAACCAGGCCAGTAACCAGCCGGAAAGACCAGTAGATTTCTCCTATTACTCCGCGCACCAGCATGCCTGATACCCGGCATTTTCAATCATGCTTCCAACCCTTCAGTGTGGTGGAACGCGGGGTATATCAATAGTGCGGCGACAGCCTTTTTACAGGATGAGGTGACTGAGACGCAGCCTCAGACTCCCGTGTCATTTTTATCCGTGGGAGAGTGGGAACAATCGCTGGAGCGGTGGGAATTGGCGTTACCGGAGGTACAGCGCGAAGCGTTGCGGCAACATCGATGCCAGCGCCGGATGGTTGATGGCGTTCGTGAGCTGTCGTGACGATTACAAGAGGCAGGCTGCGATAAGCTCGACGTTTCGCTTTTTATTCATGCCGGGCAGTCTCATCAATCCGTCCCGCTGCTTTCCTTACAGCAGGCGTTTATGCACCATTTTCAGCGCTGATAGCACTGAATCAGTGACGAAACGGGTGAATCATGAGGCTATTTTCTTATTTTATGTGAATGAACACAGTTTGCGCAGGGTGAATTTGTTATTACATAAAGAGTCAAAATAATTAATGTTATGTTATAACGTATTTAGCGCGTGGCTTGCGCACCTTGCTGTGGATGTTTAATGGATTACACAGTGTGGAGATAGAACAACATGAGGAGCCTGAATGAACGATTCAACGCAGCCTATTGATGAACAAACGCTGCTTGCTATGCCAGAAGCAGACTATATGAATAGCGCTCAGCGGGATTTTTTCCGTCGGCGGTTGGAAACGGAGCGGCAGACTATTCTGGCGCACATTGGGGAACTGAAGGGAGAGATCTATCGCTACGATACCAGTGGTGACGATGTTGACAAAGCGGCACATGAAGAAGAATTACGCATGTTGTTCAGACAAATCGACAGAGAAAGTCGTCTGCTGCCAAAGGTCGATGATGCGTTGCGCCGTATCGAAATGGGTGACTATGGCTACTGTATCGAAACCGGAGAACCCATTGGCCTACGCCGGTTGCTGCTGCGCCCCACCGCGGAACGCAGTATTGATGCCAAACAAACGCAAGAACAGCGTGAGCCCCAGTACCGCAAGGTGAAATAACCTGCCCACAGTGGTACTGCAGCGGTTGCCCACCTTGATAACGCATGGCGTATGCCTGTGTTCCTTAAATCGGCCTTGCATCTGCCGCCGATAACACGTGCAATACACATTACACACACCTTGCCCTGACGCAGTGTTGGGGCAAATCTCTATAAAAGACGCAAGGATAGCGTGAATCGCCGCAAGGACCTGCTCTCTGTTTCTGGCTGGTTGTGGCAGAAAAAATAGTGGATTATGCGATTACTACAGTGAATTATCACGATGTGATACCTTGAGTGTAGCTAAATCTATTTATAAGAAAAAATTAATCAGTGACTTGTTTTACATTTTTTCTATGCTTGGCTCTCTAAGCTGGTCTCAGTGACAAGGTCTGCGGCTCTCGCCAATGCGAAAGAACGTCAGGTCCATCGCGTGCTGAACCGGATTGATGGTGATGAAAACGCGGACGATATTCAATGGTTAAAAAAACAATGTCAGCCAATAAATCGATAGATATGTATGCCGTTCAGGTTTTTGTGACCGTAGCGGAAGAGGGAAGCATGACAGCGGCCGCTTCCCGATTAGGGCTGACGCCATCGGCCGTGTCGCAGACCATTCGCCAGTTGGAAGATGACTTTGGCGTGATGCTGGTGAACCGGACGCGTCGTCCTTTTGTGCTGACGCCGTATGGCATTGCGCTGAAAAATCGTGGTGAGGTGCTGACGCAGGAGATTGCCAACCTGAAAGCACAAGTGCTGGAAGCGGGTAAGGGCATTAAACCTGATCTGCGTATCGGCCTGGTGGATTCCTTTGCAATCACTTGTGGATCGGTATTTACCAAACGTTTACTGAGCAGCTCATCGCAGTTGCTAATCAGAACCGGGCTGAGTCCGCAACAGGGGGAGGCGCTGATCCGACGTGAACTGGATCTTATCGTCACCAGCGATCCGCTGATGGACAGCGACAGCGTGGTGCGTTATCGCCTGTTCTCTGAAGGCTATTTCATCATCACGCCACCGGATTATCGTAAACGTATCAAGACGATTGAAGATCTTCGCGAACTTTCGGCCACCATGCCTCTGGTACGTTTTAACCGCAACTCTCAGATTGGCATGCAGATTGAACGTTATCTGCGCCGGATTGATATCCGTGTCCCTAATCAGCTCGAGTTTGATAATGCGGATACCCTGACGGCGATGGTGGCTGCTGGTTTAGGATGGGCGGTGACGACACCGATCAGCTTTTTACAATCGGAAGCGTATTCGCGCCAGGTACTGACCCATATGCCCGAACAGTTGAACATGAAGCGTTCGTTGTATATTTTGGCGCATCGTGATGAATATAGCGCCTTTGTTCAGGAAGCCTGTGATGTGACGCGTGAGATTATCGAAACGGTATTTATCCCTAAGTTAGAAAGCCTGCATCGCGGTATTGAAAAATTGGTATCAATCAATACTGATGAAACGTCAGAATAAGGACAATATATTTTCGCTAAAATTCAAAAGTAGTTAAATAACGCCAGGCGTTATTACAGAAAGATAAAATACGCATCTCTGATGTGGTGCGTTGTATATCCTGAATAATGTGATGGGTTAATAACGTATTCTGAACAACGCGCTCGGAATACTTATCACAGTGTTCGCAATACATTAATACTACTCGATATAGATAAATATCGTGCGGCCTGCTATTGGCCGGTGAATCCATGGACCCTATTTGTAAGCAGCGTGAACCGGTGGGTCAATAATAAAAACGGTTCATGAAATTAAAAAAGGAATAGTGACTATGTCAAATAATATCCGTATTGAAGAAGACCTGTTAGGTACCCGCGAAGTTTCCTCAGATGCCTATTACGGCATTCATACGTTGCGTGCCATCGAGAACTTTTATATCAGTAATCATAAAATCAGTGATATTCCTGAATTTGTGCGTGCGATGGTGATGGTTAAAAAAGCGGCTGCATTGGCAAACCGTGAATTGAAAACCATTCCCCGCCCGATCGCCGATACCATTATCCGCGCCTGCGATGAAGTGTTGAACAACGGCAAATGCATGGATCAGTTCCCGGTTGATGTGTATCAGGGCGGTGCGGGCACCTCGGTAAACATGAACACCAACGAAGTGCTGGCGAATATTGGCCTGGAGCTGATGGGCCACAACAAAGGCGAATACCAGTACCTCAACCCTAACGATCATCTGAACAAGTGCCAGTCCACCAACGATGCCTACCCCACCGGTTTTCGTATTGCGGTGTACAGCTCTATCCTGAAACTGGTTGAGGCCATCACTCAGTTGGCTGACGGTTTTGAGCACAAGGCTAAAGCATTTGAAACCATCCTGAAGATGGGGCGTACCCAGTTGCAGGACGCGGTACCGATGACGCTGGGTCAGGAATTCCATGCTTTCTACGTTCTGTTGAAAGAAGAAAATAAAAACCTGCTGCGTACCGCAGAACTGCTGCTGGAAGTGAATCTGGGCGCGACGGCTATCGGCACGCGGCTGAATACACCGGATGAGTACCAGCACCTTGCGGTACAGCGTCTGGCAGAAGTGAGCGGTCTGCCGTGCGTGCCGGCTGAGGATTTGATTGAAGCCACCTCCGACTGCGGTGCTTACGTGATGGTACACGGTGCGCTGAAACGCCTGGCGGTGAAGATGTCGAAGATCTGTAACGACCTTAGGCTGCTCTCTTCCGGTCCGCGCGCTGGCCTCAATGAAATCAACCTGCCGGAATTGCAGGCAGGCTCTTCCATCATGCCCGCCAAGGTCAATCCGGTGGTACCGGAAGTGGTCAATCAGGTGTGCTTCAAGGTGATTGGCAACGATACCTGCGTCACCATGGCCTCTGAAGCCGGTCAGTTGCAGCTCAACGTGATGGAACCGGTCATCGGTCAGGCGATGTTTGAATCCATCCAGATCCTCACCAACGCCTGCTACAACCTGTTGGAAAAATGTGTCAACGGCATCACTGCCAATAAAGCTGTTTGCGAAGCTTATGTCTTCAACTCCATCGGTATTGTCACCTACCTCAACCCGTTTATCGGCCACCACAATGGTGACATTGTCGGTAAAATTTGCGCCGAAACCGGCAAGAGCGTGCGTGAAGTGGTGCTGGAGCGTGGTTTGCTGACCGAAAATGAACTGGATGACATTTTCTCCACGCAAAACCTGATGCATCCGGCCTACAAAGCGAAGCGTTATACCGACGAAAACGTCTAACTCTCCCATTGATTAACCGCAGGCACAGGTTCGCCCTGTGCCTGATGTCCACTCATAAAAAAAAGATAATAACAACAATACCATCGCACGACTTTTAACCATCGTTAAGGAGCATTGTATGCTTGTCGTGGAACTGTTTGTCGTTCTGCTTGCCATTTATCTAGGATCTCGTCTTGGTAGCATCGGTATCGGCTTTGCCGGTGGGTTAGGGGTGCTGGTACTGACGCTTGGTCTGCACATAAAACCGGGAGCCATCCCGTTCGATGTGATCGAAATCATTATGGCGGTCATTGCTGCTATCGCTGCCATGCAGGTAGCGGGCGGCATGGATTATCTGGTCAGTCTGGCGGAAAAACTGTTACGCCGTCAGCCTAAATATGTCACCTTCCTCGCGCCGTTGGTCACCTATTTTATGACGCTGCTGGCGGGCACCGGGCATACCGCATTTTCAACCTTGCCAGTGATTGCGGAAGTGGCAAAAGAGCAGGGGATTCGTCCGTCGCGTCCGCTCTCCATCGCTGTCGTCGCTTCTCAGGTGGCTATCACCGCTTCACCGATTTCTGCGGCAGTGGTTTTTGCCGCCGGTATTCTGGAACCGCACGGTGTAAGCTATCTGATGCTGTTGGGCATATGCATCCCCACAACGCTCGCCGCGGTGTTGTTGACGGCGGTTGTCACCAACTTTCTGGGTAAAGAACTGAAAGATGATGAAGTCTATCAACAGCGACTTAAAAATGGCGAAGTGTCAGTGCGTGCCGCTAGTGCGTTGGAGATCAAGCCGGGGGCGAAACTGTCGGTGCTGCTGTTCCTGCTTGGGATTATTGCCGTTGTTGGTTACGCCACGGCAATCAGTGACACGGTGAAGTTGATTGCTAACCCCGTGCTGCCGCGTAACGAAGCTATTGTGGTGTTTATGTTGACCATCGCAACGCTCATTGCTATCACCTGCAAAATTGATACCAGCAAAGTGCTGTCTGCCAGCACCTTTAAATCGGGTATGAGTGCTTGTGTGTGCGTCATGGGCGTTGCCTGGTTGGGGGATACCTTTGTCAAAGCGCACATCAATGATATCCAGAGCACCGCAGGCGCGTTGCTGCAAGGCTATCCCTGGATGCTAGCCGTAGTATTGTTCTTTGCATCGATGCTGCTCTATTCTCAGGCGGCGACGGCGAAAGCATTACTGCCTGCTGCCTTGGTGCTTGGTGTTTCACCGGTAACGGTGGTGGCTTCTTTTGCTGCGGTATCAGCGCTGTTTGTTCTGCCAACCTACCCCACCTTGCTGGCGGCGGTGGAAATGGATGACACCGGTTCTACCCGCATCGGCAAGTATGTTTTTAACCATGCGTTTCTGGTGCCGGGTGTGTTAACGATTGCATTGTCCGTGGCATTTGGTTTTATGGTCGGTAATATCGTGCTGTAACAAAAAATGCTCGGCAACCGTTGATGTTGCCACGGTAAAGAGGAGGTATACTGCCCGGCAGTGTATCTCCTTTTTTATTGAACCTGCTTTATTAAACCCGTTTCATAAACCCGTTTTCATGAACCAGAGCGACCGCGTGATGAATCTGATTAACACCCTGTACTGCACCGTTTTTTCCAGCCTGTTAATGACCGGAAACCTTCAAGCAGCTAACTGGCAGGATACCTTGTCCAGTGCGGCCAGCCAGCTTGGGCAAAACGGCGGCTCAACCACGAATTTAGCCGGCTTGCTCGGGGGCGGCACGCAGGCATTGAGCGCGGGCACTATGGGTAATGCCGCGGGCATCTTGCAGTACTGCATTAAGCAGAAGCTGGTTTCTGCCACCAACACTGAGAATATCAAAGACAAATTGCTCGATAAATTGGGACTGAACAGCGCCGAAAAACAGAAGCAGACGGATTACACCCAGGGAATGGCCGGGTTGTTGCAGACTAAGGATGGACAGGCACTAAACCTCAATAATATCGGCAGCACGCCGTTGGCTGAAAAAGTCAAAACTAAAGCGTGCGATCTGGTGCTTAAGCAAGGGATCTCATTTCTTTCCTGAGCGTGTGGTCGGTTAAGGCCACACGTTTGGGCGACGGTATCGTGATAAAGGGCATATCTGCGGTAGACGCTCGTCTGCCGCTATTGGTAACTGATCACCACTATTTTAACTGTTTCGCTTAAGGATAAGGGGGCAATGTAGCCTACGCCCTGAGGCAATGCCTGCTGTTGTGTGAGCGTTGCGAGGGTGAGCGTATGTTGTTGTCCTTGCCGAAAACACTGTGCCGTTACTTGCTGTGATTGTGTTGAAATATCACAAGGGGGTTCAACAATAGTGCCGACGATATGAATAACGCCGGTATTGATGACGGAAGAGGCCATCGCGGTGGGTAGAGAAAAACCAGCCCATGACAGAAGTGCGCCACACAAAAACCATGCTCTCATGATGATATCTCCAAACAGCCCTACGTTTAGTTAACAACGGACTCTTTAGAAATAACTTTAAGACATTTATTAAAATGTTAAAGATTTGCCAATAAAATGTTTCTTTTGTTTCTGGCGCAATGCGGTTTGTGGTCTTTATCACTGAAGTGACGTTTTGTTGTCATTGCTCGGTTCTGGTGCGCGACCACTCCCTGTTCAGAGATAAATTAGCTTGAAGTGTGCTATTGCCGTGTAGTCACCGGATTGCAGTGTATCGTCTGCCGTTTTTTCAATCCGGGCTGAAAAGGAAAGGGTATTATCGCCAACCTGCAAGGGGATCCACGCTGAGTTGTTGTTGATGGCAAGGAGATTATTGGCGTAATAGATACCAATCGCTACGCCTTTGGCTCCCGAACTGCTATCCAGTGCCAGGCGCCCGGGAAGACGCGAGTCTTCGGTACCTAAAAACTGAATGGCAATATTTTGAAAGGTGTCGATATTGCATTCCGTAAAACCAAGGGTGAAGGTGTGCCAGTCCCCATACTTCTGGGTTTGCAGTATGCGTGTGGAGGTTTCACCCATTTCAACAATAATCTCAGTATTGTCTTGAAAGTTACAGGGAGAACTGACCACCTGTACGTGGAAGGTCACGGTAGCATCAGTCAGGTTGGACGGTACAACCCCCACTACCATGGCTGACGTCAACGCGGGTAGGCAGAATGTGCACAGCGGTGCTAGCCGAATAGCGTAGATGTTCATTTTTATCCTCTTGATAAAACGTTGCTGTAAACGTGCAGATTGGTCAATAATAGTTAAAACGCAGAATGATATTTTTCTCCGTATCACCGACAACTGCCGGGCCAGAGGCATATAAACGTGCCATATAAGCGCGCTCTACAATGCCGTTTGCGGAAGTGAGCTGACTGATAAACGGGATAAATTGATTGAACACCACATTACTCGACGTATACTGCTCTTCAATTTTCAACGTCGAGCCATTTCCCATATCCATCCCGTCAAGCCCAACCAGTGCATTTCCCTGAGCCCCCGCATCAAAATTAACGTTCAAATTAAAGCCTTTTCCGCAATCTTCCCCACCGTCTGTTGAGGCGTTAATGCGAAATACGGATTGGGCCACGACCCCGGCATTGGCATCATTCCATGACCTTATCGTGCCGAAATCAACGTAGCTATCGGGTGAGACAGTAATGTTGGCCGAGCATTGCATTACTTCGATGCCGTGTAAACCTGAGAGCGTAAGGCCGTAGTTACTGTCCGGTTTATTATTGATCCCCCCGACACCATCAATCTGAAATACCTTTAGCCCGTCAACCCCTGCGCTGGCGTTAGTGATATTCCCGGTTTTTTCCAGATAGAGTTGTACTGTGGCGTTCAGCATGGTGGGATTGGCGGGGGGATTGGTTCCAGACGGCCCCGGAGCGACCCAGACTCCCGTAGAGATGCGGGAAGCGCTAGAACCGCCATTGGTGATAATACCGAGATCCTGGCCGTTATAGATAATCCCGATACCGATACCGTCACCAATGACTTTCCCTTCAGGGTTAGGGTAAAAGTAAGACATTTCACCGTTAGCTTGTACGCTTTTATAGGCCCAGCAGGCAAGGCTGCGGGTATAACTCTGTGACGTCCACAGACGGCTTCCGATGGGTAAGGTGGCGGGGATTTTTAATGTCCCGACATCTTCGTAGTCGTTCACCGGACCGGAAGTTGTGCCTAAACGGCACTCTAGTGCATTAGCATTAAATGAGAACGCACTGAGCAGCAGCAAACCGCCGCTCGAAATAAGTGCGCGATGATGGGGCGTTAGAAAAGGCATAGGCCAGTCCTCTATGTATCGTATTCGAATTAAACGGGGTATCATCAATTACCAGATCACAACGTGACAGACTGACAACGGTTTTGTGTACAGGTAAAAGTCAATTCCAGATGACCACCGTAATCATTAACGTAATACAGGAAAAATTGATTCGTCCTGTTGTCCGTTACGTCTACATCAATACTGCCTTTCGGGGAAACCATAAAAGCATTGCCCACCAATAAGCGCGTCGGGTTCTGATGGGTATTTTTGGACTGCTGTAAAATATTGCTGACCGTGATGTAATAGGGCGTAGGGTTCTCAATCCTGAACTGCTTACCGGACTTGGTAATTGTCAGCTTGTTTTGCCAGATTTCACCTTTTGCCGGGGTTATCTGTTGCGGGCGGAAAAAAACTTTTATTTCCGACTGAATCGCAATTTGCAATACGTTAGCTTTTTCTGGTTTTGGGGGAATTTCCCGCACGTTTAAATAAAACAGCGATTCCCTGTCCTTCGGTAACTGTGCCAATTGGCCCGTTTTTACCAGACTGATCAAACTGTGCCCTTTGGGCTCGATACGTTGTAATGCTGGCAGCACCAATAATGGCGTAGAGATCTTGTTGCGGTTCTCATCCGTTAACCAGGATTGTGCCAGAAAAGGATTCTCTACATTTTGGTTTGAGAGCATGACCGTCGTGGATTGCTCATTCTCGTTAAAAATGACACGCGTGCGATCAAGGTTGATAGCACTGTTAGCGACGGGCGCTGTCAGCATTGTGCTGATAAACAACCCTATGATTCGAAGGGGGGAAAATAGCTTCATGTTTGTTCTCCAAAAAACGCAAATGAATAGCTGTGCTTGTTTTATTTGCAAGGCAGTAAGAGTTGATCTAAATAGCTGAGTGTGGCCGGTAGCGTTATCTGGCACTGGGCTTTACCCTCCCAAAAGACGGAGAGTATTTCATTCTCAGAGACGCCAGTGATATAAGCCTGACCCTGATCGGATATCATGGCGACATCGCGGCCTTTACCGTTTTTGATGCGAGAGGCAAAGGGCGGCGATTTGCCATTTTCCAACATAATGCTGGCGAGTATTTTTGCGCCGCTGACTACCGTAAATTTTCTGTAGCCAATGGCACCTTCGGTGAGCGTGCCCTGAACCACGTTGGTGGTCGCTTCGATATTTTTGGGTAATTTTTGCACATCGATTCGCGTGGAAACGTCATAATAGCTACTGGTGTTGGCAATGACGGCGAGTCCCGCTCGGTTAGTTGTGACTCGACTTTGGGCAAAGGGCACATCGGGCTGACCGTCCGTATCCACCATGATACGGGTTCCGCCATTATTCCCTTTCGGATGCGCCGCTACGCCGTGTTGGGTGGCTGTAACCCCTCCGCGCAATGAACCACTCAGAAAGGTGTACCGATTTTGCTGCCAGGCCGCGCTGACGCTGGCGTCGGTTGTTGAGGCCAGGTAGTTGTAATTCCCGCTAAGGTAGGTGTTTTCCTGGTCGTTATAGCGCGTACTCAGATTCCAGTTACTGTCCGACGCACGGTTATTGGTGTACGTCAGGGTTTGATTAACATCGCTGTTGAAACTGCCCGCGCTATAGCTCACGCGTTCTCTGTCCCGTAAGGGAATGGAGAAACTCAGATAAACGCTGTCATCTGTACGCTGGTTATACGTGGTTTTATAGGCAGACAGGTTGGCGGAAATGCCTTTTATGTCTCCGAAATCAAAATATTTATTTAACGAAACGCCATAGCGGTCTTGCTCAGAAGCATTCCAAAAGGTGCTATGGCTATACGTCAGGTAGGTGGACATACCGCTCAGCAGTGATGTGTTATTCTCTACGGAAAAGTTTTTCGATACCGTTATGCTATAGCGCTCTTTTTCACTGTACAGCGTGTGGTCATAATTCAGCGCTGACAAGAACTGAGGCATGCTCATAAACGTTCTTTCAGAAAAACGATAGCCAGCGAAGCTCACCTGACTCTCGATGCTGTCAAAGAATTTGGACCAGTTCACAGAAAAAGAGTGCCCCATCAGCATCGAGGGAGCCTGCTCCAGCGTGGCGCGTGACTGAGTGACATCTGCCGTGAGCGCGCCCAGCAAATAGAGGTTTTTCCCCACGCCCGCAGCCCAGGATTGATAGCTGTCAGAGAGCAGTGTGCCCCCGTACACTGACCAGGAACTGCTGAGACCCCACGAGGCCTCTGCGGAAGAGAACGCCGGTCCTTCAAAATGGTGATCGTTATTTGATGGCCGCCCCGCTGACAGTTTGTATTGCACATGGCCAGGCCGCGTCAGGTAGGGTAGGTTGGCAGCTTCCGTTTGAAAACGTGAAACCGAGCCATCTTCCTCTGTGACTTCAACATTCAGCGTACCGCTGATACCGCTTCTGAGGCTCTGGATCGCGAAAGGACCAGCAGGAACGGTGGTCTCATGAATCACGCGTCCATTCTGGGTGACAGTGACCCGGGCGTTGGTGCGAGCAACCCCGCGAATTTCAGGTGCATAGCCACGCATTGCCGGTGGTAACATGTTTTCATTATTTTCTAGGGCAATCCCGGTGAAGCGGTAGCTATCGAACAGATTACTGCCTGAAAACATTTCTCCCAATCGCAGGTCCGCGGACATCATCGGCAATGGACGATACGCGTAGAATTGATCCCAAGAGAACTGATCTCGCTCTGTCGTTCGAGATTGCTGACGGAAATAGCGATAATCCGCGCGATAACGCCAGGCTCCCAGATTGAACCCTGCCGTACCATAGCTGCTCAGATAACGATCTGAGCCCATATTATTGGTATTACGCCGCGCGGTTCCGACCACATTATAGTCAAGCAATATACCATTGATGCCTTCATCCCATTGCTCAGGCGGTGTCCAATTGGTGTCACTGTACCGTAGCCAGGCTTGCGGAATGGTGATATCCAAATCGCCCATTCCGATGCGATTAGATATTTTTACGCCGGCAATCGGCGTAAGATCGGCACACTCATCGTTATTCCATAAAACGATCATGCGACTGGCTTCTTTTGTTAAGGCCAGTTTGTTAGCAATTTCAGGCGTGATACAAGCTGTCGGTTTGTTATTATTGGGTCCTGAGGGCAGAAAGTGTACCTTAGTTTGCTGAATTTCGCGGGCATTGATTCTGATGATCAGCAGATATTCTCCCGGAGTGACATAATCTGGAGCGGAAAAGTGGCTCAGGTCAATTTTTTGACGTTCATCCACGTCCAAGACGTTAATATTAAATTCTGTTGCATGTAACGCCGAAACACTCAATGAAAAAAGAAAAATACCGAAATGTAATAGAGCACGCTTCTTATCTATGCTGGACAGTATTTTTAACATAATTGTTAGGCCGGTAGTTTGATAAGACATGCGAAATATTAGTGATAAGAAATTGTGAAATTGATAATGGAGTAAAACTCACCGACGGTTATCTGGTCCATATTGGCGATAAGTTTTACAGCAAAGCGAAGCGTATTATCGCCTTCTATTAATTGAAAATCACTGCCTTCACTACCGTAAGGAATGGGGGTGTTTGTTTCTGTTAAAAGTTGTAATGCAATACCCGATGCTTCACCAGAAACAGCCCATAGTTGTGGGTTTTGCTGACTCTGTTGACCGAGGAAAGTAATTTTCGCACTGCTTCCCGATTTATTAATGTCTTTTTCTGCCGCGAGAGAACAGCCTAATAGCTTTATTTCTACCATTCTCTTTGCTGAGAGTGACGGGTTCAGTGAACGGGTACTGATCTGTCCAAAATCAATGCGTTGATAGATTGATTCATTAGAGAGAAAACAAGGGGTTGCCGTAATGCTTCCCCCAAAAGTTACATCACCTCTGTGCTCATTCCATTCGGCATGAGAATAGACAGGGACGCAAAATAGAATGAAATAAATCTCACGGTATAAAGAAAAACTGCTCACCCTATTTCTCCACAATGACATTGTTCAAAGCGGCGTCCGTGCCATTTTTCCCTAATTACGTACCGTTACTGATAAGACACAACAAAGTTTGCTGTACTGGTAAATTCACCGGTAGTGATATCAACCGCTGTGCCTGACTGCGGAGTAGGAAGCTTTTCTACATAGGTAGAAAAAGAGAACGTATTATTACCGTTTGACAGTGGGGAAGCATTGACTGCCGGAGTAGCACCATCAAACTTGATTTTGCTTCCAGAATATTTAACGGCAATACCTGCGCCAGATGCATCGCCGTTCAATGCCAGTAATTCACTGTTGGTGCCCGCAGCGGTACCGCCATTAAAGACGATTTTTGCCGTTGTGGCTGTATCGAGGCTGCAATCTTTTAACTCGATATCAAATGATTTAACGTCAGAGGTACCGCCATTCTCCAGAACGGCTTTGCTGATCTCACCAAACTCAACGGTCTGCTGTAAGTCATCCTGATCGACAGAGCACGGCGTATCAATGATTTTTCCCTTGAATGTCACTGTGCCATTATGTGTGTCGGCAGCATTGGCACTAAGAATAAAAGTCATGGCGATGGCCGAGGCCAGTGCGGCTTTGATTAATTTCATAAAATATTTCCATACCTTGTTAATATGTTTTGGCTTAAAAACACAATAATAAATTATGTTGTGAGAAAATCGTTTATGCGGCAAAGCAAAAATGACGGTACAAATAATAATCTGAGAGCTTTTATAAGTACAATATAATAATTATTTTAGTTAGATATAGGCAATGTTCTGATTTTATGGATTTATTTAGTTTTTTATTCTTTTTTATAGGTTTTTTTTGCGAGTAAATGTGATTTTGTGTTGTCAGGTTTCTTTAGGTAAAGAGTGCTAAGCGTTTTTATAGAGGCGGTTATGTAAAAATAATTAAAGAATTCTTATCTTATTCCTTGTGATTAGATAATTTTACATGGCTAGGGTATGATCCCGGCCAGTAGGGGAAATAATCTTTGACAACAATGATGTGGCTCCATATCCTGTAAAAATAGAATATCCTCTGTTGGTTGTGCCGAATTTAAATCTCAGTTTGATGGAAAAATAGACACCATGATTTTATCTTGAAAACGAGACAAGATACTTGTCTTCTATTATAGAATACTAGAAAGATGTCGTTATACAGCCTGGATTATCTGCTGATGGCAATGACATTTCATTAAGAGGATTGTCATGATCTATTTTATTAATCAATTAATTATATTCGATTCATACGAACGAACATTGTCATGGCAGGCTCGAGAAAATGAGGCGGTATCGCTGAGTATTCCTGTCTCGCGGTTGTTTGAGACATTGATAGAGAATCCTGGCACGCTGCTCAGTCGTGAGTTGTTGATGCGTGAAGCGTTAGAGAAACATGCGCTATCACCCTCCATTAATAACCTGAACAATTATGTCTCTTTGCTGAGAAAAGTGCTTCGTGAGTTCGATCTGGATGATGCGATTGTCACGGTACCTAAGTCAGGTATTATTTTTAATATTAGCGATGTCAATATCATTGAAAGTAGTAGAAAAGATAACACATTGCAGGAAGCGATTGAAGCCGATGATCCCGCCGGTTCACTCGTCGTGCCTAAGCATTCTTTTGTCCAACCTAAAAAGAGGCAAGGGCATTTTTTTCGGTGGGGATTAAGCCTGCTCAGTATTGCTGCACTATTTCTGGCTGGTTTTAACATGATCGCAGCAAAGGAGACCTATTTCCCTGTCCGAAGTACGTTAAAGTTGGATGGGAACGGGAAATGCGATATGTACTATCTCTATGGTCGTTTGACCGATGAGGATGATACGCTTTCTGATAATGCCGTAGAAAGTTTATGCTCCAACAATATGCTGTTTTTTCTATCGAAAAAGCTCGTTATTCCTGATGCTCTGGACAAGCGGCATGAGATCATTATTACTTGTAAGCAGGACGGGAAAGAGTGTGTGACTTATGTTAATTATTAAAATTAGAAAAAAAATAGCACTCATGTTCGGCATTCTGGCCTTTTTCTCTTTAGCGTATGTTGCCTTCTTTTTTTGGGGAAACAGAATCCCTAATCCACTGGTATGTCAGGGAAAAGTAAAAGCATCGGGCGTTGAAAGGGGGGAGATGGTTCGAAAAGAGTATGATGTGTATATGTATTTGAATGATAAGGATCGTGCGTTGGTGCTCGTCAGTGGTGTTTATGTAGGGAGCGATAATGTGGTTAAAACACTGCGTCGAACCTTCAGTTTTGACCCGCAGTGGAATGGTAACCATCTAAAAGTACGTAATTTCTCTGTAGATAAACACATTAATGACCATGCCCCCGATGATACCATTCCTTTGGTAGGAGAAAATGATGTTGTTAAATTTGAAATGTTGATGAAGCATGTCTACTTAATCAGTTCGGTGCACTCCAAGTTGGCCTGCCAGCAACGCTAATCTGCTTGTTATCCGTTAAACGCGGTGGGCAACCATATTGGCGGTGAACGTGGGGATAATGCGGGGTATGCATCGGTTGCTGCAACGTATAGAAAAGTAAACATGATAAGCTTTGCCTGAAGCGTGCCGATATTACGCTTAGCAGTTCGCTTGCCTCGCTGAGGCAAAAAAGCTGTTGTTATCTCCGAGAGTAATCACTTCATTTTTCAGGAGAATGTTATGGATGTTTCGCAGATTGCAGCGCTGGCTACCAGCCTCGATGACATGCAAACACGTAATGAAGCCAGCACCCTTGTGTTCAAGAAAGCGTTGGATAATCAAGCTTCTGCGGCGCTCGGTTTGATTGAGTCGATTCCTCAGTTGCCTGCTAACCCGGCGGTAGGTCGTAATATCAATACGACAGCATGAGGCTGTGATACGGCGAAAGTGAGTGACGCCTCACTTCGGTAACGTTAAAAAGGCAGATGTCGATCTCGGCACCTGCTTTTTTATTCTCTGCGACTTGTGTGTGGTAAACCCGGCGTTCCTCCCCCTAAGTATTTTGCTCATCGGTAAAAACTCGGCTATCAGAAGTGTGAACCTCATCGTATTTTATTAGGGACAAAAAATGAGCCTTGAATGAGTCAGTATTTGGCCTTGATGGTGATGCCAAATACACTAGGGTTACCACATCTTTTGGCATGTGCCATATCCCTATGACTGAATGGCAACCTCCATGTCAAGTTCAACCGGGGCTCCGCGAGGCAGTTCTGCCACCCCACGGAGGTTCGAGCGTGTTGTCCCCGAGCCCCAAGGCGTCCAACCAGACGATCGGATGCACCATTCATCACTTGGGATTGTTGTGTAAAGTCTGGGGCGGAAGCAATGTAGCCTACAACTTTCAGTACCTGCACAATTTTGTCATCGCCACCGAGCGTGTGCGATATCGCCTCCAGACACAGGTCCGCGCAGAAAGCCGCTGCCTCTTGGGCCATCGAGAGATCCACCTCCGCGCCCACTTTCCCCGTACAGAGCAGTGCATCACCCCGACGAGGCAATTGACCGCTAACGTAAGCAATACCGTTGTGAATTATCACCGGTAGGTAGTTTCCTCCCGGTTTATTTAAGCGATGTGGCGTTTTTGCTGACATTATTTTCTGCCTTGTGCCTGTGGTTGGAAAGAACGCTCCGCGTGAAGCGGAGATTGTCCATCGAAAGCGTCATTCTGAATTTATTCAAAGGATACTACGGTTATTCTGAGATGGGAATGAAAGTCATCCTCGGAGACGCAAAAACAGGTGAGGGCCATAAAATTAATACAAAAAGTAACTGTTATATTTCACTGGGGTTAAGCTGTACCAATAATCGAAGGGTTAAAAAAGTGAAACTAATTGAATTTGGTTTTTAGTGCTAAAAAATAATTTTTTTTATTATATTTATCTTGATATTAACTTTTGTTAGTGTTTGATTCTGAATTTGATGTGGATTAAGTGTGTGCGTTTATGACTTAACTGTATTATTTATTCCTCGTTTTTTTCGCGCTATAATCCCTTTCCGAAATACTACCTATTAATTTTTATCTCTGCTATGCGAAATATTCCGGCTGCCACGCTGTCCGCCGGAACGGCATTTTATTGTTTTAATTCATCGCTGATTTATTCCGGCGCGCTCGCGTAATAACCGCATGGTGTGATTTTTCATACCACGCAAGGAGTCTACCATGTTTGA
This sequence comes from uncultured Symbiopectobacterium sp., assembly GCA_964293225.1. Classification (GTDB taxonomy): domain Bacteria; phylum Pseudomonadota; class Gammaproteobacteria; order Enterobacterales; family Enterobacteriaceae; genus Symbiopectobacterium. The sequence goes on along the minus strand of CAXYYB010000044.1, from coordinate 8,005 downwards.
TGTTGTTGAACTGTCTCGGTTGCAATTCGCCCTGACGGCTATGTATCACTTTTTATTCGTCCCGCTAACATTGGGGTTGTCCTTTCTGTTGGCCATTATGAACACCACCTATGTGTTAACCGGCAAACAAATCTATAAGGACATGACGAAATTTTGGGGCAAATTGTTTGCCATCAATTTTGCCTTGGGGGTTGCTACCGGACTGACACTGGAATTCCAGTTTGGGACTAACTGGTCCTATTACTCCCACTACGTAGGCGATATTTTTGGTGCGCCTTTGGCGATGGAAGGGCTGATGGCTTTCTTCCTTGAGTCCACTCTCATCGGTCTGTTCTTTTTTGGTTGGGATCGGTTGAGTAAAGTTCAGCATATGCTGGTGACCTGGTTTGTCGCACTGGGTTCCAATTTTTCAGCGTTGTGGATCCTGGTCGCCAACGGGTGGATGCAAAATCCGGTGGCGGCAGCGTTTAATTATGAAACCATGCGCATGGAAATGCTGAGTTTTTCCGAGCTGGTGTTGAACCCTGTCGCTCAGGTGAAATTCGTGCACACCGTGGCGGCTGGCTACACCGCAGGCGCGATGTTTGTGTTGGGGATCAGTTCCTATTATCTGCTCAAAGGCCGCGATATTCCCTTTGCCAAGCGCTCATTTGCCATTGCGGCCAGTTTTGGACTGGCTTCTGTGCTGTCGGTCATTGTGCTCGGGGATGAATCCGGTTACGTAATGGGGGATGTGCAGAAAACCAAGCTGGCTGCCATCGAAGCTGAATGGGAAACCCAACCTGCGCCAGCGTCTTTTACGCTGTTTGCCATTCCTAACCAAGAGACAATGCAGAACGATTTCGCTGTCCATATTCCTTATCTTCTGGGGTTGATCGCGACCCGTTCACTCGATAAGCCGGTTGTCGGTATCAAAGATCTGATGGCACAACATGAGATTCGCATCCGTAACGGCATGTTGGCCTATGGGATGCTGGAGACGCTGCGTGCAGGCAACACCGATCCTTCGATTCGGGCCCGCTTTGATACGGCTAAACACGATCTTGGCTATGGCATGTTGCTCAAGCGTTATACCGATGACGTCGCCAATGCCAGCGAAAGCCAGATCCAGCAGGCCGTTAACGATTCTATTCCCCGCGTCGCACCGCTGTATATCGCTTTTAGGGTGATGGTGGGCAGTGGTGTGTTGATGCTTGCCATTTTCGGATTGTCATTCTGGCGTGTGATCCGTGGTCGCATCGGGCAGGGGAGAGGCTTACACCGTGTGGCCCTGTACGGCATTCCATTGCCGTGGATCGCGATTGAATCCGGCTGGTTCGTTGCTGAGTACGGCCGCCAACCGTGGGCGGTTGGTGAAGTGTTACCTACCGCAGTGGCTAATTCGTCGCTAGAAGCCTACGACATACTGCTGTCGATGGGGCTGATTTGTGGATTGTATACGCTGTTTCTGGTGGCAGAAACCTACCTGATGTTCAAGTTTGCCCGATTGGGACCCAGTAGCTTAAAAACGGGCCGTTACCACTTTGAGCAATCACCCGCGACACAGACTAAAGGCTAACAGGAGCTTCAATCATGCTGGATTACGAAACATTGCGCCTGATTTGGTGGGGATTGATTGGCCTGTTGTTTATCGGCTTCGCCATTACCGACGGTTTCGACATGGGGGTGGGTATTTTGCTGCGCATTCTGGGCAAAAACGATATTGAGCGGCGGGTAATGATTAACGTCATTGCCCCACACTGGGATGGTAACCAGGTTTGGTTGATTACCGGTGCGGGGGCACTGTTCGCTGCCTGGCCGATGGTCTATGCCGCCGCTTTTTCCGGGTTCTATTTTGCGATGATTCTGGTGCTGACGGCGCTGTTCTTCCGTCCGCTTGGCTTTGATTATCGTTCCAAGCTGGAAAACGCCCATTGGCGTGGGCTGTGGGACTGGGGCATTTTTATTGGCAGCGCCGTCCCTGCGCTGGTGTTCGGTATCGCCTTTGGCAATCTCTTACAGGGGGTACCGTTGAATGTGGATAAGTATCTGCGGCTGACTTATCACGGTGGCTTTTTCGATCTGCTTAACCCTTTTGGCGTGTTGGCGGGGTTAGTGAGCGTAGCGATGCTTATCACGCACGGTGCGATTTATCTGCAACTGCGTACCACGCAGACACTTCAGGCCCGCGCACAAAAAGCCACTCAGGTTGCTAGCGTGCTGACCAGCATCGCATTTTTACTGGCGGGTGTTTGGGTCATCATGGGCATTGATGGTTACGTGATTACTTCTACCTTAGATAAAGCCGCCCCGTCCGATCCGTTGCGCAAAGTAGTGGTTCAGCAAGCGGGAGCCTGGTTAATCAACTTTAAAACGTATCCTGTTCTGTGGGCGATCCCGGTGCTTGGGGGGATTCTACCTTGGTTAACCCTGCTGCTGTCACGCGTAAACCGCTGTGGTTGGGGTTTCCTCACCTCATCATTGACGATTGCCTGTGTGATCCTGGCCGCAGGAATCACACTGTTTCCCTTCGTGATGCCTTCAAGTATTGCGCCTAATGTCAGCCTGACGATCTGGGATGCCACGTCAAGCCAACTGACGCTTCAGGTTATGACGATATTGGCCTGCATTTTTGTCCCTGCCATTCTGCTCTACACCAGTTGGTGTTATTACAAGATGTTCGGGCGGATTGATGCGCGTTATATCGAAGAAAATAAGCATTCTGCTTACTGATATTTTAAGGAGAGTAAGTATGTGGTATTTTGCTTGGATACTTGGCACGATGCTGGCCTGTTCATTGTCGCTAATTACTGTGCTGGCGGTAGAACATCAGGACGGAGTAGACGGCACACGATAAGCCTATGATGCACAGACAGGCTAAGTGGCTGCTGAAATAATCCCATCGTTATGTTTATTGGCGGGGTAAACGATAAATCTGCTCAAACACAATGTCGTCGCGACGTTGTGCGAGCAGATTTATGAGATCACGCATTACAGTTTATATTTTTATACTGCGCCTGGCTTTGATTTGTTGCTGAATGAGAGCTGCTAATACCTTTACGCTTTGCTCGCAGCGCTCATCCCATTCATAGGAAACATTTAACCGAAAATGGCGATCGTACTTGTCACCGGTCGTGAACATTTTTCCGGGCGCGATACTGATCCCTTTCTCTAACGCTTGCCAGTAAAGCGCTGTGCTGCTGAGACCGGGGGGTAATTCCAGCCAAAGGAAATAGCCACCACGGGAAGGGAAAATAGTCACATCATAAGGGAGATGTCGCTGGAGCGATTGGAAAGCCGCATTTTTACGTTGTTCTAATGTTTTGCGAAGGCGGCGCAGGTGGCTGTCATAGCTGCTCGTTGCAAGGTATTCTGCGATAGCTAACTGCATGGGGGCACTGGCAGACAGCGTGCTCATCAGTTGTAGGCGTTGGATACGCTTGGCATGGTGGCCGGCTGCCACCCAACCGATTCGGAACCCTGCCATCAGGTTTTTGGAAAATGAAGAACAGTGCAGAATTAAACCTTTGCTGTCTAATGCCTTTGCGGGTAACGGCCGCTGTACGCCAGCGTACAGTTCACCGTAAACATCATCTTCAACCAATCCCACGCCATATTTTTCCAACATTGCCACTAGCCGCTGTTTATTTTCCCATGACAGTGTGCAGCCGAGTGGGTTATGAAAATTGGTCATCAGCCAGCAAGCTTTGATGGGATAGTGACTCAATGCCTGATGCAGTGCATCAAGATCGATGCCGTGTTGTGGATCGGTGGCTATCGCAATCGCCTTAAGCTTAAAGCGTTCGATGGCTTGTAACGCACCGTAAAAGGCTGGCGATTCGATAGCGACATAATCTCCCGGTTCCGTCAGTGCCTGAAGGCTCAAATTGAGTGACTCCATCGCGCCGGCGGTAATAACGATTTCATCGGGTGAAACGGCAATATCTTGCAATGCGTAGCGCTGAGCAATGTGTTTTCTTAGCTGCTCGTTACCGGGGGGGAGATTATCCAGGGCATTTCGTGGCTGCATGTGGCGAGCTACTGAAGCCAAAGAGCGGGTTAATTGTCGTTGAGGAAAAAGATGTGGATCGGGGAATGCAGAGCCAAAAGGAACGACAGAGGGAGCCTTGCTGGCTTGGAGCACATCAAAAATAAATGCATTAACATCAACATCCTCCGCCAATTCCACTCGTGCCTGTGTGCTTGAGGCGGAGGCGCTATCCAGCAGCGGTGCGGCTAACTGTGGTGCAGCGTAGTACCCGGACTGTGGGCGCGAGATAAGTAGCCCCTGACTTTCTAACAATTGATAGGCGCGTAACACCGTCATCAGACTCATACCAGAGTGAATCGACTTTTCTCGCAGCGACGGGAGTTTGTCACCCGGTTGCCAGATTCCCTCCTGAAGTTGCTTTCGCATCTGGCGAGCCAATTGCTCGAACTTGGCCATAGCACACCTGTTTTTGCCGTGATGGATAATAGGGTAAGAGCGTATCACCACATGGGGGTTAACGGTTAGTGCGGGGCTCTGCGGATAGCCACTCAGTAGATAGAGTGAATGGCATGCACTTTCTGCCTGGGAAGCAGAGAGGTTAATGGCTCACACGCCACACGTTATATTACGGCTTTTCTAAGATAAGCGAGAGAAAAAACATCGTAAAAACCCACTTCCCCTTTTGTGGATTGGATTTTTGTTATTCCGGTTTTTACTTCCAGTGCAACATGTTCATTGTTTAGCAGTTTCGTTACTGTGTCATGTGAAATTTGACGGTTGGTAAACCACTCGCCGTTATAGCAAACACGTAAGTCCAGTACGTCTATATCTTCGAAGCGATATTTAGGGTTGATGTCTACCGAAAGCGCCACGGACATGACGAGCATAAACCCCGTGAAGCCAATCAGGTAGGGCAGGCCAAAATAAGTCGCATACAATAAAATCAACGCGACAGGTACGTAGCTGATCAGCATTGCGGAGAACAGGTAGGGGTGTGAGCGCATAAATTTTAGGCTAAAACGTATTTTATTATCACGCTTCTCTTCCCGGTTAATGCGTTCAATCTCTTCCGTCAGTAGACGTCTTACTTCATCCATCATCAACACCGTTACGCTTAGGGATGTTTTCCTGATTCAACAAGAATCTGACAATATTTTTTCAATTACAACACAGTTGTACCATAGAGAGTAGATACAGTTTTCTCTGTATTGGCTATAACAGTTTGTGACCATCGAGCATGAGTTGTTCTGGCGTCATGTTGCCGGAGCGGAACTGAATGCCCTGACCAACTCGTCTGACCGGGTATTAGGTTTCGTTCTGTAGTGTGGGGATGTTCAACGTAAGGGGCACTTCAGACAGACTGATTAACGGACCTACGCCCAATGCAATACGGGTTTCTTTGTCACCGAAGTAATAGCGGACAAGCCCGGAATGCCTATAAAGATGGGGATATCGAAGGGTTGTCATGGATTTGCCTACCTGGCCTGATTTAAGCAGGATCGGCAGACAGCCGATCCTGTTGAAGAGTTATTTCAGATCCAGCATTGTTATCACCCGGGCAATTTCCGCTATATCGCCTGCTGACAACGGAAGAAGAGGGCGGGGTAAACAGTCCGTATCGGTAAGCCCTAGTACTCCAGCGGCTGCGGCGATCACCCGAATGCTTCCGCCGTGTTTGCGGAAAAGCGCCCACAAAGGCTCCAGGCGAGTCGTCAGAACCGTAACGCGGGCATGATCGTTTGCCGCTGCGGCCTCAGTTATCTGTTTGGCTGTTTCCGGGAACAAACCGCCACACACCGAGTACCAGACTTCGCAACCGGCCTTTAATCCCAACCCGGCAAAAGCATCACCACTAACCCCGATCGTCACGCCCGGGCGAAGATATTTGCGTAATGTATCCACCCGTTCGCGGGCAGCAGTCGGGCTATCAGGCACGCCAGGAATTTTTACCGAACGCACACCTTCCAGGGATGACAAAAGACCATGCAGCTCATCGGTAAAAGTAAAATGTGTGGTACTAGGATTGTCATAGACACAAACCGGTACCGACACCTGCCGGGTAACAGTCGCAAAAAGATCAAAAACCTCTTCATTGCGTAGGGACTGGTAGCTGACCGCCGGCAGCAAGAGGGCATCAGCACCAGCCGACTGGGCATCCTCAGCCAGATGCAGAATTGCATCTGTGCTGAGAGCACCAACGCACACCATTACTGGAATATCCCCGGCGAGCTGTTTTGCCAGCGTCGCGATGCGTTTGCGCTGCTCCCGGGTCAGATATGCATAGCTGCCGGTGGAGCCAAGAATACCCATGGAATCAACGCGAGCCGCCTTAAGGCGAGCCAGAATCTTCCTGAATCCCCGTTCGTCCACACCGCTGGTGGTGACCGGGGTTAACGGAAAAGCAGACAAGCCGGTGAACATAATTATCTCTCCTGAATGATATTACGTGCATTGCGCTTCGATGAGCGTAACGTCAAACTGCACACCCGGCATCATTTGTTCAAGGCCGTCGGTCAACATCTTCCCGGCCTCATAAAGTTTCTCCAGCGGCATCTGCGGCAAGCTCTCCAGAATGAACCACATTTGCTGCGCGTCCACATTTAGGCGAGTTCTGATCCCCTGCCGCCAGTTCCAGCGGCGACAGGTTATTCCTGCATCATCACACCAGATAATTTCACCTTGCGGCGGGAATTCAACTACGGGTTCGCCGTCTTTTACAGTATCAAAAGGTTCTGTACCTTTTGCCACGATCAGACGAGGTGCCCCCTGATAGGCAGCGATATTTTCGCCGCCAACAGGAACGGCATACCGAAGACTAACGGCATTATAGATATCCACAATCGGATCGAGAGCTGGCATATCGCCGTCGCGAAGCACGCGTTTACGCAGAGCGTCAGCGGAACACGGTGTGCGTTTGGGTTTGGCACCAAATGCCTGGAAAACCTCAGCCCATGCGGCAAGGTGAGATTCTGCCCATTCTGGCGCTCCCGCTAGAATAGCTTTACAGGCATCTTTCAATGCCATTTCACCGATCTGAGGATTTAGTACCGGCGCGGCTTGAACTGAGATACTAAGCGCCCGAAAACCAGGCGCGACAGCATATACCTCAGGGGCGATTGACGGAGAGACAATGAACACGTGATAATCCTGTAATGACCAATTTATCTCATGATACCGACCAATGACCAAAAAAGTCAATTTAGTGACCGATGCTGGTGCTGATGTTAGTACAGTTAACGAAGCCGTGTCACATCGAATAAAGCAGTACCGCAAGCAAAAAAAATTGTCGCTCGACGAGTTATCCAGGCGAGCAAATGTCAGTAAAGGCATGCTGGTCGAGATTGAGGGATGTAAGGCCAACCCCAGCATTGCGTTGTTGTGCCGTCTTGCTGCTGCAATGGGCGTCTCGGTGGCAGATTTTGTCGATGTCAGCACCCGGCCTGATGTCCACATTATTTCGGATGCTGAGATCCCTGAACTCTGGAAGGGAGAAAAGGGGGGAAGTGCCAGGCTGCTTGCTGGTTCAGGAGGACCTGACATGACGGAACTCTGGATGTGGGAGATGCAGCCAGGGGAAAAGTTTTCTTCGCCAGGACACCCTTCGGGAACGCTTGAGCTGCTTTATGTCCAGGCCGGAACGCTGACACTGGGTGTGAAGGATGTCCTTTTTCAGGTGATTACCGGCTACTCTGCGACGGCGAGAACCGATGCTCCCCACTTCTATGAAAACCAGGGCGAAAGCATTCTGAAATTCATCATGACCGTTAACGAAAAAGCATCCTGATTTTAGTACAAGATGATATTAGCAGCCCTTGCACAAGGAGAACATAATCATGCGTAAGCCATCCGGTCTTTTAGTCACCCTGATGGAGCTCAAAAAATTTCAGGAAATGGCCTTTTATGATCTGTTACTTTCTGCTGAATGAATCGCCACGGGTTTAACAGACACCTCAGAGTCATTTAAGATGGCTTAAAGAGAGGTTGTAGTGGATCACAAAATCAGGACACCGAGATAACCTGTTTCCACTGTTCTTC
>CAXYYB010000043.1:0-37651 GCA_964293225.1 uncultured Symbiopectobacterium sp. | reverse complement strand
TTTGTGAGATAAAAATGGCGAAACCAACAGGAAAAATCATCAGGGTAACGCCTGACTCAATCGGGGCGGTGCCGGTCGGGCGCAAGGTGAACGGTAAGGCACTGAGCGCCGATATCACGCTGGGTGCCGGGGATGTAGGTGCCTATACCAAAGCGGAAACCGACACCAAAGTCAGCGCCGCCATGACCGCTGCCAGTAATGCCGCAACGGCAGCGAGTAACGCTAACACCAATGCTGAAAGCCGTGTGCCATTAGTGCGCAAGGTTAACGGCAAGCCGCTGAGCGCGGATATTACTCTGGGCGCTGCCGATGTGGGCGCGTATACCAAAGCGGAAACCGACACCAAGGTCAGCGCCGCCACAACCGCTGCCAGTAATGCCGCAACGGCAGCGAGCAGCGCCAACACCAATGCAGAAAGCCGTGTGCCCCTGGCACGCAAGGTGAACGGCAAGCCACTGAGCGCGGATATCACGCTGGGTGCCGGAGATGTGGGGGCGTATACCAAAGCGGAAACCGACACCAAAGTCAGCGCCGCCACAACCGCTGCCAGTAATGCCGCGACCGCTGCCGCAAGTGCGAACACTAACGCCAATGGCCGTGTGCCATCTGGCCGCACGGTAAACGGTAAAGCTCTGTCGGCTAATATCGCGTTGAACGCAGCCGATGTTGGCGCGTTAACCGACGCGCAGGCGGCGCAAAAATATGCGGTGCGCTCTATCAAAATCAACGGGCAGCCGCTTTCTGCCGACGTTAACCTGCTGGCTGGCGATATTAACGCATGGAACAAGACGGAGGCGGACGGGCGCTATTTGATGAAAACAGCGACCGCCGTTGCTGCAACGAAATTAGCCACGCCGCGTAAAATTAATGGGGTCGCGTTTGATGGTACTTCTGACGTTAATCTCAATCTGGGATTAAACCTCAAGGCACTCGGTCAGTATGGGACCCTGTTTATGACGGAGGTGGTCTTTACCGCACTCACTGCCACTACCTTACGATGCAGCATGGTGAATGCCGAGTTGGGGATGTTTATAAAACCGGGTGAAACCAAATTGGCATTGTGCAGCGCCACGCCAAATGAAGTGATCACTCCGGGGTTAACGCGCTATCCCTTTGTTGGCAGTTTTGTTATCACCGGTTTGACGCGCAGCGGCCAAAATAATGTCGTGCTGACACTGGATATTACCTACCCGAACCACGGTATCGCCGTGGGTGCTTCCAAAAACTTTTTAACGCAGGCGTTTGTCTATCGGGAAATCGGGTGCAGTATTCAGGGCATGCTCGCTGCGGCCGATGGCTTTCTCCGCGTGAATGTTATCAAACTGAGTTCACCGGCCAGCTCGCTGATCGCCCCGATTATGACGTCATCCATGCAAGACTCAGGCTCTGACTTTGGTGCGCTGCCTGTTTCCGTGTACGGCAGAACGACGCAGGCTTATGAGAACCGGGCGACGATTGCATCAGCGTATCTGTCAGACCTGAGTACAATATTACTGAGTACTGCCGATAAAGCAGCGAATGCATCAGATCCTACCCCGCTCGTCAATGTCATGGTTTTTGATTTCTGATTAGAGCGAGCCCTTGCCGCCTGATTAACGATACCGCCCACGCGATGATGTGGGCTTTTTTTTACCCTGCTGTTGTCCCATGACTGACAGGGCAGTCACAAGATGCGCCCTCATGGTTCACACAACACAATAACCTTGCCTATTTCACTGGAGTGAGCCTGATGAGCGATTACCATCACGGCGTGCAGGTTGTTGAGGTCAACGACGGCACGCGCGTTATTTCCACTGTATCCACCGCGATCATCGGCATGGTGTGCACCGCACCGGATGCCGACGCGGCAACTTTTCCCCTCAATACCCCGGTGCTGATCACCAATGTGCTGACCGCTGCCGGTAAGGCCGGTAAAAAAGGCACGCTGGCCGCTGCCCTGTCGGCGATTGCTGACCAGTCCAAACCCGTTACCGTCGTGGTGCGTGTCGAAGAGGGGAAAGATGAAGCCGAAACCCTCAGCAATGTGATCGGCGGCAGTGATGAGAACGGCAAATACACCGGGATGAAAGCCCTTCTTGATGCGCAGGCGGTGACGGGCGTGAAGCCGCGCATTCTCGGCCTGCCGGGGCTGGATTCGTTACCCGCTGCCACCGCGTTAGCCTCCATTTGCCAATCGCTGCGTGCCTTTGGGTACGTCAGTGCGTGGGGCTGCAAAACCCTGTCGGACGCCATCAACTACCGCGACAATTTCAGCCAGCGCGAACTGATGGTTATCTGGCCGGACTTTATCGCATGGGATACCACCGCGAACGCCAGCGCCACGGCTTACGCCACTGCGCGTGCATTAGGACTGCGCGCCAAGATTGACCAAGAGACCGGATGGCATAAAACCCTGTCTAACGTCGGCGTCAACGGCGTGACGGGGATCAGTGCCTCGGTATTCTGGGATTTGCAGACACCCGGCACCGATGCGGATTTACTCAATGAAGCAGGTGTCACCACGCTGGTACGCAAAGACGGTTTCCGCTTCTGGGGCAACCGCACCTGCTCTGACGATCCGCTGTTCCTGTTTGAGAACTACACCCGCACCGCACAGGTGATTGCCGACACCATGGCGGAGGCGCACATGTGGGCCAACGACAAGCCGATGACCGCGACGCTGATCCGCGACATTATCGATGGTATCAAGGCCAAGTTCCGCGAACTGAAAAGCAACGGTTACCTCATTGACGCTGATTGCTGGTATGACGAGAGCGCCAACGATAAAGAGACCCTCAAGGCCGGGAAACTGTACCTTGATTATGACTATACCCCGGTCCCCCCTCTGGAAAATCTCACCCTGCGCCAGCGTATCACCGACAAATATCTGGTGAACCTGTCCGCGTCGGTTAACGGCTAAGGAGTCGCAACGCTATGGCACTGCCTCGCAAACTGAAATTTATGAACCTGTTCAACGACGGCATGAGCTACATGGGGATCGCCACTGCCGTCACGCTGCCGAAGCTCACCCGCAAGCTGGAGAACTATCGCGGCGGTGGCATGAACGGTGCCGCGTCGATTGATTTTGGGCTGGATGATGATGCGCTAGCCATGGAATTTACGCTGGGCGGTCTGGCTGACGAAACCCTGTGGAGCCAGTACGCCGCGCCGGGTGCCGATGCGGTCATGCTGCGCTTTACCGGGTCATACCAGCGTGATGACACCGGGGAGATCGTTGCGGTCGAAGTGGTGACGCGCGGGCGTCACAAAGAAATCGACGGCGGCGAAAGTAAACAAGGCGAAGACACCGAAACCAAGATTTCCACCCCATGCACCTATTACAAGCTGACCGTGGCGGGTAAAGAAATGATCGAAATCGACACCATCAACATGATTGAGCGTGTCAATGGTGTTGACCGTCTGGAGCAACACCGCCGGGCGATTGGTCTGGTGTAACCCTGTACGGCCAGCGCCGTGCTGGCCGTCTTACTTCATTTTGCATACAGAGAATTATCATGAACCAACCCGATAACGTTGTAACACTGGAAACCCCGATTAAACGCGGTGACACCCTGATCGACACCGTCACACTGATTAAACCCAACACCGGCACCTTGCGCGGCGTGAGCCTGGCCGCCGTGGCAAACTCCGACGTGGACGCGATGATTAAAGTGCTGCCGCGTATGACGGTGCCGGCACTGACCGAAGCCGAAATCACCCGCATGGAGTTGCCAGACATGATTGCCATCGCAGGCAAGGTGATCGGTTTTTTGACGCCGAAATCGACACAGGAAACCTCCCCCGAAGCCTGACCGTCGATGAACTGATGGCGGATATCGCGGTGATCTTTCACTGGCCGCCCTCAGAGATGTACGCGATGAGCCTTACCGAGTTGATCCTATGGCGCGACAAAGCGCTGAAACGCAGCGGACATGCCAATGAGTAATCATCTACAGCTCAGTGTGTTGCTTAAGGCCGTGGATAATGCCACCCGACCGTTTAAGGCGGTGCAAACCGCCAGTAAAAAACTGTCGGGTGATATCCGCGACTCACAGGGCCAGCTTAAAACCCTGAACGCACAGGCCGGGCGCATTGAGGGCTTTCGCAAAGCCAAAAGCCAGTTAAGCGAAACCGGGGCAGCACTCAAACAGGTGCAGGCCAAAGCCGCTGCCCTGTCGGCGGAACTGCGCAACAGCGAAAACCCGACCCGACAGCAGGTAAAGGCGCTGGCAAGTGCGAAACGTCAGGCGGCGACGCTTAAAACCGAATACGGCGAGCTGCGCCAGTCGCTACAGCGTCAGCGCGATGAATTGCAGCAGGCCGGGATAAGCACGCGCAGCCTGTCCGGTCATGAGCGTAAATTACGCAACGATATTTCCCAAACCACCGCCACGCTGGATCAGCAGCGCGCCGCCCTTGCGCGCGTCAGCCAGCAGCAGGAAAAGCTGAACGCGGTCAGTCAGCGCTACGAGAAAGGCAAAGCCATTACCGCCGGGGTACGCAACGGCGGCGCGGCGGCGTTTGGCCTCGGCTCGGCGGCGCTGTACGCCGAAAGCCGCCTGATGGCTCCCGCCGTTGAGGCCAACGGGCAAGGCGCACGCATCGCGGCGCAGACCGGCGGGAACAGCGCGGACGGTGAACAGTACACCCGCGTTATCAAACAGATTAATGCCACCGGTGTTAGTGGTGATATCAATCAGATCGCGGAAGCAGTGGCCGCGGTGCGCAGCACATTGGGTGCGCTGGGGAATGTGGGCGAAACCGAGCTGACCCGCATCTCGCGTAAGGCGCTGGATATGCAAGCGGCACTCGGTGGCGACGCTGCCGAGAGTATCCAGATAGCGGCCATCATGATGAAAAACGGCCTCGCCAAAAACAGCGATGAGGCATTTGATTTGATGGTATCCGGGATGCAGCGCGTATCAGCACAGATGCGCGGTGAGCTGCCGGAGATCCTGCACGAGTATTCGACCCACTTCCGCAATATGGGATTCAGTGGGTCGGAAGCGATGACGCTGTTAGTGGAAATGGCGCAGCAGGGCAAATTTGCGCTGGACAAGACGGGGGACGCAGTGAAGGAATTCAGCATTCGCGGCTCGGACATGTCCAAGTCAAGCATTGAAGCCTATGACGCTGCCGGGCTCAATGCCGCCAAAATGTCTACCGCCATTGCCAGCGGTGGCGATAAAGCGCGTGCCGCGATGCAGAAAACCGCACAGGGTCTGCTGAAAATCAAAGATCCGGCAGAACGGGCCAACGCGGCGATCGCGCTGTTTGGTACGCCGATTGAAGACCTGTCAATTGACCAGATACCTAAATTCCTGTCGGCGCTGGCCGGAACCAAAGACAAGCTGGGCGATGTGTCCGGGGCGGCTGACCGCATGGGCGATACCCTGCGCGATAATCTGCAAGGGGACATCGGGCGGTTGCAGGGCGCCATGGCTGGTCTGCGTTTTAACCTGTTCAATGACGACGGCGGCGCATTGCGCAAGCTGACGCAAAGCGCGACCGCGTGGCTAAACCGGGTGAATGAATGGGTGGCGGCTAACCCGGAGCTGACACGGCAGATTGTTATGCTCGGTGGGGCGGCAACCGCCTTAATCACGGTACTCGGCGGGATCGGGCTGGTTGCATGGCCGGTGTTAAGCGGGGTTAATGCGCTGGTTGCCGGAGCCGGATTGCTGAATGCCGGGTTGCGGTTTGCCGGAACGCAGGGCGTGACCTCACTGACCGGAGGACTACAGCGGCTCGGCGGTGTTGTTAACTGGCTGGCAAAATCGCCGCTGATGCTGTTACGCGCGGGGATGTCGGGGTTAACGTCCGTATTCGGTGCGGTCAGCAATCCGCTGGCCGTTATCCGGGGGGCAATGTCCGGCTTTGGCCGGGCGCTCATGTGGTTAGTTACCTCGCCCTTGTCGCTGTTGCGCACCGGGATCATGTTTATCGGTAGCGCGTTAGGTGTGCTGTTGTCCCCGGTCGGGCTGGCCGTTGCTGCCATGGTCAGCGGTGCATTGCTTATCTGGAAATACTGGGAGCCTATCAAAGCCTTTATCGGCGGTGTGGTTGAGGGGTTTGTTGCCGCCAGTGCGCCAATTATTGCCGCCTTTGCGCCGCTGCAAACGGCCTTTACAGGGATCGGTGACACGGTAAAAGCGCTGTTTGGCTGGTTTGGCGATCTGCTGGCCCCGGTTAAGTCGACCGCAGCCGAGCTGGGCGGTGCAGCCAGCGTGGGGAAACGCTTTGGCGAGGCGCTGGCTAACGGGCTCAATGCGGTGATGCACCCGCTGGATTCGCTGCGATCCGGTGTATCGTGGCTGCTGGAAAAGCTGGGGCTGGTTGATGAGAAATCAAAAAACCTGCCGGGCGCAGACAAACTTATCCCGCCGCAACAGGCCGCCGCCTTAAACGCGGGGGTTATCAACGCGCCAGCCCCGCAAGGCAACGAGGCAAACGCGATTGCCGCCCGATACGGCGGTGAGCGTGATAACGGCGGACGTATCCCGCTGGGAAAATTTGCCGTGGTCGGTGAGCATGGCCCGGAGATCGTAGAGGGGCCGGTCAACGTGACCAGCCGCCGGGAAACGGCGGCAATGGCGTCTGCTGCCATGAACATGTCGGCCTATCGTCCGATAGCCCCCACGGCACAGGCCAGCGCCGCAGCGTCTACGGTCAGCATCCATGCGCCTATCAGCATTGTTGCACAGCCCGGCCAGAGTGCGCAGGACATTGCACAGGAAGTGGCGCGCCAGCTTGAGCAGCGGGAACGGTCAGCGCGGTCACGTGCATTCAGTCAATACAGCTATCAGGGAGGTTGATCATGATGCTCACGCTAGGGCTGTTTGTGTTCCAGCTCCAGACCCTGCCTTATCAGAATATGCAGCGCAACGTGGAATACCGCTGGCCGTCAAACAGCCGCGTCGGTCAGCGTCCGGCGTTGCAGTTCTTAGGCATTGAAGAGGAAAAAATCACCCTGTCGGGGGAATTGATGCCGGAAATCACCGGCGGACGCCTGTCACTGCTGATGCTGGAAACCATGGCCGATCAGGGGCGTGCGTGGCCGCTGATTGAGGGCAGCGGCACCATTTATGGGGTGTTTGTGGTGAACAGTATCAGCCAGACAAAAACCTATTTTTTCCCCGATGGCCGCGCCCGGCGCATTGAATTTACTGTGACGCTGACCCGCGTTGACTCGTCGCTGTCAGCCATGCTGGGCGATTTACGCCAGCAGGCCGAGGGCTTGATCGGCAGCGCCGGAGCGCTTGCGAATAAGGCACAATCCGCCATTGGGGGATTATTCGCATGATTAACCCGTTAAATGTACGCGCAGGCAGTAAGACCGCCCCCGCGTACCTGCTGCGCCTGAATGAGCAGGACATTACTACCATCATCAGCCCACGTCTGCTCTCGCTGAACCTGACCGATAACCGGGGCTTTGAGGCCGACCAACTCGATATCGAGCTGGACGACAGCGACGGGCAGGTACAATTGCCCCGCCGGGGCGCGGTGTTGTCAGTGTTTTTAGGCTGGCAGGGGGAAGCGCTGATCGGCAAAGGTGATTTCACCGTGGACGAAATCGAACACCGGGGCGCACCGGATACGGTGACTATCCGGGCGCGCAGCGCAGATTTTCGCGGGTCGCTCAACTCGCGCCGGGAACTGTCGTACCACGACACCACGCTGGGAGCGATTGTGGCGCAGGTGGCAACGCGCAATAACCTTGTGCCGATGCTGGCTGACGGGTTTGCCGGGATAAAAATCCCGCATATCGACCAGACGCAGGAAACCGACGCGGTGTTTATTACCCGGCTGGCTGAGCGCAACGGCGCGATTGCTGCCATCAAAGCCGGGCGTTTGCTGTTTATCCGCCCCGGAACGGGAAAGACGGCCAGCGGTAAACCCATTCCGCAACAGGTGATTGAACGCAGTGACGGCGATCGTCACAGTTTTAGCCTGGCTGACCGGGGAGCCTATACGGGGGTGACGGCAAGCTGGTTGCACACCAAAGAGCCAAAGCCGAAGAAACCCAAGAAAGTTAAGGTGCAGCGCAAAGTATTACTACACCAAGGGCCACAGCCCACCCATCCCAAAGCGAAAAAAACAACCAAGGTGCCAGAGGCGCGTGAAGGTAACTACATGGTCGGCACCGATGAAAATGTGCTGGAACTGACCACGGTGTTTTCTACTCAAGCACAGGCCATGCGCGCGGCACAGGCGAAATGGGACAAATTACAGCGCGGTGTCGCTGAGTTCTCTATCGCGCTGGCAATGGGGCGCGCTGACCTGTTCCCCGAAACCCCGGTTCAGGTCAGCGGCTTCAAGCAGGTGATCGACGAGCAGCCGTGGACAATCTCAAAAGTGACGCACGCCCTGAGCAACGGCGGCTATACCACGCAGTTAGAGCTGGAGGTGTTGTTGTCTGATGCTGAATTAGAAGTTGAACAATAAAGTGGAAAAATTCACATTTTAGTAATAGCATTGCTCAATTAGTGAATCTTGAGTGAGGTTATTCGAATGATGCATTGCCCTTTGTGCCAGTTTGCGGCACATGCTCGATCCAGCCGTTACCTGAGTATCAAAACTAAGGAACGTTATCACCAGTGCACAAACATCAATTGCGGTTGCACATTCAAGTCACTGGAAACCATCGCAGATATGATTATGACACCGGGAGATGTAAAACCCGTGCCGCCACATCCTGATAGGTCAAATCAAGGTACACTTTGGCTTTAACAGAATGTCAAACAAGGCCCGCGCAAGCGGGTTTTTTTTCGCTTGAAAGGGGAGGGCGATAAAATCCACCGCCATTTCATCGCCACTTGAAAAACACCCAACAAAAAAGCCACTGTGAAAAGTGGCTTAATTATATGATTTATCAGCTAAAATTTGGTGGCCCCTGTTGGGTTTGAACCAACGACCAAGCGATTATGAGTCGCCTGCTCTAACCACTGAGCTAAGGGGCCATGTGGGCGTGAATTATACGGTAACATGGCGGGGCAGGTCTAGAGCAACGTTGCCCGTATGCTGGTTTTGTATGCAGCCTAGTCCATTGTTATCGTTATAATTACCATAAAAAAGCCCTCAATGTTGAGGGCTTTTTCCTATTTCCATTTAGATGCTGTTAATCATCCAGGAAGCTGCGTAACACTTCGGAACGGCTTGGGTGACGCAGCTTGCGCAGCGCTTTGGCTTCAATCTGACGAATACGTTCACGCGTAACGTCAAACTGTTTGCCCACTTCTTCCAGCGTGTGGTCGGTGTTCATGTCGATACCGAAACGCATACGCAGTACCTTAGCTTCACGCGCCGTCAGGCCAGCCAGCACATCGTGGGTGGCTGAACGCAGGCTCTCTGACGTTGCAGAATCCAGCGGCAGTTCCAGCGTGGTGTCCTCAATGAAGTCGCCCAGATGCGAATCTTCATCATCACCGATCGGGGTTTCCATGGAGATCGGCTCTTTAGCGATCTTCAGCACCTTGCGGATCTTGTCTTCCGGCATCAGCATGCGCTCGGCAAGTTCTTCTGGTGTCGGCTCACGGCCCATTTCCTGCAACATCTGACGCGAAATGCGGTTCAGCTTGTTAATGGTTTCGATCATGTGAACAGGAATACGGATGGTGCGTGCCTGATCGGCGATAGAACGGGTGATCGCCTGACGGATCCACCAGGTGGCGTAAGTAGAAAACTTATAGCCACGACGGTATTCAAACTTGTCTACGGCCTTCATCAGGCCGATGTTGCCTTCCTGAATCAGATCCAGGAATTGCAGACCGCGGTTGGTGTACTTCTTGGCGATAGAAATGACCAGACGCAGGTTCGCCTCGACCATCTCTTTCTTGGCGCGACGTGCCTTGGCTTCACCGATCGACATACGACGGTTAATGTCTTTCACCTGCTCGATAGTCAAGCCGGTTTCTTCTTCGATCTGGTGCAGCTTCTGCAAACTGCGCTGTACGTCTTCTTCCACTTCAACCAGTTTCTCGCTCCAGGGCTTGTTCATGGCCTTGGCAGCGGAGAACCAGGTGTCATTGGTTTCGTTACCGGTGAACAGCGTGACGAAGTTTTTCTTCGGCATTTTGCACTGTTCAACGCAGAGTTTCATGATCAAACGCTCTTGCGTGCGAACGCGATCCATCATGGTGCGCATGCTGTTGACCAGGAAGTCGAACTGTTTTGGCACCAAACGGAATTGCTTGAAAATGTCAGAGAGCTTCAGGATCTCTTCCGCCGCCTTGGCGTGGTTACGGCCATGGGCTTTGATCGTTTGACGCGTGACTTCGTACTGTTCACGCAGTTCGGTAAATTTCTGACGTGCCAGTTCTGGATCGATGCTGTTGTCTTCTTCTGCATCGTCGTCGTCTTCGCTCTCCTCGTCGTCATCGTCGTCATCGTCCATCTCTTCGCTGGACAATTCAGAACCGACGTGGGTTGCGGTAGGCGCAAGATCTTCTTCGGCGTTGGGATCGACAAACCCGGTGATCAGATCGGAAAGGCGGCTCTCTTCGGCCTCGACGCGATCGTATTGTTCCAACAGGTAAGTGATCGCTTCAGGATATTCGGCAACAGAACACTGAACCTGATTGATACCGTCTTCGATCCGCTTGGCGATGTCGATTTCACCTTCGCGGGTGAGCAGCTCAACGGTGCCCATTTCACGCATGTACATGCGCACCGGATCGGTAGTACGCCCAATTTCGGACTCTACGCTTGAGAGCACCTGAGCAGCAGCTTCTGCGGCATCTTCATCGGTGTCCGACGTTGTTTCTGCCAACAGCAGGTCGTCCGCATCCGGTGCTTCTTCCATCACCTGGATGCCCATGTCATTAATCATCTGGATGATGTCTTCGATCTGATCGGAATCGATGATATCTTCCGGCAGATGGTCATTGACCTCAGCATAGGTCAGGTAGCCTTGCTCCTTACCACGGGTGACAAGTAGCTTCAGCTGTGACTGCGGGTTTTGCTCCATAAGACGGTATCCACACTTCAGAGTATTAGGTTGGTGTCGGTCGGCATAATTATACCGGTCATCTTTCACGATGCAGGTGCCTTTCGCTCGCCTGCTCGTTGAAAGCTATTGGGTATAGCCAACAATAACATTCGGGGTACTTCTTCTTCTCGCCGCAGCCCCTTCTAGCGGCTTTGGCAGGGTTTCACCCTGCTGGTTATCGGCAATTAAGCCTCTGTAATCAGTTCTTTCTTGTAAGCGCCTGGTTTAGCATGTGCACTTCGTTACGTTCTTCTGCGGTCAACCCCCGCAAACGTGACTGTGCTATCAATGATTCCAGCCGCTCCTCTAACATATGGTTATATAGGGTAGTCAAGGTATCGATAAACGTCTCTTCTACCTTGTCCTCAACGATCATGTGGTTCCAGGTTGCCATGGTTTCAAGCTGTGAGCCTGATTTATTCTCCCGGTAAAGTTCCAGAAGCTGTCCTGTTGTCAAACCGGGCTGCGCATGGCACGTTTTCACCAGTTCAATAAACAGCGGCACACCGGCCATCTTCGATGCTGCCAACCCCTCCGGGGCCGTCACCAATGCTGCCAACTGCGGATTTTGTACCAACAACCCTATTAGTATACGCATAGTTGTGCGTTTTAGTTGGGGCGGCTGGTAAGGCTGCGCCTGTTCTGCTGTTTTGGGCAGCAGTTTATCCAGTTGGCGATCGTCAAGAATCCCCAGTTTGTTGCCAAGCTGTTGACGTAGATACAGCCGCAGGGTTTCTCCCGGCACCTGACCAATCAACGGCAACGCATCTCTTCCGAGCTTGGTTCTGCCCTCTGGAGAACTCATATCCACTTGCTGTTGCAGGGTATCAAACAAGAACGTGGAGAGCGGCAGCGCCTGCTCCATCCTCTGTTCAAACGCTTGTTTACCCTCTTTACGCACCAGAGTATCCGGATCCTCTCCATCAGGGAGAAACATAAAGCGCAACTGGCGACCATCATTCAAATAGGGCAGCGCCGTTTCCAAGGCGCGCCAGGCAGCATCTCGGCCTGCGCGGTCACCGTCATAGCAGCAAATCACTTGATCGGTAACGCGGAACATCATCTGAATATGGTCTGCTGTCGTGGCAGTGCCCAGTGAGGCGACGGCATAATCAATACCGAATTGCGCCAACGCCACCACGTCCATATAACCTTCAACCACAAGAAGACGTTTTAGTTCCGTGTGATTTTGTTGCGCTTCGTAAAGGCCATACAATTGACGGCCTTTATGAAAAATTTCAGTTTCCGGCGAGTTCAGGTATTTGGGCTGTCCGTCTCCCAGCACGCGTCCGCCAAAGGCGATAACACGGCCGCGCTTATCGCGGATAGGGAACATGACGCGCTCACGAAAGCGGTCATAGGTACGTCCTTGCTCATTTTTAACCAGCATTCCCGCATCGCTGAGGGTTTCACGATCTTCATCGTGGCGACCAAAGCGCTTTAATACGTTGTCCCACCCTGCAGGGGCGAAGCCAATGGCGAAGTGGCGAATCACTTCCGCACTCAGGCCGCGTTGTGCCAGATAACCTTGGGCAACAGCAGCTGTTGGCTGATTTAACGCCTGTTGATAAAACTCGCTCAGTTGTCCCATTAGTTCATACAGGCTTTGACGCTGATGGCGTTCAAGCGCTGTGGTGCCAGTGCCGGATTCATAAGGCACTTCCAGACTGTGCATGGATGCCAATTCTTCGATACTTTCAACGAACTCCAGGCGATCGTAGTTCATTAAAAAATCGATAGCATTGCCGTGCGCGCCGCAGCCGAAGCAATGGTAAAACTGCTTATCACCGTTTACGGTGAAAGACGGGGTTTTCTCATGGTGAAACGGACAGCACGCGTGAAAGTTCTTTCCCTGCTTCTTGAGCTTCACGCGCGCGTCGATCAGATCGACGATATCAGTGCGTGCCAGCAGGTCATTGATAAAGACGCGTGGGATTCGTCCAGCCATAAGCCCCTGTTTTTAATACAAATAAACGATAGCTTATAAACGACAACAAGCCGCGCTTCCTTTCGGAAAGCACGGCCTTCGTATGCAACTGCTAAGTCTGCGGATTAATCACGCGGTGGAGGCAAAGCCTCCAGAAATTAATACAGACGAGTGCGGCGTGCGTTTTCTCGAGCCAGTTTCTTCGCGTGACGTTTCACCGCAGAAGCTTTAGCGCGTTTACGTTCGGTTGTCGGTTTTTCATAGAACTCACGACGACGAACTTCAGCCAGAACACCCGCTTTTTCACAGGAACGTTTGAAGCGACGCAGCGCTACATCGAACGGCTCGTTTTCACGTACTTTAATTACCGGCATGTGCCTCTCACCTTAATAATTCGGTATGTGCTGGCCTTGTGCCAGCCTTTTCAAAATGGTGCGGAATTCTACTGCAAACGTGATGCGCTTGTAAAGCATTGCGGCGATCATAAAACACCCAACGCGCACGCAGAGCAGAAAATCCAAACCGTTAATGGTAGACTATCTGTTGTATGAAGCAAGTGGCAAGTGGATGTCGGCTTGCGTGGCAACGAACGTTAGGTAGAACGATGCGCATATTGGGTATTGAAACCTCCTGTGATGAAACCGGGGTGGCGATTTATGACACGGATGCCGGGTTATTGGCTAACCAACTGTACAGCCAAGTAAAACTACATGCTGATTATGGCGGTGTCGTGCCGGAACTGGCCTCACGCGATCACGTGCGTAAAACAGTTCCTCTGATTCAGGCTGCCCTGAAAGAGGCGGGACTTGCCGCATCGGACATCGATGGTGTGGCCTACACCGCCGGCCCTGGGCTGGTGGGCGCACTGCTGGTCGGTGCGACGGTCGGGCGCGCGTTGGCATTTGCCTGGGGGGTGCCGGCGGTTCCGGTTCACCACATGGAAGGGCATTTGCTGGCTCCGATGCTGGAAGATAATCCGCCGGAATTTCCCTTCGTGGCGCTATTGGTCTCTGGCGGTCACACGCAGTTAATCAGCGTCACTGGCATCGGTGAATATCGCTTGCTGGGAGAGTCTGTTGACGATGCAGCCGGTGAAGCCTTTGATAAAACGGCAAAGCTGTTGGGACTGGACTACCCAGGAGGCCCGATGTTGTCCAAACTGGCTCAGGATGGCGATGCCGCACGTTTTACCTTTCCTCGCCCGATGACTGACAGGCAGGGGCTCGATTTTAGCTTTTCCGGTTTGAAAACCTTTGCTGCCAATACCATTCGCGCCAATGGCAATGATGATCAAACCCGTGCTGATATTGCGCGCGCGTTCGAAGATGCGGTGGTTGATACGTTAGCGATAAAATGTCGCCGAGCGTTGGACGAGACCGGATTTAAACGTCTGGTGATGGCCGGTGGCGTCAGTGCCAACCGCACACTGCGTGCTCGCCTGACAGAGATCATGGCCAAACGGGGCGGGGCAGTGTTTTATGCGCGGCCTGAGTTTTGCACCGATAACGGCGCGATGATTGCCTATGCGGGCAGTGTGAGGCTGTTACACAATGAAACTCAAGAACTGGGCGTGAGCGTGCGTCCACGTTGGCCATTGGCGGAGCTGCCTGCCGTTTGATCCAACCCACGCCAGATACCCTCATCTGGCGTGCGTCACTGCGTCAGCAACCCTGGTGGGTGACTATAGTTCCTGTTCGAACAGCGCCAAAATGGCGTCGAACAACTGTTTGACGCTAAAGCCGCGTGCTGGCGTGGTGAAAATGGTGTCATCCCCGGCAATGGTGCCCAGAATCCCTTCTGATTTCCCCAGTGAATCCAGTAACCGAGCGATCAATTGCGCAGCGCCCGGGCTGGTGTGAATAACCACAACCGCATCGTTATAATCGACATCCAGCACCAGGTTTTTCAGTGGGCTGGTGGTCGTGGGCACACCCAGTTCTGCTGGCAGGCAATAGACCATCTCCATTTTGGCATTGCGCGTGCGCACTGCGCCAAACTTGGTCAGCATACGTGATACTTTTGATTGGTTTATATTTTCAAAACCGTCGTCTTGTAATGCCAACACGATCTCGCTTTGAGAACTAAACTTCTCTTCCTTTAACAGCGCCTTGAACGCCTTGACCAAATCTTCCTGTTTCGTGGAGTTACGCATTCTGCACCGTGTGTTGTGATCGTTGATGCGTGCATTATGCAGTTGGGTGAATTTTTATGCAATATGGGCGCTTAAAGAAGTGACTTGGCATGGGGCACTACGATAACTGCGCTAAAATGTTTAAATGACGTAAGTGATGAAAAAAAAATGCGTGGTTAGTCACATAAAAGTAAATCAAATGTTATCAAAATGAGGTTGTTTACTGGCTTAGGTTCGGTGTAATGTAGCCGCCATCGTACTGAACGTGATGCGCGCTACATTATTTACTCACTTACTTATAACTTTACTTACCTTACAAATCACTCGGCAGATTTTGATTTATTATTAATGACATAGTTTTTTCTTTTTCATGACCTGATAGCGAGGTCTCGGCATGGTCGACATCCGTTCGGTAAGCCGTTTAAACCTCCTGATTTTATTCATGTCTGGTGATTTATTGCACAAATTCACGGCATTTTTACTTTTACGATAATAAGGAGTTTAGGATGAAAGTTGCAGTTCTCGGAGCAGCAGGCGGTATCGGTCAGGCTCTCGCGCTCCTGCTCAAAACCCAGCTTCCTTCAGGTTCAGAATTATCTCTTTATGACATTGCTCCGGTAACACCGGGCGTCGCCGTTGATCTGAGCCATATCCCTACAGCAGTATCTATCAAAGGCTTTTGCGGTGAAGACGCCACGCCTGCGCTGGTCGGTGCGGACATCGTTCTGATCTCGGCTGGTGTCGCTCGCAAACCCGGCATGGACCGTTCCGACCTGTTTAACGTGAATGCGGGGATTGTGCGCAATCTGGTTGAACAGATTGCCCGCACCAGCCCGAAGGCCTGCATTGGTATTATTACCAACCCGGTTAACACCACGGTGGCGATTGCTGCGGACGTACTGAAAAAAGCCGGTGTGTACGACAAGAACAAGCTGTTTGGCGTAACGACGCTGGATATTATCCGCTCCAACACCTTTGTGGCGGAGCTGAAAGGCAAGCTGCCGCAAGAGGTTGAAGTGCCTGTGATTGGTGGGCACTCTGGTGTGACGATCCTCCCTCTGCTGTCACAGATTCCTGGCGTAACGTTCAGCGAGCAGGAAGTGGCGGATCTGACCAAGCGTATCCAGAATGCGGGCACGGAAGTGGTGGAAGCCAAAGCCGGTGGCGGATCGGCAACCCTCTCCATGGGTCAGGCGGCGGCACGTTTTGGACTGTCCCTGGTTCGCGCTCTGCAAGGTGACGACGGCGTAGTGGAATGTGCCTATGTAGAAGGTGATGGCGAGCATGCCCGTTTCTTCGCACAGCCGCTGTTGCTGGGCAAATCCGGCATTGTTGAACGTAAGTCCATTGGTGCACTGAGCCCGTTTGAAAAACAGGCTCTGGATAACATGCTGGGCACCCTGAGACAGGATATCGAGTTGGGCGAATCCTTTGTGAGTGGTTCAGCACGCGGTTAATCGGTATTTTTATGCCCGATTGTGATAAGCCGGAGAGAAGGTGCTCCGGCTTTTTTATGTCAGGATTTTGGGTGATGATCGTCAGGTCTGATAAGTTTTTTCCTATCAATCAGCATGTTACTTTTCGGATCGTAGTAACGGCTGGGCCAGATTTCAGCAGGGTGAATGTTGATTGCCTCTGCGATAAGCCATTCACCTTTAGGCCAGGGGCGTGATATCGCATTAGCCAGGGTGGAGGAGCTTAATCCTGCTTCTCGTGAGACTGCCGCCAGCGTGGTGCCCTTTTTACGGAGTGCGGCAATGATATCGGCAGGGTGCCAGTCGTGTTTCCTTGCGTTCATAATCTTTCCTTCTTGCTACAAGATAACGGTCCATTGGTGGTATAAATAACGCTCGTCAGTTAAACGCATGGAATGCGCGAACGGAATTAGGAAAAAATATAACATGAAATTTCCAATATTTTCCTTAACGGCATTCCTAATAAATTAAATTTTGTAATGCATCGCACTATCAGGATGAAAGGCTATGAAAAAAGAGTGGTTCACCACTGCTGAATTGCTGGGGATGGCGGGATTGCCTAAAACACGGCAAGGCGTAAATAAACGTGCTCGGGAAGACGGGTGGGAAAAACGCCGTCATAAAGGCGTTCAAGGGCGCGGCGTTGAATACTCTCTTTATAGCCTGCCTGAACGGGTGCAGCATTCGCTTTCACTGCAAGAAACCCCTCCATCCTACGCGGTACGTCAGGCCGATATGCTGGCTGTCTGGATTCAGATCTATCAACAATGCTCTGAGCATGAAAGAGAGGCGCTGATCGCGCATATCTTGCGTTACGGTATGGCCTCTGTATTGTCTCAACTGAGGATTTCATCGTCAGATGGCGCCGCGTCTGATGACCCCTCTGCTGCTTGAATCCTTACTGACGCACTCTTCTGCGGAGCATGTACGTCCCGCTTGTCTGTCACTTTTTTCCCTTCTTTGTTCAGTTCCCGTTTCAACGTCAGCGTGCGTTTTAGTCCAATATATAACACCTAATCGCTAATTTAATCGGTAACGGTTACGTGTTATTGGGAAATTAATTGTTGTTTATATTTTTCATTATTGGAAACCAAGAAGGCGGTTCGAATCATCGGCCGTTATCTTGCGTGCGTTAATGCCGTTTATGGAGGATGTTGCGAATGGAAAAAGCATGGTTGACGCCCCAGGAGCTACTGGGCATAGCGGGTTTGCCAAAATCAAGACAGGGCCTTAACAAACGTGCCAGAGAAGAGGGTTGGGAAAAGCGTAAACGAAAAGGTGTGCAAGGGCGGGCCGTTGAATATGCGCGAGAGAGTTTACCGCAGGAGGTGCGCAAGCGACTCCAGATGCGTGAGATGGCGGAAATGTCACCGCCTGCTTATACAACGCTTACCAAACCGCTGTTAGCTTCCTGGATTCAGATATTTGAAAAACTCTCGATCAACGAGCAGGAAGCGTTGATCGATTTTGTGCTGCGCGAAGGCGCGATTGCCATGTTGTCACGCCTCGAGATTGCAAGCGATCCCAGCGCATCGACAACATAGCGCACGGGCGTATTAATAGTCGCGCTGAACGGCAATATGTGCCAGGCCTTCCAGTGCCTCACGGAAGGGGGTCGGCGGCAGCGCTTGAAGCGCGGAAATGGCTTTATCCGCTTCTTGCTCTGCACGCTGTCGGGTGTACTCCAGCGAGCCGCACTGCTGCATGGCAGCAAGCACGGGCTCCAACAGATGGCGACCATTACCCTCTTCGATGGCCTTGCGGATCATCGCACATTGCTCGCTATTGCCGTTACGCATCGCGTGTAACAGCGGCAGCGTGGGTTTGCCTTCGTTCAGGTCGTCACCGGTATTTTTACCTAAGGTTTTACCGTCGGCACTGTAATCCAGCAGATCGTCAATCAGTTGGAATGCTGTGCCGAGATAACGCCCATACTCCTGTAATGCTTTTTCCTGCTCATCGGTGGCTCCTGCCAGGATCCCAGAGGCTTGCGCTGCGGCTTCGAACAGGCGCGCCGTCTTACTGTAGATGACGCGCATGTAACTCTCTTCGGTGATATCCGGATCGTTACAGTTCATGAGTTGCAGCACTTCGCCTTCAGCGATGACGTTGACTGCTTCAGACATCAGCGCTAGCACGCGCAGTGAGCCCAGGCTGGTCATCATCTGAAACGCGCGCGTATAGATGAAATCCCCAACCAATACACTGGCCGCATTGCCGAAGGCGGCATTGGCCGTTTCCTTGCCACGACGCATATCTGATTCATCGACCACATCGTCATGCAACAGCGTGGCGGTGTGAATAAATTCAATGAGTGCGGCGACCGTCACATGTTTATCACCTTCATACGCCAGCGCGCGGGCGGCCAACACGGCTATCATGGGACGAATACGCTTGCCGCCACCACCGATAATGTAGTGACCAATCTGATTGATAAGTACAACATCTGAATTGAGGTGTGCCAGAATAACGCCATTAACGTCGTTCATATCATGGGCAGCTAATGCTGTGATCTGTTCTAGATTCATATCTATGCCAGTGCTTTTTCTGTACGCCGTGGTTAGGGTCGGTTCTATACCGGCTTCAAGGGTTATTGTGGACTGATTGTACTTGAAAAATGATACAGATAAATGGCCGTGAAGAACCTGTACTCTTTTTCTTCAATTCTCTCGAATCTGCACTTGTCATCGGTAGGTTTTTTGCGTAGAATTCGCGCCCTATTGTGAATATTTATAGCGTGCTCGAATACTCAATATGAGTACGCGGAAAGCGGAGTTTTATATGTACGCAGTTTTCCAAAGTGGTGGCAAACAACACCGAGTAAGCGAAGGTCAAACCGTTCGCTTGGAAAAGCTGGACATCGCAACTGGTGAAGTTGTTGAATTTGACCAGGTTCTGATGGTTGCAGATGGTGAAGAAATCAAAATCGGCGTTCCTTTCGTCGATGGTGGCAAGATCAAGGCGGAAGTTGTTGCCCATGGTCGCGGTGAGAAAGTAACGATCGTTAAATTCCGTCGCCGTAAACACTACCGTAAGCAAGCGGGCCACCGTCAGTGGTTCACTGACGTGAAAATTACTGGCATCAGCGCTTAAGACTTAGGAGAGCGGATTAAATGGCACACAAAAAAGCTGGCGGCTCGACTCGTAACGGCCGCGATTCCAACGCACAACGTCTGGGCGTAAAACGTTTCGGCGGTGAAAGCGTTCTGGCTGGCAACATCATCGTTCGTCAACGTGGTACTAAATTCCACGCGGGCACCAACGTAGGTTGCGGTAAAGACCACACTCTGTTTGCTTTGGCTGACGGTAAAGTCCAGTTCGAAGTTAAAGGCCCGAAAAACCGTAAATACATCAGCATCGTAGCTGAGTAATTTTCGAGTTAGGTCTTACAGATATAAAGCCCCGCACTTCGTTGCGGGGCTTTTTACATTTCCATATCCCTTCACTACCCGCAATACACTGAGAGAACCATGCAGACGAAACAGCAGACTGGCATCGGGCTGAGCCTGGCCTTGACGACGGCAGTATGCTGGGGCGCTCTGCCCATCGCCATGAAGCAAGTGCTTGTTGTCATGGAGCCCTATACCGTGGTGTGGTATCGGTTTTTTATGGCCTCGATCGGGCTTGGGATCATTCTTTTTTCTCGTGGCCAGCTACCGCCCTTGCGCCTTTTTCGCTATCGGCGCTGGTGGGTATTGTTGTTGATTGCCACTGGCGGGTTGCTGGGTAATTTTGTGCTGTTCAGCTCCTCACTCAAGTTTTTAAGCCCGACCACATCGCAAGTGATTGGACAACTTTCCCCAGTGGGAATGATGTTCGCCAGCGTGCTTATTCTGAAAGAGAAAATGCGTGGCACGCAGATTATCGGCGCTATCATGTTGTTGTGCGGTATGCTGTTGTTTTTCAATGCCAGTCTGATCGAGATCTTTACCCGACTGACGGATTACACCCTTGGCGTGCTGCTGGGTATGGGCGCTGCTACGGTGTGGGTGAGTTATGGCGTGGCGCAAAAAGTATTGCTGCGCCGCTTGTCGTCACAACAGATTTTGTTGCTGCTGTATGTCCTGTGCGTCGTGTGTATTACGCCGTGGGCGCACCCTGAGACCATTTTTCAACTGACCCGCTGGCAGTTGATTTGTCTGCTTTTTTGCGGTCTGAATACCTTGGTTGGTTATGGCGCATTGGCTGAGGCGATGGCGCGCTGGCAGGCAGCTCAGGTGAGTGCCATTATTACCTTGACGCCGCTGTTTACGCTGTTGTTCTCTGACCTGCTGGCAATCCTGTGGCCGCTCTATTTTGCCACCCCGGCGTTAAATCTTGTTGGTTATATCGGTGCGTTTGTGGTGGTCTCAGGAGCCATGTTTTCCGCGATTGGGCACCGTTTTTTTCCGGGAAGAAAACGCGATAATGTTATACCGGTGCCAAAGTAACGTGCGATAGCCTGACAGCGTTACCTAATGCTATCGACGGCTGTGTGCACTGTTTATTTTTAATACAGATGAAATCAACGTGGGAAGCGGGTACAATGCCGCTCCCCCGCGAGGCGGGTTCTGTTACGTTCCGTTTTTTGCATGATGCGTGGCGGTTATTTACGCGTCATGCCATGAAAGCATCACGCCAAAGAGAACCGACAATGTCCTGATGCATGGCGTCTGATGATTGGTAATCTCTAAAGGT
The DNA here is from genome assembly GCA_964293225.1 of uncultured Symbiopectobacterium sp. Lineage (GTDB taxonomy): Bacteria > Pseudomonadota > Gammaproteobacteria > Enterobacterales > Enterobacteriaceae > Symbiopectobacterium. The sequence goes on along the minus strand of CAXYYB010000043.1, from coordinate 16,475 downwards.
TGTTGCGGAGAGAGTGAATGAAGTTTGTAGATGAAGCGACCATTCTGGTGGTGGCTGGTGATGGCGGTAATGGCTGTGTGAGTTTCCGCCGTGAAAAATATATCCCCAATGGTGGTCCGGACGGCGGCGACGGCGGCGACGGCGGTGACGTTTATCTGTTGGCGGATGAAAGCCTGAATACGTTGATCGATTTTCGCTTTGAAAAATCGTATCGTGCCGAGCGCGGTCAGAACGGGCAAAGCCGTGATTGTACCGGCAAGCGCGGTAAAGATATCACCATCAAGGTGCCGATTGGTACGCGCGTGCTGGATGAAAGCACCGGAGAGGTGCTGGGCGATATGACGCGCCACGAGCAGCGTTTGATGGTGGCCAAAGGCGGCTGGCACGGGCTGGGTAATACCCGTTTCAAATCGTCGGTCAACCGTGCACCGCGCCAGAAAACCAGCGGTACAGCAGGCGAAGAGCGTTCTCTGATGCTGGAATTGTTGCTGCTGGCGGATGTTGGGATGCTGGGGCTGCCGAATGCCGGTAAATCTACGTTTATTCGCGCGGTGTCTGCCGCTAAGCCCAAGGTGGCGGATTATCCCTTTACCACGCTGGTGCCTAGCCTGGGCGTGGTGCGCATGGACAGTGAGAAAAGCTTCGTCGTGGCCGATATTCCTGGGCTGATCGAAGGCGCTTCCGAAGGTGCGGGTCTGGGGATTCGTTTTCTCAAACACCTGGAACGCTGTCGCGTGCTGCTGCACCTGATCGACCTGGCGCCGATCGACGAATCCGATCCGGTAGAAAATGCCAAAGTGATCGTCAATGAGTTGCAGCAATACAGCGCTTCTCTGGCAGAAAAACCGCGTTGGTTGGTGTTCAACAAGGTCGATCTGATCGAGAAAGAGGAAGCAGAGCAGCGTGCTAAAGCGATTGCCGAAGCATTAGGTTGGGAAGGCAAATACTACCTGATCTCCGCGGCTAACCGTTCTGGTGTCAACGCTCTGTGCTGGGATGTGATGAACTTCCTGGAAACACAGCCGAAAGCCATGGCCATCGAAGAGAAAGGGCCTGAAAAAGTCGAGTTCATGTGGGATGACTACCACCGTGAGCAGCTGGCTGCGGTGGAAAATGAGGCCGAAGAAGAGTGGGATGACGACTGGGACGAAGATGACGACGAAGGCGTCGAGATCATCTACCAGAAATAATGCTCGGGCCGCGATCCTCCTGTGACGGGGGATGCTGCCGACACACTCAGGCACGATCCCTTTTGGGATCGTGCTTTTTTTTTACCTTAATTGTTCTGATACAGATCTTTGTAGAGACGACTTTCAAAACGCGCCAGCGGCACGCGGCGGGCACGCTGATCTTCAGGGGGGACTGCATATCCCGACAGAAATTGCACGAAAGCCATACGCTGGCCGCTGGCCGTGGTGATAAAGCCCGCCAGGTTATACACCCCTTGTAGTGCACCGGTTTTCGCGGAAACCTTGCCGTCAACGCCAGCCTCATGCAGTCCGGCACGGTACTGTAAGGTACCGTTGTAACCAGCCAACGGCAGCATCTCGATAAACTTCAATTCGTTATCGTGTTGAGCGATGTATTGCAGTGCCTGCATCATGGTGGCGGGTGAAATCAGGTTATGACGCGACAGGCCAGAGCCGTCAACGACAATGCTGTTATCCAGATTGACGCCCGCTTTTTGCCGTAGTACCTGACGCACCGCATCGGCTCCGGCGCGCCAGGTGCCTGGCACGCTGAAGCGTTCATGTCCGATGGTGCGAAAAACGGTATCTGCAATCATGTTGTCTGATTTTTTCAGCATGATAGTGAGAAGGTCATGCAGCGGTGCGGATTGCGTCTGAGCCAGCACGGTGCCCGCAGGGCTTGGCTGGGTTTGGCGGCGTAAGCTGCCCGTGACACGAATATCCGCTTGTAGCAGTTCATCTTTAACGATGGCACCCGCGTAGCTGGCTCCATCCTGAATAGCGAAAGCCAACGGTAACGGTTCGGCGCGTTGCATCAAACAGCCGGTCAGGGTGAAACGGTTTAATTCGCCCGGCACCACGTCTAGCTCGCAATATTGCGCGTCAGACGAGCCTTTGGCTAGCGTACGCACTTCGCTGAACATCTGGACCGGGTAGTAGGAGGCAACGCGAATAAACGCGTTGTCGCCCGCTTTAGGCGCGCTGTAGAGGGAGACGGAAAAACAGTTGCGATCGACAATGGCTGCACCCGGCGGTGCGCTAAAGCACTGTGTCATATCGTTCCATGGCCAGCCCGGTGCTTTGTCATGGCTGGCGAACACCGAGGTATCGATGAGCACATCGCCATTGATGCTCTGTACGCCGCGTTTTTTCAATTCAGCGATCATATTACGGATCTGCTGGCGCTTGAGTGTAGGATCGCCACTAAAGCGTACCACTAAATTACCGTTCAATTTTCCGCCACTTACTGCACCATGGCTTTCCAGCGTGGTCACGAAACGGTAATCTGGGCCTAGCTGTAGCAAAGCGGCTAATGCCGTCAACACTTTCTGGGTACTGGCGGGTAATGCCATTTGTTCACTGTTGTAAGCCACTGCGGGACTGCTGGCACCTATTTTCTGTGCCAAGAACGCCAAATTAGCGCCATCCGGCAGGTATTGAATGTGATCGTTAATGCTTGCTGCGTGAGCGGGTAATACAGCGCTCTGTAGCATAACCGCGCAGGCAAGTCCGGAAAAAGTCGATAAAAAACGCATAATCTCAGCTTACAACAGGGTAACGTGGGGTCATACTACGGCGCAATGCGGTCTAAAGTAAACGATGACCCTTATGGAACTCTGGGTTAAAATACGTATCAAAATGCAAAATCGCTCCTGACCTGAAACCTTGTTCCGGGTCAGGTTACTTTTGTTTATCGCCAGGAAGCGCTGGCATACCGACCGTCTGTCGCATCGTTCGTTGAAGCGTCAGGATGACGATAATGAACGTCTTACAAGTTTCTTAGAGGTTTGAAGATATGAAACAATTTCCGATGACATTGCGTGGTGCAGAAAAACTACGTGAAGAGCTAGAATTTTTGAAAGGCACTCGCCGTCCGGAAATCATTGCGGCGATTGCTGAGGCTCGTGAACACGGTGATTTGAAAGAGAACGCTGAATACCATGCGGCGCGCGAACAGCAGGGCTTTTGCGAAGGCCGCATTCAGGAAATCGAAGCCAAGTTGTCCAATGCACAAGTGATTGATGTGACAAAGATGCCAGCCAATGGGCGCGTCATTTTTGGTGCAACGGTGTCCGTGATGAACCTGGATACAGAAGAAGAGCAGACCTATCGCATCGTGGGTGATGATGAAGCGGATTTCAAACAAAACCTGATTTCTGTGAATTCGCCGATTGCCCGTGGGCTGATTGGTAAAGAGCAGGATGATGTCGTGACCATCAGAACGCCCGGTGGTCTGGTCGAATATGAGATCCTAAAAGTCCAATATCTGTAATTTCGCCGATTAAATCGGCAAATTGTGTAAAGAAAAGCAAAAGGCCGCATGCGGCCTTTTCTCTAACGAACGGGCATGGCACCTTTTCGTTAAATGTGAAACACAGTGATATAATTGGTTACTTGGGTAACACAATTTTACGTTCTTTCGACGGGCGATACAGAACCAGCGTATGGCCGATAACCTGAACGTTGCAGGCACCGGTTTCGCGGATAATGGCTTCAACAATCAATGCCTTAGTATCCCGATCTTCAGTTGCAATTTTAACTTTGATCAGCTCATGATGTTCTAGCGATTGTTCAATTTCAGCCAGAACACCTTCGGTAAGGCCATTGTTACCCAGCATAACCACGGGTTTTAGCGGGTGAGCCAAGCCTTTCAGGTGCTGTTTTTGTTTGTTGCTTAGATTCATGTGTCTTTTTTACTTAGGTTGGGATTGAAAACGGGTCATTCTACCGCCATCTCACCATTATAACCAATTTGGTGACGTTGATGGGCCGATCTTTAATGGCGCTGTTGAGCAATACCGGTTGTAAATGACACGTTGATGGTTGATAGCGAGTGAGTTGTACATGACAAGTTGGTTGTACATAACAAAAAGTTGGAAAGCCGATGGCAAATAAAAAGCGTTCTGCAAGCTCCAGTCGCTGGTTGCAGGAACACTTTAGCGATAAATATGTACAGCAGGCGCAGAAAAAGGGGCTACGCTCCCGCGCTTGGTTTAAACTGGATGAAATACAGCGCACTGACAAACTGTTTAAACCGGGCATGACGGTGGTGGATCTGGGCGCTGCGCCTGGTGGGTGGTCTCAATACGTGGTGACGCAGATCGGCAATGCGGGCAGGATCATCGCGTGCGATATTTTACCAATGGATCCCATCGTTGGTGTCGATTTCCTTCAAGGCGATTTTCGTGATGAATTAGTGCTTAGCGCCTTGATGGAGCGGGTAGGGGATAATAAAGTTCAGGTTGTGATGTCAGACATGGCACCCAACATGAGCGGAACCCCCGCCGTGGATATTCCAAGAGCCATGTATCTGGTTGAGTTGGCGTTGGAAATGTGTCGGGATGTTCTGGCACCGGGCGGAAGTTTTCTGGTGAAGGTCTTTCAGGGAGATGGCTTTGATGAATACCTGCGACAGATTCGCTCCCTGTTCACAACAGTGAAGATTCGTAAGCCTGATGCTTCGCGTGCTCGTTCTCGTGAAGTGTACATTGTAGCGACAGGGCGTAAACTGTAGTACCCTAACGCTGTTTTTTAACACAGTTGTAATATGAGGTTAATCCATTGAGTGACATGGCTAAAAACCTGATTCTCTGGCTCGTCATCGCAGTGGTGCTGATGTCCGTATTCCAGAGCTTTGGGCCCAGCGAGTCAAATGGCCGTCGGGTGGACTATTCTACCTTCTTGACTGAGGTGAATCAGGAGCAGGTCCGTGAAACACGTATTAACGGGCGTGAGATTAACGTTACAAGAAAAGATGGCAACCGCTACACCACCTTCATTCCTGTTAACGATCCCAAGCTACTGGATAACCTGCTGACCAAGAATGTGAAAGTGGTTGGTGAACCGCCGGAAGAGCCGAGCCTGTTGGCATCGATCTTCATCTCCTGGTTCCCGATGCTGTTGCTGATTGGCGTCTGGATTTTCTTCATGCGTCAGATGCAAGGCGGTGGCGGTAAAGGCGCCATGTCCTTTGGCAAAAGCAAAGCGCGCATGCTTACCGAAGATCAAATTAAAACCACGTTTGCTGACGTCGCTGGCTGTGATGAAGCCAAAGAAGAAGTGAGCGAACTGGTGGAATACCTGCGTGAGCCGAGCCGCTTCCAGAAACTGGGCGGTAAAATCCCGAAAGGCATTCTGATGGTAGGGCCGCCGGGAACCGGTAAAACCTTGCTTGCCAAGGCGATTGCCGGCGAAGCGAAGGTGCCATTCTTCACCATTTCCGGTTCTGACTTTGTTGAAATGTTCGTGGGTGTCGGTGCCTCTCGTGTGCGTGACATGTTCGAACAGGCGAAAAAAGCTGCGCCTTGTATCATCTTCATCGATGAAATCGATGCCGTCGGTCGCCAACGTGGTGCGGGTCTAGGCGGTGGTCATGATGAACGTGAACAAACCCTGAACCAGATGCTGGTTGAGATGGATGGTTTTGAAGGCAACGAAGGCATTATCGTAATTGCTGCAACCAACCGTCCTGACGTGCTTGACCCTGCATTGCTGCGTCCGGGCCGTTTTGACCGTCAGGTGGTGGTTGGCCTGCCGGACGTTCGTGGCCGTGAGCAGATCCTGAAGGTGCACATGCGTCGCGTTCCCTTGGCGACGGATATGGATGCCTCAGTAATTGCGCGCGGTACGCCGGGCTTCTCCGGTGCCGATCTGGCAAACCTGGTGAACGAAGCGGCACTGTTCGCTGCACGCGGTAACAAACGCGTGGTGTCCATGGTGGAGTTCGAGAAAGCCAAAGACAAGATCATGATGGGGGCAGAACGTCGCTCTATGGTCATGACCGAAGCGCAGAAAGAGTCTACCGCTTATCATGAAGCGGGCCATGCGATTATTGGTCGTCTGGTGCCGGAGCACGATCCGGTGCACAAAGTCACCATTATTCCGCGCGGTCGTGCGCTGGGTGTGACCTTCTTCTTGCCGGAAGGCGACGCGATCAGCGCTAGCCGCCAGAAGCTGGAGAGCCAAATTTCTACGCTGTACGGTGGTCGTCTGGCGGAAGAGATTATCTATGGCGCAGAAAAGGTGTCTACTGGTGCGTCGAACGACATCAAAGTGGCAACGTCTATTGCGCGTAACATGGTAACGCAGTGGGGCTTCTCGGAAAAACTGGGGCCGTTGCTGTACGCAGAAGAAGATGGCGAAGTGTTTCTGGGCCGTTCTGTTGCCAAGGCCAAACACATGTCTGACGAAACGGCGCGCATTATCGATCAGGAAGTCAAATCGCTGATTGAGCGTAACTACGTGCGGGCGCGTGAACTGTTGATGGCGAATATGGATGTGCTGCATTCGATGAAGGATGCGCTGATGAAGTATGAAACTATCGATGCGCCGCAAATTGATGATTTGATGTCGCGCCGTGACGTGCGCCCGCCAGCGGGATGGGAAAGTGCACCGGCCAGCAACAATGAACCGGGCAACGGTGGCGGTACGCCGACCGCAGCACAGCCAAGCTGATAAGCGAGAAGTGCAGCCCACAGCGTGCACGGTTATATGCCCTAAATAATTCGAGTTGCAGGACGGCGGCAAGTAAGTAAATCCCGATGAGCTTACTCAGGTAAGTGATTCGGGTGAGCGAACGCAGCCAACACACCTGCAACTTGAAGTATGGCGGGTATAGCAGCGTTATGTGGTCGTGTTATCCGGTCATAGCGCTGTTGACCCCCTCTTTTAAAACCCCGGCTTGCCGGGGTTTTTCTTTATTGATAAACCGGTTGTTAAAGGAAGACGGTGATGAAACTAATTGCCCGTGATGCCATTTTGGATCTCACTCATCCTCAGGTTATGGGGATTCTCAACGTTACGCCGGATTCATTTTCCGATGGTGGCAAATATGTCTCGCTTGATGAAGCCATCCGCCATGCGCAAGAGATGGTCAACGCGGGAGCCACGCTGATTGATATCGGCGGTGAATCTACCCGTCCCGGTGCGGCGGATGTCAGCGTGCAGGAAGAGCTGGATCGCGTTATTCCGGTGGTTGAGGCCCTGGCGGCGCGCTTTGATGCCTGGCTATCGGTTGACACGTCCAAGCCTGAGGTGATTAGCGCAGCGGCGCAGGCTGGTGCGCATCTGATTAATGATATTCGTTCATTGCAGGAACCGGGCGCACTGGAAGCCGCCGCGGCAACCGGGCTACCGATTTGCTTGATGCATATGCAAGGCCAGCCGAAAACCATGCAGCATAACCCGCATTATGATGATGTGCTGGCCGAGGTAAACGCCTACTTCCAACAGCAGATCGCACGGTGCACCGAGGTTGGCATTGAAAAAGATCGCCTGCTGCTGGATCCCGGATTCGGTTTCGGTAAGAATTTGTCGCATAATTACCGCCTCCTGGCGCATTTGCAGGAGTTGCATCATTTTGGTTTACCGCTGCTGGTCGGGATGTCGAGAAAATCCATGGTGGGGCAACTGCTCAATGTTCCTCCGCTCCAGCGCGTACATGGTAGCGTCGCTTGTGCGGTCATTGCCGCTATGCAGGGCGCGCATATTATTCGCGTACACGATGTAAAAGCGACAGTTGACGCGATGCGAGTTGTCGAAGCCACGTTGGCAGAGAAGGAATAATAACGAATGAGTAACCGCAAATATTTTGGTACGGATGGTGTGCGTGGCAAAGTGGGCGAGACGCCCATTACCCCTGATTTCGTGTTAAAACTCGGTTGGGCCGCCGGTAAGGTGCTGGCGAGCCACGGATCGCGCAAAATCATTATCGGTAAAGACACCCGCATTTCTGGTTATATGCTGGAATCTGCGCTGGAAGCCGGGCTTGCCGCCGCCGGGTTATCGGCCTCATTTACCGGCCCGATGCCGACACCCGCTGTGGCGTATCTGACGCGCACTTTCCGTGCTGAGGCGGGCATTGTTATCTCTGCATCACACAATCCCTACTACGACAATGGCATCAAATTTTTCTCTATCGATGGCACCAAACTGCCGGATGACGTGGAAGAGGCCATCGAAGCCGAACTGGATAAACCGCTGACGTGTGTGGAATCGGCTGAGTTGGGCAAAGCGAATCGAATCGTGGATGCTGCCGGGCGCTATATTGAGTTTTGTAAGAGTACGTTCCCGAACGAACTGAGCCTGAGTGGCTTAAAAATCGTGGTGGATTGTGCCAACGGCGCAACCTACCACATCGCGCCGAGCGTACTGCGCGAACTGGGCGCAAAAGTGATTGCCATTGGCTGTGATCCAGATGGCATGAATATCAACGAATCCTGCGGTGCAACCGATGTGCGTCAGCTTCAATCTCGCGTGCTGGCGGAAAAGGCAGACGTCGGTCTGGCATTTGATGGTGACGGCGATCGGTTGATCATGGTGGATCATGAAGGCAATAAGGTCGATGGCGATCAGATCCTCTATATCATTGCACGCGAAGGGTTGCGCCAAGGGCAGTTGCGCGGCGGTGCGGTGGGTACGCTGATGAGCAACATGGGCCTGGAGCTGGCATTGAAGCAACTGGGTATCCCGTTTGCTCGCGCCAAAGTGGGCGATCGCTATGTGCTGGAAAAAATGCAAGAGAAGGGCTGGCGCATCGGCGCAGAGAACTCCGGGCATGTCATTCTGCTGGATAAAACCACCACGGGCGACGGCATCATTGCTGGTCTTCAGGTGCTGACGGCAATGGTGCGCAACCATATGTCGCTGCACGATCTCTGTAGCGGCATGAAATTGTTCCCGCAGGTGTTGGTCAACGTGCGCTTCACCGGTAGCAGCGATCCGCTGGAAAGCGATGCCGTGAAAAACGTCGTGTCAGAGGTGGAGAAAACGCTGGCGGGATGTGGTCGCGTCCTGTTGCGTAAGTCTGGTACAGAGCCTCTGATTCGCGTGATGGTCGAAGGGGAAGATGAAGCTCTGGTTGTCAGCCTTGCCAATCAAATTGCGGATGTCGTTAAAGCTGCGCATTAATTTCTCGGGCGTTGGGCTGTCTTTGTGGTTCATAGCAGAGACAGCCTTTGCCCCTATTGATGGGGTTAGCCGTTTTTTTCCGCAATCGCATTGATCTTTCTAAAATACACTTGCGTCGCCCAGTGGGTTTAGTTAGTATTCAGACCCGCTCTACCGGGGACAAACGCTGTCCGCTGAGCGAGATGTGTGCGGTTTACCGCGAGAATTTAGCCTCCTCATCGGATGATGGGGAAACAGTTACGGGTACTATCATGTACGAAGCTCTTTTAGTCATTTTCCTGTTGATTGCATTAGGCCTGATAGGTCTTATCATGCTGCAACAAGGTAAAGGTGCTGATATGGGTGCCTCGTTCGGAGCTGGAGCATCGGCGACGTTGTTCGGTTCGAGCGGTTCCGGTAACTTTATGACACGTATGACCGCTGTGTTGGCGACGCTGTTTTTCGTCCTCAGCCTGGTCTTAGGGAACATGAGTTCACATCAGAGCAAGGGTGGTAGTGAGTGGGATAACCTTGGCCAACCGGCTCAGGTTGAACAGCCCGTTACGCCAGCAGCACCGGCTGCACCTGCGAGTGACATTCCCAAGTAATTGAAAGATTTCGGATGCCGAGGTGGTGGAATTGGTAGACACGCTACCTTGAGGTGGTAGTGCCCGATTGGGCTTACGGGTTCAAGTCCCGTCCTCGGTACCAATATTAAAAAAAGACGTCGATTGACGTCTTTTTTGTTTTAATCCTTTCGTTGATTTTCCTGCCATAAACGCTATTTCTCTGCACCTAACGAGCGTCCTTGATCCTTCGTTCCTATACATATTGCTGTATGGCGCAACCGGCGTTTTTTTACGCCGCATGGCTTATAGGCGTTCCGTTAAAATTTCATTGCGCTGCTTATGAAATAATCATCGTCACGAATGTTGTCGCTGTCCTGGCGACCTGCATAGCCGTTAGCCGTGAAATGATAAGCAATCAATGAAAGGTACAAACGTAATGACAATACCATATGGCGTGAGATCATCATCACCGCAAATGAATGGAACAAGAGCTACCAGCATCGGGGATGGTGATATTAATACCCGTACTGAGCCAAAAAAAGTGGAACCGAAAGGCAAACTGCAACGGCTCTTATCGGGCATCAGCAACAGTTCTTGCTCCCTTTCTACTACGGTAAAAAAGGTATTTGTTAGTTTCGGTGATGTATTCAAGGCCATTACGGCGAAATGGGGAAGGAATGCGTACACCCCCTCGCGTATGCCGATGCAAAAGGTTTCCGACACAGATGCGACGGCGCAGTACAGTACGCTGCTGTTAGATTTGGTCTCTGGAGAACATGCGAATACCGTGACGCCAAAAAGCATCTTGAGTCCGTTGCTCAACGACGGAAAAACAGATTCTGGTGATAGTGGCAGCGATAAAGATACAAAAATGATTTTTGATTACCTCCTCAAAAATCCAACGAGCCACTTATTTAGCAGCGACAATATCCGTTGCCAGGGCGATTACATTTATTTCAACAAACCTGTTTCCCTGCTTCGACGGGGTGACGACCTGTTATTTATCACCAATCCTATGGAGGGACGGACGATCTCCAGGGTGAAGATTGATACGCGTGTTGGAAGCAATGGGGAGTTTCGTGGTGAAACGGTCATGAAGGTGTTGCAAGACGACACGCTAACGTTCACAAGTCTGGCCGATCTATGCAAAAAAATGACGGCAAATCCGCAACGTAACATCAGTGCGATGCAAACAGGAAACGCACTCGCTAATGCGTTTAATGTGAATGAAAAAGAGGCCGCATTTTTACTGTATGGACAACACAAAGATCTTTTTGATGCATTCGTTACGATGACGGGGGCAGGGGATTGCGTTTCTAAGTTCGACTCTGCCGCGTTGACGCAGCCGACTCAATGGTACAGCGCTGAGGCGAGCAGCGAAAATGTACTTCCTCGAACGAATGTTGTGCCAGACAATGTGTCATCCCGTGTGTCTGACAAGGCTCTGTCGACTATGCGTCGCACTGTCAGCCCTGGGCCGGGACATGTGTTAGCAATGGCTAAGCGTTTTGATGCGCAACAGCGCGTTACTGGCAACGCTTCGGTTGAGCACGAGGCACCCGCTCGCAAGCAGGAGATATCTTCTAAGATTCAGGACCTACAAAATACATTGGCTGCGAATGTTAACCAGCACAAACCGCTAGGCGGCGGTGTTCATCAACGCTTTCGGTGATCGGGCAATAACGCCCGGTATCTATGCTGATTACAGTGCGTAATTAGAGAATAAGCGGTACATATACATAGGCCTTCCTGATGTGCCATAGTGAAACTGTGCGGTTAGCATCTGTTTTTCAGAAAGGTAGAGCAGGTATTTTCGACAAGATACGCAAGATATACCGATAGCATTTGCCAGCATTTTCGTGGAGAAGGCCTGGTCTTGATTGCTTTTTATCCAAGCACATACAATACTTAGTGTCCCGCTCGTTAGCCCTTTGGGTAATGCACGTGATGCTGTTGGGATTAAAGTAGGTTTATCATTCGCCCATTGTCTATATACCGCTAATTTTTCCCGATAGGCACTTAAATTATGCTCAATCCGTGTGAATTGAAAAGGCGATAATAAGCAGTCAATCATACGGTGAGCATACGGGTCATTCTTTTTGTTGAAGGCATGATAATTTTCCTTGGAAGAGATAAGCATGATATGTACATGGTCATTCTCCTCACAGATCTCAGAAAGTAAGCTGACTTCACGGGTATGGGGGATGTTTTGATTGAGTAGTACAAGGTCAACCTTATGTTCATCCTGCGCTAAGAAACATTTTGCTTGTATGAGCGAAGAGGCTATTCCCGAGCAGTTAAATCCGCGAATATGGTTGACGTAGAGCCGGTTTAATTCTGCAGCCGGCCTATTATCATCAACAATCAGTACATTAATCACTGTATCTTTTCTCCATTTACACGATGATAGGCGTGCAAGCGGCATGCCTATCATCATTTCGATTTTTTATTTATAAATCAGCTGGATTTTGTTTCTGCCATCACCAATATTGTTTCCTCTTCGGAATGGTCATAATTGTCTTCCAGTTTGGCAACGACTGCGGTAGCGATACCATTCCCAATGACGTTGGTCGCTGTACGCCCCATATCAAGGAACTGATCGATACCAATGATGAGCAAAATGCCCGCTTCCGGTAAATTGAACATCGGCAATGTCGCTGCTACGACAACAACGGCTGCACGAGCGACGCCTGCCATGCCCTTACTGGTTATCATCAGCGTCAGAAGAATCATGATTTGCTGTGACAGATCCAGATGGATGTTGTACGCCTGAGCGATAAACAGGATGGCAAACGCTTGGTAGATCATCGAACCGACAAGATTAAACGAATACCCTAGTGGTAGAACAAAACTGGTGATTTTCTTCGGCACGCCAAAGGTATCGAGTGCATCCATGGTTTTAGGATAGGCCGCTTCACTGCTTGCGGTAGCAAAGGCCAGCATGCACGGTTCGCGTAACAATCGCGCCAAATTCCACGTTGCATTTTTACCCAGAAACAAGGCACCGACGCCCAGCATCAATGCCCACAGTAGCAGTAGACCGAGGTAAAACTCACCAATCAATTTACCAAAATCAAACAGCAGGCCCATTCCTTGTGTTGTGATCGACGATGCGAGTGAGGAGAAGACAGCAAGTGGAGCCAAGCGCATCACGTAGTCTGTGATACGAAACATTACTTTGGCCAATTCTTCAACCATCTTTTCCATGACTACGCCATGCTTACTTTGCCCTTTGACGTACGCTAACGCAGAACCAAAAAACAATGAGAACACCAGAATCTGTAAGATCTCATTATTTGCCATGGCTTCGACGATGCTGCGTGGGAAGATATGGCTAATAAAGCTTTTCAGCGTAAAGCCTGTCACGTTCATCCCAGTATCGATTGTGGCCGTTGCCGCCGGGATCTCCAGGTTCATACCGACGCCTGGTTGAAATATGTTTGCGAACAGAATACCGATGAACAGTGAAACGAGAGAGGCGCTGACAAACCACATCATGGCTTTTAAACCAATGCGTCCTACCGATGAGGAATTTCCCATGCTGGCTAATCCTGAAACCAGAGTGGCAAATACCAGTGGCGCGATGATCATTTTGATCAGACGTAGGAATACATCGGTGATAAGGTTGAAATATGAAGCAATATTTTTTGCTTCATCAATACGCAGGTACGAGTGGCAAGCCCCACCGACGATAATACCTAGGATAATCGCCAGTACGATATAAAACAGCAATCTATTTTTTTCATTCTAGGGAACCTTTTAGGGTGAAGTAATCAGGGCAATAACGTATCTCTGCAATATTTTTCAATATATTATGATTGGGCGTTTTTGTTGTCCTCTATATTGTCTCACTGAGGTAAGCAGGTTGATGCTATATAATAACCATGGGTTGTACCTTGCCGTTTATGATAAGGGTAAAATGATTATGCTAAAGAATAGGAAAGTGAAAGCCGCGTGATAACGTATCTGCAATTAGATGCGGTAGTTTGTATCAACCTATTTGCTTTATGGCCTTTTGTAGGCATCTCTTCATCAGTAAATAGAAATATCGCCTATGCAGAGATTAATATGACAATCGTTGAATGCAGTCTAGTAGAACGTACAGGGGTAAAATGGGCAATTTATCACTAATTAATAGTTTCTAATGAAGAGATGTAGCGAAAATGTATCTAAGTGAAAAAGGTAATCCGATAATAAAGTGATAGGTAACCAGTAGGCATAACCATATGGTGGTATATATCTGCGGTTGCGGTGAGGGGTACGGAAAGATTCCGCATACCTATAAGGTATGCGGATTAACACAGGGATCAGAAGAAGGTTAACACACGCAGATTGACACGGTCGTCATCGGGTTCGCCGCTTTGTTTACCTCGGGCATATTCAACGGAGACCATTGCGCTGTTCGGACTGGCTATCTGGCTGGTACTCAGACGTAAACCCACCCCGTAAGCGCTACCGTGCACGTCTTTTTGTTCTAACGCTGTCGGTTTTGAGAGCCCAACGGTTCCCAGCGAGCCAAAGGCGTAAGGCATCAGTGCATTGCCAAAGGTCGGTGCCCAGGAAAATGCACCCAATGGCTGTGGCAGGCCCACCTCGGCGCGCCCGATTAACGCACTGTCACCGCTGATCGTGCCGGAATCGAAAGCAGAGATCCAACTAGAACCGCCCATAGAGACCTGTTCGGAAGAGGGCAATACGTTGTTGAATGCCGTTTGTGCCAATCCCGCCAGAGAGAGCTGCACCTTGCCATCAGCCAACCCCTGGCTGTAGTTCATGGCCAACTCCAGTTTTTGAAAATCGGGTTTGGCACCGTCTTTGCTCATGGGGAGGTCAACGTTTCCCTTTCTGGCACCAAGGCCATCTATACCGAAAGAGGCGGTCAGGGAGGAAGAAAAGCGGGAAGCGTAATCCGTCGTGACATCGAACGACTGCGTCACACGCAAGATTCGGAGCTTATCTTGTTTGAAAGGGATATCGAGGCTGTTGAGTTGCAGATTTTGCTGCTCATTCTGGATATCAAAAGCCATCAGCGTCGAAGTATTGATATCACGGGCGCGCAGCCAATGGTATCCCAAGCGGGTTGAGAAACGGTGATACTGGTCGCGGGTGGTAACGGCCATTTCTGATGTCGATTTGGTGCGGCTATCAACCCCTTCAAGGTTTAGCCAGAAACCATCGGTTCCCAAAGGAACGACAAGCCCAAGCGCGAACTGGCGGCTACGCGGTTCGCTGTCCATGATGGGATCGTCTCCGCGGGGATAGCCGTTCATCCGCACATACAACTGATCGCCCAGGCCGGTCATGTTGTTGATCTCTCCGCCGACGCCGAGCGAATATTTGCCAAGCTCATCAGACTGCCCGTTATCGAGTGAGATGCTCCCGGTGATAGGGCTATAACGTCCATCGACGATTAACACGGTTGAGCCCGGTTTGCTGCCCGGTTGCAGGGTGGATTTGAGCATGACGCCCGGTGTATCGCCCGCTAGCAGTAAACGGCGTTCGAGCATGTTACGTGTAAGGCGCTTTTCTCCCACAAGCGGAGCCAGCACGCTTTCCATACGGCGGCGCGCCGTGATCGGAAACGCGGAAGCATCGATTTTTTCAATAAAGCCATCGGTGATAATGACCCTTAGCGGTGCACCATCATTAATTTGCTGAGGCGGCAAAGTGACGCGCGTTAGCAGATAACCAGCCTTGGCATACGCGGCTTCCAACTCGCGTGCCGCCGCAAATAGCGAAGCCGCCGAGACTCTCTTGCCTTTCAGCGTGGACTCAATGCGTGTCGTTTCTTGTGTCAGTTCAGGGTAGCCACCTTCCGTGATGATGCCTGAGGGTACAACGTACAACTGTTCTGAACCTTGCGGCGCATGCAGACCGGTGGTTGCGGGCAAGGTTACCCGCCCGCTGTCCCGTTGCTGTACTGGGGCATAACTGGGTTGCGTTAATTGGCCTGCTGAGGGCGCAGCTGATGCCGCGTTTGTGCTGAGGCCGATACCGATGCACAGGCTGAGCAGCGTCGGTGACAAAAATGCTGATGAAAATAAAGATGATACTCGCATTAAAAATCTCTTCTTATTATTTGCCTGAGCAAGAAAGTGCGTAGTCCGCGCCTAACATACATAACGCGCCTGCAAGGCGAGGCTCGACAGTGGCCATAATGTCATTATTGGCGCTGCTGCCGGCCGTTTGCCCCGGTGCCGTTTGGGCTGTCGCGATATCGTGCGTAACAACCATGCTTGAGCCTGTGAGCTGTTGCGTCAGGCTTGGTGCCGCGAAACGGTTACCAATATTGGCTGCGAGCGGTAAATCAGTGGGGATTGGCAGATCGACGGTTAACGTGCCATCCACATAAGTAATGTTGTAGTTGGCAAGGCGATCGCCCAGCGCATTTTCAGCCACTACAGCATATTGTCCCACCGCCGCTGAACGATCGGCTCCTGAACTCGAGACGGTTACCGACTCGACGGTATCCCCGTTCAACAGACCAGTAGTCTGATAGCCGAGCGTTGCGGTTTGACCATAAAGCTTGCTGGCGTTGTCAGCGCTGATGGTGAGAGCCGCAGGAGTGACAGTCAGCGTACCGTTGTTGTAGCTGATGGTGTAGTTACCCAGACCGGTCCCCGTTGCGTTGCTGGCGGTGATGCCGTAGCTGCCGACAGTGGCGCTGGTGGCGTTACCCGCGCTGGTCAGGGTTACCCCATCAACCGTATCGCCGTTGACCAGACCCGCTGTTGAATAACCCAGATTTGCCGTGTTGCCGTAGATCTTGCTGATGTTGTCGGCGCTGATGGAGAGTGCCGCCGGGGTGACGGTCAGGGTGCCATTGTTA
>CAXYYB010000042.1:0-38168 GCA_964293225.1 uncultured Symbiopectobacterium sp. | reverse complement strand
CAGTTGACTTTTAATCAATTGGTCGCAGGTTCGAATCCTGCACGACCCACCATTTACGACGTTGAAATTGAAGTTGTTGTCACCGCGATACATTGCCATAGCGTACAGCGGGTCGTTAGCTCAGTCGGTAGAGCAGTTGACTTTTAATCAATTGGTCGCAGGTTCGAATCCTGCACGACCCACCATCTTCCAGATATCCTTTCTATAAATCCCAATTGCTAAATTTTTATGTGCGTGTGTCGTGTAGGCGATAAGCTGCATTCAGGTTCGAGCCTCGCGAAGCGAGACAGCAACGCTATTTCATGCTGATGATAACTTTACCTTTTGCTCTTCCGGTCTCGACGTAAGCCAGTGCGTCCGCTGTTGCATCAAATGGAAACACCTGATCAATAATAGGTTTGATTGCACCGGACTCAATCAGGGAAGCTATTTCAGACAGTTGTTCTGCACTGGCATGCATAAAGACAAACTGATAGCTGATGCCCAAACGTACCGCTTCTTCCGGATACGATAACTGAGAAGTCGCATGACCTGCTGTAGCCACCAAGGCAGCCTTTGCGCTATGGCAAACGCGAGGTCTGGCGGTCCAGAGATCGAGATAAGTTGGCCTCCGGGCTTTAGTACCTGTAGCGATTTCTCCAGTGTCTCTGTGCCAAGGCTATTGATCACTACATCATAGTCACCGAGAACAGTGGAAAAATCCTGTTTCTGGTAGTCAATCACCACATCCGCTCCTAGCGCCTTCACCCACGATACGTTAGACGTACTGGTGGTTGTGGCAACGAAGGCCCCCAGATGTTTGGCAAGCTGAATGGCAATGGTACCCACGCCACCTGAGCCCGCATGGATCAGCACCTTTTGCCCTTTCTTTATCTTTGCGGTCTCCACCAACGTCTGCCAGGCAGTCAGGGCGACCAATGGAATGGACGCGGCTTGCTCCATGCTTAGATTATGGGGTTTTACTGCCAGCGAATGTTGGTTCACCGCGATGAATTCGGCAAAAGTGCCGATACGCGCCTGATCGGGTCGAGCGTAAACTTCATCGCCGGGCTTGAATCGCCTTACATTCGGTCCAACGCGCACCACAACGCCCGCAACGTCATTACCCAACACCAGAGGTAAGCGATAGGGCAGTATTAGCCGAAATTCACCGTTACGGATTTTGGCATCCAATAGGTTGACGCTGGCCGCATGAACCTGCACCAGCACGTCATCGTCGTGCATCGTCGGTTCAGGGAACTCGCCCATTCTGCCGGTATTTTTCTTGCCGTAGCGATCGATGATATATGCCTTCATAGTCGAGCGATTTCCTTGATGAAGAGGGATATCTGCCGAGATGGTGGATCTAGCAACTCAGCAGAGACGCTATCCTTGCGTTATACGGCGTCAGTGTTGGACATTGCCCGATAACGCTCCGCAGCATGCTGTTGTGCAAAGCCTGACAGCATCGCTCCGCGTGCTGCCTGATACGTCTCCCACTGTTCAACGTGATGCAGCGGTGGGATGGTAACTGATTCCCGACGATCGAAACCGACTAACGCCGCATCAACTAATTCATCGACTTCCATCACGGCAGGGAGCGTATCGATGTCAGTACCTGAACGCTCCCAGATTTCCGTACGTGTGGCAGCGGGAAGCACGGCTTGAACATAGACCCCTTTCGGAGACAGTTCAAGGCTAAGCCCTTGAGACAAAAACAGCACAAATGCTTTGGTGGCACCGTATACGGTTAACCCAAACTCCGGCGCTAATCCAACCACTGAACCAATATTAATGATTGCACCTGCGCCAATGGTCGTCAGTCGTGGCGCGATCGCGCTGGCAAGACGCACTAAGGCTGTTGTGTTGAGCATTACCAGCTTTGCGATATCGTCGGTTATCTGCTCAATAAAGCTCCCCGAGAGGCTCATACCGGCATTGTTTACCAGAATCCCGATGCGATCGTCATCGCGTAGTCGCGCTTCTACGGCGGCAAGGTCGTCTGGTTGGGTGAGGTCGGCGGGAAGAATATCGACGGTAACGCCATGCTCTCGCCGCAGGCGGGTGGCTAAGGTTTCCAGGCGCGCACGGTCACGGGCGACCAACACCAGGTTGTGGCCGCGACGGGCGAAGCGTTCAGCATAGGTAGCGCCAATGCCCGATGAGGCACCAGTGATGAGAACGGAAAGATCTGTGTTCATAAATGTGCTCTCGTGTTTGATAAATAGAGGATGAATATCATGCTTGCATTATAGATGATGCATGACATATATTTTAAATGTCAATCGACATTTAAATGAGGGGGTCACTATGCAATACACCACGTTTGGACGTAACACAGGTTTACGGGTCTCGGAATTGGCGCTTGGCACCGGTAACTTCGGCACTGGCTGGGGATACGGTTCTGAAAAAGAGCAGGCAAAACAGGTTTTCGATCGTTATGTGGATGCCGGTGGTAACTTTATCGATACGGCAGATGCCTATCAGTTTGGTCAATCTGAGCAGATGGTCGGGGAGTTTATTGCTGCCGATCGCGATCATTTTGTCGTAGCGACAAAATACACCCTGAGCGCTTTGCCCAATGCCGGTATCTCTCGCAGCGGTAACAGCCGTAAAAATATGATTTCGTCGGTTGAAAATAGTCTTCAGCGGTTGCGCACCGATCGCATTGATGTGCTGTGGGCCCACTTTGACGATCAACTGACCCCCATCGAAGAGATCGTGCGCGCGTTTGACGATCTTATCCGCGCAGGGAAAATCCAGTATGCCGGATTATCCAACTTTCCTGCGTGGCGCATTGCTCGCGCCGATACCATCGCAGAGCTACGCGGCTGGTCGCGTATTGCTGGCGTTCAGGTGGAGTACAGCCTGGTTCAACGTACCGCCGAGCGAGAACTGCTGCCGATGGCAGAAGCACTAGGGCTGGCGGTGACGCCGTGGTCGCCGCTGGGCGGGGGGCTACTGACGGGAAAATATCGCCAAAGTGCAGAAGGACGATTGAAGGGGTTCGGCGGAAGATTGGTACACGTTGAGCAGGACACAGCCTTACTGGATACGGTCTTTGCCATTGCACAGGAATTGAATGCGATCCCTGTGCAGGTTGCTATCGCCTGGCTGCGCTATAAAGCCGCGCGTGCCAGCACCAGCCTGATTCCTATTCTGGGTTCGCGCACGCTGGCGCAATTGAATGACACGCTGCTGGCTCTGGATATCACGCTGAGCGACGATCAGGTTGCGCGGCTGGATGAAGTCAGTGCAATTTCACTCGGTACACCACACGAACAAATCGCCGGTACGCTGCCTCGGGCACAGGGGGGAGAGGGCGTTCACTATATTTCTCCATGGACACCACGCGCCTGAGCGAAGTATTGATGAAAGGCATCATCTATACCCTAAATAATTTGCGTTGCAATAAGGCGACAAGGAAGTGAATCCCGATGAACTTACTCAGGTAAGTGATTTGGGTGAGTGAATGCAGTCAACACAACTGCAACGTGAAGTATGACGGGTATATTGAGTCTTATTTTTCCATCACTTAAGATGATGCCTGACTGAAAAGGAGAACATCATGGCCCGTGTATCAAAACAGCAGATGGCGCGTAATCGAGAGGAAATTATTCAGGTTTCCTCACAGCTTTTCCGTGAACGCGGTCTGAATGGGGTCAGTGTGAATGATCTGATGGCTGCCGCGGGATTAACGCATGGCGGTTTTTATGGTCATTTTTCTTCTAAAGATGAGTTGGCGGCGATTGCCAGCCGTAAGGCGCTTGATGACTCTGCTTCCTGCTGGCAGGAAATCAGGCATCAGCCACACCATGATAATTTTCGCACGTTGGTGGAGGCTTATCTGTCCTCAACACACCGCGACGCAGCGAAGGATGGATGTCCAATAACTGCGTTAGCCAGCGATGTGGCCCGCGAGGAGGAGGACAAACCGGTGCGCGACGTCTATCGTGATGGCGTTAAGGCACTGCTGGAACGGCTGGAGTCTGTTTCCGATATCCAAGATGCCGAACAGCGCAGACAGCACGCGTTGGTGCAATTATCCCTGCTGTTGGGCGCGTTGACACTGGCGCGAGCCACTGCCGGGGATGCATTGTCAGATGCGTTTCTTCTGTCGGCCAAAAACGCATTGATCAGCGCTGCGATATAAACGCATCTAAAACGGTTCTGGCCTGATTGACGTGTGGACAGTGACTGGCGTAGCATTCGATTACTTTTAGTTAGTACGAGCACCCAGGTAAGCGTGTAATGACCACATCTCCTACGCCACAGACTGATATTGACCAGCAAACTCGCACCCTCTCGGAAAAACTCGAACGCGGCGATGTCTTAGCGGCCAATTGCCCTTCACGCGAGGTGCTTAAGCATCTCACCAGCCGCTGGGGCGTGTTGGTGATGATTGTGTTACTGCCGGGTACACAGCGCTTTAGCGCATTACGGCGCAGCATTGAGGGTATCAGTGAGCGTATGCTGTCACAAACGCTACAATGGCTGGAGGCCGATGGTATGGTTTATCGACACGTTTACAACACCGTTCCCCCGCACGTGGAGTACACCCTGACGCCTTTAGGGCGCGAAGCAGCAGAAAAGGTACGTGACCTGGCGGATTGGATAGAAGTCAATCTACCGGCCATTTTGCAGGAACAGACACCGCTGTCAGCGGAAAATCCGTTGGAATAGCCGGTCGTTTACACAAACCGCCCTGCCAGGAAGGCAGGACGAGTCACATCAGAGTGCTTTTAATGCTGCCGAGACTGAAACGGACAGCGGCGTAGTGGGGCGACCAATCAGCGCGGAGAGCTGATGTGAGGCTTCATACAACCCACCTTTTGACGCACCCACATCCCATGATGCGATAGCGGCGGCGAACCCTTCCGGTAGTCCCGCGCCTTTCAGTGCTGCGGCGTAATCAGCTTCAGGAATATCGTTGTACGGAATCTGCTTACTGCTTTGCTTCGATACTTCAGCAGCCAACTGTGCCAACGTATAAGGCTCATCGCCGGCTAATTCATAGGTTTTCCCGCTGTGACCTGGCTGTGTGAGCACCACAACGGCAGCCTCAGCAAAATCTTCACGTGCGGCAGAGGCAATTTTCCCTTCTCCGGCGCTGCCGTAGAAGGCACCGTTAGCCAGTGCGGGAGCGATAGAGCCAGTATAGTTTTCGGTGTACCAGCCATTGCGCAGGATCGTGTAGTCGATGCCAGAGGCTTTCAGGGTTTTTTCTGTCTCAGCGTGCTCCGGTGCCAGATTGAGCGGTGACGTGTCAGCGTGCAACAAGCTGGTATACACAATGCGCTTTACGCCGCTCTTTTTCGCCGCCGCGATCACATTGGCGTGTTGTACCGCTCGTTGGCCTATTTCATTACCAGAAATGAGCAGCAGGGTTTCTACACCGGATAAGGCAGCTTCGAGCGTTGCCGGTTGTGCATAATCGGCCGCGCGCGCGGTGACACCCAGGCTTTTGGCTTTTTCCGGGCTGCGCACCAGCGCAACAATATTACTGCCTGCGGTTTTTTGTTTGAGTTTGGCGATAACTAACTGGCCCAGTTGGCCGGTGGCTCCCGTTACGGCAATCGTCATGATCCTACTCCTTCGCCGGATGGCGTGATTGATGTGGAACTCACTATAAGACCTTAAATAACTTTTAGTAAGTACTTACATAAATGTAAGTGCTTCAATCCTGATGACTCATCTGAGCGTGCCTGGCTGACTTATACCTGATATTGCATCCTGCCGGGGTCTGGTGGGAGTATAGTAGGTTCTTTGTATTTTTCTGCCCGCTGTGATTACCGGGGCAAACCCACTGAAGTCTCGTTGTCTGTAATACGCAGATGTGGGTGTAAGGAGTGTTATGATTGGTCCTCTGATTAACGGTTCCGCCATTATTATTGGCGGCCTACTGGGTATTTCCCTGAGTCGTTTTATTCCCCAGCGTCTTCGCGATGGTCTCCCTCCGGCGTTTGCCATGATCTCCATTGCGATGGGAATAACCTTGGTGATTAAGGTGCATCAGTTACCAGCGGTCGCACTGGCGGTGGTGTTGGGGGTTGCCTTGGGTGAACTGCTGCGCTTGGAGCACGGTATACAACTCGCAGGCATCTGGATCCAACGGGTGTTAAGCCGTATTCTGCCGCCACCTCGGCACAAACTGCCCGCGGACGTGTATACCCAGAATTTTACGGCTCTAATTGTGCTGTTCTGTGCCAGTGGCACGGGCGTAGTTGGCGCGCTGACGGAAGGGCTAACGGGTGACTATCAACTGCTGATTATCAAATCAGCACTGGATGTGTTCACTGCGCTGATTTTTTCCATCACGCTCGGCGCAGCAGTGATTTCAATCGCGGTACCGCAATTTCTGGTTCAGGCGCTGTTATTTTTTTCTGCGCAATTGATCATGCCGTTTATGAATGACATCACTATGGGGGATTTTGCAGCCTGTGGCGGCATTATCATGATGGCGGTAGGACTGCGTATCGCGCAGATCAAAATGTTTGCCGTGGTGAATTTCTTGCCTGCTTTGTTGTTTATCATCCCGCTGTCGATTTATTGGCATCACTGGTTCGGCTAGTTTTATGTTTGCTAAACAAAATGGGGTAATTAAACGAATTACCCGTTATTTGTTTAGTATGTAAAACATTAAGTGCCTTCTTGCTAACCGACTGCTACCATATACCCGCGTGGGAGTCTGGCAGAAGCGGGATTTCCTCATTTGACGATAACTATGGGGTGGCAGGATGGACTTTTTCAGTACCAGCAACATTTTGATTCATATCCCGTTCGGGGCAGGAGGGTACGATCTTTCCTGGATTGAAGCCGTTGGCGCGCTGTGCGGCCTGCTCTGTATCTGGCTTGCCAGCCTGGAAAAAACCATCAATTACCTGTTTGGTTTGATCAACGTCTCGCTCTTTGCCGTTATATTTTTCCAGATTCAGCTTTATGCCAGCCTGCTGCTGCAAATCTTTTTCTTTGTTGCCAATGTTTATGGTTGGTATGCCTGGACACGCCGCACGGAACAGCAGGATATCGCCTTGAAAATACGCTGGCTGCCGCTCCCCAGATTGCTTGCCTGGTCAGTGTTGGGTGCACTCGCGATTGGTTTGATGACTGTCTATATCGATGCGGTGTTTGCCGTGTTGACAGGCGTCGCGGTGAGCGTGATGCAGGGGATGGGTGTACAGGTGGCCATGCCGACATTGCAGCCGGATGCGTTTCCCTTCTGGGATTCCAGCATGATGGTGCTCTCTATGATAGCGATGATCCTGATGACGCGTAAGTATGTAGAGAACTGGATTCTGTGGGTTGTGATTAACATTATCAGCGTGGTGATCTTCACCTACCAGGGCGTTTATGTGATGGCGTTGGAATACCTTATTTTGACGGGTATCGCCCTCAACGGCACCTGGCTGTGGATCAAGGAAGCACGCCAGCATCCAACGCCATCGTACCTACAGCGTCGAGCATAAAGTGTACATTGGAAAACGCGGCATAGCGGTAAGCTAACAGCATTTTATCGCGTAAAATTACGCGATATTGCCGTGGGTACGCCATACGCTTGACTTATCATTTGCGCACTGCAATATGAACAGTTCCGTTTTTAAACGCCGGGGTAATCACCCTGCAACCGTTTCTTATTGGCAAGATGTGGCATGTTCTGCGCAAGCATTGATGGATGAATGATGAATTACCAAAATGATGACTTAAGAATTAAAGAGATCAGTGAGTTGTTACCTCCTGTTGCGTTGCTGGAAAAATTTCCGGCTACCGCGCGCGCGGCAGAAACGGTCTCATTTACCCGCTCGGCAATTCACAAGATTCTGCATGGCACTGACGATCGTCTGCTGGTGGTGGTTGGCCCGTGCTCGATTCACGATACCAAGGCTGCAAAAGAATACGCCGCCCGTTTGCTTACGCTGCGCAACGAACTGAGCGATGAGCTGGAAGTTGTGATGCGTGTCTATTTCGAAAAACCGCGTACCACAGTGGGTTGGAAAGGGCTGATTAACGATCCACACATGGATAACAGTTTCCAGATTAATGATGGATTGCGGATCGCCCGTCAGCTGCTGGTGGAAATCAATGATAGCGGGTTACCTGCTGCGGGTGAGTTTCTGGACATGATATCGCCGCAGTATCTGGCAGATTTGATGAGCTGGGGTGCTATCGGTGCCCGTACTACGGAATCTCAGGTACACCGCGAATTGGCTTCCGGTCTCTCTTGTCCGGTTGGCTTCAAAAATGGCACCGATGGCACGATTAAAGTGGCGATCGATGCGATTAACGCCGCGAGTGCACCACACTGCTTCCTGTCGGTGACCAAATGGGGTCATTCCGCCATCGTCAGCACCAGTGGCAACAACGACTGTCACATTATTTTGCGCGGTGGGAAAGCACCAAACTACAGCGCAGAGCATGTTAACGCGGTGAAAGAAGGGCTGGTAAAAGCAGGGTTGCGTCCGCAGGTGATGATTGACTTCAGCCATGCCAACAGCAGCAAACAGTTCAAGAAGCAGATGGACGTGGGGGCTGATGTGTGCGGGCAGATTGCGGACGGTGAACGTGCCATCACCGGTGTGATGGTGGAAAGTCACCTGGTAGAAGGCAACCAGAGTCTGGAAAGCGGTGAGCCGCTGGTTTATGGCCGTAGCGTGACAGATGCTTGCATCGGTTGGGAAGATACTGACACCTTATTACGTCAACTTGCCGCTGCAGTGAAACAACGGCGCTCGCGGTAATTCCGTTGATATAAAAAAACCCGGCGTAAGCCGGGTTTTTTGTTACTGCAATTCAAACGTTACTTATTTGGCTTTGCCCTGATTGGCAACAGCTGCGGCTTTCGCTGCGATCTCGTCAGCGTCACCCAGATAGTAGTGTTTGATCGGCTTGAAGTTTTCATCGAACTCATACACCAACGGTACGCCCGTTGGGATGTTCAGCTCGAGGATTTCGTCTTCACCCATGTTGTCCAGGTATTTCACCAGCGCACGCAGGGAGTTACCGTGTGCAGCGATGATAACGCGCTCACCGCTCTTGATGCGTGGCAGAATGGTTTCGGTCCAGAACGGCACAACGCGTTCAATGGTCAGCGCCAGGCTTTCCGTCTGCGGCAGTTCAGCGTCAGTCAGAGAGGCGTAACGCGGGTCGTGACCCGGGAAACGCTCATCTTCGCGGGTCAGCGCAGGCGGGGTGATAGCAAAACCACGACGCCATTGTTTAACCTGCTCATCACCGTATTTTTCTGCGGTTTCTGCTTTGTTCAGACCCTGCAACGCGCCGTAGTGGCGTTCGTTCAGTTTCCAGCTCTTTTCCACCGGCAGCCAAGCCTGATCCAGCTCGTCCAGGATGTTCCACAGTGTGTGAATGGCGCGTTTCAGCACAGAGGTATACGCGAAATCGAAGGAGAAACCTTCATTTTTCAGCAATGTACCAGCGGCTTTGGCTTCTGAACGGCCCTTATCGGACAGGTCAACGTCGTACCAGCCTGTGAAGCGGTTTTCATTGTTCCACTGGCTTTCACCGTGTCTCACCAGTACCAGCTTAGTTACAGCCATAGCTAAACTCCTTCATTCCTAAGATTTCAGTGATAACTGATCTCATTATATTGCTGCGCTGCAATTAACGGCAATCAATAGTCACCGATAAACCTGATTTATCTGCATTAACTTTGCTCATTATCACGTTATCGCTTGCTCGTTTCAGCTCACAGCAATAGTCTGTCGGCCCAAGGTGAGTATGGGCCGACAATTACGGAATTGCCACTCAGGCGCTATCGCCTCGCTTACGGTGTGTCAGCAGGTAGAACGCAGGGATCACCAGCATCGAGAGTAGGGGGGCGGTTACCATGCCACCTACCATCGGTGCGGCAATGCGTTGCATCACCTCCGCACCCGTACCGCCGCCCCACATGATAGGCAATAGCCCGGCCATGATGGTGGCGACTGTCATCACTTTGGGGCGCACACGCAACACGGCACCTTCATGGATGGCCTCGCGCAACAGAGGTAACGCCAGCGTCTCATCAGTGTGTTGCCGTTTTTCAATGGCGTGGTTGAGGTATAACACCATGATAACGCCGAACTCGGCTGCCACCCCGGCAAGCGCGATAAAACCCACCGCCGCCGCTACCGATAAGTTATAGCCCAGCAGATAAAGCAGCCATACGCCACCAATCAGCGAGAACGGCAGGGTGCCCATGATTAACAACGCATCCTTCACCTTGCTGAAGGTCACATAGAGCAGAATAAAAATGATCAGCAGTGTGAACGGCAATACCACTTTGAGCTTAGCCGTCGCGCGCTCCAGATACTCAAATTGCCCGGACCAACTCAGCGAAACGCCTTCTGGCAATTTCACCTGCTGTTCTACCGCACGTTGCATATCCTGCACGGCAGATTTCAGATCGCGGCCGCGAATATCGACGTAGATCCAATCCGAAAGGCGCGCGTTTTCGCTTTTTAGCATAGGCGGCCCATCGCTGATGCGAATATCAGCCAACTCCGAGAGCGAAATTTGCCCACCGCTCGCGGTAATTACTGGCAGATTCTTGAGTTTTTGCAGTGAATCGCGGATCTCGCGCGGGTAGCGCAGGTTGATGGGATAACGTTCGCGCCCCTCAATGGTTTCGCCAATATTTTCCCCGCCGACCACCACAGAAACGATGGATTGCAGCTCTTTGACCGACACGCCATAACGCGCCGCTTTGGCGCGATCGATATCGATATCGATATAGCGACCACCCGCGAGGCGCTCCGCCAACGCTGAGGTGACACCGGGAACGCCGCGCACCACCTGTTCAATCTGTTCAGCCACGGCTTCAATTTGCGCAATATTACTGCCGTTCACTTTGATGCCCACCGGGCTTTTGATCCCTGTTGCTAGCATATCCAGTCGGTTGCGGATGGGCGGTACCCAGATATTGGCAATCCCCGGTACTTTCACAATGCCGTCGAGTTCACTGACCAGCTTGTCCATGGTCATACCGGGTCGCCACTGATCTTTGGGCTTAAAGCGTATCGTGGTTTCGATCATGGTCAGGGGGGCGGGGTCGGTAGCGGTTTCAGCCCGCCCAGCTTTGCCGAACACGGTGTCGACTTCCGGCACGGTTTTGATGAGCCGGTCGGTTTGTTGCAACAACCGTCCGGCTTCGCGCGCGGAAATTCCCGGTAGGGTGGACGGCATATAGAGCAAATCGCCTTCATCCAATGCGGGCATGAATTCGCTGCCCAAGTGGGAAAGCGGATAAAGCGTGGCGATTAACAGGGCAGCGGCTACCGCCAATGTCACTTTCGGCCACTGTAATACGCGATCCAGCAACGGCTCATAGGCGCGGATCAGCCAGCGATTGATCGGGTTGGCGTGTTCATCGGGAATTTTGCCACGAATAAAGTAGCCCATCAGCACCGGCACCAACGTAATGCCCAGCCCTGCGGAGACTGCCATGGCGTAGGTTTTGGTGAAGGCGAGCGGGGCAAACATTTTCCCCTCCTGCGCTTCAAGCGAAAACACCGGAATAAACGACAGGGTAATGATCAGCAAGCTACAGAAGAGCGCCGGGCCAACCTCCACGGCGGCTTTTTCGGCAATCTTCCAATAGTCATCGGAGGCGGGTTGCCTGTCAGGATGTTCATGCCGCCACTGTTCCAGCACCTTATGCATGTTTTCTATCATCACAATGGCCGCATCCACCATGGCCCCGATGGCGATAGCAATGCCGCCCAACGACATGATGTTGGCATTCACTCCCTGATAGTGCATGACGATGAACGCACCGAGAATCCCCAGCGGCAGTGTCACCATAGCGACCAGAGCCGAGCGGAAGTGGAACAGAAACAGCGTACACACCAGAGCAACGACGATAAACTCTTCGATCAGCTTGTGTGTGAGCGTGGTAATGGCGTT
Organism: uncultured Symbiopectobacterium sp.; assembly: GCA_964293225.1. Lineage (GTDB taxonomy): Bacteria > Pseudomonadota > Gammaproteobacteria > Enterobacterales > Enterobacteriaceae > Symbiopectobacterium. The sequence continues at coordinate 26,291 of CAXYYB010000042.1, read as the reverse complement.
TTCAATCAAGTGCGAACGATCGTAAACGGGAACAATCTCCACGCCTGCGGGCAGGCTGCGCTTGATGTCGTTCAGCTTGAGTTTGACCGCATCGATGGTTTCCAGCGCATTTTTTCCTGAACGCATCACGATAATGCCGCCCGCGACTTCGCCTTCACCATTGAGCTCAGCAATGCCACGCCGCATTTCTGGACCGATGCGCAAGGTAGCGACATCCGACAGCATAATGGGAATGCCGTCTCGGGTGGCGATCACCACGTGCTTAAAGTCATCACGTGTTTTGAGATAGCCCGAGGTACGCACCATGTACTCCGCTTCCCCAAGCTCGACAACGGAACCACCGCCTTCCTGATTGGCGTTTTGTACCGCGTTCATCACCATCTCGTGGGAGAGGTTGAGGGCGCGCAATCGGTCTGGATTGAGCACAATCTGGTACTGCTTAACCATGCCGCCGACGCTCGCGACTTCCGATACGTTGGGCACGGTCTTTAGCTCATATTTGATGATCCAATCTTGAATGGCACGCAGGTCGCCAAGGCTGTGCTGGCCGGTTTTGTCTACCAATGCATATTCATACACCCAGCCGACGCCGGTGGCATCGGGACCAAGAGAGGCCTTTGCCTGAGGCGGCAGCGTTGACTGCACCTGACTGAGATACTCCAGTACGCGCGAGCGCGCCCAGTAGGGATCGGTGCCGTCTTCAAACAGCACGTAGACGTAAGAATCGCCGAACATGGAGAAGCCCCGTACCGTTTTGGCACCGGGTACGGAGAGCATGGTGGTGGTGAGCGGATAGGTCACCTGATCTTCCACCACTTGCGGCGCTTTGCCGGGGTAGCCGACTTTAATGATGACCTGAACGTCAGAGAGGTCAGGTAACGCATCCAGCGGCGCTTTCTGCACTGCCCACCATCCCCACGCTGCCATCAGCATGGCGCTCAGCAGCACCAATAGCCGATTGCGCAGCGACCAACGAATAATGGCGGCAATCATTGTTGATGTCCTTCATGTTGGTGGGCATTGTCGTCAGACACGGGAGTGACACTGACCAATCGTGCACCTTCTTCTGGCAGCACAAAGGTGAAGCTGACGTGCTGACCAACGCTCAACGCTGGATGCCGTTCAGCAGAGGCGACAAAGTCCATGGTCATCGGGCCCCAGTTCAGCGCGGCAACCGGGCCGTGCGAAATCGTAATCGTGTCGCCGTCTATCGCCTCGATTTTCCCTTCCGCTTTGTAGGTGGGGGCAGCGCTGGTCGCTGAGGTCTCCTGCTGAGTTTGATCGCCTGCCATTTGCGGCAGTGCGCTTTTCAGGCTCGCTTCAGAATCGATCAGGAATTGGCCGGACGTAACCACAGACTGGCCTGCTTCAAGGCCGTGCGTGATTTCTACCCAACCCTGTTGGCTACGGCCTGTTTTCACCTCGACCGGCGTGAAGTGGCCGTTACCGTCCGCCAGCAGCACCCGATTGTGCGTGCCGGTGGTGATGAGCGCTTCGTCGGGAATAGCAACCACAGGGGGCGTAATGACAGGGTGCGTCAGCGTCACGTTGAGGATCATGCCGGGTTTGAGCAAATGTTCCGGGTTTTCTAGTGTCAGCCTGGCCTTCAGCGTGCGGGTTGAGGCTTCCAGATTGGGCAACAACTCGTCAACCTTGCCATGAAAGGTTTTCCCCGGCCAACTGTCCGTGGTAGCGCTGATGTCACTGCCACGCGACAGCAGGCTGGCCTGGCTTTCTGGGTAATCCACCACAATCCATACCGGGTCGAGCGTCGCCAATTCAAACAGGGATTGAGCGGCATTGACCTGCGCACCTTCACGCACGTCCAGTTTGTTGATGTACCCCTGCGCGGGTGCGCGCAGCGTGATACGTGTTTGCGGTTTTCCCGAACGCTCGACGGCTTTGACTACCTCTTCCGGCATTAACTGCAATTGCAGACGTTCGCGTGCGGCGGCAACCAGAGATGCATCCCCCCACTGGCGAATGGCGAGGTATTCCTGCTGTGCGGCTGACCACTGCGGCATCCACAACTGTGCCAGAGGGTCGTTACGTTGAACGAACTGCTGTGGTGCTTTCACATACAGTTTTTCGACCAGCCCGTTTGCCCGCGCTGACAGGGTTTCAATACCACGTTCATCCGTGGCGACGGTACCAAAGGCCGACAGTTGCAGATCTAACGCGCGCTGCGTTGCCTGCGCTGTTTTCACGCCCAGATTTTGCTGTTGGCGTGCGCTGATGGTGATACCGCCGTCATCCTGGGTTTCATCCGCGTAACGCGGCACCAGGTCCATGTCCATAAAAGGCGACTTACCCGGTTTATCAAAGCGCTGCCCTGGCGTCATCGGGTCATACCAATAGAGCACTTTTCTTGGCGTTTCTTGTGGCGCAGTCGTTGCTGCACTGGCAACCGGGTTTACGCCGTGGCCAGAAGAGGCACCCAGTTGGTATCCCACGGCGAGCGCAGCAGCAACGGCAATAGCGGCGACGCTTAACGTAACGATCGGTTTCATTGTTTTGTATCCTGCGGTAGTAGCTTGGTGTCCTGAGGGATCAAATAACGAATGGCGGCCCAACTGGCAGCGAGCGCTTTTTGCGCGTTGATCTGTTCAATTTCGCTGTTCAGCAGCGCGCGTCTGGCATCAAGGTTTTCTGCCAGTCCGCTGCTGCCGGTGCGATATTCCGCATCCAGCACGTTGAGCCGTGCGCGTTGCAGTGGGATCACCTCATTGGCCTGACGATCGTAGATGGATTTCGCCGCCTGATACTGCGCGATAAGTGCATCCAACGCGGCCTGATGCGCACGTGTCAGTAAGGTCAACTGATCGTTGGCTTCATAGGTTCGGGAGAGATCAGCCGCGTAATCTTTATCTTGCCGCTGTGATTTGAATAAGGGCAGATCGACCGTCAGCATCACACCGCCCATATCCTCTAATCCATCGGCCCGCTTGCCGTAGTACACTTCCACCCCGACATCGGGAATAGCGGCAACGGCAGACTGCGCTGATTTTGCTTTGGCGGCATCCGCTTCGCGCGCGGCCTGAATGATTTCGGGGTGCTGCTTGATGGCATCAATCAACGCACTCTGACTGGCGGGAAGCCGGGTGATGACGGGGAAATCGCCGCTGACGCGCGTAATGTCTGCCCCCGTCAATTGTTTAAGCCGAGAACGTGCGACCTCCACGTCACGTTTGGCATTATCCAATTGATTTTTCATTTCATTGACAGTGAGTTGCAGTGCCAGAACACTGCTCGCGCTGTTGCTGCCACTCGCGACTCCGGCTTTTTGCATGCCAAGCTGCCGCTGCGTGTCGTTAAGCAGACGTTCAATGGCTTCCTGTGCACGTTGTCCCAGCGCCAGTTCAAACCAGGCCTGCGAGGCTTCTCGCTGCAACCCGGCGCGAATCACGTCCTGATTGGCCTCCGCTTTACGCGCTTCTGCGCGAATCGCATCGGATTTGCGCTCGCGTTTCGTGCTGCTGACATAATCCTGCATGATGCCGACCCGCTGCATGGTCATATCGGCTCGCGTAAAGCGGTGGGCATTGGGGCCGCTAACCGGAAAGTTTTCAATCCCGACTTTCAGTTTGGGGTCGGGCAACTGCATGGCGGAATCTGCCATGTTATTCAAGGCGTTAACCTGGTGGTGATTGGCAGAAATTTCTGCCGAATACTGTTCAGCGGCCGCCAGGGTTTGATCGAGCGTTGTGGCCTGAGCCGTAAACATCGCACAGCCAAAGAGCCACGGCAGGGCATAGCCCGCCTGTTGTAGACGAAGCGTCAACATATCGACCTCGACTCAGTTAGCGGATGCTGAAATCAGATCGTAGCCGGAGGCGCTTTGGATAAAGGTGAAGTTCACCGTTTGTCCTACGCTTAACGGGCCGCCTTTGTAAGCACTGAGGCCAAAACGCATGGTCATGGCGGGCCAGTTAAGTGCGGGAATCGGTTTGTGGGCAAAGGTAACACTGGTGTCCGACCAGGCTTTTACCACGCCGGTGCCTTGATATACGGTAGCGGCGCTGGTGGGTTGAGTGCCGTGGTTCATGCTGCTGTGATCCATTGGCATGGACATCATGGCATTGTGATCGTGTGCGGAGGCAGGTGAGGTTTCGGCAAAAGCAGGGGCCGTAGAAGTAGAGGTAACAGCAGCAAACAGGGCAATAGCGGTCAGTAACGTGCGCATAATCAATATCTCCAGAATAAAACATAACAAATGATAGAAAACCAATATGTTGTTTTATCTGGATTTATTCTCTAAAACGGCAGAATACGATCTCGGTCGGTGGCCCGGTTCGCGGTGGGGTTAACCACGTGTGTTGGTCAGGGATGTTGGTATCGCTCGCCAACACCAGCAGTGTGCTCGCGTCATGCGCCATGGCATCGAGGTGCAGCGGGGAAGCGGTTTTTTGCGCAGTATCCGGGGTACAGTGTTTATCACACAGCGGCGCTTTCACCATGACTGAGGCGTGATGAGATGCCTGCGTCATGTTCATGCCGTGGTGACTGACCACCTGCGTGGTTTGTACCACCGGTTGAACATCGCACAGATGGGCTGCCAACGCCAGTTGGGTATTGAGCATCAGCCAACAGACAACCACGCCAAACGCCAATAGGCGGCGCTTACGTTGCGGTAATTGTCTGAAAGGCAACCCAAACATGCGGAGTTTCCTACGGAGTAGTCGAATAGCCCTACATATAACAATAAATCTTGCGTAAGCGAAAGCGTGAATTATTCGCTGAGCACGCTCTTGACATAAATTTACCGTGCAAAAGCGTACCCAGTCTGTCTTGCTGGCGTTATGTAAAGAATTGATAACTTGTCAGTGAGCAGTATTGCTTACCGGGTTTCAGCCAACAGTCTGGTTGTGGCCAGTCCGGGTGATTGGGGCTGTCGGGCAAAAATTCACTTTCCAGCGCCACCCCGGCGTAGTTGTCATACGGATTGCCGCCACGGGCGGGGGTTCCGGCAAGAAAGTTTCCACTGTAAAGCTGCAAGGCTGGAGCGCTGGTGAAGACGCTCATCATCACTTTCTCATCCGCAGACCACAGATTTGCCGCAGGGCATTCGCTGGAGCCGCAGGTGCGATGCAGCAGATAAGCGTGATCGTAACCGCTGACCGCTTTCTGATCGTCATCGCGCAAAAAATCCTGCAATAGCGTCTTAGGCTGGCGGAAATCCAGACCCGTCTGGTTTACCAGAGCAAGCCCGTCAACGGGGATCCCCTCACTGTTCACGGGCAAATAATGATCGGCGAACAGTTGTAAACGGTGGTGGCGCACATCGCTGGTATGCCCATCCAGATTGAAATAGGCGTGGTTAGTCAGACACACCGGGCAGGTTTTTTCCGTCAGGGCGGAATACTCAATTTCCAGCGCATTGTGCTCGGTTAAGCGATAGCGTGCCTGTGCGGTCAGTTGCCCCGGGTAGCCCTGATCGCCATCGGGAGAAACCAGCAGATACGTTATTTGCGTAGCATCCTGCTGCACAATGCGCCAGCGGCGCGCGTGAAACCCATCGGGCCCACCGTGCAACTGGTGCTGGCCTTGATTAGGTGTCAGTGTGTAGGTTGCACCGTTGCGCTGTAAACGCGCGTGGTTGATGCGGTTGGCATAACGCCCGATAGACGCGCCAAGATAGGCTTGTTGGCGCGGATAATCCGCAGGTGTTGTGCAGCCGAGCAGTACTTCACGCACTTCGCCCTCTGGCAGAGGGACCTGACAAGAGAGCCAGGTTGCACCCCAATCCATCAACATAACGCGCATTCCTGCGCGGTTTTGTAGTGTAGTCAGGGTAAAAGGCTGGCCATCGGGGGCCAACTCAGCACTTTTTTCGTTCAGCATACACCTGCTCCTCAGGGTATCAGTCGGGATAGCCATTGGGATGTGTGGATTGCCAGCGCCAGGTATCCTCCGCCATTTGCGCTAACGTCCGGGTAACGCGCCAATGAAGTTCATTGGCTGCTTTTTCTGGATCGGCCCAATAGGCGGGAAGATCGCCCTCGCGGCGCGGGGCGAAGTGATAGGGCAGCGGTTTGCCGCATGCCTGACTAAATGCTTGCACGACATTCAATACACTGTAGCCGACACCTGCACCAAGATTGTAAATATGTACTCCCGGGCGTTGGTGCAGCGCTTTCATTGCTGCCACGTGACCATCGGCCAGATCGACCACGTGAATGTAATCCCTGACACAAGTGCCATCTTCCGTCGGGTAGTCATTACCGAAGACAGAGAGCGATTCGCGGCGACCAACGGCGACTTGCGCGATAAAGGGCATCAAATTGTTAGGGATGCCTTGCGGGTCTTCACCCATTTCTCCCGAAGGGTGGGCCCCCACCGGATTGAAATAACGCAGCAAGGCGATGCTCCATTCTGGATGCGCTTTCTGTAAGTCTGTCAGGATCTGTTCGACGATCAACTTGCTGCGCCCGTAAGGGCTGGCAGGCATACCGGTAGGAAAGCTCTCCTGATAAGGGATGCGTGGCTGATCGCCATAGACCGTTGCCGAGGAGCTGAATATCAGGTTTTTTACGCCCGCTTTTTCCATCGCTTTAACCAGCGTCAGAGTGCCATAGATGTTGTTATCATAGTATTCAACGGGCTTGCTGACGGATTCTGCGACCGCTTTTAGTGCAGCAAAATGGATCACGGCATCGATATTTTCAGTGGCAAAAATGCGGTCTAACAATACGCCATCGCGAATGTCGCCTTGATAAAACGGCACGGTTTTGCCGGTGAGGCGAGTAAGGGTTTCCACCACGCTGGCTTTGCTGTTGCACAGATTGTCCAGAATAATCGGTTGATGCCCGGCTTCTAACAGCTGAACACAGGTATGGCTGCCGATGTAACCGCTACCACCTGTCACTAACACATTCATAAGAACCTCGATAACCAATGTTGAATAAAACTAGCATAGCCTGTGGGGGGAAAAGGTGATCTGCAACGAAGAAATTCGCTGAAATTATGAGGTTTTTCATCAATCTTGCCGAGAAGAGTAATCCGTTTCACACCTGAAAAATCCATCAAATAGTGGCGTCATCATAACGTGGTATCGCTATCACTTTGATCCATCAATAAGAAACCCTCCCTCCTGCGCCGCGCAGGCAGGGGAAAAATACCATATATGGGAGATGAGGGGTACTTCGCATGTTGTGAAAAGGGGAAGGCACTCTGCGTGATAGTTTACTCGATTAGCTATAAGGTCCCTGGTGAAGGCCAATGCAGCAATATTTTTATAATATGTTTAGGGAAAACAGAATATTGTGTTTTATTTGATAAGCATCATAATCTATTTTTATTTATTGGGGAGCGTATTGCACCACAAAAATTAGCCGAGATAGCTACGCGGTTGAATAGGTAGTTATTACTATAAAAAAACGCCTGATATCGTGATGATGAGATTTTTTTATGTATTAGTGCTTGCTCTCGGTTAACGTATAATGTTTATTAAATGAAAGCTAAATGCCGTGCGAATAATTTTACTGTAGTGGTTTCTAAACCCTTTAGCCTTCGTGTAATGTAAATCGAATTGTGGTACTCCATTGAGCATTTTTTTGATATTTCTATTTTATGTCACTGAGTTTGAAGTAACTCATCCACGGAAAAGAGGTTGTTATGGATAGTGATAAACATGACAATGTAGTTCTACCCAGAATGTTGACCACGCTGCTCGATCAACATCATGATGCATATTTTATTAAGGGAGTGGATTTACGTTATATTTATGTCAATTCCTCTGTGATAAAGAAAGTTGGTTTGCGTTCAGTAAATGATTTTTTGGATAAAAATGAAAGTGATATTAAATCTAGATTTACTGAAAATGAGGAGATTGTCAAAGAATGGCAGTGGCAGGATAGGAATGTAATTGAATCAAGAAGAAAAATCACCACGCTGGAAATTAATCCATCTGCAATAGAACACCCCTATATTGTTAGAAAAATGCCTTTTTATAATGAAAGGAATAAATGTGTGGGAGTTCTTACATACTGTAAAAATCTGGAAAGTGTTACTCCTAATGAATTCATTAATGGTAGTAGGCCAGGATCTTTTCTGCTGACCAGACCCAATGATTTTTTTACCGAAATTGAGTGTGAGATTATTTTTTTAAATCTTCAGGGGCAAACGGGAAAGAGTATTGCTAACCGACTTGGTTGTTCTGAGTATTCTATTAAAAGTGCTCTATCAAAAATATATGCTAAAGCAAATGTATCACATTTCGAAGATTTTTCAGAGTTTTGTGAGCTAAAAAATTATCACCGTTATTTACCCAAGAGATTCATCGAAACAGATTTCGTTGAATTCAGTAAATATATGGATTGTGAATAAAAATCATTTATTATTAATAATAATCCATTGGCTTTATATTAATGGTATGAATTTCATATTACATGAGGTGGACTGTTATGATAAAAGATGTTCATGATGATAATTATCTTCCAAGGATGTTGATTAATATTTTAGATCAACACTCTGATCCTTATTGTATTAAGGCATTAGATTCTACTTATATTTATGCAAATCTTTCTTTAGCTAAATTGATTGGGGTAAGAACTCCCAATGATTTTTTACATAAAACAGAGTTTGAATTTAATTCCAGATTGACAGAGGATGAGCATATTGTTAAGGAGTGGCAATATCAAGATAAGTTAGTTAGTGACTCTAAAAACCCATTAAGTGTTCTTGAAATTCATCCTGGTGCTGTTAATTATCCTTACATTGTAAAAAAAATACCTTTTTATGATCATTCCAACCAATGTGTCGGCATTGTTACTTATGGTAAAACATTACAAACCTTCACGCCCAATGATTTTATTAATGGACGCTGTCCCGGTTCTTTATTGCTGAATCGACCTGATGATTTTTTTACCGAAAAAGAATGTGAAATCATATTTTTGAAGCTTCAAGGTCAGACATGCAAAACGATTGGTGATATGCTTTTTCTTTCACCTCGTACCATTGAAAGTGCCCTGCAACGGCTTTACACCAAAGTGGGTGTTTCTCATTTTGATGATTTTGCAGAGTTTTGCCACAACAGAAATTATCATCGCTATCTCCCGCGCCGCTTTCTCGAATGTAAACGTGCGATGTTTGAAAACAACTACGATTTAGATGATTGGTAATCTGTGCTCCGCCCTCGGGGACATCCGGGGGCGTTAGCAAATCGTCTTCTGGCCTGCTATTCCTTTCATTTTCGCTATATTCAAACTGATATCTTTCACTCTCTTTTTATATGGCTAATAATGATTAGCCCTCATCAAAGCAAATTCCTGTTTTTTAAATAAATTTAATTTCTACTTGAATGCTCATTAAACCATTATCTGAATTTATTCTCTGTTATCGGTAAGGAGTGATTTTTTATTGATCCATGTTACCGGATAACAAATACTGTAAAGCATCAAAGACGATACGTCCTAAAGCTAACACAATGAGTTATTCTGGTGATTAATAAAATTCATCTTTATGTGTTGAGCCTTCGTTTGCCTTATATTTATGAACGTGTGTTTTTATGTAAGCATGAAGTGCTAAGAAATTATCTTAGTCATTCAATCCGTTGCCAGTCGTTCTCTATTACTTACCGGATACACTATCTTTATCAGATTGTTTAGTATGCGATTGTCCTTTGAATCGGTAGCTAATCTATTTCAGCGAAAAACGTATGAGATTAAATTGACAGATTTTATTATACAAGATAATGAATGTTAATTTTCTTGATGAAAAAATTGTGACGACTGGATCTTTATATTGGAGCGTGGAGAGTTTTAATCATATAAATGAGCAGTAATAAAATGACAGGCGGTAATTTATGTCAATAAATAGTATCAGGTCATGTCAATACACCTCACCTCATTTTAGGAAAAATGAAGGGGGTAGGGAAAAACAAAGTATAGAAAAAACCTTCATTATAAAGAACAGTATATCTAACTTGTCTAAAAAAGATATCTCAGCAATAAGTAAAAACAAACAAAATGAAGAGGTTAGCGGAAACGTAACAAAACAGCGTTTGGTGCAAAAACAAGATTTAATTGAACTTGTAGCAAGCGCCACGCATAAAAAAACAGAAACTCAACACAATTCAATCCTTAAAAATAAATATGTTCCTCAAAGTGATGCTTTAACTCAGGAGTCTCAGGTTAAATTTAAACAAAGTGCATCGGATATTCTATTAGAACAACTAGAAAGTAGATTTAAACTCGACCTTAATACTATAAAATCTTTCTATAACATCAGTGTATATGATTGGATTAATACAAATGAATCAAATCTGACCTGGTGGCTTGAGAGTAAATGGAAAGGAACAAATGTTGATATCACTCCTTTTTTGGTTGACTACGAAGAAAATGGTCTGCTGTCATACAAAGAAAAACAATACATTTTCATTAAACCTCATTATTGGGAGGTGATAGAAGACACCCATAATTTTACCTTTTTTTTAAAAAATAAAAATGGAGAACAGATACAGATACGTCATGAGAATAATAAATGGAGTTTAGGTGGGTGGGAACAACAGCGAGCTTTTTTTTATTCCAAAAACATAAAATTAAATGATATTGATAATGAAAGTGCTATAATCCTTGATAAATTATTACAAATGGTTTTCCATCAAAATCCTGGCGAATCCATAAGTAATGCACTGCGATATTCTAGCAATGAACTATTAATATTGATTGCATTAAATATAGATAATAAAATACTTTGTAATGATTTGCTAAAGCTAAGGAAAATGATTTTCCTGGCAACCAATAGTCAGAATGAAATACCAATAACAGATGAGGAAATAAAGATAATTAACGCACTGTCAATACCAATAGACATAGATAATATCAAAAAAATGATTTACGATCTTTATCCTTATGACATTGATAAAGAGAAGTACATAGAGAATCTTCATAATTATTATACATTGTCTCCTTCGGCAGATGAAATAACTAAAAAAGATAACATATTATTTATCAAAGGAATTGCATACACAGAGACACTAATGCATGCCCACAGTAGTTCAGCACCTGTCCAATTATTTTGGAAAACAATATTCAATATCACAAAAAATGAGTTGTTGATTAAAGAAAAAAAAGACATATCTTCACGTGATAAAGACGAATTAGCCTATCTGAATATTGCAAAATATCATGCGTATACTTTATATAAATATATAGATACTTATGCATCGACATTGAAGGTGATCAATGCAATCGATATGGAGAACATTAATACCGAGGGCGTAAACGATTTCAATACGATAGATGAATCAAAAAAACTCGCCTTACCTATATACTATAAAGTTCATGAGAATATCGATATAGATACTTTAAAGTTGAATGATGCTCAATTACTCATGGAACATGATAGGATTATCGCTTCAGATAATAAAGTTTCTGATATTTTGGAAAACATCACGTCAGCCATATTCTACAAATTAAATCACCCATACAATATCAGTGTTTTTGATTTCCTGAAAGCCAGAGTTTTTCATGACCAAAGAATAACTGCGCTAATCAAAGAAATTTATACATTCGTTGATGAAGAACCACAAGGTTACATATCGAGTAATAATTTCAAGACGTCAAAAGAATGTAACTCTCAATCAGAGTTTACCTCACAATTTAACGAGTATATTGATAATGGTTCGAGTGAATATGAGTCGAAATTATTAACACCGTTATTTCTTAGTCAGCTAAACAATGATGCCGAGACATTGTTATTTAAGCCAATACAGTGGTTCACATTAGAACTAACAGTTGAGGAAACTAAAACCTCTGGTCTGAGATGGCCGGTAAGGTCATATAGCACTCTAAAAGAAAAAATAAATGTCATTAAACTAAAAAACACTGATTATATAATTATCAGTGCGCTACAAGGGAATTTTCGAATAAATTTAGTTAAAGGCATTATTCTTGATGAATTACTTAAACATGTAAAAAGTAAAAACCCATTAGACTTTTTACCGTTAACTGAGAAAAACTTCATCACAGAGTTAATTATTGGTGATGATTTTGAATCCAACAACTCAGAAATTCGGTACAAACTGATAATTGAGCACGAGCACGATAATCCACCATCAGTTAAGGATTCTGTTCAAAAATCCATCCATTCATGCTTAAATGAAATTGCAAAATATAAAAAAACACAACTGGATATAAAAGGTATATTCCAGGAGATATCGGAGTCTTTTATCCCATTATACCGAGAGTTTTATTATAAAATGACGGACAATCATTATAAAATGGACAGGTTTAGCATTGTAATGGATGTTATATTTATGGGCTCTTTATTATCTCAAATGTCATTTTCTTTGAGGGAAATAAGCAGTAGGATAGTGTCAGGAATAAATCAATTATATATCATCGGCAAAAAAAATAAATTATCTGGAGCGAGACTGTCTGAATTCATCGCAAAGTCATCTACGAGAACAAATGTAATAAATGAGTACATTTCACTAGATAACTCTTTAGTTAGCGATGTTAGCCCTCTCTCTTCTAGAGAGATAGCCAACTCAACGCTAACAAAAAGAAATAGCATTGTAAAAGTAAATGATGAGGTGTATGATATTATTTCACAATACAAAGAGAATAATATTCAATTAGAGCCCTGCGTTCAGCAAGGAAGATTCAAAGGCGTATATAAATCAGCCTCAGATCATGAGTTATTACACCCTAACTATTATATTAAAAATCATAATGATGTATATAAAGTCAATTGGGACTCAAGCCTATATACATGGAGAATGATTGAAGAAGATACACCGATCGGATTAAAATATGGTCCTGCAGTTAAATATGTATCGGAAAATGAATGGAGCTATAATGAAAATATTGGCTTACTGGGCGGGGGGCTCGAAAACGACAATTTTATTGAATCACTCTCTGATGTTGATGCAGAAACCGCCTCTATTACACGGAGAGGTGAAGATATACCTGCAAATTCATCGCATTTGAGCGATAACTCCCTTTTTAACAAGGAATTGTTGAAAAATAATAAAAAACTAAAAAAAATTAATAAAAGTCTGGTGGCAGCACAAAAAAAAGCCATAAAAAAAATAAAAGCAGCAAATAAAATTGCAACTGACGCTAAATATCTACCCAGAGTTCGTTCGTTGCTGAAAATATTTACGAATAGACAAAATGAACAAAGGTTTATTGATCTCTTGAACGGTCTTGGAAATGCATTGATGAATACTAAATTACAGGAAAACACTGTATTTGTTATTGATGAAACGTCGGACCTTCTCGCGCAAGTATCGCCACATGCACAAAATAATGGAAAGCACATTGCTGTTAATTATGCGGCTTATAAGAAAAGTGTCGGTAATATCACTTCAGGCGCATTTTCAGCTTCTTCTGCTGATAAATCAAAACTGGCAAAGGAAAACTTAGCCAGAACTATAATACATGAATTTTCTCACATTATTGAAAATACAACTGACAGTGCGGGTTATATTGAGTTATTACATTTGGATGGGAAGCATGATATAACAAAATTATTAATTAAATCGAAATTGGAATTGCCAGAGGTTTCTAATAATGCAGATTCACTCACTGAAATAATTATTATTTTAGCGAAAACTAAAGATGACGAAAATTATCTAAATGACTTTTTGGATCATTATGCAGTATGGGAGTCCATTATAGATGAGCGTATAAATGAACTAACGCCCATTGTTCAAAAAATAGTTGAAGAAAGTACAGGGCTGAGTTGGAATACAACAGCGAAAACGCAAATGGCTCAACTGAATGAAGCATTCAACGAAGAAATGAGTAAGTATTTAATATCAGAAATTGATGAAAAAAATAAGATCTTTTTCGATCTCGTTGGGCCCCTTGATGAATTTAAATCCAAGTGAAATTAAAATGCAGGGTTGCACACTGAAGATTACCATCTACATGCGACAACAGATGTCCCTAATTCGAACAGACAGTCCCCACAGAATTCATTGCGCACATGGCCAAAAGCGCGGACTGGTTTCCTCTCTTAACCATTGTTGCTGGATTCAAGTGTTTCAAACTGATATCCGTAAATATCCCCTTGTGCCACAAAGGTAAGACGGTTCGTGATACATTCCGGCGCATCTTCGGCGTGGTGGGAAACAAACAGCAGCTGTGTTTCGCCTTCGCCGATCAACACATCTATCCAGCGCCTTACCAACTGTCGGTTGAGCGGATCTAACCCTTGTAACGGTTCATCAAGGATCAACAGTGCCGGGTGTTTCACCAGCGCGCGCGCAATCAGGACCAGACGCTGCTGCCCCCATGACAATGCGTGGAACGAGGAGTCTGCTTGTGCAGTGAGCCCCAGCAGGTCAAGCCATTGCTGCGTTAAGAAACGTTGACGATCGGACACGGCCTGATAAATGCCGATCGAATCGAAAAAGCCTGATGTAATAACATGGCGTACGCTACTGCTGACGCGGTATTCCAAATGCAGGCTGCTGCTGACGTAACCGATATGCCGCTTGATATCCCAAATGGTTTCACCACTGCCGCGCCGGCGGCCAAACAGCGTTAAATCATTGCTGTATCCCTGCGGGTGATCGCCGGTAATCAGACTCAGCAGCGTGGATTTTCCTGCACCGTTAGGGCCGACGATTTGCCAATGCTGACCGGGTAACACCTCCCAATTAAGATGGTGCAGAATGGGGTGATCGTTATATTGCACCACGCCATCTCTCAGTAGGATGCGCGCTTGACCGGCTGGGAGTGTCGGCGTATGCAGCGGGTCTTCCGGGGCCGGTAGCGCAGTGCCGGAAAGCGTTTCACTAAACGCGAGTTGGGCGATCAAGGCATCGGCCAATACCGCTTCACGCGTACCGGTGCGTGTTAGCGTGCAGTCCGCCAGAATACCGACATGGTTGATAAACTCAGGAATATCATCGAACCGGTTAACGATGATCGCCAGCGTGTAGCCGCGCTGCGCCAGCTCGGCCAGATGTTCTGCCAACTGTGCACGAGAAGCGACATCGAGACCATCGAAGGGTTCGTCCAGAATCAGCAGATCGGGCTTTGGCATCAGCGCCTGACACAGCATGACCTTGCGTGTTTCACCGGTAGAGAGGTATTTAAACCGGCGCGAGAGCAGGGGAGTAATGCCGAACAGTGCGGCCAGTGTGGCACAACGGGCAGGATCGTGAATCTCATCCTGAATCACTTCAGCGGTAGTACGCCCGGTATCGTCTTCATCAGCGCTGAGCATATCAGTATTGTTACGCTGCCACTCTTGCGTGACTAAGTGTTGCAACTGCTCGAAGGAGAGACGTGCCACGCGAGGAAAATCGCTGTGTTGCGAGCCCTCCAGCAACGGGAGTTCTCCTGATAGTGCACGCGCCAGCGCAGATTTTCCGCTGCCATTCGCGCCCACAAAGGCCCACTGCGATTTTCCTTCCAGCGTTAAGGCATCAATGCGCAAAACGCGTGTGTCATTTATGCGAAAAACACCTTGCATAATTTGCAATGACGACATTCTTTATCTCTTTTTTGGCAAGTAATACACTCAGAAATAAAGGGCATTGCCGCCATTGTCAAGCCGTTCCTACGGCGAAGCTTGTCGTGCAGGGCCAGCGATCAGCACAAGGTAGCGACAATCGCACGGTCGGCATTAAAGCAGGCTGTCACCGCCATTCCCACGCGCAGTTTTTGTTGTGTCACTTGCTCGTTTGGCACCGTGGCGCAAAGTGTCTCACCGCTTGCCAGCGCAATCAGCACTTCACTGCTATCCTGACCCACTTCCAGCGATGACACGGTACCCGTCAGTTCGTTATCGGATTGCGGTCGGGGGGCTGTGGCATCGTATACCGCAATCCAGGGCGCTTTGATCAACACCAGCACTTCTTTACCTTCATTGAGCCCCAATCGCTCGGCGCTCTGTTGGGTCAGTAAAACATTCACCGCCGTCTTTCCATCGGCCAACAGTACGCTCAGGTGCTGTTGAACCGCATCCCGACTGCGGGCTTGCACCGTCCCAAAGAACTGATTGCGGGCGCTGGTTTGCAGTGAAAAACGCGCGATGGCGGCCAGCAGGCTATCCAGCGGCAAATTATCGTCTTGCAGAACGTCAAACGCCTTTTGCTGTATTTGTGCCAGCAAATCATAGAGCTGAATCAGTCGTTCGCCATAGCGCGTCAGCGTGGCGCCACCGCCGCCTTTGCCGCCGGTCATGCGTTCTACAATGGTCTGTTCTGCCAGTTGGTTCATTTCGTTGATGGCATCCCAGGCGCTTTTATAGCTGATACCGGCGAGTTTGGCCCCTTGGCTGATGGAACCGGTGTGACGAATCTGTTTGATCAGCTCAATGCGTCGTGGGTCGGCAAAAAGACGTTGTTGTAATTTGAGTGTCAGAAGGATTTCAGCTTGCATGGTCACGGTCCAGGGAGATTAAAAAAGACAAAACCGAGCGTGGGTGACGTTCGGTGCAGCGCTATTGTCGCGCGTTTGAGCGATGTGGGCAAACCGCACAAATGGTCGCATTAATTCTTACAGTTACGGTACACTATTCATCATCACCCGTAATGATTTTTCGTTGCGGTACGTTGAGATTCGCGATGAATGTCGCGTGTATACCCTAAATAATTCGAGTTGCGGGAAGGCGGCAAGCGAATGAATCCCGATGAGCTTACTCAGGTAAGTGATTCGGGTGAATGCGTGTAGCCAACGCACCTGCAGCTTGAAGTATGACGGGTGTATTGAGAAACGGACCGTTACCGATAAGTGAGGTAAGCATGTTGGAATTGCTCAAAAGCCTGCTGTTTGCAGTTGCCATGGTGCCCGTGATGATGGCAATCATCCTTGGTGCTATCTACGGTTTAGGTGAAGTCTTTAACGTCTTTTCTCGTATTGGCCATGCCGATGAACGCATTGTAAGAAAATAATCCCGCCACGTTTTCTCTTTTTCTGATGCCTAGTCTCGTCGACCGGGCATTATTTTTTTGTATGTACTTTCTTCGGAGTATGCGATCAAAAGCGCATGACATTATAGGATTTATCGTTATATTATTCCGAATACAACGATAACGTCCTGATGTAATTACTCTTGGGAGAGACCGATGAAACAGCAATGGATGAAATGGGGTGTCGCACTAACCCTGAGTGCAACCCTGGCGATGCCAGCCTTCGCGGCAGAACAGAAAATCACCGTGTTTGCCGCCGCTTCGCTCACCAATGCGTTGCAGGAAATTGCCGCGCAATATAAGAAAGAGAAAAACGTCGATATCGTTTCCTCTTTTGCCTCCTCTTCAACGCTGGCTCGCCAGATTGAACAAGGTGCGCCTGCGGATCTGTTTATCTCTGCCGATCAGCAGTGGATGGATTACGCTCAGGATAAAAAACTGACGGATACTGCGACCCGCTATACCCTGCTGGGTAACGCGCTGGTGGTGATTGCACCGAAAACTAGCGACGTAAAGCATTTTGCCATCACGGATAAAACCGACTGGAAGAGCCTGCTGAAAGGGGGCCATCTGGCGGTTGGCGATCCAGACCACGTACCTGCCGGGATCTATGCCAAAGAAGCGCTGCAAAATCTGAAAGCCTGGGATGAACTTTCTCCGGTGATGGCACGTGCTAATGACGTGCGCTCTGCCATGGCGCTGGTAGAACGTGAAGAAGCGCCTCTGGGCATTGTGTATGGCTCTGATGCGGTTGCCAGTAACAAGGTGAAAGTGGTCAGTATTTTCCCGAAAGAGAGCCACAAGGCGGTCGAATATCCAATGGCTATCATCAAAGATCATAACAACGCGACGGTGACGGGTTTCTACGACTACCTGAAAACCTCTGCCGCTGCGGATGTGTTCAAACGTTATGGTTTCACACCGCGCGGATGATGCTCACGGATTACGAATGGCAAGCCATTGAACTCAGTCTTAAAGTTTCCATCACCGCTGTAATATTCAGCCTGCCGCTGGGGATCCTGGCGGCATGGGTGTTGGTACGCTGCCGTTTTCCCGGAAAGTCGCTGTTGGACAGTATTATCCATTTGCCGCTGGTGCTGCCACCGGTGGTGATTGGTTATTTGCTGCTGATCGGGATGGGCAGAAAAGGGATTATCGGCCAATGGCTTTATGAATGGTTCGGCCTCAGCTTCAGTTTCAGTTGGCGCGGTGCCGCGTTGGCCTCAGCGGTGATTGCGTTTCCTCTGATGGTGCGTGCCATTCGCCTGGCACTGGAAGCGGTGGATACGCGGTTGGAACTGGCTGCCCGCACGCTGGGGGCTAACCCCTGGCGCGTCTTCTTTACCATCACGTTGCCGCTTTCATTTCCCGGTATTGTGGCAGGCACCGTATTGGCGTTTGCCCGCTCGCTGGGTGAGTTTGGTGCAACCATTACGTTTGTGTCCAATATTCCGGGGGAGACGCGCACTATCCCGTCGGCGATGTACACATTGATTCAAACGCCGGGTGCAGAAGCCGATGCAGCGCGCCTGTGTGTGATTGCCATTCTGCTCTCAATGGCGTCGTTGCTGCTCTCTGAGTGGTTAACCCGCTGGGGCCGCAAACGGTTGGGGGTGTAATGCTGGAGCTTAATTTTCATCAACGCCTCGGCGATCTTGATTTGCGTGTGGATACCCAATTGCCTGCATCAGGCATTTCTGCGGTGTTTGGCGTATCAGGTGCAGGAAAGACCTCGCTGATCAATGCGGTAGTGGGCCTGACGCGCCCGCAGTCTGGCCGAATTGTGCTCAACGACCGCGTGTTAATGGATGCGGAAAAACGTATCTGCCTACCGCCCGAAAAGCGCCACGTGGGTTATGTTTTTCAGGATGCCCGGCTGTTTCCGCACTACCGTGTGCAAGGCAATCTGCGCTATGGCATGGCGTCATCGATGAAATCGCAGTTTGATGCCATTGTGGCACTGCTGGGCATTGAGGCACTGTTAAACCGTTTACCTCTTACGCTCTCCGGTGGCGAAAAACAGCGTGTGGCGATTGGCCGTGCCTTGCTGACCGCACCGGAACTGCTGCTGATGGATGAGCCGCTGGCGTCGCTTGATTTGCCGCGCAAACGTGAGCTGTTGCCCTATCTGGAAACGTTGGCGAAAGAGGTCAATATTCCTATCCTGTATGTCAGCCACAGCATGGAAGAGATCGTGCGGCTCGCCGATCGGGTGGTGGTACTGGATAAAGGTAAGGTTAAAGCGGAAGGTCGGTTGGAAGAGGTGTGGGCGAGCAGCGCGATGCGCCCCTGGTTACCGAGTGATGAGCAAAGTAGCATTCTCAACGTGAAAGTGATGGAGCAGCATGAACGTTATGCCATGACGGCGTTATCGCTGGGCGAGCAACGGCTGTGGGTGAATCGGGTTTCCATGCCGTTGAAAACGCCGCTGCGCATTCGTGTTAACGCGGTCGATGTCTCTTTGGTGTTGCAACCGCCAACAGCGACCAGTATTCGTAACGTGTTGCCCGCCAAAGTATTGGAATACATCGACGTTGATGAGCAGGTTGAAGTGAAGCTGTCGGTGGGGGGACAAATCCTGTGGGCGCGGATTTCACCTTGGGCGCGCGATGATCTGAGACTGCGTGCGGAGATGTGGCTGTATGCGCAGATCAAGAGCGTGTCGATAACGGCGTAGTCATTCCCCGGCGTTCGCCGGGGATAACGTTGTTACTGCAACACGCGCTGGCGGATTAACTGTGCAATTGCAGGCTCTTCATTGTGCCCGATAACCAGATCGGCGTGCGCTTTAACGGCATCATCACTGTTGCCCATAGCAACGCCGAGCCCTGCGGCTTTCAGCATACTGATGTCATTGAAGTTATCGCCAAAGGCCAGCACCTCGCTCATTGAATACCCCTGAGACGTGACCCATTCACTCAGCAACTTGCCTTTGTTATTTCCGCTTTGGGCGACGTCAACCTGATCCTGCCAGGACCACTCGCAGGTCAAGCCAAACTCATCCATAACCCGATTGGCAAAGTTGTCTAACGCTTGCGTATCCGAATGCGACAGGGCGAATTTCCAGATATTTTTCACCCGATCGGCAGCGTTCAACAGGCTGTCAACGTGAACGAAGGTGGGGCGCTGGTGTGACGGCAGGGTTTCTCCCCACGCCTGAGTGCGAATCACATGGCCGGTCGGTTCTTGATACAGCATGCCGTCATCGGCATACATCAGCCCGTGAATGCCATATTCGCCGAGCAAGGTCAGCACGTTTTTAGCTTGTGTCGCTGTCAATGGATTGGCTTGCGATGTTTGTTTATTCTGATAATCGTACAGATAGGTGCCATTGCAGCAAATCGCTGGTGTATCCAGATCCAACGCCTGATAGAACGGATGAATCGCGGAATGGTGCCGCCCAGTGGCGATCACCACTTTGACCCCTTGTTGGCGCGCCAGTGCCAGCGCAGTGAGGGACTCCGGTAAAATTTTCTTTTGTTTGTCCAGCAATGTGCCATCCAAATCAAGAGCAATGATACGATACGTCATAGCGGTCCTATTAAGAGAGTCTAGAATTGCGTTAATGCCCATAATGTTACACCCTAAGTGGCATGGCGCAAAATGCGACAAACCAAGGAGAAAAGCATGCAGCAAGTGGTCTATATCGCCAGTCCAGAAAGCCAGCAGATTCACGTCTGGCAGTTGGCGTCCTCGGGGCAACTCACGTTGTTACAGGTTGTTGATGCGCCGGGTCAGGTGCAGCCGATGGTGATAGCACCCAACAAACAGCATCTTTACGTTGGGGTACGCCCGACATTCTCGGCCATCAGTTACCGTATCGATGCACAAGGTTTGTTGACGAAGGTTGGTTCTGCTTCGTTGCCGGGAAGTCCGACGCATTTGTCCACTGATCGCCAAGGGCGTTTTCTGTTTAGCGCCTCCTACAGTGGTGAAACGTTGAGCGTCAGCCCGATTGATGCCGAAGGCATTGTGGGGGAACCCATTCAACAACTGGACGGGCTGTCAGGCTGCCACTCAAGCAATATCGATCTTGAAAACCGAGTGCTGTGGGCACCGTGTTTGAAAGAAGATCGCATTCGGTTGTATGACGTTTCTGCCGCGGGTGAGCTGTCCGTTGCAGCGCAAGCGGACCTGCTCGCGGTGGAAGGTGCTGGCCCACGGCATATGGATTTTCATCCCAACCAGCGTTTTGCCTACTGTGTGAATGAGTTGAACAGTACGGTTGACGTGATTGAGCTGCATTCAGTGGCGGGCAACGCGCGCACCGTGCAGTCGTTGGATGCCATGCCGCAGGGCTTTGCGGATACTCGCTGGGCTGCGGATATTCATTTGACGCCGAATGGTCGTTTCCTTTATTGCAGCGATCGTACCGCCAGCCTGTTAAGTATTTTCCAGGTGTCCGACGATGGCAGCGCCTTAACGCTGGTGGGACATCAACCGACGGAGACACAACCGCGCGGTTTTAACATCGATAATCTCGGTGAGTTTGTAATTTCTGCTGGGCAGAAGTCTCAGCACATTGAGGTGTATCGCATCGATCAGGAAAGTGGAAAGCTGCAACCGTTGGCGCGCTATGCCGTAGGGCAGGGGCCGATGTGGGTGAGTGTATTGGCGCTTGATTAAGCCAGACGGAGTTCCCGCGCAGTGCGGGAACCCCAACAGGATATTCCCGGCCTGTCGCCGGGAAGCTCGATTTACTTCTTCTCTTCTTCTTCGTTAAGCACCTGACGCGCCCAACGCGGGTGGTGCTTACGCGCCCATTTGGCAGAGACTTTGCCTTCGATCATGCCCTTGATGGAACCACGTACCCAGAACGCCATGTACATATGAATCAGGATGGCGTGGATCAATACGATAGCTGCCGCCGCGTGCACCAGAATGGCGTAACGCACGATATCGATCGGGAACAGGTGAGCAAAGTAAGGCCGCCACATGATGATGCCAGTAATCAGCAACACCAGCGTCAACCCCATGATGCTCCAGAACATCAGCTTCTGGCCCGGGTTGTATTTGCCTACATCCGAGACGTTGTGCTCATTGCCCTTCAGTACCTCAACAATATGCAGGAACCAGGGAATATCGCCGCGTTTCGGAATGTTGTGGCTCACAAAACGAAAGAACATGGGAACCAGACAAACCACGATCAGAATACCGAAGAACGGGTGCATGATGCGCCCCATCTGCGGCGTACCAAAGGTTTGCGTCAGCCATTGCAGCGTAGGGAAAAACAGCGCAATCCCGGACAGCGCCACCAGGAAGAAGCTGATCACCACAATCCAGTGACAGATGCGGTCAACGAATTTGGTGCGCACAATCATTTTCTGCTTGCTCATTGCTTCTCCTCCTCGTCGTGGTCATGCTCCGTTTCTTCCGTGTTTGGCCCAATGCCAACATAGTGGAAAATCAAACCGGCAAAGGTGGCGACAAAGCCGAGCGTTGCCAGCGGTTTGAGGATACCTTTCCACAAGTTAACCGGTGTGGAGATCTGCGGATTGTCGGGCAGATTGTTGTAGAGCGACGGTTTATCGGCATGGTGCAGTACGTACATCACGTGAGTACCGCCGACCCCTTGCGGGTCGTATAGACCGGCGTTGTCATAGCCACGTTTTTTCAGATGCGTGATGCGCTCTTCCGCCAGCACCTTCATGTCTTCCTTGGTGCCGAAATGAATGGCACCGGTCGGACAGGTTTTCACACAGGCCGGTTCCTGACCCGTGCTCACGCGGTCCACACACAGAGTACATTTGTACACCCGGTTATCGTCTTTGTTGAGACGCGGAACGTTGAACGGGCAGCCTGCGATGCAGTAACCGCAACCGATGCAGTGCTCGGACTGGAAGTCGACAATGCCGTTGGCGTACTGAATGATGGCACCGGCAGACGGACACGCTTTCAAACAGCCCGGATCGCTACAGTGCATACAGCCATCTTTACGGATCAGCCATTCCAGACGATCGGCACTTTCCACTTCAGAAAAGCGCATTACCGTCCAGGATTTGGCGCTCAGATCCATCGGGTTGTCATACACCCCGTGGTTATGGCCCACGTCGTCACGGATGTCGTTCCACTCGGAGCAAGCCGCCTGACAGGCTTTACAACCAATACAGGTGGTGACGTCAATCAGTTTCGCCACTTCGCTTTTGTCGTTTCTCACGTGCGGTGGCGGTGTCAGGCTACTGGTAGCCGAACGTTGGATAATATCTTGAGATTGCATTGACATAGCGCGCTACCTTACACCTTTTCCACATTCACCAAAAACGCCTTGAACTCTGGCGTTTGCGAGTTAGCGTCACCGACGCTGGGCGTGAGGGTATTTGCCAGGAAGCCTTTGCGCGTGGTGCCTTCAAAGCCCCAATGGCAAGGTATCCCGACGGTCTCAATCGCTTTACCGGCGACGGTCAAGGTCTTGATACGTTTGGTGACCACCGCTTTGGCTTTGATATAGCCGCGCTGGCAGGAAACCTTCACCTCATCCCCCGCTTTGATCCCTTTGCTCTGCGCCAGGTTCTCGCCAATCTCGACAAACTGCTCGGGTTGGATAATGGCGTTGATGCGCGCATGCTTGGTCCAGTGACGGAACAGCTCGGTAATGGAGTAGGTGGTGGCGACATACGGGAAGTCGCTTGCCTTGCCCATGGTTTTCGCATCGCGGGCAAACAGTCGCGCCGCCGGGCTGGACACCACGGACGGGTGCAATGGGTTGGTGTCGAGCGGCGTTTCCACCGGTTCGTAGTGTTCCGGGAACGGGCCATCGACCAATTTGTCCACTGAGAACAGACGCGCCACGCCTTCCGGCAACATGATAAACGGCATGGTGTCTTTGCCCGGCGGTACGGTCGCAGCAAAATCTGGCACATCAATGCCTTGCCATTTCTGGCCGTTCCACTCCAGCAGCTTGCGCTTGCTGTCCCACGGTTTCCCTTGCAGGTCAGCGGAGGCGCGGTTATACAGGATGCGGCGGTTTTGCGGCCAGCACCATGCCCAGCCCGGCGTTGCCCCCAGTCCGGCATCGCTGTTGTCGCGGTTCGCCATCTGGTTGCCTTTTTCCGTCCAGCTACCGGCGTAAATCCAGCAGAAGCTGGAGGTGGTGCCATCGTCGCGCAACTGCGAGAAGTCAGCCAGTTGCTGGCCTTTTTTCAGGATCAGCGTGCCTTTGTCGTCATAAATATCTGCCAGTGCCATCCCGTTACTTTCACGTGCAATTTCTTCCGGCGTAGGGTCTTCCGGGTCCTGATAGTTCCAGTTGATGTTCATCAACGGTTCAGGGCATACGCCGCCTTCTTCGCGATACAGCTCGCGCAGACGCATCAGCAGTTTGCCGAGAATCTTCCCGTCGTGCAGGGCTTCTGCCGGTGGCTCAGCCGCCGCCCAGTGCCATTGCAACCAACGGCCAGAGTTGGCAATAGAGCCGTTTTCTTCCGCGAAGCAGCTGGAAGGCAAACGGAATACCTCAGTCTGGATGGAGGCGCTGTCGACGTCGTTAAATTCGCCGTGGTTCTGCCAGAAGGTGGAGGTCTCGGTCGCCAGCGGATCGATAACCACCATGTATTTCAATTTGGAGAGTGCTTCCGTCGCTTTGTTTTTGTTAGAGAACGCCGCCAGCGGGTTGAAGCCTTGCACGATATAGCCGTTCATCTTGCCTTCAACCATCAGTTCGGTTTGCACCATCACGTCGTAGCTGCGATCCCACTTCGGCAGCCACTCATAGCCCCACTGATTGTCTGCTTGCGCGTGGTCGCCATAGAAACTCTTCATCATGCTGATAAAGAATTTTGGCGTGTTTTTCCAGTAGTTGACCTGATCCGGCAACAGTGCATCCGGTGTGATCTGCTTGAGGTAAGTTTTCAGGTCAGCTTGTTTTTCCGACGGCAGCGGCATGTAGCCTGGCAGGTTAAGGCTGAGCAGCCCCAGGTCGGTATAGCCCTGAATATTGGAGTGACCGCGCAGGGCGTTGACACCGCCACCGGCCATGCCGATATTGCCCAGCAGCAGTTGGATCATCGCTGCGGCACGGATAATCTGAGCACCGTTGGTGTGGTGTGTCCAACCCAGTGCGTACATGAAGGTTGCGGTTTTATCCGGGGCGCTGGTTTCTGCCAGTGAGCGGCAGATCTCTTCGTAATGGTGCGCTGGCGTACCGCACAGAGAAACCACCATCTCCGGTGTATAACGGGCAACGTGCGTTTTCAGCAGGTTCCAAACGCAGCGCGGGTGCGTCAGCGTCATATCGCGTTTGGCAAAGCCGTTGGCATCCAGTTCGTAGTTCCAACTGGTCTTGTCGTACTGGCGGGCATCCGCATTATAACCGCTGAACAGGCCTTCATCGAAACTGTAGTCTTCACGCACGATCAGGCTGGCGCTGGTGTAAGACTTCACGTATTCGTGATGAATTTTATCATGGGTGATCAGGTAGTTGATAATCCCCAGCAAGAACGCGGCATCGGAACCTGCCCGAATCGGGGCATAAAGGTCAGCCACGGCGGCGGAGCGGTTAAAGCGCGGGTCAACCACGATCAGTTTGGCGTCGTTATGGGTTTTCGCTTCGACCGCCCACTTAAAGCCCACTGGATGCGCTTCTGCGGCGTTACCGCCCATCACGATAATCAGGTTGGCGTTCTTGATATCCACCCAGTTGTTGGTCATGGCACCGCGACCAAATGTCGGCGCGAGTGCGGCAACGGTCGGCCCATGGCACAGGCGTGCCTGGCAGTCGATCGCGACCATACCCAGCGAGCGAGCGAATTTCTGATCGAGGATACCGGTTTCATTGCTGGCGGCAGAAGAGCAGAGCATGCCGGTGGTCAACCAACGGTTAACCACGGTGCCTTTGGCGTTGACGCGTTCAAAGTTGGCATCGCGGTCGGCCTTCATCAGGCGCGCAATACGGTCAATGGCATCATCCCAGCTAATGCGCTGCCATTTGTCGGAGCCTGGCGCGCGATACTCAGGGTGCTTCAAGCGCCCTTCGCTGTGGATGTAGTCAACCAGCCCTGCGCCTTTCGGGCACAGCGAGCCACGGCTTACCGGATGATCCGGATCCCCCTCGATATGGTAAATGGCCGGTTTAGCGTTTTTCGCGCCATCCCCCAGGCTGTACATCAACACACCGCACCCGACGGAGCAGTAGGTGCAGTTGTTACGCGTTTCCTTGGCGCGCAGTAATTTGTACTGACGTACCGATGCCATTGCTTCCGTGGGGGCAAAGCCCAGTGCGGCGAGGGTGGTGCCAGCCATCCCCCCAGCACAAACTTTAAAGAAACCTCTTCGATTGATTTGCATTAGTTTCCCTATGTGATTGTTTGTTTATTTTTTGTTGCAGGCAATTTAACAACACTCACGATAGGGGGTTTGCGCGAAATCAAAATTTAAGTATTTAAAACACCTTTTTACTCCTTTAAAGGTATGTTTTTATTGC
>CAXYYB010000041.1:0-39499 GCA_964293225.1 uncultured Symbiopectobacterium sp. | reverse complement strand
GGGTGGGGAAACAACGCCTCGTCCGGTGCCATCACCATCTCAGCCCGCCCTTCATTGACCTCTGCCCCCCACTCCGGCGTCGGCGGCTGCGCCCCCAGGCCAAGAAAAGAGAGACTGGCCGCCGTAATGATCGACATGCCCACACGCATCGAAAAATAGACCACGATCGACGAAAAGGTGCCGGGAAGAATGTGGCGCAACAAAATAGTGCTGTCGGATGCGCCAAGGCTACGCGCCGATTCCACGTACGTTTGCTGTTTCAACACCAAGGTATTACCGCGTACCAGACGCGCAAAGGCCGGAATACTGAAGATCGCCACGGCAACGATCACATTAGCCATGCCACTGCCCATCACCGCCACCACGGCAATCGCCAGCAGAATGCCCGGAAAAGCGAACAGCACATCGCACAAGCGCATAATCAGCCGATCCCAGACTCCCTCATAGTAACCGGCCACTAACCCCAGTAGTGTGCCTATCACCATGCCGACCACCACGGATAAGATACCTGCCGCCAGCGAAATACGCGCACCAAGTAGAATACGGCTGAAGATATCGCGACCCAGCGCATCGACGCCGAGCCAATGCAGTGAAGAGGGCCCCTCGTTTAATCGGTCATAATCGAAATAGTTTTCCGCATCGAACGGAGCCAAATAAGGTGCCAACAGCGCCACCGCGATCAGCAACAACACAAAGATACCCGCTATCACGGCGGTGCGCTGCAACAAAAAACGGCGCCAGAATTCACTGAGTGGAGTACGGATGGTGTTTTCCCGCAGCAGCGGCAGCGTTGCCAGCACGGCCTTACGTCGCCAATGTTTCATCGCGATTCCTTATCGATAGCGAATTGACGGGTTGATTGCCGCATAAAGCACATCCACCAGCAGGTTAATCACAATAAACTCCAGTGAGAACAACAGCACTAACCCTTGGATTACGGGATAATCGCGCATCTCCACCGCGTCCACTAACAAACGCCCCAGCCCCGGCCAGTTGAACACTTTTTCTACCACGATAGACCCGCCCAGCAAAAAACCAAACTGAAGCCCCATCATCGTCACTACCGGGATCAGCGCATTGCGCAAACCATGTTTGGTGATGACCAAAAATTCACGGACCCCTTTGGCGCGTGCGGTGCGCATATAGTCTTCTTGCAGCACATCGGCAAAGGAGGCGCGCGTAAAGCGCGCCATCACGGCGGCGACGGCAGCCCCTAAGGTGAGGGAAGGCAAAATATAGTGGCGCCAGCTCTCCGCGCCAACGGTGGGTAACCAGCCCAACTCAACGGAAAACATCTGCATCAACAGCATCCCCAACGCAAACGATGGAAATGACAAACCGGACACCGCCAGCGTCATCCCCAGACGGTCAGGCCAGCGATTGCGCCAGATAGCGGAAATCATACCGATGCTCATGCCAAAGATAACCGCCCATACCATACTGGTTACGGTAAGCCAAAGCGTCGGCAAAAAGCGGATGGCAATCTCGTTGGCGACCGGACGTTTAGAGGCCATCGAGGTGCCCAGATCCCCTTGCAGCACATGGGTAAAAAAGCGCCAGAATTGTTCGTAAAGCGGCCTATCCAGACCTAAATCCTGCCGTACCATGGCAATCACCGCGGCATCAGCCTCCCGCCCCGCCATCAGGCGCGCAGGATCGCCCGGCAGCAAGTGCACAAACAGAAACACCACGACCAGCACAATCAGCAAGGTGGGGATCATGCCCAGCAGCCGTTTGAGGAAATAATTCAGCATAACAACATGATTATCCTTCTCGTTTTATTTTCTGGCATAGCGTTTTCTACTCTCGGTTCTACACGCAGCGGCAACACGGAAACCGCCGGGTTCTCAGCCGCGCCAGTCACGCCGCTGAGAAAAACCCAGCATCACTTACTGCGCCAAATCAGCCTCATCAAAACTGAATGCGGTATCAGGCATCACGTAGAACCCGCTCAGTTTCTTGCTGTTAGCCGAAACCAACTGTTCTGTCACCAAAAATGCCCAAGGCGCATCCGCCCAGATTTTATCCTGCGCATCTTTGTACAGCTTTTCCTTCTGCGCGCGATCGGTGGTCTTCAACGCATTCGCCAAGTCGGCATCCACCTGTTCGCTGCTGTAAAACGCCGTATTAAACAGCGCCGGCGGCCATGACGCCGTGGCAAACAACGGTGTCAACGCCCAATCCGCTTCCCCGGTTGAAGCAGACCAGCCGGTGTAGAACAGGCGCACGCCGGTTTCATTCACGCCCTTGCCTTCCACTTCGGCGGCACGCTGCCCGGCATCCATTGCCGTAACCTGCACTTTAATCCCAACCTGCGCCAACTGTTGCTGGGTAAATTGCAGCACCTTCTGCGCCGTGCTGTGGTTATGCGATGCCCACAGTGTGGTGGTGAATCCATCCGGATAACCCGCTTCTTTCAACAGCTCGCGTGCTTTTGCCGGGTCGTAAGGCCACGGTTGATACTGCTGGGCAAAGTCGATGCTCTTCGGCAACGGCCCCTGTGACGGCACCGCGTAACCCGAGAAGGCCACTTTGATCAGAGCATCTTTGTTGATGGCATAGTTAATCGCCTGCCGCACTTTGAGATTATCAAACGGCTTTTGTGTGACGTTAAAGCTGAGGTAACGGTGCAAAATGGAAGGCGATACCACTACCGCCAACTGGTCATTTTTCTCCAGCACCTTGGCTTGCTCAAACGGCACCGGGAACGCGAACTGCGCTTCGCCCGTTTGGAGCAGCGAGGCGCGGGTATTGTTATCCACCACCGGACGCCAGGTAATACTGTCAAGTTTGGGCAGCCCTGCGCGCCAATAACCAGAGAATTTTTCTACTTTCACATAGTCCGTCGCGTTCCAGGTGACAAACTTGTAAGGGCCAGTACCCACCGGGTGAAAACCAATCTCTTTGCCATATTGCTGCAACGCGGCGGGTGAAATAATCACCGCAGCAGGGTGTGCCAGGTTGTTGATAAAGGCCGAGAACGGCTGTTTCAGCACGATTTTCACCGTCTGCGCATCCACCACTTCCGTTTTGGCAATCACCTTGAACAGGTTATAGCGTTTCAGGCGATTCTCAGGATTGCTGGCGCGATCGAGGTTCACCTTTACTGCTTGCGCATTGAAATCGGTGCCGTCATGAAATTTCACACCGGTGTGCAGCTTGATGGTATAGGTCAGGTTATCGTCGCTGACCTGATAGCTTTCGGCCAGCACGTTGACTAACTTCATGTCTTTATCGAAACCAAACAGCCCCTGATAGAACGATTTTGCCACTGTTTGTGACAGGGTGTCGTTGGCATCATAGGGATCGAGCGTGGTGAAGTTGGATGCCACAGCAATTACAGCATCTTTGGCCGCCCAGGCAGGTGCAGACGCTATCAAGGCTGCCGCCACGGCTAGCGTAACCGCACGTTTGCCGGTGAGCAGATTAACGCGAGTCAAAAGTGTCATTGTGATCGTATCTCCCTGTATCCTCTGTCAATAAGCGCCCGCAATCATATGGTGGGCCACATAGTGCCGTTCACCCACCTCAACCAGCGGTGCGATCGTTGGTTCATCGCCCAGCGCCCGAACAGGGCTGGGTATATCATCCGCCAACAGTGCATGACGGTGATGGCGGCGACCCGGATCGGCTACCGGTACCGCTGCCATCAGTTTACGGGTATAAGGATGTTGAGGATTCTCAAACACCGCCTGACGTGGGCCTATTTCCACAATCTGCCCCAAATACATCACCGCAACGCGGTGACTGATGCGCTCCACGACGGCCATATCGTGGGAAATAAACAGGAAAGCGATACCGTATTCCTGCTGCAATTCCATCATCAGGTTGACGATTTGTGCACGGATCGAGACATCCAACGCTGACACCGCCTCATCGGCGATCACCACCTTGGGGTTTAACGCCAGTGCGCGCGCGATGCATATGCGCTGCCGCTGCCCGCCAGAAAACTCATGCGGATAGCGTCCGGCATGCTCCGGCAACAGCCCCACCCGTTTGAGCAGTTGCGCCACCCGCGCTTCAGCAGCCTGCTTATCCATCACGTTGTGGACTAACAACGGTTCCATGATCGAGAACCCTACCGTCAGACGGGGATCCAGCGACGCATACGGGTCCTGAAAAATCAGTTGAATGTTACGGCGTATCCGGTGCAGCGCCTCGCTGCCCAGCCCTTCAATACGCTCACCGGCAAAGGTGATCGTACCGCGCTGGCTCGGCACCAGTTGCAGCAAGGCGCGCGCTGCCGTGGATTTTCCGCAGCCCGACTCCCCGACCAGCGACAGCGTCTCACCGGGATAAAGATCGAAGCTGATGTGCTCCACCGCGTGTACCTGATGGGTAACACGGTTGAGGATACCCCGGCGCAGCGGAAATCGCGTGACCAGATCGCGCACCTGCAACACGGGCGTTAACGGTTCGGGTAGGCTCGCCGGTGCTACGTTGGTCACCGTTTGCGGCGCAATCGCCTGCCCGTGGGCATCGGTAAGATGCAATGAAAACGGTGCCGGTTCGCTACGTCCGCGCATCTCACCTAGCGTCGGTACTGCCGCCAGCAATGCACGGGTATACACATGCTGTGGCGTGGCAAATATCTCGCTCACGCCCGCGGTTTCGACACAGTGGCCGTTATTCATCACCAGCACGCGATCGGCCACTTCCGCCACTACGCCCATATCATGGGTGATGAAAATCACCGCCATCGCCATTTCGCGCTGCAATAGCTGAATCAGTTGTAAGATCTGAGCCTGAATAGTGACGTCCAATGCGGTAGTCGGCTCATCGGCAATCAGCAATGTCGGCTTGCAGGAGAGCGCCATGGCGATCATGATACGCTGGCGCATACCGCCGGAAAGCTGGTGTGGATAACGGCTCAGCACGCTTTTCGCTTCTGGAATTCTGACCAGATCGAGCATGCGCAGCGCTTCTGCCTTCGCATCTCGCGCAGACATGCCTTGGTGCAAACGGATGGACTCGGCAATCTGCTCTCCCACTGGAAACACCGGATTCAGTGAGGTCATGGGCTCCTGGAATACCATCGCCATGTCCGCCCCGCGTAGACAACGCATCTCACGCTGGCTGGCGGTTGTGACATCCAGAATGTGACCATTGCGGCGACGAAACAGAATCTCACCGTGATGAATATCCCCCCCAGCCTGCTCGATCAAACGCATAATCGCTAACGCTGTGACCGATTTTCCAGAGCCGGATTCACCGACGATCGCCAACGTCTCACCGCAAGCAACCGTTAACGAGAGATCGTGGATCACTGATACCGGCTCCCGCTGCGCGTGAAAACGCACGCCGAGTGACCGCACTGACAGAATCTGCTGTTCCGGCAGAATCAGTGTAGTATCAGCCGCTTCACGCACGGGCGCATGGGATATCATGAATGGTTTCTCTCCTTGTTTAACATCTAACGGAACCAGTCCGCTTGAAAAACGGTTTTAGTTTTATTTAGCACACTGAGGGAGATTTAGCATAAAACTGCCGTGCAATGAATAAAATATGTCTCTTATAACATTGCGTTACAGCACATAATCAATCCGTCTATACCCTATGAGACTTAAAGGATGCTACTCCCTGATGATACGCTTTCCTGCCATAACCTTGATGTTGTCACATTCACCCGCAGGGGGTTCTCTGACATAATAGCGTTCACTTTGCTGGCGTAATCCCAGTGCACCGTATCGCGTTTTGCCCGATCTCCCGACGCAAAGACGTCGGCGAATGGAGTCATCATGGAAGCATTTACCTCAGGTTTACTCGCGCTTGAGCAAGCGCAGCAACGCATGCTGGCGCTGGTTTCGCCGCTGGCGCAGACCGAAATCGTCTCTCTTGAACAGGCGGCTGGTCGCATTACTGCCACCGATATTACCTCCCCTCTCGATGTGCCCGCCTTTGCCAATGCCGCGATGGATGGCTATGCCGTGCGCATGGCCGATCTGGCACCGGGCGATGCACTGCTGCCCGTAGCCGGGAAAGCCTTTGCCGGTAACCCGTTCGTCGGTGACTGGCCCGCAGGAAGTTGTATCCGCATCATGACCGGCGCACCGATACCGCCGGGGACAGAGGCGGTTATCATGCAGGAATACGCCGAGGCAGAAGCTAACGGCGTGCGTTTCACGCATCCGGTGAAAGCGGGCCAAAATATCCGTCTGGCAGGGGAAGACATTCAGCGCGGCGCGCGCGTCCTACCCGCGGGCAGCGCATTGGGGCCAGCCCGTTTGCCGCTACTGGCATCGCTGGGTGTGGCTGAGGTCACCGTAATACGCCGTCTGCGCGTGGCCCTATTTTCTACTGGCGATGAATTACAGCATATCGGTCAGCCATTACAGGCAGGACAAATTTACGACACCAACCGTTTTGCGGTACGCCTGATGCTGGAAAAACTGGGCTGCGATATTCTCGATCTCGGCATCATCCGCGACGATCCGGTAGCCCTGCGCGACGCGTTCCAGCGCGCCGACAGTGAGGCCGATTTGGTCATCAGCAGCGGCGGCGTTTCGGTGGGAGAAGCTGATTACACCAAGCAGATTTTGGATGATATTGGTAACATCGATTTTTGGAAGTTGGCGATCAAGCCCGGCAAGCCGTTCGCCTTCGGCAAACTGCGTCAGGCCTGGTTCTGCGGCCTGCCCGGTAATCCGGTTTCTGCTGCCGTCACCTTCTATCAATTGGTGCAACCGCTCATCGCGCAGCTTTCCGGCCACAGCCAGTGGCACTTCCCGCCACGTCAGCGGGTAAAAGCGGCCTCGGCGTTGAAGAAAACGCCCGGTCGCCTCGATTTTCAACGCGGTATTGTTAGCCGAAATGATAACGGTGAGTTGGAAGTCAGAGCCACAGGCCATCAGGGCTCACACATTTTCAGTTCATTCAGCCTTGGCAACTGCTTTATCGTATTGGAAGCCGAGCGCGGTGCAGTAGCCGCCGGAGAGTGGGTAGAAATCGAACCCTTCAATGCACTGCTGGGAGAGTGAGGATGCCAACAACCGCCCCCAAAGCACCAGAGAGTGACGATGTGCTAAGCCACAGCGAAATGCTGCGTTACAATCGCCAGATCATGCTGAAAGGCTTCGATTTTGACGGGCAGGAAGCGCTGAAAGCGGCCAGCGTGCTGGTGGTGGGGTTGGGCGGCTTGGGTTGTGCCGCAGCACAGTACCTGGCAGCGGCGGGCACAGGACAGTTGACGCTGCTGGATTTTGACACCGTTGCGCTTTCCAACCTACAACGCCAGATTTTGCACCGCGATGCGCGCATCAACATGGCGAAGGTCACCTCTGCCGCTACAGAGCTGGCCGCGATTAATCCCCATATATCACTCGAGTGCATTAACGGCGATCTGGCGGATGAAGCCTTGCAGGCGCTGGTAACACGCCATCAGGTGGTATTGGATTGCACTGACAACGTAGCGATACGCGATCGTCTTAACCGCTTTTGTTTCCACAGCAAAACGCCGCTGGTTTCTGGTGCCGCCATTCGCATGGAAGGCCAGATCAGCGTGTTCACCTACGGTGAACAAGAGCCCTGCTACCGCTGCCTGAGCCGGTTGTTTGGTGAAAATGCGTTAACCTGCGCCGAAGCCGGGGTGATGTCCCCGCTGGTTGGTATCATTGGTGCCTTACAGGCGATGGAGGCGATCAAACTGCTGGCGCATTTTGGTGAACCGGCCGTCGGTCGGTTGGTGTTGTATGACGCCATGACCACACAGTTTCGCACGATTACGCTACCCAAAAGTCCACACTGTGAGGTGTGCGGACACTGATCGGGCTGCGGTAGCACGGGTTACCACCCATAGGTTGAGCACATTTTTGCTTAGCAGCTATTCTTCTATAGTATTGAGTTATCAGACTTGAAGCTGTCACTCAAGGGTGCCACAGTATCAAAGATATTTTGCGTCAAGGTTGCGAAATAACATCCTGGTAAGGAATGATTAGAGGGGAATAACGCATGAGCAACGCATTTTTGCAGGCTATCAAGGTTCGCCGTTCTATCTACGCCATCGGTTCACACTTGCCGATTTCTGAAGACAAAATCACCGAGATCGTCAAGACGGCAGTCAAGCAGAGCCCGTCATCTTTCAACTCGCAAAGTTCTCGCGTCGTGATCCTGTTCGGCGCGCAGCATAAGAAACTGTGGGATATCGTCAAACATCAGCTCCAAAAAATCGTGCCTGCGGATGCTTTTGAGCCCACTGAAAAAAAACTGGCCTCATTTGCTGCGGGCGCCGGAACCGTGCTGTTCTTTGAAGATACTGACGTGATCGAAACGTTGCAAAAGCAGTTTGCGCTTTATGCTGACAATTTCCCTATCTGGTCTGAACACGGCACTGGTATCGCGCAGTTCGCCGTCTGGACCGCACTGGCACAAGAGAACGTCGGTGCATCACTACAGCACTACAACCCGCTGATTGATGACGATGTGAAAAAAGCGTGGAATTTGCCCGCGCAGTGGAAACTGCGGGCGCAGTTACCGTTCGGCTCCATTGAGCAACCGGCCGGAGAGAAAACCTATATTGATGACGACACCCGTTTTCGCGTTTTCAAATAAGGCATAAACCACGCTGATTCAGAGGCCTATTTACGCCTCTGAATCAACGTGGTGCAAACACCTCAATGGCTTTCTGTTCAATGGTGAAATGCGCCGGTGTGCGGCCAATCAGCTCACCGTCTGCATTGATATCGTGCGGTCGCCGGGTGTTAAGTATCAGCTCCGTCGTGGAAAAAGCCCGCACCTGACGCCAACGACCTTGAGTGCCACGGCGTAAAAATGGGATCAGCGCGATCATCTGCCACCAATGGTTCACTTCAAGGCTATAAACATCAAGCAGCCCATCATCCGGCGCAGCGCGTTGTTCTACCGTCATACCGCCACCATAAACACGCCCGTTACCCACCGATATTTGTAGCGTTCTGACACGTTCAGCCGCACCCTCATGGACAATTTCCGCACGGAAGGGCCGACTTTGGCGCAACAACTTACAGGCAGCCAGCGCATAACCGAGCGTTCCCCAGCGTTTTTTGGATTCAGCGGTCAGTTCACGCGCCAATACAGCGGAAAAGCCGATACTGGACACGTTAAAGAACAGATGTCCGTTCACCTTTCCTAAATCCACTGCCCGACGGTGGCCGGCAACGATAATCGAAATGGCGCTTTTCAGATCGAAAGGGATACCCAGCGTGCGCGCAAAATCATTGGCCGTGCCTAACGGTAGCACACCCAGCGGTAACCCTGTCGCCACCAGACCTGACGCTGCCGCGTTCAGGCTGCCGTCGCCACCACCGACGATGACCCTATCAACGCGATCGGCATAATGCTCGATCAATTCGCTGTAGGTCATCGCCAGATCCGTGTTGGGAACGATCACCCGCAGTCCCTGCGCCGTTAGCTGAGCCAAAACCTCTTTGCGTGCACAGTCACCCCTCCTTGATTTTTCATTAATCAACAACAAGGCAGTGGCGGGTTGCTGTTGACTTGTCATCATCGGCGGCATGATCGTCTTTCCCGTATGGCGTGCCCACATAACCCTCGATTTAACCACAGGATAAATCGCTCACTCAACCACCCTTGCTGAAGGCGACAATAGTCTACAAAACATGACATTGAATGGCTTTCGACTTTCGCTTGAGCGACACCATAGGAACGCGTAACAGAAATGATGCGCCCGTTTGCCGTTTTCTCTGGCGACTGCTTAACTTCAGTTAGCCGCATGTACCATCTTGATGCATAATCATCGGCGTCCTTCACTCCCGCACAGAAAACTACGAGGGTACATCTTTGCGTGTAGATCTAATGACAAGCGCTGTATGGTTAAATAAAACACGCGCAGCCATGTTGTTCACTGTCATGCTACTGACCGCATTTCTGATCATCAGTTGGACCAGCTTTAAAGTGGCTCAACAATCGCTCGAAGCGGAGATCAAAGAAAATACCCTGCCGCTCACCAGTGACAATGTCTATTCAGAAATTCAGCAGGACCTGCTGCGCCCTATTTTTATCTCCTCGCTGATGGCGCACGATACCTTCGTGCGCGACTGGGTGTTGGATAATGAATCCGATCCACAAGCCATGATCCGCTATCTGCGCGAAATCGATAATCGCTTCGATACCATTTTTTCCTTTTTTATTTCTGACAAAACCAAACGGTATTACGATCCACAGCGGGTTTTAAAAACCATGTCAGAGAATGTTGAAGAAGATCAGTGGTATTTTCAGACACGCGAACTCTCGGATGAGCATCCTTATCTGATTGAAGTGGGCCACGATCCGGAGAAACGCGACCGCCTCGATATCTTTATCAATCATAAGGTCAAAGACTACAACGGTAATTTTATCGGGATTGCTGGCGTCGGAATTTCGGTCGAAAAGGTCAAACATCTAATAGAGAAATACCAAGAGCGCTATCGTCGTACCATCTATTTTACCGACAAGAGCGGTCAGGTGGTGTTACACGGTGCTAATTTTCGCAATGCGCTAAATATCCACCAGCAGCCAGAATTATCTGCCCTCGCGACAGCCATTTTGACCAATCCCGGCGGCAGCTATCAATATGATGACAACGGTCCGGTATTTCTCAATACGCGCCTGATTCCCGAATTTGACTGGTATTTGATGATCGAGCAGCGTAGCCACCCCAGTGAACATCGGCTGTGGATTACGTTGATGAAAAATCTGGGCGTCAGCCTGGCGGCAAGCCTGATGTTTCTGTTTTTACTGTGGTTAACCATCGGCGGCTATCAGCGTCGCCTCGAGCGTATGGCCACCACGGACAAGCTGACCGGAGTGATGAATCGTCAGGCGTTTGATTATTTTTTTAAACGCCTGCGCGCCATGCGTTTTACCCATCGCAAACCCATGTCGATCCTGATCCTGGATATCGACCATTTTAAACGGGTTAACGATGCCTACGGCCACGGCGTGGGTGATTTGGTGCTGCAAAATATTGCACAACTTCTGCTTCAAGCGATCCGTAACTCCGATCAGGCGTGTCGCTGGGGAGGCGAGGAATTTGTGGTGTTACTGGATGATTGCTCGCTGGAGAATGCGATGCAACGGGCTGAGATTCTGCGCCGCGCCGTGGAAATCGCCGAAGTGTCATACCAGAAAGAAAAAATCCACATCACTGTCAGCATTGGCGTCACCCAGTATCGCGAAAATGAGAATCTGGATACCTTTATCAATCGCGCCGATATTGCGCTCTATCGCGCCAAACAGCAGGGCCGCAACCGGGTTGAAAGTGCAGACAATAACGCAGAGCGTCATCGCCGCACCACATCGCTTTAAAGCTGCATACTGGTCAGCAGTACGGTCATGATAACAATGCTTATCATGATCGATGCTGAGTTGGCAAAGCTGGCGACTACGGATAAATTGCCGCTAAAACGCGACGTAAATATCGGTGACAACGACGAGAGTGGCGCAAACACCACCACAGCCAACACCTGGCGGATCTCCAGCGGCAGGGGCGTTAAGAAATAGAACAAGCAGGCAAACGCCGCCGCCGAACCGTAGCGCAGCAGCAGAATGGTCAACACGTGTTTCAACTTCGAGCGCTCGATATTGATCTCGAGCAGCATACCGATAATCAGCATAGCCACAAACGGGTTGGCATTACCCAGCGTGGAGACCACCAGGGTTATCTGCGGCGGTAAATGCCACCCCATCAACGCGGCAATCATCAGAAATACATAGACATCAAACGGCACGGATGAAAACAAGCGTTTGATAATGTTGAGCCAGCCGGAACTTCTCCCGGTTGCGGCCGACGCCGCCGCAAAGCTCCCCCCAGTGCAGATGACCGAGTTCCCGGCGTCGAACAGGCACGTCGCCACAATGCCAACCGGCCCGAGGAAACTCTGCACATAAGGCAGCGTAAAACAGCCAATGTTATATCCGGGCGCGTTGATCATGTAATATGCTTTCAGCCCTTCTGGGCGACGGCGGCCAATCATATAGCCAATACCCAACAAAAGCAGATTACAGCCAAGCCCAAATGCCACCAGAATCAACAGCGAGTGATCGACCTGAAAGCTGGCAAAGCCGGTGATAACTGCGGCTGGCAGGGTAAAATTCATCATCAGCTTGGACAGTGCCGTTCCACTTTCCGGCTGCAACACCCCACGCCGTTTTAATTGATAGCCAATGATAATAACCAGAATAAATGAAAACGCTTTTATCAGAACATCAACCATCTCTTATCCCCGAAAACAGACCGCACTGCATCAGCCTTGAGCAGGGTAAACGCAGCAGCAGTGAAGGGGTAACAATACCATTCTCCGTTACGCCAGTAATGAGGGATATCATGACAATCGCTTTTTATGAGCACAAAAAAGCCAGAGACGTCAACGATCGGCATCACAACGATGCTAAAAGCAGCAAATGCTCTTTAATGAAACACCACGGCACGCTGTGGTGTTGGTAGACACCCGCTGCTGGCACTCAGCGCGTTTCTGGTCGAGTCTGCACCCAGAATGCGTGAATCAATCCGGGAATATAACCCAGCAAAGTCAGTATGATATTAAGCAAAAACGCCAGCCCTACCCCTTTCCCTAATAACACACCTAACGGCGGAAGCAGAATGGTTAACACAATACGCCAGAACCCCATGATCACCTCCAGTCACCGTTACAGAGCACGGGCTACCATTAACCCGTCACTCTTCACCCTAGTACAAAAGCGTCTCTATGGCGAAAAAACACATAAATTCAGCGCCATTCGAGAATAAAAAACACGCGCGTTGGCAATGGATTACAAGGCATGAGGATCGCAATGGGCAGCATGAAATACCGCTTTACCATTGTAAAAAGGCGAATGCCCGCCTGCCCAGGTGAAATCTTTGTCTTAATGGGAAAGGGTAAAATAGACTCGAGCAAGAACAGTACGAAAGCTGAATTTTCTCTCAGATTTGCTCAGCGGGATTTTAATCACAGAAGGGAATGGTTATAACTGTTTGAATAGTGGCGGAGAGGGAGGGATTTGAACCCTCGGTAGAGTTGCCCCTACTCCGGTTTTCGAGACCGGTCCATTCAGCCGCTCTGGCACCTCTCCGTTTAAGTGGTTGCTATCATGCCCTGTTTTACGGCATTTTAACAGCAGATATCCTTGCCTTTGTATTCAAGTGACGACTTAGCGAGCAACACGACGATGAAATGGCCATGGAAAACACAGCACGCACCGGAAAGCACACCGATTCAGTGGCAAGATGCGCTTGCCATTCCGCTGTTGGCGCCGTTAAGCGATAGCGAGCAACAACGACTTATTCTGCTTGCCAGTGACTTTTTACATCAAAAACGGATCATTTCCTTACAGGGGCTGACGCTAACCTCCTTTATGGAACAGCGAATCGCACTGCTGTTTTGCTTGCCCGTGCTCAATCTCGGCATTGAATGGCTAAACGGTTTCCATGAAGTGTTAATCTATCCCGGCCCTTTCATTGTTAATAATGAATGGCAGGATGATATCGGTCTGGTGCACGCCGGACCGGTGGTGCAATCCGGCCAAAGCTGGGATCAGGGCCCCATCATATTGAACTGGCAAGAAGTGCAGGACAGTTTTGATTTATCGGGGTTCAATCTGGTCATTCATGAGGTCACGCACAAGCTGGATATACGTAACGGCGGTGAGGCCACCGGTATTCCACCGATTCCCTTACGCGATGTGGTGGAGTGGGAAACGCAGTTACACGCGGCAATGGAAGCTCTGCAAGATGAAATCGATCAAGTTGGAGAGGATGCCGCCAGCATGGATCCTTACGCAGCCCAAGATCCAACGGAATGCTTTGCGGTGCTCTCTGAATATTTTTTCAGTGCACCAGAGCTTCTTTTCGACCGTTTCCCTACCCTTTATGGCTGTTTTAGTCGCTTCTATCAGCAAGATCCTCTGGCGCGTTTAAAATCCTGGCAGCAGGCTAACCAGCGAGCCCCTGTGCTCTATTGATGAAGAATCGGCCTCAACTGTACACAGCCTAAGCAAACAGACGATACGGGCGAATTTACCGTTGACAGCCTGCCAGCCGACCGATAATATTCGCCCCGCTTACACAATTCCTCTGTAGTTCAGTCGGTAGAACGGCGGACTGTTAATCCGTATGTCACTGGTTCGAGTCCAGTCAGAGGAGCCAAATTCTTGTTCTTATGCATACTTGCGAATCCCTATGTGTTTTAGGTTCAACAGGTTAGCGTGAAAACCTTTCCCGATGCGTTCTTACTTTTCCCTCTGCATCGGGTGAATTTGGTGGTCAGATTTGGGGTCTTTCCGGTTCGATAATGGAGTGACCCGTATATGTCCCTTAACGATACGAAAATCCGCAACTTAAAGCCTCCCGTTACCCCGATAAAACTGTCCGATTCCCATGGTCTGTATCTTCACGTTAAACCGACAGGTTCGCGCCTCTGGTATTTCAGATATTACTTCGGTGGCAAAGAAACCCGCATCGCATTAGGCGCGTATCCATTAATCAGTCTGTCTGAAGCACGTCAGAAGCGCGATGTACTCCGCAAACAACTGGCGAACAACATCAACCCGATGCAGCAGCGCGTCGCTGAAAAGGCTGCCAGTTCCCCTGAAAAATGCTTTAAAACCGTCGCACTGAGCTGGCATGGCAGCAACAAGGCCTGGTCAGAAAACCACGCCGCCCGGCTGCTAGCCAGCATGAACAACCATCTCTTTCCGGCGATTGGCAACATGCTCGTGACGGAGTTAAAAACGCAGCATTTCACCGCCCTGCTTAAAGGCATCGAAGCAAAAGGGTTACTGGAAGTCGCGTCCCGCTCCCGGCAGTATCTGTGCAACATCATGCGCTATGCCGTGCAACGGGGGCTGATAGAAAACAACACGGCGCTAAATCTGGAAGGAGTCACCGCACCGCCGGTTAAACGTCATTACCCTGCCCTAGCGCTTGAGCGCCTTCCTGAGTTGCTGGCTCGCATTAACGATTACACCAAGGGAAGGCAACTGACCCGATTAGCGGTGATGCTTACCCTGCATCTGTTTATCCGCTCCAGTGAATTACGCTTCGCCCGCTGGGGTGAGTTTGATTTCAAGAACAAGATATGGACCATTCCCGCCACCCGAGAAGCCATTACTAACGTGCGTTATTCGGGGCGCGGAGCAAAAATGTGTACCCCGCATCTCGTCCCGCTTTCCCAACAGGCCGTAGCTATTCTGAAACAGATAAAGATTATCTCCGGTCATCAGGCATTGGTGTTCCCCGGCGATCATAACCCGGCCAAACCGATGAGTGAAAACACCGTTAACAGGGCACTGCGGTTAATGGGGTATGACACCAAAAATGATGTGTGTGGTCATGGATTCCGCACGATGGCGTGCAGTGCTCTGATGGAATCGGAACTGTGGTCACGGGACGCGGTCGAGCGCCAAATGAGCCATCAGGAGCGTAACAGCGTGCGGGCAGCCTATGTCCATAAAGCGGAGCACCTTCATGCACGCATTGCGATGATGCAGTGGTGGTCAGATTATCTGGATGTGAACCGTGAGCGGTACGTTGCGCCGTATATTTATGCAAGAAGCTGTCGGGAAAATGAAATGCGCAGGGTCAATGGGTAAAGCAGTGAGTTAGCCGTTTCTACCCTTCTCTTCGCGAGAAGATTAGCCAAGGGGCCATGCAACACAAATGGCCCCAACCAGACTCGCTTACCCTTTTGGCTCGATACCGCGTGTCTGAAGTTCCTTGCGCAAAACGCGCTTTATCCACGTAGCCAATGTCTTATCACCATCCTTATGGGCTTGTTCTGTAGTGGATCACATATCTTCTCAGATACATAACCCATCTTTTGTTGTCGCGTGCAAAATTTCCGCTTCTAACATGCTGAGGAAAGAATCGAGACTCGCGAATAGTCCGATTTTGCTGCGGCACATACACAGTACACATCCACAGTAACGCTGACTGAGTTAATCGCGATATCATTGCTGCTGTGTTACGCACGCCTGACCAGCAAAGGGCTGTTGATGCCAATATTGACGCATATGCTAACCAATTCAACCGTTTTACTGTTCTGGTATGCATCCACAGTCTGATTGACGTTAAGGTTTGTGTTTTCGTTTTTCACTTTGCAACAAGGGTTGCGGTCTGAATGAGTATGCTTTTTTACCGCGCCTTACTGCGCGACCGTTTTTTACATCTCTTACTGGTTATCGGTATCGGTCTTTGTTTCGCTGTGCCTTTCGCGCCGGCAACCTGGCCTGGTGCCATTGACTGGCATACTATCATCACCCTGAGTGGATTGATGTTATTGACTAAAGGCGTGGAACTCAGTGGCTATTTTGATGTAGTCGGACGCCGTATGGTGAAGCGTTTTCACAATGAACGCCGACTGGCGATATTTATGGTGCTGGCCGCAGCGACACTGTCCACCTTTCTGACAAATGATGTAGCGCTGTTTATTGTGGTCCCGCTGACGATCACCATAAAGAAGTTGTGCCAGATACCGATCAATCGTCTGATCATTTTTGAAGCATTGGCCGTTAACGCCGGTTCTCTGCTCACCCCGATTGGCAACCCACAGAACATTTTGCTGTGGGGGCGTTCAGACATATCGTTTCTGGCCTTCATTTGGCAAATGATGCCGTTAGGGCTAACAATGATGGCCACACTACTGGCGTTGTGTTGGTTCTGTTTCCCAAAAAAAACAATTAGTTATAATGGTATTGAGACAGTTTCTAGCTGGCAACCTCGGCTTCTCTGGTGCTGTCTGGGCTTTTATCTGATCTTTATCGTCGCACTGGAATTCAAACAGGAACTGTGGGGACTGGCACTGGTAGCAGCTGGCTTTTTATTACTTGAGCGCCGGGTGGTCCTGACGGTTGACTGGACTTTACTGCTAGTGTTTATGGCGATGTTTATTGACGTTCACTTACTGATACAGCTACCCACGCTTCACAACGTGCTCAGTAGCACCCAACATCTCTCACCAGCAGGATTGTGGCTGACGGTCATTGGTTTATCGCAATTTATCAGTAACGTACCTGCTACCATTTTGCTGCTGAACTACGTTCCGCCAGACACTCTGCTTGCCTGGGCCGTAAACGTGGGAGGGTTCGGTCTGTTGCCAGGCTCGCTGGCAAATGTGATCGCACTGCGTATGGCCAACGATCGCCGTATCTGGTGGCGTTTTCATTTCTACTCTTTGCCCTTACTACTCTGGGCAACAGTGGTGGGCTACAGCCTGTACTTTTTCGGATCGTAGATTGCCCCTACTGTTTACTTATTTGCAGAAACGTCGATGTTCTGAATAAATACAGGCCAAAGGCCATAAAATACTGGTAATGGGAGCACAAGCATGGCGGCGATGAGTGATGTGCCTTGGGCCAGTGAAGCACGACAAGCGATAACGGCATAGACGCTTAACGCGTTCTATCCGTTATCAACGCTCAACGAGATTATCAGCAATCCTCAATAATAAGATACGCGGCGTTCACCGCTCCGTGGACGCTGGCCACCTTGATCAATTCGATGTCTGCCGTGGAACTGGGGCCACCGAGAATGTTGATGCACGAAGGCATGCGCTCGCCACGCTGCACCATGTGATGCAAGTGCTGAGCTAATTGGGCAACGCGCGGCAACAGCGCACTCTTGCGTACCACAAAAATGGACGACTCCGGTACATGCGTATTTATTTCCGCTTTACCATCAATACGCTACACCGATCTGAGTCCGATGGTGAACAGG
This sequence comes from uncultured Symbiopectobacterium sp., assembly GCA_964293225.1. GTDB lineage: Bacteria > Pseudomonadota > Gammaproteobacteria > Enterobacterales > Enterobacteriaceae > Symbiopectobacterium. The sequence continues at coordinate 21,816 of CAXYYB010000041.1, read as the reverse complement.
TGTCTCAATTTCGTCCAGAACAGCACGTGCGTAATCGAAACCACTTATTGATGATTTTCCATCAGCATCAAAGAGCGCGACTTCCCCACCTTTTCGGTAATATCCACGATCGGTACCCGGCATCCATGCAGAAAATTCCATAGCCGGTGAAACAAACAGCCAGTCCAGCCCTGATGTGTCCGAGATGAGGTCGTTAAGAACATCCAGATTTTCCCTTGCTTCAGCAATAATCTCAGGTGGCGTGTCGGTCGGGAAACTTTCATCTTCTAGCATACGTGGTGAACCTTCCTTTCTTCTCAGGCAGGAAAAACCGCCTACCAGGACAAGACGTGTTCCTGATTTTGCGGCCAGTGCCGCAACCTTCTTATAGTTACGGGCCAGTGTGCCTGCATTTTCGGCACGTGGTGATAGTGCCCCCACCACCACATCAACGCTTTCAAATGTTACTCCGCTCTGATCGATATTCAGAGGCATATAGTCCACGCCTGGTATAATGTCATCGGGAATTTTACGGCTGATAACCGTAACATGATGCCCCCGTTTTACTGCTTCACGTACAATCGCGGAACCGGCATACCCTGTTCCTCCAAGCACACTAATTTTCAGAGTCTTTTGCATACTTTTTGCCTTATAGCAGATGCTGAGCAGAGTCTTTTTCTAAACAGCTGGCCGTTGAAAAATGGTCAGGATAATGATATTGACGATGCGGTCTGTATTTGTTACCGAGTCTATAAGACGTCTGAACAGGGCACAATTAGGCATATTTTTATTACCTGGTCATATAGAGATGACCACCTGGAGGCACTAGTGAGCGAAAAAATGAATATTCTTCCTCCGGAAGACACCAGCCACGATCAGGCGTGTGTAATAAGAGATGTGGTTGACCGCGTAGGGGATCGCTGGAGTTTACTGACGCTTGGTCATCTTGCCCGAAGCCCCCTGCGCTTTATTGCTCTCCAGCGCGCGATTGGTGATATATCAAAACAGGTGTTATCGCGCACACTGAAACGACTTGAAGAAGATGGTTTCATCAGTCGTACTGTCCACTCGGGCAAACCGCTACAGGTTGTTTACGCCCTCACTGAAATGGGAAATTCCTTTCTGACCCCTCTGCAGGCTCTGCTGAACTGGGCAAAAGAGAATCAGAACACCATCACTGATGCCCGTGAGAAATTTACACTGAAGTATGCGCTAGATGACTGTCATGCCTCTCCCCCCTGAGGAACATGAGAGTCATCGATGCCCTTGTAAATACCCCTGTAAAACGAATCATCAATTTTCAGGGGACCTCTGGCACTCCAACTTCCGCTTTTGGCACGATGCGGCCAGTCCAATGGGCTGTCATGTCCGCAGTGAGCGAACAGCGGGCGTAGAAGATACCTTTTGTTCCCAAGTTACAATTCACGTGGCGAGTATTGTTGGCTAACTTTTAGGCTTACGGGTTCGTACAAGGTCCATTTCCTGATCGGCTATCACCACAATAACCGGGTCATATTATCTATAACTGAAACATTAATACATTCGAATTATCGTATGTGTTCTTGATTTTATTACGCCAGAGAGTACCCTATGCCTAAATGAGAAGGAGGAATCATGTCTCTGACTGCCCTGCAACTTTTCAAAAACCTGTCCGATGAAACTCGTTTGGGTATCGTTCTACTGCTCAGTGAAATGGGCGAGCTGTGCGTGTGCGATCTCTGCACGGCGCTGGAACAGTCCCAGCCTAAGATCTCCCGTCATCTGGCGATGCTGCGGGAAAGTGGGTTATTGCTGGATCGCAAGCAAGGGAAATGGGTTCATTATCGCTTATCCCCACATACTCCTTCCTGGGCTGCCCAGGTAATTGAGCAGGCCCGGCTAAGCCAACAGGACGACGTACAGGCCATCGCCCGTAAGCTGGCATTAGCCAACGGCTCTGGCAACGGTAGGGCTGTTTGTATCTAAAAAATTTGCCTTAATACATATGTTTTTTCGAATGTGAGGTATTCAGAATGAAAACGTTAACAGTGTTTGACCCGGCAATGTGCTGCAGTACCGGCGTATGTGGTTCAGATGTTGATCAGGTTCTGGTTGATTTCTCTGCTGATGTGCAGTGGCTGAAAGGACGTGGCGTACAGGTTGAACGTTACAACCTTGCGCAGCAGCCCATGAGCTTTGTTCAGAACGAGAAAGTGAAAGCATTCCTCGAAGCATCTGGCGCAGAAGGGCTTCCTCTGTTGCTGCTGGACGGTGAAACGGTGATGGCGGGGAGATACCCAATACGCGCTGAGCTGGCTCGTTGGTTCGGTATTCCGTTGGAGAAGGTAGGGTTAGCTCCCACTAATTGCTGTGGTGGGAATACTCCCTGTTGCTGAGTATGTAAGGAGGACATATGAAATTCATACAGAATATCCCGCCTTACCTGTTTTTTACCGGTAAGGGAGGCGTAGGAAAAACGTCCATTTCCTGCGCGACGGCCATCCGCCTTGCCGAACAGGGTAAGCGGGTTTTGTTGGTGAGTACCGATCCAGCCTCCAATGTCGGCCAGGTATTCGATCAGTCTATCGGTAACACGATACGTCCTGTGACAGCAGTTCCTGGACTTTCTGCACTGGAAATCGATCCACAAGAAGCCGCTCAGCAATACCGAGCCAGAATCGTTGACCCTATCAAAGGTCTTCTACCTGATGACGTTGTTAACAGTATCAGCGAGCAGCTTTCAGGGGCCTGTACGACTGAGATTGCGGCGTTCGACGAGTTCACAGGCTTATTGACTGACACTTCTCTGCTGACCCGCTTTGAACACATTATTTTTGATACAGCGCCGACGGGCCACACGATTCGCCTTCTCCAGCTTCCCGGTGCCTGGAGTAGCTTCATTGAGAGTAACCCGGATGGTGCTTCCTGTCTTGGCCCAATGGCCGGGCTGGAAAAGCAGCGTGAGCAGTATGCTCACGCGGTAGAGGCGTTATCCGATCCTGAACGTACCCGTCTGGTTCTGGTTGCACGACTGCAAAAATCAACGCTGCAGGAAGTCGCCCGCACCCATGAAGAACTGGCTGCGATTGGCTTGGAAAACCAATATCTGGTTATTAATGGTGTGCTGCCTGCAATTGAAGCGGAACATGACGCCCTGGCCGCTGCGATATGGCAACGGGAGCAGGAAGCACTGGCAAATCTTCCTGCCGGTTTATCTGAGCTACCGACAGATACCTTATTACTACAGCCAGTTAACATGGTTGGCGTGTCTGCATTGAAGGGACTACTGGACACCCGTTCAGGGGCATTACCGCTCCCTGCAACGAACGCCCTGTACCCGCCTGAAAACTTATCGCTTTCTGACCTAGTCAATGATATCGCCCCCAGTGAACACGGTCTGATTATGCTGATGGGCAAAGGTGGGGTAGGTAAAACCACGGTGGCTGCGGCCATCGCTGTCAGGCTGGCGGATATGGGATTTGATGTCCACCTCACCACCTCTGATCCCGCCGCACATCTCAGTACGACGCTGAACGGTAGCCTGAATAACCTGCAGGTCAGCAGGATTAATCCACACGATGAAACCGAACGTTATCGCCAGCATGTCCTTGAGACGAAGGGAAGAGATCTGGATGAAGCAGGGAAACGGCTATTGGAAGAAGATTTACGCTCTCCTTGTACTGAAGAAATTGCCGTGTTCCAGGCATTTTCCCGCGTGATCCGCGAAGCCGGTAAGCGATTTGTGGTGATGGATACGGCTCCCACGGGGCACACGCTGTTGCTGTTGGACGCAACAGGGGCCTATCACCGCGAAATTGCAAAAAAAATGGGAGACAAAGGACATTTTTCTACCCCAATGATGCAGCTTCAGGACCCGGCTCGAACCAAAGTGCTACTGGTTACGCTTCCTGAAACCACTCCTGTACTGGAGGCGGCAAATTTGCAGTCTGACCTTGAAAGGGCTGGGATTCACCCGTGGGGCTGGATTATCAATAACAGCCTCTCTATTGCGGATACGCGTTCCCCCTTGCTTTGCCAGCGCGCCCGGCAGGAGCTGCCTCAGATTGAGGCTGTTAATAATCAGTACGCTGACCGTGTTGCGCTCGTTCCGGTACTGGCTTCCGAGCCCATCGGTATTGAAAAGCTCAGAGCGTTAACGAGTTAATTTTTTGACATATACAGGGCGGCAACGTCGCCCTGTCAGGAGGTTTTATGTTAGTGGCAGGCGCTATTTTTGTCCTGACCATTGTTTTGGTTATCTGGCAGCCGAAGGGCTTAGGAATCGGCTGGAGTGCAACGCTGGGCGCAGTACTGGCTTTGATTTCTGGCGTTGTACATTTAGGTGATATCCCGGTGGTTTGGAATATCGTCTGGAACGCGACAGCGACCTTTATAGCTGTGATTATTATTAGCCTTCTGCTTGATGAATCGGGCTTTTTCGAATGGGCAGCGCTGCACGTTTCCCGGTGGGGCAATGGTCGTGGTCGTTTGCTCTTTACCTATATCGTCCTGCTCGGCGCAGCGGTGGCGGCACTGTTTGCCAACGATGGTGCAGCTCTTATTCTGACGCCGATAGTCATCGCCATGCTGCTGGCATTAGGGTTCAGCAAAGGCACGACACTTGCGTTCGTTATGGCTGCCGGGTTTATTGCCGATACTGCCAGTCTGCCGCTTATCGTGTCGAATCTGGTGAATATTGTTTCGGCGGACTTCTTCGGTCTGGGATTCACAGAATATGCGTCGGTGATGGTACCGGTTGATATCACAGCCATTGCTGCCACGTTGGTTATGCTGCATCTGTTCTTCCGAAAAGATATCCCTCCGACTTACGATCTGGCTCTCCTAAAGACACCAGCAAAAGCAATAAAAGATCTGGCTACGTTCCGCTCCGGCTGGGTAGTTTTGATTCTTTTGCTGGTTGGTTTCTTCGTGCTCGAGCCGCTCGGGATCCCCGTTAGTGCAATTGCTGCAGTTGGGGCGGTAATACTGTTTATCGTGGCGAAACGAGGCCATGCCATTAACACCGGCAAAGTGCTGCATGGCGCACCCTGGCAGATCGTCATCTTCTCATTGGGAATGTATCTGGTGGTCTACGGTCTGCGCAACGCAGGGCTAACCGAATACCTTACAGGTGTGCTGAACGTGCTGGCGGACAAAGGGCTTTGGGCTGCGACGTTAGGTACTGGCTTCCTGACAGCTTTCCTGTCTTCCATCATGAACAACATGCCTACCGTGCTGGTTGGTGCGCTCTCTATTGATGGTAGTATCGCAACCGGCGTTATCAAAGAGGCGATGATTTATGCCAATGTTATTGGCTGCGATCTGGGCCCGAAAATTACACCTATTGGTAGCCTGGCAACACTACTCTGGCTGCATGTCCTTTCACAGAAGAATATGACGATCACCTGGGGCTATTATTTCCGCACCGGGATTACCATGACTCTACCAGTACTGTTTGTAACGCTGGCCGCGCTGGCGCTACGTCTCTCTTTCACTTTGTAATGAGAAACTGAAATGAGCAACATCACTATTTATCACAACCCGGCCTGCGGCACGTCACGTAATACACTGGAGATGATCCGCAACAGTGGTACTGAACCGACCGTTATTCATTACCTTGAAAATCCACCGTCGCGCGAAGAACTGATTAAACTCATTGCAGACATGGGGATCACAGTACGGGCACTGCTACGTAAAAATGTCGGGCCTTATGAAGAACTGGGACTGGAGGAAGATAAATTTACTGACGATCAGTTCATAGATTTTATGCTGCTGCATCCGATCCTGATTAACCGCCCGATTGTGGTGACTCCGTTGGGCACGCGTCTTTGCCGCCCTTCCGAAGTAGTACTGGATATCCTTCCAGATGCCCAGAAAGGTGCTTTCGCAAAGGAAAATGGCGAGCAAGTTGTTGATGGTTCAGGGAAAAAAATCAAATAAAGATTAAGGGGGCGCGAGCCTCCTTATAATAACCTGACAGTTCATGCCCGCAGCGCTACCCAGAACGGCCCATCATTCGACAAAGATGTTTTGGCAACGTCCATTCTTGGCACAAACCGACATTGTGATCCAATGAATGATTTACCGTCTGAAACGTTCAAAAAGTAGATTACCTGGCCTCAGTAAATATCTGCTGTCAATGTCCCCTTGCCAATTCATGGCATAAGATACCGAGTTGTTCCACAGCATTCAAAAGCTGGCTTGTGGGTTCATTCGCACCGTTCAACCGCAGATAGTTTTGCAGTTCTGCTGCCCCCGGAGAAAACAGAGGTCCCGGACTGACACCAATACCCAGAGCGAGTGCGCGACGATGGATCTCCAGCGCATCAATCCCGAGCGGGAGTTTTACCCAGATCAGAAAGCCGGCTTCTGGCGCGGCTACGCACGTGCCCTGTGGGAAACGGGTTTCAATCTTTGCGATGATAGCCCGGATACCTTCCGCAATCCGAAGCTTCAGGTACCGCAGATGCCTGTCATAATCACCGCTTGCCAGGATCTCGTTCGCTGCGGCTTCAATCAGCGGCGCGCCTGCCCACTCCCCTGCCATACGGGCCTGCAATACCGTTGAGTGATAGCGTCCGGCAGCAATCCAGCCTATTCTCCAGCCCGGTGCCAGAGTTTTAGACAGTGAGCTGCAATAAATAACATTTCCGCACCTGTCGAAGGCTTTACACGCTGGCGGACGCTGCACGCCACCGGCCAGGTCGCCATACACATCGTCCTCAATTAACGGAATGTTCTTACTGGCAAGCAGGGTCACCAGATCCCGCTTACGCCCAACAGGCATGCTGGCACCCAACGGATTTTGCACCGTAGGTGAGGCCAGGACAGCGGCAGGACGGTGACGCAGAATGGCATCTTCAAGCGGTGCCAGCTGTAAGCCTTCAATAGGGTCCGTGGGGATCTGTAATGCCTTCAGCCCCAGATCCTCTAACAGCAGGAGCGTACCGAAGTAGGCGGGCTGTTCAATCGCCACGGCATCCCCTGGCCGGCATACGGCACGGAGCGCCAGACGTAGCGCCTGAGTTGCACCTGCGGTAATGATAAGGTCATCCGCACCAAAAAGAGCCCCCCACTGTGCAGCGCGTGCGGCAATCTTTCTGCGTAAGTCTGCTCTCCCCGGGGGCAAGCTGTAGCTCTGCCCGTGCGCATCAAGCCGACGACCTGCCGTCTGCAACGCCCGCTGTAGTAAATCTACGGGAAGCCAAGCGGGATCGGGTAGCGCAGCACCAAGCGGGACCAGACGCGCTTCCGCGCTACCGAACAGCGATCGGGCGATGGCGGACATGGTCACCGGCACGGGCCCACATGAAGAAGCAGTGCTTTGTGCCTCCCCACTGGGGGGGATCTGGTGGACAAAGTAGCCTGAACGCGGTCGCGCGATAATCAGGCCCTCCGTCTCAAGATAACGCAGGGCTTCCAGCGCCGTGGGGAGACTGACCTGCTCGCGCTCGGCCAGTTTACGCGCAGAGATCAAGCGCCTGAAGCAAGCGTAAGCCGCAGCATCTCAGCGATTCGGCGGTAGTGGGGAGTCGGCGGGAATGGGTCGGACATCGGAATCTGTACAGTCTGATTTTTGATAAATCTGACTATACAGGCGATGCGGGGCGCCATCTATAGTGTGTTCAACACAAACCAGCCTAGGAAGTCACATGCACAGCGATAATTTTGATCTTTCCCTCTACTTACGGCGCATCGGCTATAGCGGACATGCGGTTGCTGATACCGCCACACTCCACGCGCTCATGCGTCACCAGCTCTTTTCGATCCCCTTTGAGAATCTGGATGTACAGGCAGGTAACATCGTTTCGATGGTCCCTGATGAGATTGCTGATAAGCTATTACAGCAGAGACGTGGCGGCTACTGCTATGAACTCAACGGGCTGTTTGCGATGGCGTTGGAAGCGCTGGGTATTACCTACCGTTTTGTTGCGGCACGCCCCATGTTTTACCCGGCACGCCGGCCTAAAACGCATATGGCGGTCATCGCCGAAGTCGATGGCCGTCAGTGGCTTTGCGACCTTGGGTTTGGAAGCTACGGTATCCGCGCACCGCTGGCCTTAGACCAACTGGATACGGACATCACCCAGGATTTCGATACGTTCCGGCTTAGTCGTGATGCGAGCGGATACTATCTGCTACAGGCAAAGGTTGAAGGATGTTGGTCCGATCAATACAGTTTTGACCTGTCACCTCAGGAATGGATTGACTTTGTTCCGGCCAATTACCTTAACTCCACGCACCCCGATGCCGTCTTTGTACAAAAGCTGCTTGTCATACAGCATGGACCTGAGGGACGCGTTATCCTGCTTGGCAACACGCTTAAGACGATCACCGCAGACCGGGTAGAGACACAATTGCTGGCAGAAGACGAAATTGTGGATGTACTTGAAAACCGCTTTGCGTTGTCTGCACGGTAAAAAAGCCAAAGGCCAATGAGCCCACCGTTAAACGGACACGTTTAAAAAACGGCCCCATCGCGGAGGCCGTGGCTCGCAAGAGGCCTTAGCGCATGATGTCGGCGATGAGGTTGGGGCTAGGTTCGAATCCTGACACCTGATTTCAGGATCGGGTGTATTCAGTTTCAACCGTTTTGATTCTCCTCCGCCATTTCCCGTGTGCTGAATGAGAACAGCGCCTGCAATAATCAGTATCACCCCAGCGATTCGGGCAAGCGTGACGGGGCGCTGGGCGAGCCCCATCAAACCAAACTGATCAACAAGTATCGCCGTGATCATCTGACCAGCTACGACCAGAACAATGAAACTGGCGGCCCCAAGCCTGGGTGTTAAGGCGGTTGAACTGACAACATAAAGTGCACCAAACATCCCCCCAATCCATAGCCACCAAGGCCCCTCCAGGGCATTGCTCAGACGAGGACTAGGCGCTTTGAAAAACCACAACAGAGGTAACAGCACAAGCAAACTGACAATGAGAGAGACAAGCGCCCCCCAAAGCGGGTGTCCCAGCGCCTTACCTACCGCAGCATTACTCGATACCTGAAACGGCAACAACGCACCAGCAACCAGAGCGATTGCTGCCGGGAAAAGTGATAAGACGATGCCTTTAATAAACATGTAATACCTCCAGAGGGAGAATTATGCGATAGAGGTATCTTTCACTATCCTTTATATTTATTGAAATTCTTAATTTTCATACAGGATATGCATGAAATGGATGCTTTAAGGAAAATCGATCTTAACCTGCTCCTGACGTTACACGCCCTGCTTGCTGAGAAACACGTTACGCGTGCGGCGCTCAGGCTTCATCGCAGCCAGCCGGCGGTGAGTCACTCGCTGGCCCAATTGAGAGTTCACTTCCAGGACCCATTGCTGGTGCGTAAGAACGGAAAAATGACGCTTTCGGCCAAAGCTCACGCCCTTCTTCCTCCGCTTGAAACCTTGCTTCAGGGGTTGGATAGACTGTTAGCCCCGTCAGTATTTGATCCCTATACGGCAAAACGACGCTTCAGGATAGCCATGTCCGATTACGCAGCAAGGATAGTATTACCCTCCTTGATGATTCATCTGCGACAAAATGCACCGGGAATAGATCTGGCGATTATACAAGCCAGTAGAGAAATGATGCTGGCGCAACTTGAGGATGGTGAAGTGGACCTTGCGCTTGGCGTTTTCCCGAATGTTGTGGAAAGTGTTGAGAAGGAGACGCTGTTCACTGAAGCGTTTATTTGTCTTGCCGACAGACGTTTTCTACCTGCTAACCGTCATCTGACGCTTGAAGACTGGTTGGCTAAGCCACACATACAACTTGCGACGCTGCCGGATACGGTTGATGAAATTGAAAAAGCGCTGATGTCCAAGGGACTAAAGCGACGCATTTGTGTAACACTTCCTCACTGGAGTGCCGCAATAGACCTGCTTGCCGGAACCGACCTTGTATTAACCATCGCTAGCCGTACGGTGATGCCTGAAGATTGTCATGATGCTATTTGTCGGTTTACACCACCTCTTGAACTTAATGGTTTCACGTTTGAACAAGCCTGGCATTTCAGGAAAAATGCCGATCCGGCTCATCATTGGTTACGTTGCGCGATCATGACGATCTGTAACCAGTTCAGGTAGATTGTTTTTAGCGGTATTTACGGTCACCAGGCTCATCAATTTCCCCCCGTTTCCCTGTGGAAGGTCCGGTCAGTAAGTTACAAATGGCTCGAGGCGTTTATCGATGAGGTGATGGCGCTGTTTTGTGAAGCGCCAACGCCTGAAGAAATCATTGTTGAACGTGCCCGGCTGCAGCGACTGGCCGAACGGGAAGGACGTTTTGATCAGGCATTTGACCGGATCAACTCAGTAACCCCCCTACATTCAAGCAGATAGAATGAGGTATACTTGCATTACAGTGTAAAAATTGAAGGATCAAACATGAACAATGATGAAATGGAAGCAACGCTGCTGGAAAATGGCTTTACGCCTAAAGACATTGCGCATATGCAAAAGCTCATCAGACGTGGGGTGGAAAAAGGTCATACTGAGACAACCTTACTTTCGTTCGTACCTCTTTTAAAGCATCGTTTTTATAACGTATTTTCGATATTCTCGCTGATAATTGCCGTGTTTTTTCTAAACATTTATTTTAAATATCCCATGAGCACAGCGTCTTTTATCAGCAATATTATTGTGACCCTCGTGGGGCTGTGCTGTACCTATCATATTGGCGCGTTACCCCTGAGTTACAAATCTTATCGCTATTGTCAGAAAAAACGGAGCTAACACGCCCGGTAACTTATCGATGTAGTTGTCTGATGATGTTTTTGAGGCGCTCCAGTGGCTTCCGTCTTCGTCTGCAGCCCCTCCAGCGCTTAATCGCCATAAGCAACAACACCTGTTTTGCACATAGGTGCAAAACACTCGACAAACTGTAACATTGCCTCGCTATATTCCTGCCTGTCGTCAACAGTCAGGGGTAAATCCGTGTCTTACCAAGCCGAAATCCGCCACCGAAAAACCACGTGGTCAACGCTGCGCCACACGCTGTCTATCGCCAGCCACGAACCCGCCAATTGGCTTGGTGCACTGTTGCTGATGCTGTTTAGCGGGATCATTCTGGCACCAGTGCTTTCCGTTTTACTGAATGCGGGACTGGTGCAAAGCGGCGATGAAGGTCGCACCGATGCCGCCGAGGGCGCATTGACTGCCTATTATCTGCTGCGCACGCTAGCCTCAAGAATGTCCGATCTGCTGCTGTGGACACCGTTACTGAACACCTTGGCGGTGGCAGTGAGTACCGTCGTGGGCGCACTGGTGGTGGGCATCACGCTTGCCTGGCTTATTCACCGCACCGATGTTGCCGGGCGTAAGGGTTTCGCCACCCTGCTCATTGTGCCGTTTATGCTCCCTTCCTGGACCTTCGCACTGGCCTGGACCACCCTGTTCAAGAACCATGCGATTGGCGGCCAGCCCGGTTGGCTGGAAGCCATGGGGATCCAGACGCCCAATTGGATGGCCTATGGCTATTTTCCCATTGTGGTCATCATGACCTTGCACTACACGCCACTGGTTATCCTGATCGTTGGGAATGCCCTGAGGCGTATCGACAGCCAGATGGAAGAGTGCGCCCGTGTACTGGGTGCCTCACGCAATGTCATTGCGTTCAAAATCATTATCCCGCTGGTACGTCCTGCGTTGCTATCGGCATCGTTGCTGATTTTTGCCGACTGCATCGGCGAGTTTGCCTTGCCCTATATTCTCGGTCTGCCGGTCCATTTTGATACGCTATCGACCAGCCTGTACCGGGCCATCAGCACCCGCCAATCCGGCGTGGCTGCAGTTATTGCCACCGTGATTATGCTGATGGGCATGATCACTTTGCTGCTGGATATGAAAATGCTGCGCGAGGCGAAACGCTTTGTCACGGTAGGCGGCAAAGGGGTTATGGAGCGTCGCCGCTCACTCTGGCGTTGCCGTATGTTCGCCGCCGCCCTGCCGCATATTTTTATTGTGTTTGGGGGCGCCTTCCCTCTGCTGTCGCTTATTCTTTCTACGGGGTTGCTGCTGCCCGGTCGCTTCACGGCGGATAATTTTACGCTAGCCTACTGGATTGGTCATAACCTCGACACAGTGGCATTGCATAACGGCATACTGCTGACGCCGGAATTTTGGCGCACGGTGGGAAACACCTTGCTTATCGTCGGCTCCGCGTCTGTCACCTGTGGCGTATTCGGTCTGCTGGTGGGCTATGCCGTAATGCGCTGCCACTTCCGCTGGATTGCCGCTTGCTTGCGCCAGTTGACGTTTCTGCCCTATCTGGTGCCTGGCATTGCCTTTGCTACGGCGTTTCTCTCTCTCTTTGCGGTAGCAAGAGGCCCCATTCCTGCGCTCTATGGTACGCCGCTGATCTTAATTCTGGCGCTGATTGCAGAAAAAATGCCTTATGCCAGCCGCTCTGGTATTGCCGCCATGACCCAACTCGGTAAAGAAGCAGAAGAAGCCGCGCAGATTGCCGGTGCCAGTTGGTTGGCGCGCCTGCGCCGCATTGTGATTCCGATTCAAGCGGGTCCGCTAGCGACCGGCATCCTGCTGCCGTTTATCTCGGGCATCAAAGGCGTGAGTCTGTTCGTCATTCTCGCCACCCCCGCAACCGATGTGCTGACAACCTATTCCCTGCGTTTGATTGACTACAACTACCAGCAGGCGGCCAACGCCGTGGTACTGATGATTGCGCTGATTTCATGGGCAGGTACGGTGATGATCCAAAAGATCACCGGCACTGGCCTGGCTGACGCGCTGGAGAACTAACATGCCTTCCATCCAGTTGTCTCATCTCACTAAAACTTACGCCGGCAGTGACAGCCCGGCAGTAAACAACATCAGTCTGACCGTCAACGACGGTGAATTCATGTGCTTGCTTGGACCGTCTGGCTGCGGAAAAACCACCATTTTGCGCATGATTGCCGGAATTGAGCACGCCAGTGACGGGGAGATTGTCATCGGCGACAAGGTGGTCGACTCCGTTACGCAGGGTATTTATGTTCCGCCCGAGAAACGCGGCATCGGTCTGGTGTTTCAGAGCTACGCGCTCTGGCCCCATATGACGGCCGAACAGAATGTCGATTTTGGTCTACGTCTACAAAAAGTCCCGGCACCGGCGCGTATCGCACGCACTCAGGACGTGATGGAAAAATTGCGCATTGCGGATTATGCCACACGTTATCCGGCGCAACTCTCCGGTGGACAGCAGCAACGCGTCGCGCTGGCGCGTATGCTGGCGGTCAATCCCGGCGTGCTGTTGCTTGATGAGCCACTCTCGAATCTGGACGCCACATTGCGTCTGGAAATGCGGGCTGAGTTGCGTCGCCTACACGAAACCTTCGGCACCACCATCGTGTTTGTCAGTCACGATCAGTGGGAGGCGATGACGCTGGCGACGACCATCGCAGTGATGAGCGCCGGGCAGATGCAACAGGTCGGCACGCCGGATCAAATCTATGCCGCACCCGCCAACCGCTTTGTCGCCGAGTTTATTGGCACGCCCAAGCTCAATATGATCCCGCTGCACCCGCCGTTGAGCCATTTGGCGCAACATCTTCACCAGCGTTTTTCCTTGCACAGCAGCGAATACACCGAGCTGTGCGGTATCCGACCCGAAGAGATTGTTCTCAGCGCTGACGCAGGCAATAACGGCGTTGCCATGACCATCGATAACATTATGCCTACCGGCGGCAGTTGGATCATTGAACTGGTCGCAGGCAACGATCGGCTGTTCCATTCAACGCAACTGCGGCCGCGCTGGCAGCCCCATCAACAAGTGTTCTGCCAGTTGCCGACCCACTCGCTGCATTTTTTCAATCGCCATGGGCTACGCCACGAGATAGCCGCCCAGTAATCCCCTTACTTATTATCAGGAGTCACGATGAAGCGCACATTCACCGCACTGTTGGTCACCAGTACCTTGCTAAGCAGCCCGTTAACCCATGCTGAAACCGCCGAACTGCAAGCCCTGATCGCCGCCGCACAGCAAGAAAACCCGTTAACCGTTTATGCGTCAACCGGTAAAATCGTGCAACAGGCCAAAGCCTTTAGCGAAAAGTACGGACTCAAGGCCACTGGCGTAAAAGCCGATGCGCCGCAGATCATCGAAATTATCAGCCGTGAAGCGCAAGCCAAAAACGTCAGGGCCGATGTCGCTATCGTGGAAGATACGCCAGCGGCAATCACGCAGTTGCTCAGTAAGGGTTATGTGCAAAGCTGGGTTCCCGATGACCTGAAAAGCCACATCGCCGCCCGTTATCAAAACCCGTTAACCGTAGTGCTGGCACCCAACGTGTTTGCCTACAATACTGCGCGTCACACCACCTGCCCCGTCACCAATATCTGGCAGCTCACCCAGCCCGAATGGCGTGGCAAGGTGGCAATGCAGGACCCGACCGGCAAACCCGCCTACACGGATTGGTTCAGCCAGATGGAAACCCACTACGACCAGCAAATGCGCGACGCGTACCAACAACAATTCGGTAAACCTTTGCAAACCAGCGAAAAATCAGCCACGGCGGCGTTTGTCAAAGCGCTGGCAGGCAACGGTGTGTTGCTCACCCACTCCGATAATGACGCTGCCTCTGCCATTGGCGCACCGGACGGCAACGCCGATTTTGTCGGTCTGGTGTCAACCGCGAAATTCCGTGATAACCAACAAGGGATGAAGCTGGGGTTGTGTAACGGGCTCAAACCGTTTATCGGCTGGAATTATCCCAGTCTGGGGGTTATCGCCACTGGCAGCCACAGCCCTAACGCCGCCAAGCTATTTATCCACTATTTGCTGAGCGCAGAAGGGATTGAGCCGCAGAGCGTCGATGGCAAAATGTCCACCAACCAGACAGTCTCACTGCCCGCCAACGAAGCGTCCGGGATTGAAAAATACCGCGCAGAATTGATGGAATACCTGACGGACACGGCTAAAGAAGATTGGAAAAGCCGTCAGGACTGGCAGGATATCTGGAGCCTGAGCTACAAGAAATAACCGGTCATTCAGACCATGACATCCCCCCTCTTCATTTTAAAACAGGCAGATTACGTTGACGAACATCGATATTGAGCAGCGCGAAGCGGCATTAAAACGCATCATTCTGGACGCTGGCGATACCGCCCTGCGCTATTTTCATTCGCGCAAAGCGGGGGAATATGAACTCAAGGGCCATCAGGATATCCTGACCGAAGCAGACACGTTGGTTGAAGCCCTGATTTTACGGGAACTTGGCGACGCCTTTCCCGACGATCTGATTCTGGGTGAAGAGTCCGCGCGGCAACCCGCCAACACAGCAAGTTTGTGGGTTGTCGATCCGATCGATGGCACCGCCAACTTTGCGCGCGGAATCGCCCATTTCTGCGTGTGTATCGCCTGGGTTCATCAAGGAACGACGGAACTGGGTGCCATCTATAACCCGGTCAGTCAGGAGCTCTATCTGGCACGCCGTGGACACTATGCGCTGAAAAATGGTCAAGCGCTGCGCTGCACCACTATTGCGGACACGCAGTTGGCCTCTTTTGAATTGGGATGGTCGGCGCGCCATAGCCAGCGCCGCTATCTGGATGTCATGTCAGCCCTGCTCAATCTGGGAGCCAGCATCCGCCGTGGCGGTTCAGGGGCGCTGGCGCTGGCGTGGGTTGCGGAAGGTCGCACTGATGGCTATGTGGAAATCCATATGAACGCTTGGGATTGTCTGGCTGGACTGCTGCTGGTACGCGAAGCAGGAGGGCAAACCGGGATCGTTCCTCAGGATGCCGCAGGCCTGTATAACGGCCTGCCGGTGCTGGGGGCGGCACCGGGTGTCGCCGCAGCGTTAGCGCGCGCCGCCAGCATTCCGCTGGCAAGCGAGGCGGTAGCGCCGGTGCCCATTTCTCCTTCCACGCCAGTATACCCGCGCCCCCCTATCAGCCTGATTAGCGAAAACTTTCCCGGCTGGGGCATGGATATCTATATCGGCGGTGCCAGCGGCGTATGCGACGCCGCGCTGCTGGCCGAACACGATATCGGCATCGTGATTAATTGCGCGGTGAATCTCGATATCGATTGGGTGACCACCCAAGAAGCAACACCGGATACCCATCTGCTTTCCCACGGGGCTGGCCCGGTGCGCTATTACAAACTCGGGCTGATTGATGGCGAAGGCAATGCGCCGGAGATGCTGCATGCTGGCTATCACTTGATGCGCAGCGCGTTGTTACAGCAAATTCCCGATAAACCCTCTTACCGCAACCGCAGGCGAGGCAATATTCTGGTCAACTGTCGCGGCGGGCGTAGCCGTTCTGTGGCGCTGGTCGCCCTGTTTATGCACCTCGAATGCCCGGAACGTTATCCGACGCTTGACGCTGCCATCGCGCTGATTCGAGAGAAGCGCCAGCTACACCCGGAGGAATGGTTTGAAACGCCGAAGCCGTCGCTGACGCGTCTGGCTGAACATGCCATCCTGCGTGAAAGGGCATTGATTGCAGCGGAATGGCGCGATGAGTGAAAGCAGTTACAGCAAAAATAGCGGGTTTGCCAGCGCCGCCGAAGTCGCGCAGTTGGCAGGGGTATCGCGTTCAGCGGTATCGCGCACTTTCACTCCGGGCAGCAGCGTCTCCGCGGAAACCCGGCGCAAAGTGCTCGCCGCCGCACAAACGCTTAACTACCACGTCAATCACCTGGCGCGCGGTCTCTCCAAAGAGGCCTGTCGCCCGGTGTGTATTCTGGGCGGTAATCTGGCGGCACCTTATCAGGCCAGCCTGCTGGAGCACCTCACCCGCCGTCTGAACCACGCCGGACGCGCGGTAATGGTGATCAACACCGACGACGGTGAGGAGAGTGTCAGGGAGGCTCTGCAACAAACCCTGAATTACCGTTCGACGGCAACGATTGTGTTGTCAGGCAAACCACCGGGTGCGCTAATTGAAACCTGCCTGCAAAGCGGACAACAGGTGATTTTGATAAACCGTATGGGACAGTTTGAGGGAGCGGACAATATCGAGATTGACTACCGCTCGACGATGGCCGATGCATTAGCCTTGTTGCTCAGTGCAGGCTGTCAGCAGATTGCGCTGGTGTCGTCATCGACGCGTTCTCCCAGCATGGTGCTGCGCGAAACGCGCTTTCTCGATGCGGCGGCCGAACGGGGAGTTAACGTCACGCTGACCCAACCGGGCAGCGCCAGTTACCTGACAGGCGTTACTGCCGCACGCGCGTTGTTAAGCGCAGAAACGCGCCCGGACGGGGTGTTTTGCGTCACCGATCTGATTGCCTGCGGTTTTATCGACGCAGCTCGGCACGAGTTCGGCCTGCGCATTCCAGACAATATCAGTATCATAGGCTTCGATGATATCGAGCAGGCCAGTTGGCTGGGCTATGACCTGACCACCTTCGCTCAGCCGTTGGCTGAGATGGCGGAAGCCGCGTGCCAACTGGTAATCGCGCCGACCACCGGAACACCGTCCCGACGCGTGTTCAACGCCCTTCCCGTGCGGCGCAGCACCTTGGGCTAGATTTTCCCGGCCAAGAGGCCTACTCGTTTTCCAGCAGTCGCATCAGGGTGGAAAGCGCCTCGTTTAACTGCTGGCGCTGTGCCGTCGATAGCCCGGACAGCAGTTGTCGCTCGTTTTCAATATGGGTTTCGACGGCGCGGTCGATAACCTCGCGTCCTTGCGGCGTCAGCGCCACCAACATGCTGCGTGCATCCTCCGGGTTAGGCAAGCGCGAAATAAACGCGCGTTTCTCCAACGCTTTCAGCCGGTGCGTGATGGTGCCAGAGGTGATCATCAGGGTAGAAAACAGCTGTGTGGGAGAGAGAACAAACGGCGCGCCAGCACGCCGCAGCGTGGCAAGCATATCAAATTCCCAACGTACCAGCCCGTGCTCTACGAAGGCCCCGTCAACACGCGGCTCCAGCAGCAATGCACAGCGCTTCAGTCGCCCGATCGGTCCCATCGGACTACAATCCAGATCCGGGCGCTCACGTTTCCACTGTTCTAAAATTCGATCGACGGCATCAGCCTGCGTTTTTTTTGTCATCATTCGCTCATTTATCTTGATATCAAGATAATTATCGTTGCATACTTTGCTCACTAATTTAGCTTGAAGTAAAGATAAAATCATGGCCTTTTTGTCACGTTATCCTCTTTTCGATCTGCTGCTCACCGCGCTGGCACCTACGATTTGGGGTACAACCTATATCGTTACCACGCAGTTTCTGCCGCCTGACCGCCCCTTTACCGCAGCGCTGCTGCGTGTCCTGCCTGCAGGATGCGCGCTGCTGTTATGGTGTCGTCATTTCCCGTTACGCCATGAGTGGTGGAAACTCATCGTCACCGGCATCCTCAATATCGGCGCGTTTCAGGCGCTGTTATTTATCGCCGCCTACCGTTTACCCGGCGGTTTGGCCGCCGTTATCGGTGCGATACAACCGCTGCTGGTCATGCTGTTGGCCTGGGGAATTGATCGACAGCGATCCCCCCTCACCGCCGTTCTGTCTGCCTTTATCGGCGTTATCGGCATGGGGATGTTGCTGCTTTCACCACAGACCGTCGTCGACACCATCGGGATCGGCGCGGCGTTTCTGGGTGCTGTCAGCATGGCATTGGGCACCTGGCTGTCGCGGCGTTGGTCGCTCTCGATGCCAGTGATGGCGTTGACCGGATGGCAGTTACTGCTCGGCGGGATGTTTTTAATGCCGGTAGCACTGTTGGTCGATCCGCCGTTACCCACGCTAACAGCCACGCAAGTTGCCGGTTACCTGTGGCTGTGCGTGGCAGGTGCGATGCTGGCCTACGCACTGTGGTTTCGCGGCATTCGCCGTCTTTCGCCGGTCGCAGTGTCGGCAATGAGCCTGCTGAGCCCGGTCACGGCCGTGGTGCTGGGGTGGGTATTTCTCGGGCAGCGCATTCAGGGAATGGCATTGCCCGGGCTGATTATCGTGATGCTGAGCGTATTGTCGATCCAATGGGCGCTAATCAAAAAACCAAAGATCTGACGCTCTGACGTTATAAACCGCGCGTTTGCAGATACAGCACGGTCGCTGCCACGCGCGAACTCACGCTCAACTTGCGCAAGATATTGCGGATATGCACTTTCACCGTCTCTTCCGAAATAAACAGCGCAGAAGCAATCTGCTTATTGGACAGCCCCGATGCCACTTCCTGAAGCACGTCCAGTTCACGCTCGGTGAGTACGGTAAACGGTGAGGGGATCTCTTGCACCGCCATGCGGTTTTGTAAAACCGCTTTCACCTGCTCGCTGAAGGCATCGCCGTTACGGATCGCTGCCAACAGGTTCTCCGGCGCGCTGTCTTTCAGCAGATACCCATCGGCTCCCGCATCCACCAGTGCGTAAATATCCCCCGGTGAATCCGACACGGTCAGCACGATAATGCGCGCGCAGATGCCATCACGCCGCAGCGCGTGCAGCGTATCCAATCCGCTCAACCCTTTCATATTCAGGTCGAGCAAAATAATATCGGGTGAATCGCGATTGGCGAGGCTGAGCGCCTCCATACCATTGCTGGCTTCCCCAATGACCTCAAAAATCGCATCGGTTTCCAGTAACTGACGGATACCCCGGCGCATAAGCGGATGATCGTCGACAATCAACACGCGGTGGCTCAATGTTTCTGACATTACTCACTCCCAAAGGACATACCCGTCATACTTCACGTTGCTGATGCGTTGGCTGCGTTCATTCACCCGAATCACTTACCTAAGTAAGCTCATCGGGATTCACTCACTTGCCGCCTTCCTGCAACGCGAATTATTTAGGGTATAGATCTTATTCTTCTTTATCATTGATATTGTTGTTACTGCTGTGCCCGGTCACAGGCGCTGAAAAACACACGCTGACCCGCGTTCCCCCCTCAGGATGGGAACCGATAGAGAGCGTGCCGCCCAAGCGCTCGGCGCGTTCATGCATAATATTCAGGCCGTAGTGCCCCACGGGTTCCTCGTGGCTGCCGATGCCGCGCCCATCATCACGGATATCAACACAGTGACCGCCATCGGGTTGCGTACGGCAACTGACCTCAATGGTCGTCGCCTGCGCATGCTTGATGGCGTTCAACACCGCTTCACGGATGATTTGCAGCAAATGCACTTGCTGCGCCGCATCCAGCGCCTGAGTCGGAATGCGGCAATCGATCTGGATGTTGGCGCTGGTTTGCGCACGCAGCGGTTCAATCATCTCTTGTAATGCAGCCGGTAAATCCGCTTGCTGCAACGTCAAACGAAACGTCACCAACAGCTCGCGCAGTTGACGATAAGCATCACTCAGCGCCTGCTCAAAATCTGTGATGATGTGCCTGGCCTGCACATTTTCTTCCGCTACCGCGCGCTTGAGCAGCGTCAGTTGGATATTCAAGTAGGCAAGCACCTGCGCCAACGAGTCATGCAACTCTCGGGCAATCGTGGCGCGCTCTTCCATCAGCAACAGCTGTTGGTAGTGCTTCTGCGCCTGATTAAAATAGAGGCCGCGCCCGAGCATGTTGGCGACGCTCTCCATCAGTTGCGTCGATGGCTGTTGCGTGGAGGCCTGCCAGCGCAGTTGCCCAAAGTTGACGTCTTGCAAACGGATGGGCAATGCCTGCCACGCCGCCCCCACATTTTCCTTCCCTTCGCTCAGCCGCCAGTTCTCACCGACACACATTTCCAGACAGCCAACCGTTTCATAGCGGTGGACTATCTGCAAGATGCGCTGGAAACAGTGCCGGTCGATCGTGCTGACATTCAGCGCCTGCGAACAGTTATACAGCACCTTCAACATGCGGTTCGCTTCTTGCAGGCGTAGCGTTTTTTGCCGAACCTTCTCCTCGAGCGAGCGATAAAGCTTGTGCAGCTCATCCGTCATGCGGGTAAAGGTTTGCGCCAGCAGCCCCAGTTCGTTTGGCAGCGACGTGTCCAGCCGCGTATGGGTGAAGTAGCCTTTTTCTACCGCCGCACAGGCCGCCATCAGTTTGCTGAGCGGCACCACCACCTGACGGCGAATGCGACGCAGCGTGAAAAAGATCAGTATATAAATGGTGACAGCCCCAATCATTGATGTCGCCACCACTATCTTCATTTTGCGTTCGGAATAGTGCTGCAATGCCAGTACGAAATGGTCAATCTGAGTGACATAGCGGGCAATATTCTGTTGATACCACTCGAGATCTCCTGCGCCCAGCCGCTCATCCATCACTGTCCAGTTCATCAACAGCGTCGTGTACTGCTCATGGACCTCGCGCGGCACGTACCAGCGCGCCAGCAGATGAAACACCGGCGAATCCAGCGTTTGCGCATAAAACTGGCGGTGCTGGGTTAATTCGGTGCGATCGCCCTGCAATTCATAACCCATGCGATAGCTCTGCATACGCATGGAGCCTGCAATGTTGATCGCTTCGGCATCACGCAGGCCGCTCGCCAGGGTCAACAATGCAATACCGGTTGTCAGGAACGACAGCAAGGCGATGTAAAAGAAAGCGCGAGCAAGGCTGGTAGAGACAGGACGTTTGACCATCACGACGATTAATCCCCTTTCACATCACGTAAATCACCCAGAGCGCATCAAAAACGCGGCTGGCATCATTATCCCTTTCTGTCATCAATCAGGCGAGCAGGCCGCGTGGTAATCCGGCATAAGCTTGATCCTGCATCCGTATTTACCTCTAAAGGGTGATTATCCACTAAACGGTAAGAGGAATAGTGTAACCCCTACAAAAACAGTGTTTTTTCTGGGGGCATTTTCCCCTGCCGGAGCAACGTATTGCCATGACCGATCTCTCCCGTCGTTTCCTGTTTAGCGGTGGCCGCCAGCGGGCAGACAGCACGCTGCGTCCCCCCTGGATCGGGGAGGGAGCGGTTTTTATCGATGGCTGCACGCGTTGCGACGCCCGCGTTGCCGCCTCCCACA
>CAXYYB010000040.1:0-40129 GCA_964293225.1 uncultured Symbiopectobacterium sp. | reverse complement strand
CATTGTTGTAGCTGATGGTGTAGTTACCCAGACCGGTCCCCGTTGCGTTGCTGGCCGTGATACCGTAGATCCCCACATTGGCTGTCGCAGTATTTCCTGGGCTGGTCAAATTCACCGACGTGATGCTATCGCCATTGATTAACCCTTGTGCGGTATAACCCAGCGAGGCGGTATCACCGTATGTTTTGTCGGCATTATTCGCTCTAATGGTCAATGCGGCGGGCGTAACGTTTGCCCCCAGACTGATGATATTGATAGCCTGCCCTGCAGCGTTGGTAGCACTCAGCCCATCAGTGCTTAATATGTAACTTCCCACGTTATCGGTAAGCTTCAAACCATTGGCAAGACTACCACTTATGGCGTTCCAAAAGCCGACGCCATAATAAGTTGTCGTCGGTGTCGCGCCGTACACAGCATTCTGTGCTACACCTACTGCGCCCGAGACACCAAATAATGTGGGAGCGGTGGACCCGGTAGCGGATCCCCAGACTTTGCTGTCCAGTGCACTAAAGTTACTGGCCACGTTCATCTGTGCGCTGGTCAACCCTGTAATCGATTGGGTGGGTGTCGTGGCTCTTCCTACGCCAGATTGGGCGGTAGTTTCCGTATTCCAATATGAATCACTTATGCTGCCGCCACTACCAGAGGCCACCAATCCGCCAACGCTGAATGTAGACGATGCTGTAATGGTGTTATTGGCATAGCTTCCTGATATCGTGCCAGACTGATTGGACCCGACCAAACCTCCCGCGTAGGCATTCAGGCTAGCATTCATCGTTCCTGTCACATAGCTGTTGAGTACCGAGCCGGAATTCGCTCCAGCCAAGCCACCTAAGTACCCCACCGCACCGCCCATCCCAGAGCCTTTTACGCTGCCGGATGAATAGCTTTGCGTAATTTTGCTGCCACTGGCGTTATTACCAACCAAACCCCCCGTATACTGCAAGCCATTGCCTGCTGTACCGGAAAGATCGAGAGCACCATCAAAGTAGCTTTGTAGAATGTCTTTGTTGTTTTGGCCAACCAACCCACCCCAATAAGACCAATTGGAACTGTATATCGCACTGATGGTAGCGCCAGAGTGGGTGTATTTTATCGTCCCGGTATTTTGTCCAACCACGCCACCCATGTAAGCGCCTGCGGTAGAGGAGCGCGTCATACTGCCATCTACCGACGCATAGGCAACCGTCCCGGTGTTAAACCCTGCCAGCAAGCCTGCATAGAATGTTGCGGAGGAAGACCCCGTTAACTGGGCAGCCGTCAGCACGATATTTCTGATGGTCCCCATATTGTAGCCAAACAGCCCCACATAGGTGTCTGCACTGTTGATGTTCAAATTCGAGATAGTGTTGCCAAGGCCGGTGAAGATACCGCTAAACGCCGCGCCTTGTGATGTGCCGACCAGTGCATTGCTGTAAGTGGTACCGTTGGCATTCACATTCTGCGCCAGTGCATAACGCCCCGACAACCCAGTGGTGTCGATGGCATCCAACTGTGCCATCGAGCGTATCAATGTGTAATTCTGACCACCGATAGAGAGTGAGGAATTGGCACCAGAGAGGGTGATGGACTTGCCCGATAGCAACGTATAGTCTTTCCCACTACCGTAATTCAATGCCAAACCTGCATTGGTACCGGTGGCAACAATATTGCCGTTAAGGGCAATGTTTCCTGCTGCGGCCAGCGTTAAGGTGGTATCGGCGGACCAGCCAATATTGCTGGCAACGGTAATATCGCCGTTTTGAGTTCCTGTTGTACCGGTAGAAACGGTCACATTGGCTGACGCTAGGGCATTTTGCAGCGTATTGACATTGATGACGCTATCATCAGTGCTGGCGCTGAATCCCGTGCCGTTGTCGGCAGTTGAGGAGATAACCACATTGTGGGGATCGAGCAACAGGTTACCGTATTTACCACTGTCGGCGGAAAGATCGGTTTTTCCCGTGTACGCCAGTTTCGCTTTGCCTGAGACTTCGACTTCGCCGCCAGTCCCCGTACCCGCGCCACGCGCACTGATTTTGCCGTTAAAGGTTGTGTGATTATCTGACCACACCACGACGTTACCGCCGTTACCCTGTGCTGTTGCATCGGCTTTTACCGTGGTCGCGGCATCAAGCGTTGTGGTCGTGGCGCGCTGCGTGCTGCCTTTGCCTTGACGTTCACCGCCAATATTGACCGTGCCACCGCCCGTTTTACCGGAGACATCCACCTTGGCACCCGTCAGGACAATCGAATCGCCGGTTACATTGACGTTACCGCCGTTCCCCTGCGCCGCAGTGGCGGTCACGGTGCCCGATACGGTAACGTTGCCGCCCTCACCGCCGCCAATGGTGATCGCGCCATTTTGGCCGCCCACGCTGTTGGCTTCGACCACGCCAGAGAGATTGATGGCATTGCGGACTGCATTACGCGCGGTGGCAGCCGTCATAATAACGGCTCCGCCGTTGGCCGATACCGTCCCGTTATTCTGAATTAATGCCTCTTTCACACCGGAAGTGCTTGGTACGGCAACCTGGAGGAAACCATCACCAGAGAGATCGAGCGTCGCTTTCTCGGCGGCACCCAAACCCACTTTGCCTACCGGTACATTGATAAGCCCGTCATTTTTTACGCTCCCCCCCATCAAGGCCGCATACCCACCGCGCCCTACACTGATGACTCCGGCATTACTTACCTCTGCCGCGTTTCCGTTTCCGGTAAACTGACGTTTCCCTTTAAGGAAATCCTCATCGTTGATGTCCAGCGTCGAGGCGACAAATCCGCCCCCCACTTTGACTGAACCGGAGGGGGTAATCGCGATACCGTTAGGGTTAATCAGGTAAACCTGCCCGTTTCCGGTGACCGCGCCAGCGATCGACGAGCGCGTGGAGCCAGTTACCCGATTGAGGATCGCAGAGGAACTGCTTGGTTGGATAAAGTTAACAGATTGGCCTTGACCGACAGAGAAACTGTTCCAGTTAACAATGGCCGTATTGGATTGCTGAGTGACCGTCATCGCATTGCCGTTTCCGCCAATCGACACGTTACCCGCTGCGACCGTGGCACCGCCAGGCAATTCCCCACCCAGTGTAGGGGCGGTGATTGCGGTGCTTACCAAAAGTGCGATGATACGTTTATTAAACTTGGCGTTAATTTTGCTGTGCTGCGCATAACAAGATGTTACTGAAAAAGGTGATGTCATCAGCATCATTCCTAAAAATAGTGATAGTTGTAAATTCCGTTTCCTTATTAGCACACTCTAAATTTACGGTAAATTTACATTTTTATTCATTGGGGTACAAAATGAGCAGGTGAACGGAGCATAAGGATTAAATGCTGTATTTTCTGGTTTAAATGGTGTGTATCACCAGGAAATGGAGCGTTTTTTTCTATTTAAGATTCTTAAAAAAAGAGATATGACTTAGGTGCTGTTTTTTCAGCGTTTTTGCGCTGTATTAAGACGTTTTTCTCTGTTTTTTAGCAGTGCGCGGCGGGTTGTTTTTCAAGGGTTGACAACTGTCTTTTCTTTTCAATAGAATAGACAAAGATTTCAGATCTTGTCCTCGCATCATCTCTGATTGATAGCTTGCTTTTTCACGGTTGGCGGCGTACTATTTGCCACGTTTTCGGACGCGGGGTGGAGCAGCCTGGTAGCTCGTCGGGCTCATAACCCGAAGGTCGTCGGTTCAAATCCGGCCCCCGCAACCAAATCACTTCTTTCGCTTAAGTTTTTTTTCAAATGAACTGTGAGTGGCGGTTATGACACCCACAGCGGATTTTTTGAAAAAATCCTTGCGAGAAGTAATACCGCAGCCTGTTGCGGTATATAGGGTCCAGTTGCATAAAGCCCCGATATTTCGGGGTTTTTTGTTATTTGGCAACAACATGACTGGGCTTTTAGCCCTTTTTTTATGTCTTGGGGGTGGGCTTGTCCACATTAGAACAGAAATTGACAGCGATGATCTCGGCACCCGTTGAAGCATTAGGCTACGAATTGGTGGGCGTTGAGTTTGTCCGTGGTCGCCAATCGACGCTGCGTATCTATATTGATAGTGAAGACGGCATCACAGTTGATGATTGTGCTGATGTCAGCCACCAGGTGAGTGCGGTGCTGGATGTTGAAGATCCCATTACGGTTGCCTATAACCTGGAAGTGTCATCACCTGGCTTGGATCGTCCTTTATTCATCGCAGAACATTACGTGCGTTTCCTCGGCGAAGAAGTGACCCTGGTGCTGCGCATGGCGGTACAAAACCGTCGTAAATGGGCGGGAGTTATCAAATCCGTTGAAGGTGAGATGATTACCGTAACAGTGGAAGGCAAAGATGAAGTGTTCGCACTGAGCAACATCCAGAAGGCGAACCTGGTACCCCACTTTTAAAGTTTGGATGAGGCAACTAGGATGAACAAAGAGATTCTGGCTGTTGTTGAAGCAGTTTCCAACGAAAAAGCCGTTCCGCGCGAAAAAATTTTTGAAGCACTGGAAACTGCGCTAGCGACAGCGACAAAGAAAAAATACGAACAGGAAATTGACGTTCGGGTTTGCATCGATCGCAAAACCGGTGATTTCGATACGTTTCGCCGCTGGGTTGCTGTCAACGAAGTGACGCAACCAACGCGTGAAATCACGTTGGAAGCGGCCCAATTTGAAGATCCGAGCATTGAACTCGGTGGTTACATTGAAGACCAGATCGAATCGGTCACGTTTGACCGTATCACCACACAAACGGCCAAACAGGTTATCGTACAGAAAGTACGTGAAGCTGAACGTGCCATGGTGGTCGATCAGTTCCGTGAGCAGGAAGGCGATATTGTCACTGGCGTGGTTAAAAAAGTGAACCGCGACAACATTTCGTTGGATCTGGGCAACAACGCAGAAGCGGTGATTGGCCGTGAAGATATGCTGCCGCGTGAAAATTTCCGTCCGGGCGACCGTATTCGCGGCGTGCTGTACTCAGTAAGACCGGAAGCGCGTGGCGCACAGCTGTTTGTCAGCCGCTCGCGCCCTGAGATGCTGGTGGAACTGTTCCGCATCGAAGTGCCGGAAATTGGTGAAGAAGTTATCGAGATCAAAGCGGCTGCCCGCGATCCGGGTTCTCGCGCTAAAATCGCGGTGAAAACTAACGACAAGCGTATTGACCCGGTCGGTGCGTGCGTCGGTATGCGCGGTGCGCGCGTACAAGCGGTTTCCAGCGAATTGGGTGGCGAGCGCATTGATATCATTCTGTGGGATGATAATCCGGCGCAGTTCGTTATCAATGCCATGGCACCGGCTGACGTGGTCTCTATCGTTGTCGATGAAGACAACTGCACCATGGATATCGCCGTGGAGTCCGGCAACCTGGCACAGGCGATTGGCCGTAACGGGCAGAACGTCCGTCTGGCTTCCCAACTGCTGAAACAGCACCGTTCAGATGACCGCTGGGAACTGAACGTGATGACCGTGGAAGACCTGCAAGCCAAGCACCAAGCGGAAGCTCACGCGGCGATCGACGTATTCACCAAGCACCTGGATATCGACGAAGAGTTCGCCACCGTGCTGGTTGAAGAAGGGTTCTCCTCACTGGAAGAACTGGCCTATGTGCCTATCAAGGAACTCCAGGAGATCGATGGTCTGGATGAGGAAACCATCGAAGCACTGCGTGAACGTGCCAAAGCGGCATTGACCACATTGGCGTTGGCGCAGGAAGAGAGCCGTGGCGGTGGCCAACCGGCGGAAGATTTGCTCAGTTTACCGGGTTTACCGCGCGAGTTGGCGTTCACTCTCGCCGCGCGTGGAGTATGTACGCTGGAAGATCTTGCTGAGCAGGGCGTTGACGACCTGACAGATATTGAAGGGCTGAACGATGAGAAGGCCGGTGAGTTGATCATGGCCGCCCGTAATATCTGCTGGTTCGGCGACGAAAACGAATAACGACACTGTAGCAGGAAAGGAACAGCATGACAGAAGTGACCATACAATCGCTGGCCGTAGAGATTCAGACTCCGGTAGACCGCCTGATACAGCAATTTGCTGATGCGGGAATTACCAAGTCTGCATCGGATAACGTGTCTCAGCAGGAAAAAGAGACGTTGCTAGCGCATTTGAACCGTGAACGCGGTTCTGCGGCTGGCAAGTTGACTCTTCAACGTAAAACGCGTAGCACCTTGAATATTCCGAGCACTGGCGGAAAAAGTAAATCAGTGCAGATTGAAGTCCGCAAAAAACGCACGTATGTTCAGCGCGATCCGCTGAGCAGTCAGCAGGCTGAAGAAGAAGAGCGTGCACGGCAGGAAGCGGAAGAACTGGCTCAACGTGAAGCTGAAGAGCAGGCCCAACGCGAAGCTGAAGCAAAAGCTCAGCGTGAGGCGGCTGAAAAAGCGAAACGTGAAGCTGAAGAGCAAGCCAAGCGAGAGGCCGCTGAAAAAGCCAAGCGTGACGCAGCGGAAAAAGACAAATTGAGCAATCATCAAAATACCAGTATGACGAAATCTGTTCCGGCCACAGAGAAAGCCCGCCGTGAGGCCGAGGCTGCTGAGCTGAAGCGCAAGACTGAAGAGACAGCCCGCCTGAAGGTTGAGGAAGATGCCCGCCGCGTTGCTGAAGAAGCACGCCGTATGGCGGAAGAGAATGCCGCCAAATGGGCCAGCGAGACGCCGAGCAGTGAAGAAGAGGATAGCACTGACTATCACGTAACCACTTCTCACCATGCCCGCGTTGCAGAAGACGAAAACGATCGCGAAGTCGAGAGTAATCCTCGTGGCCGCACTCGTAGCGCCAAAGTCACCAAGCAGAAGAAAGGCAACCGTCTGTCTGAAAGCAAGGCTGACCGTGAAGAAGCGCGTGCTGCTACTCGCGGTGGCAAAGGCAAACGTAAACCTAGCTCGTTGCAGCAGGGCTTTAACAAGCCGGTGCAAGCGGTTAACCGTGACGTGATGATCGGTGAAACCATTACCGTTGCCGAGTTGGCGAACAAGATGGCGGTGAAAGGCTCTCAGGTCATCAAGGCGATGATGAAGCTGGGTGCCATGGCAACCATCAACCAGGTTATCGATCAGGAAACGGCACAATTAGTGGCCGAAGAGATGGGTCACAAGGTTATCCTGCGTCGTGAAAATGAGCTGGAAGAAGCAGTAATGAGCGACCGTGATATGGGCGTTGCGGCAGAATCGCGCGCGCCGGTCGTGACCATCATGGGTCACGTTGACCACGGTAAAACCTCGCTGCTGGATTACATTCGCTCCACCAAAGTGGCGGCGGGCGAAGCGGGTGGGATCACCCAGCATATCGGTGCCTACCACGTTGAAACTGAAAATGGCATGATCACCTTCCTGGATACCCCGGGCCACGCCGCGTTTACCGCGATGCGTGCACGTGGTGCGCAGGCAACGGATATCGTGGTGCTGGTTGTTGCTGCCGATGACGGCGTGATGCCGCAGACCATCGAAGCCGTTCAACACGCCAAAGCGGCCAAGGTGCCGGTGGTGGTGGCGGTCAACAAGATTGACAAGCCAGAAGCCGATCCGGATCGCGTCAAGAATGAACTGACGCAATACGGTATCATCCCGGAAGAATGGGGTGGCGATTGCCAGTTTGTTCCTGTGTCAGCCAAAGCCGGTACCGGCATTGACGATCTGCTTAACGCTATTCTGCTGCAAGCAGAAGTGTTGGAACTGACGGCTGTCCGTAAAGGTATGGCAAGCGGCGTTGTGATTGAATCCTTCCTGGATAAAGGCCGTGGCCCGGTAGCAACGGTACTGGTGCGTGAAGGTACGCTCAACAAGGGCGATATCGTGCTGTGCGGTTTTGAGTATGGCCGTGTGCGCGCCATGCGTGATGAACTGGGTCGTGAAATCACCGAAGCGGGCCCGTCCATTCCGGTGGAAATCCTCGGTATGTCCGGTGTTCCGGCAGCGGGTGATGAAGCCACCGTGGTGCGTGACGAGAAGAAAGCCCGTGAAGTGGCGCTCTATCGTCAAGGTAAGTTCCGCGAAGTGAAACTGGCACGTCAGCAGAAATCCAAGCTGGAAAACATGTTCGCCAACATGACCGAAGGCGAAGTGTCCGAACTGAACATCGTGATGAAAGCCGACGTTCAGGGCTCCGTGGAAGCGATTGCCGATTCGTTGCAGAAACTCTCCACCGACGAAGTGAAAGTGAAGATTGTCGGTTCCGGCGTAGGTGGGATCACCGAAACCGACGCGACGCTGGCTGCGGCATCCAACGCAATCATCCTGGGCTTCAACGTTCGTGCCGATGCCTCTGCGCGTCGCGTTGTCGAGGCGGAAAGCCTGGATCTGCGTTACTACTCCGTCATCTATGATCTGATCGACGAAGTGAAGCAGGCGATGAGCGGTATGCTGGCGCCGGAATACAAGCAAGAGATCATCGGCTTGGCTGAAGTTCGTGATGTGTTCAAATCACCGAAGTTTGGTGCGATTGCAGGCTGTATGGTGACGGAAGGTATTGTGAAACGTCACAACCCAATCCGCGTGCTGCGTGACAACGTAGTTATCTATGAAGGCGAGTTGGAATCCCTGCGCCGCTTCAAAGATGACGTTAACGAAGTCCGTAACGGCATGGAATGTGGTATCGGCGTGAAGAACTACAACGACGTGCGCGTTGGCGATAACATCGAAGTGTTCGAAATTATCGAGATCAAACGTACTATCGCCTAACCGATCAGGGCATAGTGAGACGCGCAGCGTCTGCACGTTATATTGATTTATAGGGGGCCTAGAGCCCCCTGATTTTTCCTTGAGGATTCGATTATGGCTAGAGAATTCAGCCGCACTCAGCGCGTGTCGCAAGAGATGCAGAAAGAGATCGCCATTATTCTTCAGCGTGAAGTGAAAGATCCACGCGTTGGCATGGCGACGGTTTCTGGTGTCGATCTGTCTCGTGATTTGGCGTATGCCAAGGTATTTGTGACATTTCTGAACGATAACGAACCCGAGCAAGTGAAAGCGGGTATCAAAGCCTTGCAGGATGCTTCCGGGTTTATTCGTGTACTGCTCGGTAAGGCAATGCGCTTGCGCGTGGTGCCGGAATTGACGTTTGCCTACGATAATTCGTTGGTGGAAGGGATGCGGATGTCCAACCTGGTGACCAACGTCTTGCGCAATGATGCCGAGAAGCGTTCTGCCAACGGTGACGACGATCGGGAGGATTGATGAGTCGTCCTCGTCGTCGCGGCCGTGATATCCACGGCGTATTATTGCTGGATAAACCGCAAGGTGCGTCATCTAACGACGTGCTGCAAAAGGTAAAACGCATTTTTAATGCTAACCGGGCTGGACACACCGGTGCGTTGGATCCGCTGGCTACCGGAATGCTGCCCATTTGCCTGGGCGAGGCTACCAAATTCTCGCAATATTTGCTGGATTCAGATAAGCGTTACCGGGTGATTGCTCGTCTTGGGCAGCGTACCGACACCTCTGATGCTGATGGCAATGTGGTGGAAACTCGCGCGGTGACGTTTACCGAGCAGGCGTTGGCGGAGGCGCTGGAACGTTTTCGTGGCACCACGCAGCAGGTACCATCGATGTATTCCGCGCTGAAGCATCAGGGGCGCCCGCTGTATGAGTATGCGCGTCAGGGTATCACCGTCCCGCGTGAAGCACGTGATATCACCGTGTATGAACTGCTGTTTATTCGCCACGATGCAGATGAGCTGGAGTTGGAAATTCACTGTTCCAAAGGCACCTACATTCGTACCATCATTGACGATCTCGGTGAGATGCTCGGCTGTGGTGCCCATGTGATTTATCTGCGCCGCGTGCAGGTTGCTACTTATCCGGCAGAGCGCATGGTAACATTGGAACAGCTGCAAGCCCTGTCGGCGCACGCGCAAGCGGAAGGGCAATCCCTTGACGCGGTGCTGGATCCGCTGCTGATGCCGATGGACAGCCCAGTCAGCAACTATCCTGAAGTGAACTTGCCACTCGCCGTGGCGGGGTATCTCAAGCTCGGGCAGGCCGTTGCGGCGGCTAATGCACCCGCGCAAGGGATGGTGCGCATCACCGAAGGCGAGGCTCATACCTTCATTGGCATGGGGATTATTGATGATGCCGGACGCGTGGCACCCAAGCGTTTGGTGGTCGAATTCTCGGAATAAGGCTTACCGCGTCTGCCTTGCGATCGGCCATGGCTGAGAGTAGAATAGCGCGGCCTATTTTTAATAGGTTACATAGGTCGCTGAATTAGAGATCGGCACCTGTTTTTTTTATCTATACTGTTTTGGAGTATTACAATGTCTCTAAGCGTTGAAGCTAAAGCAAAAATCGTCGCAGAATTCGGTCGTGGCACTAACGACAGTGGTTCTACCGAAGTGCAGGTTGCCCTGTTGACCGCGCAGATTAACCATCTGCAAGGCCACTTCTCCGAGCACAAAAAGGATCACCACAGCCGTCGTGGTCTGCTGCGCATGGTTTCTCAGCGCCGTAAGCTGCTGGACTACCTGAAGCGTAAAGATGTAGCGCGTTATGCTACCCTGATCGAGCGTCTGGGTCTGCGTCGCTAATCTGGCGAGTTTCAGTGGAAAGGGGCCTTATTGGGCCCCTTTCTTCTAGGAAGTGCTTGCAAAACAGAGTAATGTAGTACCGACTTTGTCGTCGCCGTTCGCTACAGAGGTTCGCGCGGCTAATGAGAAACTTTATGTCTCTTTCTGGACCCTCTCCAGCAGGGCGTGAGGGTTGTCATTAGTCGCGAGGATGTAGTGAGATGGTTTGTAATCAACGGGGAGATGCTGTGCTGAACACAATGACATCGGCTGGCATCTGGTAAACCCGAGAATGATAAACCCTGAGTAAAGGATATTATTTTGCTAAATCCTATCGTACGTAAGTTTCAATACGGTCAGAACACCGTCACGCTCGAAACGGGCATGATGGCACGTCAGGCCACTGCTGCCGTTATGGTCAGCATGGATGACACCGCAGTTTTCGTTACCGTTGTCGGTGCGAAAAAAGCGAAGTCAGGTCAGGATTTCTTTCCGCTGACGGTTAACTATCAAGAGCGTACCTATGCTGCTGGTCGCTTCCCAGGTGGGTTCTTCCGTCGTGAAGGCCGTCCGAGCGAAGGCGAAACTCTGATTTCTCGTCTGATCGACCGCCCAATCCGTCCGTTGTTCGCAGATGGCTTTGTTAACGAAGTGCAGGTTATCGCAACGGTGGTTTCTGTAAATCCGCAGATCAACCCAGATATCGTGGCGATGATCGGTGCGTCTGCTGCGCTGAGCCTGTCCGGTCTGCCGTTTAATGGACCGATTGGCGCTGCTCGCGTTGGCTACATCAACGACCAGTTTGTGCTGAACCCGACCATCGACGAACTGAAACAGAGCCGTCTGGATCTGGTAGTTGCCGGTACGCAGGGCGCGGTGTTGATGGTGGAATCCGAAGCGGATCTGCTGAGCGAAGATCAGATGTTGGGTGCTGTGGTGTTTGGCCACGAGCAGCAACAAGTCGTTATCGACAACATCAATGAATTGGTAAAAGAAGCGGGTAAACCGCGCTGGGATTGGCAGGCTCCTGCCGTAAACGTTGCGCTGTTGGAACAAGTAAAATCCTTGTCTGAAGCTCGTCTGGGCGATGCTTACCGCATTACCGAGAAGCAAGAACGTTACACTCAGATCGATGCCATCAAAGCCGACGTTGAAGCGCAACTGCTAGCCGCTGATGAAACGCTGGATGCCGGTGAAATTCAGGACATCCTGGGCAGCATCGAGAAAAACGTAGTGCGCAGCCGCGTATTGCGTGGTGAACCGCGTATCGATGGCCGTGAAAAAGACATGATCCGTGCGCTGGATGTGCGTACTGGCGTGTTGCCGAGAACCCACGGTTCTGCATTGTTCACTCGCGGTGAAACGCAGGCGCTGGTAACGGCGACGCTGGGCACCGAACGTGATGCACAGAATATCGATGGATTGACCGGTGAAACCACCGATCGTTTCCTGCTGCACTACAACTTCCCTCCGTACTCTGTGGGTGAAACAGGTATGGTTGGCTCGCCGAAGCGTCGTGAAATTGGTCACGGTCGTTTGGCGAAACGTGGTGTGCTGGCCGTGATGCCTACCGCCGCTCAGTTCCCGTACACGGTGCGTGTGGTTTCTGAAATCACAGAATCCAACGGTTCTTCTTCCATGGCTTCTGTCTGTGGTGCCTCTCTGGCGCTGATGGACGCTGGCGTGCCGATCAAAGCCGCCGTTGCGGGTATCGCAATGGGTCTGGTGAAAGAAGGCGATAACTTTGTGGTGCTGTCCGATATTCTGGGTGACGAAGATCACCTGGGCGACATGGACTTCAAAGTAGCCGGTAGCCGCGAAGGCGTTACCGCACTGCAAATGGATATCAAAATTGAAGGTATCACCCGCGAAATCATGCAGGTTGCACTGAATCAGGCCAAGGGTGCGCGTCTGCACATTCTGGGTGTGATGGAACAGGCTATCGGCGCGCCGCGTGGCGATATTTCTCAGTTTGCACCGCGTATCCACACCATCAAGATCAGCGTCGACAAGATCAAAGACGTGATCGGTAAAGGTGGTTCTGTGATCCGTGCGCTGACCGAAGAAACGGGCACCACCATTGAGATCGAAGATGACGGTACGGTGAAAATCGCCGCCACCGACGGCGAGAAGGCACGTCATGCCATTCGTCGTATCGAAGAGATCACCGCAGAGATCGAAGTCGGTCGTGTCTACCAGGGTAAGGTAACGCGCATCGTTGATTTCGGCGCGTTCGTTGCCATTGGCGGCGGCAAAGAAGGTCTGGTACACATTTCTCAAATCGCTGACAAGCGCGTTGAGAAAGTCACTGACTACCTGCAAATGGGTCAGGAAGTTCCGGTTAAAGTACTGGAAGTTGACCGTCAGGGCCGTGTACGTTTGAGTATCAAGGAAGCAACTGCTCAGCCTCAGGATGCCGCTGCTACAGCGCCTTCTGAGGAAGAATAACAGCCATTTTGCTGTTGTTTGGCCACTCCCCGCTCTGCGGGGAGTTGGGCATTTTGTGCGGCGCGGATAGCCTCACATTGAGCGTGCGGGGACAGGATGTTCATCCAATGTTTGTCTTCGGGAGTGGGAAATGAAGCCTTTCTTACGCTGGTGTTATGTTGCGACAGCACTTATGCTGGCAGGATGCAGCAACACGGATTGGCGTAAAAACGCGGTATTGGCAATTCCAGTGCAGCCTGCTTTACAGCAGGAAGTCATTTTGGCGCGCATGGAACAAATTCTTGCCAGTCGGGCGTTAACCGATGATGAACGCGCACAGCTATTATATGAGCGCGGAGTGCTGTATGATAGTCTCGGACTGAGAGCGTTAGCGCGTAATGATTTTTCACAGGCGCTATCAATCCGTCCGGATATGCCGGAAGTGTTTAACTATCTCGGCATTTATTTAACGCAGGCAGGCAATTTTGATGCTGCCTATGAAGCGTTTGATTCTGTACTAGAGCTTGATCCAACTTACAATTATGCGCGTTTGAACCGGGGCATCGCCTTGTATTATGGCGGTCGTTACCTGTTAGCGCAGGATGATCTGCTGGCGTTTTATCGAGACGATCCGAATGATCCTTTCCGTACGTTATGGCTGTACCTGGCTGAACGGGAGATAGATCCCAATGCTGCCAAAGCCGCGCTGAAGAAGCGTTATGACAGTGCAGAAAGAGGTCCTTGGGGATGGAATATTGTCGAATTCTACCTGGGCAACATCAGTGAAGCTGTGCTGATGGAGCGCCTGAAGGCAGAAGCAACGGATAACACTTCGCTCGCTGAGCATCTCAGTGAAACTGACTTCTATTTAGGTAAGCACTACCTAAGTCTGGGGGACAAGAACAACGCCATGGCGCTGTTCAAGCTGACGGTTGCCAACAACGTACATAACTTTGTTGAGCACCGCTATGCATTGTTGGAATTGGCATTGTTAGGCCAAGAGCAAGACGACCTATCAGGATCGGACCAGCAATAGCTGACGAACGTAATCAGCCGGGAACCATCGTTTCCATCGTCTTAACGGGCGAGGGCTTTTTTGTTCGTTTTTTAATCTAATTTGAGCCGGTTCACACTTTTCAATGAAAATGACTGAGTATTTTCTCGACAAGTTACGTGTAGACTGGCCGCCATTTCACTATGAGGCACGTTTACATGGCAGAGTTTGAAACCTCTTTTGCTGACCTGGGGCTGTCCGCTCCTATTTTGAAGGCACTGTCGGATCTGGGATATGAGAAGCCCTCTCCCATCCAGGCTGAATGTATTCCCCATTTGCTTAATGGTCGCGACGTGCTGGGTATGGCCCAGACCGGTAGCGGCAAGACGGCAGCGTTTTCATTACCGCTGCTGCATAATATCAATCCTGAACTTAAAGCGCCGCAAATGCTGGTGCTGGCACCGACCCGTGAGTTGGCGGTGCAGGTGGCTGAAGCCTGTAATGATTTCTCTAAACACATGCACGGTGTGAGTGTGGTAGCGCTCTATGGCGGCCAGCGCTATGACGTTCAATTGCGTGCGCTGCGCCAGGGTGCGCAAATTGTAGTCGGTACGCCGGGACGTCTGCTGGATCACCTGAAACGCGGTACGTTGGATCTCTCTAACCTGAGCGGTCTGGTACTGGATGAAGCGGACGAAATGTTGCGTATGGGCTTCATTGACGATGTCGAAAGCATCATGGCCCAGATCCCTGCTCAGCACCAAACGGCGCTGTTCTCGGCAACCATGCCAGAAGCGATTCGCCGCATTACGCGCCGCTTTATGAAAGATCCGCAGGAAGTGCGCATCCAATCAAGCGTGACCACGCGCCCGGATATCAGCCAGAGCTACTGGACGGTGCACGGTATGCGTAAGAACGAAGCGCTGGTGCGTTTCTTGGAAGCGGAAGATTTTGACGCCGCCATTATTTTCGTGCGTACCAAGAACGCCACGCTGGAAGTGGCTGAAGCCCTGGAGCGTAGCGGGTATAACAGCGCGGCGCTGAACGGCGACATGAACCAGGCTCTGCGTGAGCAGACGTTGGAGCGACTGAAAGATGGTCGTCTGGATATTCTGATCGCCACTGACGTTGCAGCACGCGGTCTGGATGTGGAACGTATCAGCCTGGTGGTGAACTACGATATTCCTATGGATGCCGAATCCTATGTGCACCGTATTGGCCGTACTGGCCGCGCCGGTCGTGCAGGTCGTGCATTACTGTTCGTGGAAAACCGTGAACGTCGCCTGCTGCGCAACGTTGAACGCACCATGAAGCTGACGATCCCTGAAGTCGATTTGCCGAACGTTGAACTGTTAGGCGAGCGCCGCCTGGCGAAGTTTGCTGCCAAAGTGCAGTCACAACTGGAAAGCAGCGATCTGGATATGTACCGTGCGTTGCTGGCTAAGCTGCAACCGGCAGAAGAGCTGGATATCGAAACGCTGGCAGCGGCATTGCTGAAAATGGCGCAAGGTGAGCGCCCGCTGATCCTGCCGCCGGAACCGGTGATTGAGCGTCGTCCACGCCGTGAATTCCGCGATCGTGATGATCGTAATGACCGTGGCGATCGTCGCCCGGGCAATGATGGCGATCGTCCGCAACGCCGTGAGCGTCGTGATGTGGGTGAAATGCAGTTGTATCGCATTGAAGTGGGTCGTGATGACGGTGTTGAAGTTCGCCATATCGTTGGCGCTATTGCCAACGAAGGGGATATCAGCAGCCGCTACATCGGCAACATCAAGCTGTTCGCATCGCACTCCACCATAGAATTGCCGAAGGGAATGCCGGGCGATCTGCTGACGCACTTTACCCGCACGCGCATCCTGAACAAGCCGATGAACATGCAACTGATCGGTGATGCACAGCCGTTCGAACGTCGTGAGCGCAGCGACAGCCGTGGTGCACCGCGTTCTGGGGCTGGCGATCGTCGTGACGGTGGCCGTCGTTCATTCGGTGGGCAGGGTGATGCTCGCCGTGAAGGCCAGGGCGAACGTCGCGAACGCAATTTCAACCGTGACGGTCAACGCAGTGAAGGTCAACGCGCTCCGCGCCGCCGTCCTGCTGATATTGGTCAATAAAAACCACATTAGGTAATTGGTGTATTGGCTTATCTTTGGGGCGAAGTTCAACACTTCGCTTCTAAGACTAAAATAGTCCCTTACACAACTTTTACCCTTGTTTTTTTTTGACTCACCAGCTGAACTTAATTTTGTTTTAAGGTTTTAAAGAGATAGTCCAGCTCTTCGGCGTTGGTTATTGCGGTGCCGGAAGAGAAGTACTAAAAAATAGGCCTCATAAAAGTAGTGCTATTTGGCGCTGCATAAAAAATAACAACGTTGTGTGGAATTAAATATGTCTGAACTCTTTGTTAAGGAACGCTTTAGTTGGCGTTCGCTCGGATGGCTTTTGCTCTATTTTTGGTTTTTCTCCTGCGCACTCCAGCTTGTCATTGTTCTGACTGGTCATAGCGGCACCACGGGATTACGCGATTCGTTACTCTACAGCTTGCTATGGCTGATTCCCGTTTTTGTTTTTCCTGCCAGAACTAAAATCATTAGCAGCGTATTGGGTATCCTGTTATGGGCTACCTCTTTGATCGCCCTAGGCTATTATTCGATCTATAAGCAAGAGTTTTCACAAAGCGTTATGTTTGTGATGTTCGAGTCTAATAGCAAAGAAGCTGGTGAATATGTAAGCCAATATTTCAGTCTGAAAGTTTTGGCTATATTGCTTTTTTATACGGTAGTCGTTGGGTTTCTGTGGCGTAAAGTGCGACCAGTTTACCTGCCGTTTAAATATAAAGTGACGGTATGTACCTTAATTGCCGTAGTGCTGTTTGGTGTTCCTCTTTATAAAAAAATGCATAACGAGGGCGAAACACTGGCAGAAGCCAGCGGTTATCTGGCAAGCCGCATGTCCACCACCGCGCCGTGGCAGTATATTGCGGGTTATGTTGAGTATCGCCAGCAGTTGGCAAGCATGACAGAAATGCTTAAGCAGAATGCGGCATTGCCCCCGCTGGCAAACCTGAAAGACGCGAATGGTGATACGCCGCGCACGCTGGTGCTGGTGATTGGTGAGTCAACCACCAGTAGCCGCATGAGCCTGTATGGCTATGGTCGTGAGACCACGCCGCGTCTGGACGCGCTGCGTAAAAGCGATCCCAATCTGGTGGTGTTCAATGATGTCGTGACCTCACGTCCGTACACCATTGAAATCTTGCAGCAGGCACTGACGTTTGCCGATGAGTTGCAGCCGGATCTCTATCTGACCAAACCCTCGCTGATGAACATGATGAAACAGGCCGGATACAAAACGTTCTGGATCACCAATCAGCAGACCATGACCAAACGGAATACCTTGCTGACCGTGTTCTCTCAGCAGACAGACGAACAGTTCTATATGAACAATCAGCGCACCCAAAGCGCGCGTCAGTATGATGACGTGGTGTTCGCGCCGTTTGAAAAGGTACTGGCCGATCCCGCTGAGAAGAAATTCATTGTGGTGCACCTGTTAGGTACTCACATGAAATACAAATTTCGTTATCCGGAAGAGACAACAAAATTTGTCGGGCGGGAAGGCATTCCTGACGGCGTGAGCGACAGCGATGTCGAAGTCTACAACGATTACGACAATGCCGAGCTGTATAACGATTATGTGGTCGAAACGCTGATCCGCACCTTTGGAAAAACGCAGCCGAATGGTTTCCTGCTCTACTTCTCGGATCACGGTGAAGACGTTTACGAGACGCCGCCGCACAACGTGCTCGGACGCGATGAATCTGCGCCGACGCGCACCATGTACACGGTGCCGTTCATTCTCTGGAACTCGCCACAGTGGCAGAAAGATCATCCGATCGACTATGCCCCTTACGTAAACCGGAAATACAGCAATTCGCATCTGCTGCATACCTGGTCAACGTTGGCAGGACTCAGCTACGATCTTCAGGAACCGGAAAAAAGCTTGGTCAGCCCAGCGTTCCGTGAATCCGAGCGCTGGATAGGCAACCCTGACAATAAGAAAGGGCTGCGCACTTTTGACAGCTTGCCTTATACCGCAGGCGGGAAATAACCTTTAGGCCATCGCTGTGGTAGAGAGGGGGTTCCCTCTCTACCAGATAGAATGGCGTTAGCCGATCATTGACTGACGTATCTGCATGATCCGCTCGAAGGAGTCTTTTCGCGCTTGATGATCAAAAATTTGCCCATTGATCATGATCTCGTCTGCTTTTGTCTCTCGCAGCAAGCTGCGCAAGCCATGCTGCACTTTACTGTTGTCACCCACGATCGCTAAACGCAGCGCTTGATCCACGCCAAACTGTTCGGCTGGAGACCAGAGTGAATCCATCTCTTGCACTGGCTCAGGCAGCGGCCCGGGTTGCCCACGACGCAAATTCAGAAACTGCTGTTGTACTGAGGTGAACAAAAAACGTGCATCACGCTCGCTTTCAGCGGCAATCACATTCACACACACCATGGCATAGGGCTTGCTCAGCGTGGCGGAAGGTTTGAATTTTTCCCGGTACAGCGCCATTGCCTGAAGCAACATATCAGGGGCGAAATGCGCCGCGAAGGCAAACGGTAACCCCAACGCTGCCGCTAATTGCGCGCTGTAGAGGCTGGAACCCAGCAACCAGAGAGGCACCTGCAAGCCTTGACCCGGCACGGCGCGCACCGTCTGCTCTGGCTGAACCTCGGCAAAATAGCGCTGCAATTCCTGCACATCGCGGGGAAAATCGTCGATTTCCGCATTCTGGTGGCGACGCAGGGCCATCATGGTGCGCTGATCGGTGCCTGGCGCACGTCCTAAGCCTAAATCGATACGCCCGGGATAGAGTGATTCCAGCGTGCCGAACTGCTCGGCGATCACCAGTGGGGAGTGGTTCGGCAGCATGACACCACCGGAGCCTAGCCGGATGCGTTCTGTGCCGGAAGCAAGGTAGCCGATCAGCACCGAGGTTGCGGCGCTCGCAATACCGGTCATGTTGTGGTGCTCAGCTAACCAATAACGGTGGTAGCCCCATTTTTCTGCGTGCTGTGCCAAATCGAGCGAGTGATGAAAGGCATCTCTCGGCGTGGCCCCTTGTGGGATCGGCGCTAAATCCAGAATGGAAAACGGGATATCGCGAGAAAACAGTGTTGTTTGGGGATCGATTGACATGGCGGCAGGCTCACTGTGTTTTTTTCACAGTATTGCGCACGTTCGCACATTTTTATATTCAAAACGGGCGATCGGGCGGCTTGCCGCCCGATCGCGCATCAGGACACTAGTTCCAGACCGGCAACACGTCGCCAGTAGCCGTTACAATCGGCATCCTGCGTCAGGGCCAGTGGGGCCTGCCCTTGTTCGTTAGCGCGGAAGCGTTCGACCATGTTCACCGTATCCAGCGATTGCGGTGACAAGCGAACGATATCGACCAGCCCTTGCATCGATGCCAGTTCGTTGCCGAGGTTGTAGCAATAACCACTCATGGTCTGGATACCGTTGAGCACAAACACCTGCTGATTTTCCTGCGACAGCATGGCGCGCCCCTGCGGATACTTGATGCAGCAGGTTTCGCACTCATCCTTGGCGCGGTTTTCTGAACGAGCGGTGAAACAGCGCGCTGAATACGCCAGCGGCAAATGCCCGTACCCCAGTACTTCTACCTCGAACTGATGGCGAAAACCGAGTTCATCGCATTGGTCGAGCAGGTCGCTCAGCCAGTCGCGGGAAAGCTCCACCGGCATGCACCAGCGCATCATTCCTTGCTTATGCAACAGACGCAGCGTGTGGGCGTTGTAGCAGTTGAGTGCGTGACCCGCGACAAAGGGTAAATGCCGGTCTGCGGCCATGTTCACCGCGCCGAGATCGTTGGCTTCCATCAGGAACTCACCGTTCTCCACGTAGCGTTTCAATTCGCTGAGTTCTGAGGGGGCCTGAATCAACGCCAACGAAGACAGCACAATTTGCTTGCCGCTGGCGGCAAGTTGTTTCGCCAGATCGAGCCAGTCGCCCACTTTGATGGCGCGTCGCTTGCTGCACACCGTTTCGCCCAGATAGACAATGTCGGCGCTGCTCTGGCTGGCTGCCTGATAAAAGGCTTCCACATCCGTTTTTTGCCAATAGTAGAGGATGGCACCTAACGCATATTTCATACGGTTCTCTTCTCTCACCTGCCGCTTATTGCCACTTACGGTGGTACGCACCCAGCGTGGTTTGCGTACCTTCTGCCACCGCGCCTAACGCTGACATCCACTCCGCACTCGGGGTGAAGGTGCTGGGAGACGCTATGCAACGGTCAATGGCTTGTCGCCAGACGCGAGTGATTTGGCTGACGTAGGCCGGGCTGCGCTGGCGCCCTTCGATTTTCACTGAGGCTATGTTGGCAGCCATCAGTTCCGGCAGTAACTCCAGTGTGTTCAGGCTGGTGGGTTCTTCAAGAGCGTGGTAACGCTCACCTCCCACCAGATAGCGACCTTTGCACAGCGTAGGATAACCGGCATTTTCATCGTCCTGATATCTGTCGATCAGGACATTGTTCAAGCGCGATTCCATCCCTTTTTCGGTTTGCTGCCAGCGCACAAAACGCGCGGGCGAACAGGCACCGACGGTATTGGGGGATTCCCCCGTCAGGTAGGAGGAGAGGTAACAGCGACCTTCAGCCATAATGCACAGGCTGCCGAACGCGAACACTTCCAGCGGCACCGGGCTGGTACGCGCCAATTGCTTAACCTGATGGATCGACAACACGCGAGGCAGTACGATGCGGTGCACCGCAAAATGGCGCTGATAAAAACGAATTGCCTCTTCGTTAGTGGCAGATGCTTGTACAGAGACGTGCCGTTCAATATGCGGATAGCGCTCTGCGGCATACTCAAGCATGGCAAGGTCAGCCAGGATCAGCGCATCGGCCCCCATGTTGGCCGCCATATCGACAGCGCGCTCCCAGCGTTGATAGCCGTTTGGGTGAGCAAACGTATTGATGGCGATATGCAATTTACGCTGATGGCGATGCACATAGTCGCTCGCCTCCTGCAACTTCTTGTCCGTGAAGTTCAACCCGGCGAAATGGCGTGCATTGGTATCGTCTTTTAGCCCGATGTAAACAGCATCGGCACCGTTATCAATGGCCGCTTTCAGTGCGGGCAGGTTCCCTGCGGGGCACAGTAATTCCATACGGGTTTCCTCATTCATCAGGCAGCCTGATGTCATGTCAGGGCTGATGCAGGGCGGGGACATGCGGAATATAGGAATATCAACGCACGGCCCTTCGTTAACGTTAGGGAATCTTAATTAACCCGCTGGTGCAGGACTTTGATTTAGGCCAGCTTATCGTGTAATGAATAGGGATTGCTTGCATGCATTACCGAGATTTCCGTGCATAATAATGAAATTATTGACCCGGCATCGCGTCTGCTTTACTGGGCTGTGGCAAAATAGCGTGATGAGAAAAGCAGCACATGCGGTGCGCATGGCCTACTGCGTTCAGCGGTTGAGTGGCTTGGATTGAACGGTTTGCTTTATAAGGGGTACATCAGTGTTGGAAAAACTACGGGCACAGATTGTGCGTCAAGGTCCGGGCTTGTTAGGTAAGCCTCTGAAATTCACCCCCTTCGCCTTACAGCGGCAGGTGTTGGAACGGGTGCTGACCTGGCAGTTTCAGCAGGTGCTGGATGAAGGCGAGCTGTCATTTCTGACAGAACGCTGGCTGAAAGTGGAAGTTCGTGATGTCGGGCTGACTTGGTTTGTGACATTGCGAGACGATCGCCTGGTGGTGAGCCAGCATGAAGTGGAAGACGTCAGCTTCAGTGCCGAAGCCAACGATCTGGTGCTGATCGCCGCACGCCGTGAAGATCCCGATACGCTGTTTTTCCAGCGTCGCTTGCGCATTGAAGGCGATACTGAACTGGGGCTGTATGTAAAAAACCTGATGGATTCTATCGATTTGGATGCTATGCCTGCGCCGTTGCGTATTGGTCTGCTGCGTCTGGCCGATTTCGTTGAGGCGGGATTACATGAGGGCGCGATGCACGCTGACGATCGCGCGGCCACGACATGTTAGTTCGGGTGGAAATTCCGGTAGATGCAGCAGGTATTGATGCGCTGCTGCGTCGTGCGTTTCCCACCTCGGCAGAAGCCGAACTGGTTCATCAACTGCGGGAAGACGGGCTGTTAACGCTTGGCGTTGTCGCGACGGATGACGAAGGCGTAGTCATGGGATACGTCGCTTTTAGCCCGGTAACCATCGCAGACGAAGACCGGCAGTGGGTCGCGTTGGGGCCGCTGGCGGTTGATGAAATGCTGCGCCGTCAAGGATGGGGTGAAAAACTGGTTTACGAAGGGCTGGATGCGTTAAACGAGTTTGGCTACACCGCCGTGGTGGTGCTCGGCTCTCCCGCTTACTATGCTCGCTTTGGCTTTGTATCCGCGCAGGAGCAGCAGTTACGCTGCCGCTGGCCTGATAGCGATGATGCTTTCCAGATGTACCCGCTTTCCGATAACCATTTTGAAGGCGTGAGTGGTATTGTGGATTACGCTGCGCCCTTCCAACGCTTTCTTCCCTGAGCGCCTCAGGGGGCACCAATACGTATATAGTCAGAGAGCGTCGTAGGCTGGTCGCGTACCAGCCTCTCTTTTTGCTGCTTGCTCAGCTGTTTTAGGCGGTATTCCAGCCGTAATGCCGTGGTGTGATCCCCCACTTCACAGTAATACACCAGCGTCAGTTCGCCTTTTCCTCGCAGTGCCTTTGCTCCTTTTCCATCCTGATGTTGCGCCACTCTGCGCGTTACATCGCGCGTTATGCCTGTATAAAGCGCGCCGGTAGCGGTGCGCAGCATATAGAGTTGCCACTGGGGGCGTGAGGCGTCTGTCATGGTTAAGGGGCGTCTTTATCCGTAGCGATAATGGCAGTGTAGCCTGAAGCACTGAATTCAAAAAACCTTATCTTTGGCATGGCTTTGATGTAACGATAACTTTACTTACATTGATAATATAACGCTATGTACTTCCTTTTTAGTATGAATAGCCCCTTTTTAAAAGGCATAAGAAGTAAATATATCTCATAGGGTCGTTCATTGTTTTTTAAATTTTTTTTGAGACGCTATGAATACTTTAATCCTGGGATCGATATGCTGGTGAATCTTCTCTCCAGGGGTTTTTCTATGAGCATTAAATTAAAATTGATTTCAGTCATGACATTGATGGCATTACTATTGGGGGTCGTCACGATAA
Source organism: uncultured Symbiopectobacterium sp. (assembly GCA_964293225.1). Lineage (GTDB taxonomy): Bacteria > Pseudomonadota > Gammaproteobacteria > Enterobacterales > Enterobacteriaceae > Symbiopectobacterium. The sequence goes on along the minus strand of CAXYYB010000040.1, from coordinate 16,999 downwards.
TAGGGTTGTCGGGTATTAATAACGTTAATCAGTCGATGAAAACCCTGTATAACGACAGGTTGGTTGCATTGGGGTATCTGGCTAACATCAATCGCCAGACGGACAGCGTGATGTTTGAAATTGCTAGCGTCGATCTGGTCCAGCCAGATAACGTTAGCAATGGGCTCAACCAGATTGACAATGCACTGAAAATCTATAATCAACAATGGACGCTATACAGTAATACTTATCTGACGGGCGAAGAGAAAACGCTGTTTGAAAAATATGCAGCCTTACGCCAAACCTATCATCAGAACGTTATTATTCCTGCTATCAATGCCATAAAGAACCATGACAAAGATACGTTGGAAGATATTATTAATCATTCGCTAAAAAAAGAGTATTTGCCGCTACAACAGGTTATCGACCAGCTTATCAAGCTTCAGTCTGACGTCGGAAGTACACTCTATTCTGAATCTCAAAATGATTTTAGTAAGATATTATCAATAGTCGTGATTATATTTTTAGCCCGGTGTCTTGATCGTGGCGCTTTCAGGCTGGCGGTTGATTATGTCGATTGCGGTGCCCATCGAGCATGCGGTGGAATTGGCGAGGAGCGTCGCGGGGGGCGATCTTACCCATCAGGTCGAGATCACGTCGCGTGATGAAATGGGGCAGCTTCAAACGGCATTACAAGAGATGATGCTGAACCTGACCGGCATCGTTGAACGTGTTCACAGCAATGCCGATATCATTGCCACGGCGTCCGGCCAAATCAGTAGCGGTAATATCGACCTCTCCTCTCGCACCGAGCAGCAGGCCAGCTCTTTGGAAGAGACGGCCGCCTCAATGGAACAAATTACATCGTCGGTGACGCTGAATGCGACCAATGCCGCGCATGCCAGTCAGCTGGCGGTTTCTGCTTCTCAGCAGGCCGTCAGGGGAGGGGACATGATGGTGGAGGTGACTGCCGCGATGGAGTTGATGGTGACCTCATCACAGAAAATCACCAGCATCATTAACGTGATTGAAGGCATCTCATTCCAAACCAATATTCTGGCACTTAACGCCGCGGTAGAGGCGGCGAGAGCCGGTGAACAAGGACGCGGTTTTGCCGTGGTGGCCGGAGAGGTACGCTCTCTGGCACAGCGCAGCGCCAGTGCGGCTAAAGAGATTAATGAGCTTATTAACGCCTCGGTTGAACAAGTGAGCCAAGGCCGCCATGTCGTCAGGAATGCGGGTAACGCCATTCAAGATGTGGTGGCAGAGATTAAGCAGGTGGCCTCACTGGTGACCGAAATTTCCACCGCCAGCCATGAGCAAAGTTTAGGCATTGGGCAAATTAATACGGCGATTTCACAAATGGAGACGGTCACACAGCAGAACGCGGCGTTGGTGAATGAGTCCGCCGCTGCTGCCAGTTCACTGGCTGAACGTGCAGAAGAGCTCAGCATGGCCGTCGGCGCATTCCGTATCTGATGATCACTAAGCGAAACACAAGGATGTGTTTCTCTCTAACCTGCCATAACCTCCTTGCTGTCCCATTAATAGCCTACGGCACGTCGTGGCCTCTCCTTCCGTCTTATACTTAAGAGCAGCAGTCTGGAAGAGTGACCCTCACCGCATTAATGTTGTTTAAATTACATTAAGCTTTATTTTTGTTATTATTCTAACAATAAAGCGTGAAAAACCATAACATACAGGATATTGCTATGACTGACTTAACTGCTGTAGCGCAACGTGCGCTGGGGCTAATGGATTTGACCACCCTGAACGACGATGACACACCCGCGCGGGTGATCGCACTCTGTCAGCAGGCGCGTAGCGCGGCAGGAAACACGGCCGCCATCTGTATTTATCCCCGTTTTATCCCTCTGGCACGTAAAACGCTGCGTGAGCAGGGCACGCCAGAGATCCGCATTGCGACCGTGACCAATTTTCCTGAGGGCGGTGATGATATTGATATCGCCTGCGCGGAAACCCTGGCGGCGATAGCCTATGGTGCCGATGAAGTGGACGTGGTGTTTCCCTATCGTGCATTAATGGCTGGGGACACAGAAACCGGCCATACGCTGGTGGCTGCCTGCCACACACTGTGCCAGAAAGCTGGCGTGGTGCTGAAAGTGATCATTGAAAGCGGCGAGTTGAAAACCGATGCTTTGATTCGCCAGGCGAGTGAAATTGCCATTGATGCCGGCGCTGATTTTATTAAAACCTCCACGGGGAAAGTGGCGATTAACGCCACGCCGCACAGCGCTGAAATTATGCTGCAAACCCTGCGTGATAAAAACGTCGGCGACCGTGTGGGCTTCAAAGCCGCAGGCGGTGTGCGCACCGCACAGGATGCGGCGATTTACCTGAAATTGGCTGATGACATCATGGGAGAAGGCTGGGCCGATGCCCGCCACTTCCGCTTCGGCGCATCTGGCCTGTTAGGCGATCTCCTTACCACATTGGGGCAGAATGGCGCGTCGTCGTCGGGCTACTGATTGCGTGGTGCATTACGGCAGTTTGATCGGGAGGCATGGCTGTGTTTCTGACTCAGGAAATCATTCGCAACAAGCGTGATGGCAAGACGCTGGGCGAAGATGAAATTCGTTTTTTCATCAATGGAATATGCGATAACAGCGTCTCTGAAGGGCAGATCGCCGCGCTGGCGATGGCCATCTGTTTTCGCGATATGACCATGGATGAGCGCGTGGCGCTAACGCTGGCGATGCGCGATTCGGGCAGCCGATTACACTGGGACGATCTCAACCTGAACGGTCCGCTGGTGGATAAGCATTCTACGGGCGGCGTAGGCGATGTCACCTCCCTGATGCTGGGGCCAATGGTGGTGGCGTGCGGCGGCTATGTGCCGATGATATCCGGGCGTGGGTTGGGCCACACGGGCGGGACTCTGGACAAACTGGAGTCGATACCCGGCCTCAACATCTTCCCGGAAGACGAGCAGTTTCGCGACATCATCCGCCAGGTCGGCGTGGCGATCATCGGGCAAACCCGTTCTCTGGCGCCTGCCGATAAGCGTTTTTACGCCACGCGTGATATCACCGCAACGGTCGACTCTATCCCATTGATCACCGCCTCAATACTGTGTAAAAAGCTGGCGGAAGGACTGGATGCGTTGGTGATGGATGTCAAAGTGGGGTCGGGTGCCTTTATGCCCACGTATGCGCTGTCGGAACAGTTGGCGCAATCCATCGTTAGCGTAGCAAACCGAGCCGGTTGCCGCACCACGGCGTTGTTAACCGACATGAATCAGGTGCTGGCGTCGAGTGCGGGTAATGCGTTGGAAGTCCGTGAAGCGGTACGGTTTTTAACGGGTGAGCACCGTAATTCCCGGCTGTATGATGTTACCATGTCGCTTTGCATTGAGATGTTGCTGGCTGGCCGTCTGGCAGAAAGCCCGGATGTGGCGCGCCAGCGTTTGCAAGCCGTGCTGGATAATGGACGCGCCGCTGAAGTCTTTGGCCGTATGGTGGCAGCCCAGGGTGGGCCAACGGACTTTGTCGAGCAGATGGATGCTTATTTACCGGTCGCTGTGCTCAGTAAGCCGGTATTTGCCGCACGCAGCGGTATCGTTACCGCGATGGACACCCGGGCGCTCGGCATGGCGGTGGTCGCGTTAGGCGGCGGGCGTCGTCAGGCGGGGGATGCCATCGATCACAGCGTCGGACTGGACGCCGTGGTGAGTCTGGGCGATAGCGTAGACGCCTCGCGTCCCCTGGCGGTGATTCATGCCAACAGTGAGGCCGCCTGGCAAGAGGCGGCACAGACTGTTCGAGCCGCCATCAGCATCGGCGATGAGCCGCCAATCGCCATGCCGATGATTTATCGCTGTATCGGTGCCGATCAGGCTGATTAATCGCGAGTCACTTGGGTCGCGGCGAGCAACGCTTACGAAAGACGAGAGAAAACAATGAAACGTGCATTTATTATGGTTCTGGATTCATTCGGCATCGGTAGCAGCGCAGATGCGGCGCGTTTTGGCGATGCGGGTTCTGATACCCTTGGTCACATTGCGCAAGCCTGCGCCGAGGGCAAAGCCAATCAAGGTCGTAGCGGACCACTCCACCTGCCGAATTTAACCCGTTTAGGGCTGGGCAAGGCGGCGCAAGCCTCTACCGGGCATTTCCCGGCAGGGTTGGATGCAAAGGCAGACATCATCGGTGCGTACGCGCACGCCAGTGAAATCTCCTCCGGTAAAGACACGCCGTCGGGTCACTGGGAGCTGGCAGGGGTACCGGTGCTGTTCGATTGGGGCTATTTCAGCGATCAGGAAAACAGCTTCCCGCAGCCGCTGCTGGATTTGTTGGTGGAACGTGCCAACCTGCCGGGTTATCTGGGTAATTGCCACTCCTCAGGCACCGTTATCCTCGAGCAACTGGGCGAAGAACACATGAAAACCGGTAAGCCGATTTTCTACACCTCGGCCGATTCCGTGTTCCAAATCGCCTGTCACGAAGAAACCTTCGGGCTGGACCGGTTGTATGAACTGTGCGAAATCGCGCGCGAGGCGCTCACCGAAGGGGGCTACAACATTGGGCGTGTTATCGCTCGCCCCTTTATTGGTGACAAGCCGGAAAACTTCCAACGCACCGGTAACCGCCACGATTTGGCCGTCGAACCGCCTGCGCCTACCGTACTGAAAAAACTGGTTGATGAAAAAGGTGGGCAGGTGGTTTCCGTGGGCAAGATTGCAGATATCTATGCCCAGGTGGGGATCACCAAAAAGGTCAAAGCGACCGGTATCGATGCGTTATTTGATGCCACGCTGAAGGAGATGGATGCCGCAGGCGACGATACCATTGTCTTTACCAATTTCGTTGATTTTGACTCTTCCTATGGCCATCGACGTGACGTTGCTGGCTACGCAGCAGCGTTGGAGCTGTTCGATCGCCGCTTGCCTGACATGCTGGCGCGGGTCAAACCGGGCGATATTCTGATCCTGACTGCCGATCACGGGTGCGATCCCACCTGGCCGGGTACCGATCACACTCGTGAACATGTGCCGGTATTGATCTACGGGCCGAATGTGACGCCGGGTTCGCGCGGGCACCGCACCACGTTTGCGGATGTCGGCCAAACGGTGGCGCACTATTTTGGTGTGTCCGATATGGACTACGGCACCTCAATGCTGTGATCGCCGTTATTTACTGAATTCACACGACGTACTCTATAAGGAATCAAAGAATGGCAACGCCACATATCAATGCGGAAAAAGGGGATTTTGCCGATGTTGTACTGATGCCGGGCGATCCGCTGCGTGCAAAGTACATTGCCGAAACCTTTTTGGAAAATGCCCGTGAAGTCAACAATGTGCGCGGCATGCTGGGCTACACCGGCAGCTACAAAGGGCGCGCGATTTCAGTCATGGGGCACGGTATGGGCATTCCGTCCTGCTCTATCTACACCAAAGAGCTGATCACGGAATACGATGTGAAAACCATTATTCGTGTTGGCTCCTGCGGTGCGGTGCGCGAGGACGTGAAGCTGTATGACGTGGTGATTGGCATGGGCGCGTGTACGGATTCGAAAGTAAACCGTCTGCGCTTTAAAGATCATGACTTTGCCGCTATTGCCGATTTCGATCTGGTGCGTAATGCGGTGGACGCGGCGCAGGATAAAGGCATCACCGTTCGGGTGGGCAACCTGTTCTCTGCTGACCTGTTCTACACGCCAGACCCACAGATGTTCGACGTGATGGAAAAATACGGCATTCTTGGCGTAGAAATGGAGGCAGCGGGGATTTATGGCGTCGCCGCCGAGTTTGGTGCCAAGGCATTGGCCATTTGCACCGTCTCTGATCATATTCGCACCGGTGAACAGACCACGTCGCACGAACGCCAAACCGCGTTTAACGATATGATCACCATTGCGCTGGAATCTGTGCTGCTGGGCGATCGCCGCTAATCCGATTCGTAACGGTCATAAAAAAGCCCCGGCACCTGTTTGGCCGGGGCTTTTTGTTAGCAAAACAACGTGATGACAACGCGGTCAGGGTTATTTAATGGCCCGGGTAGGAACCTGTGCTGCGCTGTTAAACGTGATTTCGTTGATGGCACTCCATTTATTGGTATCGGTACCAAACGTTTCCAGCTTGATAAAGCGCGCATTGACCGCCGGGAAGGTGAATTTCTCGCCCTCTTTGGCCTCGTTAGAGGTAACCAGATTATCAGCCAGTTTGGTCCAGCTCTTGCCATCGGCGGAGTAGGACACCGAGAACTTCAGCTTGCGCTCTTCCGCTTTGAACGGCACCAAGACAAAGTTTTCAATGGATTGTGCCTTATCGAGTTCCAACTGCACCCAACCTTCACCGTTTACCGCCCAGCGCGTTTTGTTATTACCATCAGCAATGTTAGCTGGGGTATGGCCCTTATCGGAGTCATAGCCGGAAGCGGTAACATTGGTGACTTGTGCGGCGGTAGCAGTGAGGGAAAACAGGCCGAACACACAGGCAGTGACCAGAGCGTATTTTTTCATTTTTTACCTCATTCACAGGGATAAAGGAACGCAGATCCGTTGCGTTAATGTGAAATGAGAGTATGAAAAAAAAGAAATAGCATTTCAGTTACCCGCGTCGCGTTATTGCGATCGGTGTAGCAGCAAAATGTTGTTAGCCTTTTACACCGGTTGTGCGTTTGCGGCGTTCTGCGCGCAGACGCGGGCAACTCGGGCAGAGCGCCCCGCCTTCCAAACGATAAATCAGGCAGCAGTGTCGCCGCTCCTTTTTTTGCTCACCGGAGGAAAGGGTACGTAAACGAATCGGTTGATACAGCCGATTTTTTTCACCGTCGTTAAGCACGGCTCTATCGAGTAAATCTACGGCGTGGCGCACATCCGCCCCCTCTTGTGCCGCCTGATTCATCCCCTGGTAAAAACGCACGCCAGCATTATTCCAAAACAGCGCTGCACTTAGCCCTGAAAGTGCGGAGAGTTGTTGGCATACGGGGGCGATATGTTCATCGATCAGCGGTAAAAAAGCCTGCCACTCGCGATCCTCAACCGGACTGCCGAGCGAGGAGAGGATAAAGCGTTGCGGCGTGCCTTGCTCACTCTGCACATAAGCAATGTCCGCTAAACGGTATGGGAGTTGCCACTGATAGCGTAGGTGGACATAGACCCAGGGGGCAACCAGTAACGCAAAATACCACTGTGACCATCTGGAAATCAGATAGGGAATCGCCTGCTCAGGCTGCCCTTGGGTCAGTGTGTGCAGCCATGACGGAATGGTCGCTATCGGCGCTTGCAGCAGCGTAGTGGGGAAGTGTATGGCGCCGTCAGGCACAGAGAGCAAAAAACGCGTTTCTATGATGCGCCTGATTTCGGCATGTTGTTGTTCTAGGCCACAGCTATTCACACCGACTCTGATGGGGCATTGGCAACAGAAGGAGGATTTTGCATAATACGACGCAAAATTGGAATGATAATAATTACTTTTCTCATGATTGGCTTATCGGGTGCCTTTTCTCGCCGCCGTTTATTGAAACTGGCGGCGCTCTCTCCATTGTTGACGCCGGGCTTTGTCTCGGCCTCTGATCCTATTGTCAGTCTTGAGCGGATTATTGCGCTGGAGTGGCGGCCCGTGGAACTGCTGATGGCACTGGGCATTACGCCGCTTGCCGTGGCGGAGAAGGGGAATTATCACCGTTGGGTGGTCGAGCCCGCGTTGTCTCATGGCGTGATTGATGTCGGGTTGCGCAATGAGCCCAATATGGAATTGTTGCAACGCCTCAATCCCTCTCTGTTTCTGGTGTCACAGGGGTTTGGGCCCGATATTGAGCCATTGACCCGTTTGGCACCTTGCTTCGCGTCGGGTTTCCGCGATGCGCAGCACCAACCGCTTGATGCCGCCCGGCGCGATCTGCTTTTGCTCGGTCAACGCTTGAACCTGACGCATGTTGCTGAACAGCATCTGATCGCATTTGATCGTGAATTTGACGTGCTGGCACAACGACTTCGCGCTTATTCGCCCCGTCCTTTGCTGCTGTTCTCGCTGCTTGATAGCCGCCGTGCGCTGGTTATGGGTAATAACAGCTTGTTTAACAACGTGCTCACTCGGCTTGGTTTAACCAATGCCTGGCAGGAAGAAACCAACTTTTGGGGGAGCGCCGTGGTCGGTATTGAGCGCTTGGTGCGCTACGAAAACGTGCAAGCGCTGTTCTTTGTTCAGGGCGATACCGCACTGCTGGATTCGGTGTCCCAGTCAGCGCTGTGGCGCATGATGCCCTTCGTTCGGGACAATCGCTGGCAGACCTTGCCTGCGGTCTGGTTTTACGGCGCGACGTTCTCGGCGCTACGCTTTGCACGGCTTCTGGTGCAGGCGTTGGAGTCGAAGGCATGAGAACTTTTGGCCTGCTGTGGTTATCTGCGCTGGCATTGGTGGCGATTGGGCTCGCTGGCGTGAATTTTAGTCAACTGGTACCGGCACACCTCTGGTGGCACAGCGTGTGGAGCCCGGATGGGCAAGATGCCAACCAGATGCTGTTTCATTTCAGCCTGCTGCCCCGGACGGTGCTGTCGCTGTTGGTCGGTGCCTCGCTGGGGCTGGTTGGCGTATTGTTTCAGCAAATTTTGCGTAACCCGTTGGCGGAGCCTGCGACGCTCGGTGTCTCCGCGGGCGCACAATTAGGGTTGGCCTTGGCAACGCTGTGGGCCTTGCCAGGCGGGGAGACAACGCGACAGTTGGCGACTATTGTCGGGGCTATCGTCGCGGGTGCCATTGTGTTTGGGGTGGCATCGGGGCGGCGCATGTCGCCCATTACCCTGATTCTCGCTGGGTTGGTGGTGGGGTTGTATTGTGGTGCGGTGAAAAGCTTACTGACGCTGTTCAACCATGAACGTTTGCAAAACCTGTTCCTGTGGGGCAGCGGTATGCTTAATCAGTATGACTGGAGCGCCGTGTCGTTCCTTTGGCCTCGGATGCTGATCGGCTTGGTTATCGTGTTACTGATGATCCGGCCTTTAGCAATGTTGTCATTGGATGATGCCGTGATCCGCAGTCTGGGGGTAAACCTGACAGTGGCGCGTATTACCGGGTTGGGTATCGCCATGGTGCTAAGCGCCATGCTGGTGAGCGTAGCGGGTGTTATCGGTTTTATTGGTCTGTTTGCTCCACTTTTGGTGCGCATGTTGGGTGCCAGACGCTTAGGGCCGCAGCTTACGGTGGCGATGTTGGTGGGGGCATTGCTGCTGGTTATCAGCGATCAGTGCATTATTCTGCTGGCCCGCTACTGGCGCGAAGTGCCTACAGGGGTTGCGACCGCGCTGGTGGGCGCGCCGGTCATGTTGTGGCTACTGCCTCATCTGCGCCATGTGAATGTGCCTTCGGTGGACACCGTTCGTCAATCGGTGCGTGAACGCGCGCTGAGCACGCCGCTATTGACCCTCTACGCGGCGTTGCTGCTGTTTCTGTTGCTGGTCGCGTTGGGCAGCGGGCAGGATCAAAACGGCTGGTACTGGTCGTTGTATGAGATGTGGCAATGGCGCTGGCCGCGCGTGGTTGCCGCGCTTTCGGCGGGTGCGATGCTCGCTGTCGCGGGCGCCTTGATGCAGAAGTTGACGGGAAATCCGATGGCCAGCCCGGAAGTATTGGGGGTCACCTCGGGGGCCGCTTTTGGCGTGGTTCTGCTGCTGTTATTGGTTCCGGGGGATGTGTCATCGTGGCGTTGGCTGGCCGGCAGTGCCGGTGCGGGAGGCACGCTGCTGCTGATTATGCTGCTGGCGAATCGCGGCGGTTACTCTTCCAGCCGTCTTCTGTTGGTGGGGATTGCTCTGAGCACCGTATTTTCTACCCTGCTGACCTTTATTCTGGCGAGTGGCGATCCGCGCACCGGCGCGCTATTAGCGTGGTTGGCGGGTTCCACCTACAAGGTCAGCCCGCAGCAGGCGTATCTCTCGGCCGTTATTGCGCTGGTACTACTGAGTACCACCCCATTGCTACGCCGCTGGATTGCCATCATGCCGTTGGGCGCAAGCGTGGCCCAGTCCGTGGGGGTTGCGCTGCGCCCTGCGCGTCTGTTGATTTTACTGCTGGCGGCAGGGCTGGTTGCGACCGCGACATTGGTGATCGGTCCGCTGAGTTTTGTGGGTTTGATGGCTCCCCACCTTGCCCGTTTTCTTGGGTTTCGTCGCGCATTGCAACAGATCGTTATCGCTTCACTGCTTGGCGGCATGCTGATGCTGATCGCCGACTGGCTGGGGCGCGTAGTGATTTTTCCTTATCAAATTCCCGCCGGTCTGTTAGCGACATTCCTGGGGGCACCGTATTTTATCCTGCTGTTACGTCGGCAACATTCTGCCTGAGAGCAAGAAGTAAACCGTATCGCCGCTTGCATTTGTCAATCGAATTCGCATAATTGCGAAGCAGAATAATAATGATTTACATTTGCAATCAAGGGATAAACATGACAGCGTTAATTCATATAGCACGTAAGCCAACCCGGCTTGCGGTGCTCATCGGGGCATTTTGTGGCACATTAGCATTGCCAATTCTGGCACAGGACACCGCGTCAGTGGCGGTAAACACGGCAGCACAACCGGCCTCTCCAACCGATAGCGTAAACAGCAAAGACACCATGACGGTGATTGCCAAACCGGAAGATAACTTCCGTGCCGGTGGCGATCAGTTGGTACCGGCTTATCTGGATGGACAGATTGCCAACGGCGGACGTGTCGGTTTCCTCGGTCAGCAAAACGCGCGTGATGTGCCGTTCAATGTCGTCAGCTATACCAGCCGAATGATTGAATCGCAGCAGGCGCAAACCCTGGGCGATGTGGTTAAGAACGATGCCTCGGTGCAAAGCGTGCGCGGCTACGGCAACTTTGCGGAAGCCTACCGTATTCGCGGCTTCAAACTGGACGGCGATGACATCACCATGGGCGGCCTGTTTGGCGTGATGCCGCGTCAGATTGTCTCCACCAATATGATTGACCGGGTTGAAATCCTGAAAGGGTCCAACGCGTTTCTTAACGGTGTTTCCGCCGGTGGCAGCGGCGTGGGCGGCGCGGTGAACGTAGAGCCCAAACACGCTGATGATGTGCCGCTAACGCGCGCCACGATCGACTACACCTCTTCCTCACAGGTTGGCGGCGCGCTCGATGTTGGGCGACGTTTTGGCGATGATAACCGTTTTGGTGTGCGCGTTAACCTGCTGCACCGCGAAGGCGAAGCCGCGATTGACGATCAGCGCGAGCGGGTGTCGCTGGCCGCTGTCGGACTGGATTATCGTGGCGATCGTTTCCGTTCCTCGCTGGATGCGGGCTACCAGCACCAGTATCTGCATGGTGGGCGTTTGGGGATTAACGTTTCGGCTACCGGGTTACAAGCCATCCCTGAACCGCCAACCAATACCCACAACTACAGCCAGCGCTGGGTCTATACCGATATGAAATCACGCTTCGGGATGCTGCGCGGTGAGTACGATCTGGATAATCATTGGACGCTCTATTCCGGCCTTGGTCTCAGCAACACCGAAGAGATAGGCAATTACAGCACGCCGAAATTGACACTGGCCGGTGACGGCAGCGCCACGCTGGGACGTTTAAGCACGGCGTATATCGCGCAGAACACCTCATCGCTGGCAGGTATTCGCGGCAATTTTGATACCGGCCCGGTCAAGCATGAAGTCAACCTAGGTTATTCGGGTATCTATACTAAGACCAAAGTGGCGTACACCATGTCCAAGTATGACTACGCCACCAATATCTATAACACCCCAGTGGTGGATTTCCCTGCGACGACCAGCAGTAAGGGAGACATGGACTCCCCGAAAATACGCAACCGTATGCAAAACTGGGGGCTGGCGCTGTCTGATACGCTCTCGATATTAGATGACAGCGTGCGCTTTACCGCTGGGCTGCGTCGTCAGGAGATCCTGGTTCGCAATTATGAATACTCGGGTATTGAAAGCGGCACCGGAGGACGTTTCGATCGCACCAAGGTGAGTCCGGTATACGGCGTGGTGGTAAAACCTTGGGAACACGTTTCGCTGTATGCCAACCATATTGAGGCATTGCAACCGGGGACGAAAGCACCGTCGAGTGGCGTGTTAAACGCGGGACAGATTTCAGGTATCTACGTTGCCAAGCAGAATGAAGTCGGGATTAAATTTGATTATCAGCGTGTCGGCGGCTCGCTGGCGGTTTACGAGATCAAACGGCCCAATGGCGCTATTGACGACAACACTAAACTTTACGGCCTGAACGGCGAACAGCGCAATCGCGGCGTGGAACTGAATGTGTTTGGCGAGCCGATGTACGGCCTGCGCCTTAACGGCAGCGCCACCTTGCTGGACGCCACCCTGACCAAAACGCGCGCAGGCGCCAATAATGGCAATGATGTGGTGGGTACACCCGGTTACCAACTGGTGTTTGGTAGTGAATACGATGTGCCTTCGGTGGAAGGCTTGACGCTGTCTGGTACCGTATTGCGTTACGGTTCACAATACGCCAACGAAGCCAATACGTTAAAACTGAAGCCGTGGACGCGGTTGGATCTGGGCGTGCGTTACAGTACGCCGATGAACGATCACACCTTGGTATGGCGTGCTAACGTCGAGAACGTTACCAATGAAAAATATTGGGCATCGGTGGATGATACTGGCACATATGTAACGCAGGGCGATCCGCGCTCGCTGAAACTCTCGGTATCCGTGGATTTCTAATACTGACCGCGCCTGTTGCCATGATGTTGTGGCGCAGGCGCGTTATGATTTACAACGGTAATGCCATGATCACCGCATCTTCGCGCCCGTTGGTCGCCGGGTAATAGTTGCGCCGCAGTGACACTTCGTTAAACCCTAACTGTTCATACAGCGCGATAGCGTTGGCGTTGGAGGCACGCACTTCCAGCCACAGCGTGGTAATGCCGCGCGTCTCCAGCGTTTCAATCAGTTGTTCCAGCAGATACCGACCGTGGCCTTGCCGCTGGTGTGAGGGATGCACGGCAATATTGAACAACGTTGCCTCATCCAGCACCACCTGGGTAATGGCAAACGCCACCAGCGTATCGCCGCACGTTAATTTCAGGTTCAGATAGCGTTCGCCCTGATTACTGGTAAAGGTGCTTTCCGTCCACGGAAACGCGTGGCTTGCCTTTTCAATAACAAAGGCGGCAGGCAAATCGTGGGCGGTGAGGGGAGAAATAACGTGCATGATAAACAACCTGAATTAATGCGGCTCTGACGCTGCCAGCAAGGGAAGATGTTCACTGATTTGCTGCCACAGGGCGCGTTTGGCTCTGGGGCTGGCGTAAAGCGCGTCCAGCGCCGGGCTGCTCAATTGCACCCCTGTCCAGGCGGGCGGCACATCAACGCCCATACACCAGGTATGGCAGTGCGTCGAGGCGGGCAGCATGGCAATCTGCTCCGGGGTGAGCGGATAAACCTGTTCCGGGCGCAGTGACAAACTGTGCAACACATCGCTAATCAGCGGGTCATGAGGGGCAGGAAGCGGGGCGGCCACAATCACCAGACGCGTTTGTGCGGGCAGGGTAACGGCAATCTCGCCCTGCAACACCGTGGGGCGACGTAGCGTCCACTGCGTAATCCCCATCTGTTGTAAAAGCCAATCGCGTCTTGGTGCCATGATATCCCGTGCTCGGTTCGCCATGATAGCAGTGCTATGCTAACAAACCTGATACGGATGCGCCAATAAAGCGCCCCTGCAACCGGGAGAATTTAGGGTATAATCGCCGTTCTATTTTTGAGGAGCGAACACCTGATGTCAGCATTAACCCCCGCCAGTGAAGTGATACTGCGCCACAGTGACGAATTTATTTCACGCCGAGTGCTGTTTGCCGGCGACATTCAAGACACGTTACCAGCGCAGTTTGACGCGGCGGAGGTGCATGTGCATCTCACGCAATACCACCATTGGCTGCCGCTGAACAAAGCCATGGGCGACAACGCACAGTTTGGTTTACTGGTGGATGCTGAGCAGGTGGCCGCCTGCGATACCCTGATTTACTACTGGCCGAAGAGCAAACAGGAAGCGCAGTTCCAGCTCGCCAACCTGTTATCGCATCTTGCCGTTGGCAGCGAGATTTTTGTGGTGGGCGAGAACCGCAGCGGTGTCCGCAGCGCGGAAGCCATTCTCGAAGACTTCGCACCATTAACCAAGATTGACAGCGCGCGGCGCTGTGGGCTGTATCATGGACGAGTAGAGGCTTGTGCTGAATTTAACCTTGATGACTGGAAAGACAGCTATTACGTTGAGGATGTGCCGATCGCGACGTTGCCGGGTGTGTTTAGCCGTGATGGTCTCGATGTCGGCAGCGCGCTGCTGTTATCTACCTTCGCGCCGCACATGAAAGGAAAAGTGCTGGATATCGCCAGCGGCAGTGGCGTAGTGGCAGCGGTGTTGGCAAAACAGTCGCCTAAACTGCGTTTGACGCTGAGTGATGTTAATGCGGCGGCGTTGCTGACCAGCCGTGCCACGCTGACGTTAAATGAATTGGAAGGCGATGTAATTGCTAGCGACGTCTACTCGGATATCGCCGGGCGTTTTGACCTGATCGTCTCTAACCCGCCGTTTCATGACGGCTTGCAAACCAGCCTGAGTGCGGCCGATCGTCTGATTCGTGAAGCACCTAAGCACCTGAATATTGGCGGGCAGTTACGCATTGTCGCTAACGCCTTCCTGCCTTATCCGGCATTACTGGATGCCACATTTGGCAACCATGAAGTGCTGGCGCAAACCGGACGCTTCAAGGTGTATCAGGCCACATTAACGCGTGCCAGTAAGCATGCCAAACCGGCTGCGCGCTAACCGTGTGCGTGCCTCGGTGATACACCGAGGCACGCCATCTTGCTCTTTGTGTTTAGTGTAACTTGCTGTTAGCGTAGATTATTAATGGTGGCCATGCTCTCCGTGCTGTAGCGATCGCCCGCTGCTGCGGCGAAGGGGAAGATGGCTTCAATGGCTGCCAGTTCCTCTTGCGTTAGTTGAACATCCAGTGCGGCGATATTCTCTTCCAGATAGCGACGGCGTTTGGTGCCCGGAATCGGCACGATATCATCACCCTGCGCCAATACCCATGCCAGCGCCAACTGCGAAGGGGTCACGCCTTTTGCTTGCGCCAGTTTTTCTACTTGCTCAACCAGCGCCAGGTTTTTGGCAAAATTCTCCCCCATAAAGCGCGGATTGGTACGGCGGAAATCATCCGGTGCCAAATCTTCCGGGCTGCGTAATGTACCGCTCAAAAAGCCACGACCGAGCGGGCTATAGGGGACAAAGCCAATGCCTAACCGGCGGCACGCCGGGAGGATCTCGGCTTCCACGTCGCGCGTCCAGAGAGAATACTCCGTTTGCAGCGCGGTAATCGGGTGTTCGCGGTGCGCGCGTTCCAGCAGT
This sequence comes from uncultured Symbiopectobacterium sp., assembly GCA_964293225.1. Lineage (GTDB taxonomy): Bacteria > Pseudomonadota > Gammaproteobacteria > Enterobacterales > Enterobacteriaceae > Symbiopectobacterium. The sequence continues at coordinate 1,666 of CAXYYB010000040.1, read as the reverse complement.
GACACTGGCGCTTCACTTAGTCCGATATAGCGGATCTTGCCGGCGGTTACCAAATCGCTCAATGCGCCGACGGTTTCTTCGATCGGTACGCTCGGATCGACGCGGTGCTGATAGTAAAGATCGATCTCATCGACACCGAGACGCTTCAGGCTGCCTTCGACCGCCTGACGCACGTAATCCGGGCGACCACAGACACCGCGTGCATGCGGGTTGCTTGGATCGCGCATGATCCCGAACTTGGTGGCAAGCACCACCTGCTGGCGTTTGCCTTTGATGGCTCGCCCGACTAACGCTTCATTGGTGTGTGGGCCGTACATATCGGCGGTGTCCAGCAGTGTGACGCCCAGTTCCAGCGCGCGGTGCAGCGTGGCGATGGCTTCTTTTTCATCCTGCGCGGTCGAGTAAAAATCGCTCATGCCCATGCAGCCAAGCCCGATGCTGGAAACCAGCGGCCCCGTTTTGCCAAGTTGACGTTGTTGCATCGTGTGTTCTCCCTCGCTCGTAAGATGGAAGCAGTGTGATTGTTCATGTAATAAAGATAAATGGCGGATAATGTGCAACACTGTTCAGAAATCACCAACAATTAGGATGCGGATGGACCATATTCAGGCAATGCGCACCTTTGTGCGGATTATCGAACTGGGCAATTTCAGTCGGGCAGCCGAAAAGCTGAATTTACCGCGCGCCACCGTCAGCCATACGATCAAACGGCTCGAGGCTCGCCTTGGTGTGCGGCTGTTGCTGCGCACTACGCGTCAGGTACAGGTGACGGCGGAAGGACAGATTTACTACCAGCGTTGCCTGCGGTTGCTGGCGGAAATAGACGAAACGGATACGCTGTTCTCACGCCAGAAATTGCGTCCTTCCGGGCGCATTCGCGTCGATATGCCACACTCGCTGGCGCGTGAGATTGTGATTCCCGCGCTGCCGCAGTTTTATCAGCGCTACCCGGAGATTACGCTGTGCCTGAGCGCCAATGATGCAGCGATCGATGTGCTGCGTGAGGGGGTAGACTGCGTGCTACGTGCTTGGCAGGTGGAAGATGAATCGTTAATTGCGCGCCATCTGCCTGCATTGGAGCAGGTAACCTGCGCGTCGGCAGCCTACATTGAGCGCTATGGTATGCCGCAAACACTGGATGATTTAGCCACACATCAGGCGGTGGGGTATTTCTCTCAGCGCACGACTCGCCACTACCCGCTGGATTTTATGTCGCAGGGGGTGTGTGAGCAGCGTACCCTACACAGTCAGATTGATGTCAGCGGGGCGGATGTCTATGTGGCGGCGTGTCGTGCCGGGTTGGGGCTGATCCAGTCTCCGCGCTATGGTGTGCGGCACTGGCTGGAAAGCGGTGAGCTGGTGGAGGTTCTGCCTGAGATGCCGCCACCGGATATGCCGTTGTATATCATGTACCCTGCCGGGCATTTCCTGGCGCCGCGCGTCAGCGTGTTTATCGATTGGCTGCGGGAGTGCTTTGCGCGTCCCTTATAAGGTCAATATGACGATTTTTGCAGCAAACCCAGCGCCAGAGCGGAAATAATCATTGACGTTGTTGAGAAAATCTCTAGAATTCGCCCCCGTGGTGACACGATGCAGATCGTGTAACGGCGTTGCGAAGGTGGCGGAATTGGTAGACGCGCTAGCTTCAGGTGTTAGTGTCCTTCGG
>CAXYYB010000039.1:0-41895 GCA_964293225.1 uncultured Symbiopectobacterium sp. | reverse complement strand
TAAACAAACCGACATTACTAACTGATCGTTGTATCTAATACTGGGGGCAGGTCATTAATATTCTTCAAAATATCGATATTTCTATATTATCGGCAATGCAAGGAGATCCTTTACCAAACCAGATCGCATCAACGGCGCATAGCATCAGGACCCGAGTGTGACTGCTGTGACGCGCGTGACATGATACTCGTAGAACCCAACATGTTAAGGATACATCGAGACCCGACTTTAGGGTAACAAGTTGCAACAAATTTAGCAGTCAAAAGGCTATTCACAGATAAAAGGATGAATACAGGCATGGGTGTCGTGATTTTTCCTTTTTGTTTCAGTGAGATACAAGACGATTAATCCTGCAAAATAAAATATTGAGTCCATTGCTCAAACAACATATATTAGCCGCGCTTTTTACCAGCCAAGCCCTTTAAACCATTATTCAACCCGGCGTTAACCATACCCCCGGTTGTAGGAGTGATATGATGACGGATAAAGTCCGTATTGATACTTTGAGTGCTAATTCATTACCGCAACGCAATGAAACCTTTTTAGCAAGACAAGCCGAATTTGAATCTAATGTCAGGAGCTATCCACGCAAATTGCCCTTGGCCATTGCCAAAGCGCAGGGCGTTTGGATTACTGATGTTGAGAATAATCAATATCTTGACTGCCTTGCCGGTGCCGGAACTCTGGCACTTGGTCATAATCATCCCGATGTGCTTCAAAGCATTCAAAGTGTCATTACCAGTGGCTTACCGTTACATACCCTTGACCTGACCACGCCGTTAAAAGATGAGTTTTCCTCTTATCTGCTGTCATTGCTACCAGGTCAAGGCAAAGAATATTGCTTGCAGTTTACCGGGCCTTCCGGTGCCGATGCCGTTGAGGCCGCGCTAAAACTGGCCAAAAAAGTGACCGGTCGTTCTGGCGTGATCAGTTTTTCCGGGGGCTATCACGGTATGACCCACGGCGCGCTCGCGGTCACAGGTAACCTGTCCCCCAAAGAAGCTGTCGATGGCATGATGCCTGAAGTGCAATTTATGCCTTACCCGAACCAGTACCGTTGCCCACTGGGTATCGGCGGTGAGGCTGGTGTTAAAGCGCTGACTTACTATTTTGAAAATCTGATCAACGATGTCGAAAGCGGGGTACGTAAACCTGCTGCGGTGATCCTTGAAGCCGTTCAAGGGGAAGGAGGCGTCAACCCAGCACCCGCTGAATGGTTGCAACGCATTCGCAAAGTGACTCAGGAACATGGCATTGTCCTGATTATCGATGAAGTACAGGCCGGGTTTGCCCGTACCGGTAAGCTGTTTGCGTTCGAACACTCAGGTATTGAACCCGATATCATCGTCATGTCTAAAGCAGTGGGTGGCGGTCTACCGCTGGCAGTGCTTGGTATCAAAAAACAGTTCGATGCCTGGGCACCGGGTCACCACACCGGCACTTTCCGTGGCAACCAGTTGGCGATGGCCACCGGTTTGACTACACTCAAAATCCTCAAAGACGATCGGATTGCAGATAAAGTTGCGGACCAGGGTGAATGGCTGAAAGCCAAGCTGGCCGAACTGCAAAAACGCTACCCGGTGATAGGTCATGTGCGCGGTCTTGGTCTAATGATCGGTATTGAGATCGTAAAACCTCATGAAGCGCAGGATCAGATGGGATGCTTCCCGGCTGACGGTGAACTTTCTGCACTGTTGCAGAAAAAATGTTTTGAGGCGGGTCTGATCCTTGAAAGGGGTGGGCGCAACGGTTGCGTATTGCGTCTGTTGCCTTCATTGCTCATCACCAATGCCGAGTTGGGCATTTTCCTCGATAAATTCGAAAGTGCATTGCTGAGCGCTGGCGTCAAGCCTGTTTCACCGGAGTGAGCCATCAAATGTCTGATATAAATCCTATTCTGTCAGGTTCGGCGCAAAGCATCGCCGCCTATCAGGACGCTATCGAGCAGAGCACTCAGGCTGTTGTCGCATGGTTACAGCAGCCTGAGATGTATCAAGGCAAGACCGTTGCGCAACTGCGTGAACGTATTGATTTGTCCTTTACCGATCAGGGACTGGGCAATCAGGCTGCCATCGAGCGCGCTGTTGAATACTTTCTTAAAGACAGTTTGTCCGTGCATCACGCGCAATGTGTTGCCCACTTGCATTGCCCGAGTCTGGTGATCAGTCAGGCGGCAGAAGTGCTGATTAACGCCACCAACCAAAGCATGGACTCCTGGGATCAGAGCCCTTCAGCGACCATCATTGAGATGAAGCTGATCGCATGGTTACGCCAGCAAGTCGGTTACACCGCGGGTGATGCTGGCGTATTCACCAGCGGTGGAACTCAAAGCAACCTGATGGGATTGATGCTGGCGCGGGATGCTTTTTTTGCACGTCAGGGACATTCCGTTCAGCAACACGGTTTAACAGGCGATCTGAGCAAAATCAAAGTACTGTGTTCCGAAAGCGCCCATTTCTCCGTGCAAAAAAACATGGCTCTGATGGGACTGGGATATCAATCCGTTACGCTGGTAAAAACGGATGCGTTCTCGCGCATGGATCTCAGCGATTTGGCCGCAAAATTGGCACAGGCCGCGGCCAATGGTGAGCAAGTGTTGGCCATTGTTGCGACGGCCGGAACCACCGATGCCGGTGCCATTGACCCCTTAGCTGAGATTGCAGCTATGGCGGCCGAACAAAATATCTGGTTGCACGTTGACGCAGCATGGGGCGGCGCGCTGTTGCTTTCTGAGAAATATCGCCACTATCTGGATGGCCTTGAGTTGGCTGATTCCGTTACATTGGATTTCCACAAACAATTTTTCCAGACCATCAGCTGTGGCGCATTTTTGCTGAAAGATGCTCGTCATTATGAACTGATGCGCTATCAGGCGGCTTACCTCAATTCAGGCTTTGATGAAGAGCAGGGCGTGCCGAATCTGGTGTCTAAATCGCTGCAAACCACACGCCGTTTCGATGCGCTGAAATTGTGGATGGGTCTTGAGGCATTGGGTAAAAAGCAGTACGCCGAAATCATTGATAATGGCGTAACGCTGGCACAACAGGTTGCGCAGTTTGTGACTGAGCAGCCGCATCTTGAGTTGGTGATGCAACCACAACTGGCCAGCGTTCTGTTCCGTTTTCGCCCGGAATCTGGCGACGCGGCAACTGTCGCCTTGCTAAACCAACGCATTGGTGACGCACTGCTCGCGTCTGGCAGTGCAAATGTGGGAGTTACCGAAGCCGATGGGGTGACCTGCTTGAAAATGACCTTGCTGAATCCTACCGTTTGCCTGGCCGATGTTAAAATTCTGCTGGAAAGTGTGAAAGCGTGCGCGTTGCAGTTATTAAACGCGTAGCGATATAAACATAAAAGCCGGCAGCATTTCTGTTGTCGGCTTTTTTACGCCCATAATATATCAGAAACTATATTGAATCCCGATCCGATAGCGCGTTTGTCGCTGATTCCCTTGGTCTACCGCAGGAACATTACCGACAGCAAGATAAGGGCGCCAATTTTTATCCCATTGATAGCTCAATTTAAAATCATGACTAAACGTATATTTCTTGTTTTCTGACGGATTATCTTTTTTCTCGTTGGAATTTTGATAATCCAGTTCATATTCAAACATATAGTCATTAAGAAACTTATACGCCATCGTCGACGTTAAATTATACCCTTTTTCAGCCGTTTGTTTCTGGGTTCCAATGTTTTTACTGATCCGTTTATAATAAGGGCGATAGGTCAGTGATAAGGAGAAGTCATCAGTAATATTTATCTTGCCACGCAGATAAGGGCGATAGCTATTGTAGTCAGCAGTCGACTCCAATGAAAACCCAGGTTCCAACGAGAAGGTCTTGTTCACATCATGCGTGTAGCTGGCGATGACTTCCGTACCGCTACTGACCCGTTCGCTAAAAGGGCTTTTTTCTGATTTATCATTGGCATGCTGAGCCCCGCGTGCTTCTGCTGATAGCCCAAATCCTTGCTCAAACATCGTGGAAAACTTAATGCTATCATTGTGCTCTCCGTTTGATGAATCTTTAAATTCATGCTGATAATCAATGGCAGTAGCATGTGCGTTGAGTGTGACCAATGAAGCCATTGCCAACGTAACTAACTTTAATTTCATTATATCTCTCCGAGAAAAATAACATTAACGTCAACAACTCCGCAGACAAAAGCAATCCCAACCGTGCAAAGGCAACGGTGTATTAATGTAATATATCAAAAGGTTGAAAAAACAATTCCATATTTAGATGAATTGCATTTATGACTCGGCTAAGAATATAGTAGAATCCGTATTGATAAAATAAACCGATAGGCAATAAACATGCAGGAAGAAGTCCGGGTGAAAAATGATGATTTATTAATTATTAATTTAACGGTCATTTACTCTAAATTTTCATGAGTGGGAGCGTTTTCCGAACGGTATTGAGTAAATAAGAATATTCATGAATAGAATACTCTCCGTGAAGTAGAAAGGATTGAAAAGATCCTATCAAGGGCAAGCGAAAACGTTGAGAATAGAAGGGTTCTGATTTCGTTAATAAAATAGGCGTTATACTCATCATTCCACGTTATGATGCGGCGTTATAAAAAGCGTCGATGTGCCAACTACTTATGAGATCTTTTATGAAAACTGTCTCTCCTGCTATTTTGGTTAACGCCACGCTGTGTCTATGCTTTTCTAGCATGGCATTAGCCGCTCCAAATGTAACACAAACAGTTAATGAAGCCATTGAGCCTTTACTCAAAGAACAGGACATCCCCGGTATGGCTGTGGCTGTGTTGGTGCACGGCAAACCGTACCGGGTTTCTTCCGGTGCCTTGGATGCAGAAGCTTATGGTGTAAAGTCAACGTCTGAGGATATGTTAACGTGGATGCAGGCCAATATGAATCCTGACCGGATCACCGATCGCCTAGTGCAAAAAGGCATTCATATCGCACAGACACGCTACTACCGCACGGACGCCCTTTATCAAGGGCTGGGCTGGGAAATGCTCGATTGGCCAGGGCAGGCGATAAGATAATCGCTGGCAGTGATAACGCCGTAGCTTTAAGCCCGCAAAAGGTCATCGATAATCAGCCTAAGCCACCTGTGGCTGCGTCTTGGGTCCATAAAACCGGTGCTACTGGTGGTTTCGGCGCTTATGTTGCCTTCATTCCTGAAAAGCAGGTGGGGATCGTGATGTTGGCGAATAAAAACTATCCCAATACGGCTCGCGTCAAAGCGGCGATGCAAATTCTCACAGCATTACAATAGACAATCTCGACAAGTCCCATGCCAAGCAAGTGCTGGTTGTTACTTTTGAGCACCAGAATCATCGCGAGACAAAGGTTCTGATTGAAAATCTGTCAAATATGGCATCGTCCATGTTAGGCGTGTTTCAGCAGCATCAAAGTCGTGCAACGCTGGAGCGCCTGGCAGAGGCGCTGGTGCCACCTACACCAGCATCACCCGTCATTATCAAAGAAGTGGCGATGCTGGTTAAAGCACGCAAGGCCGTGCTGGAAAGTGGTGACTGGCTGACTGCTGCCGAACTGACAGAGCTGGCGCAGTTAAGCACCGCCAACCCGAGTGCGCAGCCGAATAAATGGAAGAAGGCCGGCCGCATCTTTGTCATCCACCATAATGGTGTTGATTACTTCCCGACTTATGGTCTGAACAAGGATGAGGGCTTTCGACCACTGAAATCACTGGCTCATGTGATCGAGGTGTTTGACGACCATAAAGATGGTTGGGGGATGGCGTTCTGGTTTTTGTCGGCCAACAGCTTTCTGGGCGGGAAACGGCCACAGGACATGTTGGATATGCAACCTGAGCAGGTGCTTGCCGCGGCTAGGGATGAAGTGCAGGGGGTAGAGCATGGTTAAGCCTCCTGCCAAGGAAACAGCGACGCCGGAGCAACCGGAGCACGATGAAACCAGTAATACGCCGCTGCCTCATTCTGGCCTCCTAGCTTTATCAGCAAAGTTCGACGGCGCAGGGCCTGGCATGGGTATCGAGGCAGGACGACACTGCACGTGCGATGATGCTATTTGGCGATCGGATTGCATCAGGGTCATTTTGCCAGACGGGTGAGTCACTCAGTCTAGTTCACGATCCCGCGACTTACGACGATGTGCTCGATCTGGCTAACAGACTTGATGTTCTTATTGTGCCGGGCAAGGATTGAATAGCCGGTAGCCATAACATCTGTCAGAAAGAAGGGACGTATATGCTCGGTGGTAGTCTGGTGTGCTTATGGATTGAGTATCCTTCAAATGCAATTTAACATAATATACATTATGCGAACCAGTGGGTAAGGAGGCGGAATCTGATGCTCCAAGCTGGTCAATCCCTGTGAATCGACGTACTCTTGTGCTGACGCTATCAGGATGACAATCAGTTTGATTTCAATGAGAAAGGATGAATTATGTCTTATTATTATACCTATTGCACTTATTGCTCTCTGCATGCTCAGAAAACAAAAATTCTACAGCTAATGACCCGTTTAATTACCAATTGAAAGGATGAAACTGTATGTTTGATTTAAAGATTCTTTACGGGCTGTCCTACGCAATCAAGATGGGTAACAAGGATATACTGGAATTTTAAATTATCGAGAATTAGCGAATTTGCTCTACAATGGATTTTCTAACCCACAACGAGATGCTTTCCTATGCCCAGACTGACACAGAAAGACATGACAGAAAGTGAGCAGCGACAGCTCAAAACGCTGCTGGATCAGGAAAGGAAAAAACGAGGTCGTACGTTAACCAACGCAGAGAATAACCGTATTAAAGACGATTATATCGATAAGTTGATGAAAGAACGGGAGGCGGCAGCTAAGCAGGCTCGCGCCGAGCAGAAGAAAAATAAATTCAAACCTGATGCCAATGCCACCTATGAATGGTCTGCCAATACCCCTGTACGGGGACGCCGTTAGGCCCGTTGGATGCTGTGGCAATTTCACCAATGATACTTTGTACCGAACTGACTGCCTGCGTCATTTCCTGCATGGTTTTACCCGCATCATTCACCAGTTGAACCCCACTGCCCACGCGCTGGCTGGATTCTTCTATCAGGGTGGCGATATCTTTTACCGCGCTGGCGCTACGTTGTGCCAGATTGCGCACTTCGGAAGCCACAACGGCAAATCCCCTTCCCTGTTCACCCGCCCGTGCCGCTTCAACAGCGGCGTTCAGCGCCAGGATATTGGTTTGGAAAGCGATACTGTTGATCATGGTGGTGATGTCACCGATTTTCCTGGCACTTTCATCGATTTCTGCCATGGTTTTCACCACCTGACTCACTAACCCTTCCCCTTTAAGGGCAATTTTAGTGGCATTTTCGGTCAGCACCGTTGCCTGATACGCATTGTTGGCATTGTGTTTTACCGTGGCGGTGATTTGCTCCATGCTGGCAGCCGTTTGTTCCAAGGCCGCAGCTTGTTGTTCGGTACGCGAGGCCAGATCGATATTGCCGCTGGCTATCTCTGCCGCGCCTTGTCGTACCGCACCGCTGGCATCTTTGATTTGCCCTACGACCTGCCGTAACTGTGTTTGCATGGTATTCAGCGCATAAAACAGGCTCTTGCGATCGTTGGGCTGTACCGTGATGGTATTGCTCAGTTGTCCTTCCGCGACGGACAAGGCGATGGTTGCTGCTTCGAGCGGCTCGCCACCCAGCGGTTTTAGCACTTTACGGTTGAACACCATGCCGAGCAGCGCACTGACAAAAAGAATACTGAGCACCATTAGAATCAATGTATTGCGTAACTGGCGCTGAGAAGCTTCCATGACCGCGTCAACCGGTGCAACCACCCCCAGATACCATTTTTCAGCGCTGTTACCGATGGTAACCGGTTGCCAGGTGACAAAGGCATCTTCCCCTAAAATGGCATCATGATGTTGTAGAACTGCGGATGCGTAATTGTCGGTTTCACCCTGCCAGGCCTTACTGGTCTGCGTTTTATCGGGATAGGAAATGACTTTGCCAGCACTGGAAAGCAACATCGCATAACCGCCGCCGTCCCAGGGTTTTATCTGATTAATGCGCTGTTGTAATGACGCGAGAGAAATATCTGAGGTTACGACGCCCCACAATTTACCCTGTGACACAATGGGTGCAGCCACAGAGGTCAATAGCGTTGGAACCCCGTTGTAGGCGTAGGAATAGGGCTCAATCAGCGTATCTTTTTGGCTTTTTTGCGGCAGCAGGTAGTAATCTCCCTGTCCCGGCGTCGCATAGGATAACAGCGGATGCATGTTGAATTTCCCAGCCTGATCGCGATCGACAAACCAGGCATAGCGACCGTTTGGTGCCTGACCGGGTTGCCCGGCAAACTCTGCATCCCGCCCATCGAACGCGTCTGGTTCGAAAATCACGGAAATAGAAAGGTAATCGGAATTATCGCGTAACGCCTGCTCCATCAGTTTATCAACAACTGCACGATCTCGCACGCCAGCGGCAGGAAGCGCTATCAGGCTGTGCCCAAGGTTATGGGCCACATCTCGCGCATAGTTAAGCTCTTGCTGAATTTTTAGCGCCTCACTCTGCGCGATTTGCTGCAAGTAGCTTTCTGCCAGAAATTTTTGTTCACGGCTCGATTGCCAACTTAAAACACCAATCGTCACAGTAAAACCGAGAGCGATGGTCAGCGCACCGGTCAATAACATTTGCGCGCGGGTACTCATTGTTTTTTTATTAATAACGGGTATGGCCATTATGGCTCTCCTGGTGTTGATCCTACCTATAATCAACATTCCATTGCGACGAGCTCCCTGTGACTAAGTCTATCGGCAACTCATTATTTAACTTTAATTTAACGATAACGATGCAAATCAATAGCGAACACCGCACAACAGAATGCGGGTTATTCCGAAAAGGGAGGACTTGGCGCACATGTGCTTTGCATTATCACGCGTTTGTACATACAGTTTATTATGTGACTCACGTCACATTGTGAGACGCGGTAGGCTCAGCTTGTGGGTTGGCCCTGCTCCAACACATTGCCGGTGTGGTTGATTCCGGTATTGATGACAGGAGACGCAATATGCCTGAGCGCAGTGATAATATGCTCATTTTTAGCGATCTGGATGGTTCACTGCTGGATCACGATACCTACGACTGGCAACCCGCCGCGCCCTGGCTGCGACGCCTCAAACAACGCGCGATTCCCGTCATCATCACTACCAGTAAAACGGCCAGCGAAACCATTCTGATTCGCCGAGAATTGGGGCTGGACCACTGTCCTTTTATTGTTGAAAACGGCGCCAGCGTAATGTTTCCCGAGCACTGGCACACGCATGCTGATTACCCTTCTAAGCGCTTTTCAATGGGATACGTTGAGATTTGCACTCTGCTGGAACGGCTTCGCCTGGAACACCCCTTTAACTTCAGCGGATTTGCAACACTGACTGATTCCGACGTTGCCACGCTGACCGGCTTGCCGTTAGCCGACGCTAAACGCGCGCGCCAGCGTCAAGCCTCGGAGCCATTGCAGTGGCACGACGATGACACAGCGTTGCAACACTTTATTCATCAGTTGGGTCGCCACGGGTTAGCCTTGACACAAGGGGGGCGTTTCTATCATGTGATGGGCAAAAACATCAATAAAGGGCGCGCGGCCCGTTGGTTATGCACACAATATCAGCATGTTACCGGAATGGTACCCATTACATTAAGCCTGGGGGATGGCCCCAATGATGTTGCCTTGTTGCAAAGTACCGATTATGCGGTGGTGATCAAGCGTCAAAACCAACAGCACATCACACTGGGCGATGCTTACAGGGGCGAAGCCTATTTCACGCAGTACACCGGGCCAACGGGATGGAGTGAAGGTCTGGAGCATTTCATTTCCCGCAATAACAAACGCGAGGTATGCGATGAGTGAATTCTATCAGGATGGGATAATTACTAATTTTCATAATCTTACCAGAAGAAATCCCGATGAACTGGAGTACGAATTGCAGGTTTTTTCCGGTCAAAACACGATGGGCCTGATACTGCCATCACTCTTTTCCGAACTGGAAGGCCCTGCGTTAACGCATATCATTGATGAACTGTCACAGGTCAATTATCTGACAGAAATCGTAATCGGATTAGATCGCGCCGATCGGGAACAGTTTGAATACGCCCGAGCCTTTTTCTCTCGCTTGCCGCAGCGCCATCGAATTCTTTGGAACGATGGTCCACGGCTTACCGCGCTAAGTGCGGAATTAGCAGCAAAAGCGCTGTCGCCCGAAGAACCAGGTAAAGGGCGCAACGTTTGGTTCTGTATCGGTTACTCGCTGGCGTCGCGTCGTACCGCCTGCATTGCATTGCACGATTGTGACATTGTCACTTATAATCGAGAGATGTTGGCCCGCCTACTCTACCCGGTTGCTAATCCGCACTTTCACTATGATTTTTGCAAAGGTTACTACGCCCGTGTTGCCAATCAGAAACTCAATGGGCGTGTCGGTCGACTCCTGGTTTTTCCACTCCTGAAGTCGCTGCAAAAGGTTTATGGCAATTCAGACTATCTCGATTATATGCGCAGCTTCCGCTACCCCTTGTCCGGCGAATTTGCGATGCGCACCCACGTGCTTAACAACTTGCGTATTCCGAGTGATTGGGGGCTAGAAATTGGTGTGTTGTCTGAAATTCACCGTGGCACAGCGACCAGTCGCATTTGTCAGGTGGATATCGCCGATAATTACGACCATAAACATCAGCCGATGTCCGAGGATAACCCCGACGCGGGATTGCAGCGCATGGCCATGGACATCACCAAAGCCCTGTACCGCAAACTGGCGATACAGGGCGTCGCCATTACTACTGACGCCTTCCGCGTGCTACGAGCGACCTATTACCGCACGGCATTGGATATGATTGATGCTTTCGAGCATGATGCAAAAATGAATGGCCTGGCTTTCGATCGTCATGGTGAAGAGTTGGCGGTTGAGTTGTTCTCAGATGTGATTACCGCATCCGGCCACGTATACAGTGAAAGCCCCGGCGATAAGCCTTTCGTGCCAAGTTGGAACCGGGTGCAGTCGGCCTTCCCGGACATACTGGAACGCCTTTATCAGGCGGTTGAAGCCGATAACGCTGTTGCGTAACAGTAGTCACTGTATGCCTTTTTCCGGTAAGCTGGTGTCATCTCTGACATTCTTCCATGCTCCCGACGGGATCATGACGAGCTTGCACTAATGGAATCAGACGTGAGGACAACCATGATTATTTTTGTTACTGGCGCAACAGCGGGTTTCGGTACAGCGATTACACGTAAATTCATTCAGGCGGGTCACCGCGTTATTGCCAGCGGTCGACGTCAGGATCGTCTGGACGCACTGAAGGCGGAGCTGGGTGAATCAGTGTATACCGTGACGTTTGACGTGCGCGATCGTCAATCAGTTGAAAGCGCGATTGCCGGCCTGCCTGCCGATTGGCGCAATGTTGACGTGCTGGTCAACAACGCTGGGTTGGCGCTTGGGTTAGAGCCTGCTTATAACACCCAGTTGGATGATTGGGAAACGATGATCGATACCAATAACAAAGGGCTGGTCTACATGACCCGTGCCGTGCTGCCTGAAATGGTAAAGCGCAATCAGGGCCACGTGATCAATATCGGCTCTACCGCAGGCAACTGGCCCTATGCTGGCGGGAACGTTTATGGTGCCACCAAAGCGTTTGTGCGTCAGTTTAGCCTGGGCCTGCGTGCTGACCTGTTCGGAACACAGGTGCGCGTCACCAATATCGAGCCCGGATTGGTTGGTGGCACCGAATTCTCATCGGTTAGATTTAAAGGCAATGAGGACAAGGTTTCCAAAACCTACGACAACACCCAGCCATTAACCGCCGAGGACGTTGCTGAAGCCGTGTTCTGGGTGGCAACACTGCCTGCACACGTCAATATCAATACCTTGGAGATGATGCCGGTGAGTCAATCCTATGCCGGGTTGAGCGTATACCGCAACGCATAAAACTTATCACCCCCGTCGGGGTCATAGGATGCGCACGGTGTTATAGAGTTATTGCAGACAAGAATGCTATAGTGTTTCTGTTGCGATGCTGACACCCGCGCAATCAGCGCGTTTGTGGAAACACCGCGGGTCATCACCCTTTAGTTCGTCAGGATGAAACATGAACCATCAAACCCTCAAATTTTTGCGACGTGCATTGTTCCCCCTGTCGTTGGTCGTTTTGGCTAGCACATGGCAAGCTAATGCTCTCGCTGATACCCGCCACATCATTGTGGAATCAGGCGATAGCGCGCTCTCTAAAGAAGCAGCGCGTCAAAGCAAAGAGCAATGGGATAGCACCCGTTCACTGCGTAACAAAGTGAATAACCGCAGAGAAAAAGAATTCGACAAGTTCGACAAATCCATTGATTTGCAAGAGAAATGCAATACCAGCAGCAATGTGAACGCCTACTGGGAAGGTAGCAGCAACCGTTGTTTGGATCGCCGTACGGGTCGTGCTGTAGCGCCTTGATGCTTAACAGCTAATTGCCTGGCGTTACTGCCAGGCAGTTTGTTGGAGTTCAGTATAGTGGGTGCTACGCAGGCAACGGGCCGAGTTCAATATCAACATCTGGCGGCAATGTTCTTTGTTTCTGCGCGTGAGTATAAAAGAATGGTATATAATTGATAGCCAGTATTGAGCTTGCTAATATATTAGCCTTAGCTTCTTGAATATTTACGGCTGAGCTGGCGGAATAAACTGACATAAAAAGGCCACCACGACTGGCAGCAGTATTTAATATTGTGTCAGCGGCTGTATTCATTGTCACATCCTCTCTTGCTCGCACATGAGCAGATATTTTTAAAGCGGGTTTTTCCTCTACATATGCTTTCACTGTATTGCTAACAATTTCATCGGTTGTCTCTCCTATTAAATTTATCAAAGTATGACTGATAATATATGCACATGCCTCGCCAACGAACGGTTTTAATTTTTCAGCTAAAATAGCTGAAGCAAAACCTACGCCTGTTTGATTAACACCATAAGCAATGGCAGATATAACAGTGGCCTTGATATTTATGTCACTACTGTTAGTGTTTTTTAGTCTAAAAAAGTATTGTATAACATCCCTGGGGAAAGCATAACCAAATAATGCCGCAACTAATGCTGGAGCCGCTGCGGATAAACCGCCCGTACTTATCAATGCTGCTGCAGGTATTGTTTCCGATAGAATAATTGCAATACGTGCACATACTGTCTTCTTTGTTGCGGTTCCATTACGATAATCCCGTACCAACCCTGCCAATTGTAATGCTACAGGTGTTATAATTGATATTACCCCCAGTACTGGCGCTACAGAACCAGGGGCTTTACTTAACAGTTCTGGTAATAATTTCCTGCGTAAAAATTCGCGCCAGGCCGTAGGCATACCAACGGACAAACTATTACGTAATAACACATTTAGCAGATTACTTCTGTGTCGATGTGCTTGGTCTGTACATGATTCGTTATGCACATCTTCTGGAACATCTATTATACAGCATTCGGTACTTGCCGTTTTTGATAGCGTTCGAGATCTGGGACGCTCTGCATTGTAGTGGAATTCTTGTATATACTGATTAAAATTAGTAGATTCTGGATGACAATCTTCACGATCGCTCTCGGGTTGAGGTCCAGATGGATAACCATGTTTCGGACCAGTCTCTTTGTTCACGTTGTTTTCATGTGAAACCGGAATTTCACTGGCAATAGTAGCAATATCATGACTGGTGTTAGTCACACGGTTTATTTTTCTATTCGTTGATTTTGTACTTGTCATTTCCTGTATGACGTTTTGACAAAATACTGGTGTTGAGTTTCTGTCTGCGATGCTTGGTATCATTAATAACCTTTTTTACAATTGGCTTTCGCGTGAAATTGCTTTTTAAATGAAAGTGAGATTTTAGCGCTTGCGTTGTTTACATATACTCAAGTGGATGCAGCAATAAGTTTTATTTATTTAATATCCAACACAATACGATGATCATTTTTAACTGATAGAGTGTGAGATGTCTTTCAAATTATAACTAAAATCTACGTTGTGAACTGGAGCGTAATGGCATAAATAACACACCACAGTATTTACTGCAGTGTATTATTTCTATAGTGAGGATTAGTATTGGACAGATGTGAGGTTAATATAACTGGATAAATCACGTTGTTCTGCGCGGGGTAAATACGGAAGTTCCCCTAACTGCGGTGCGGGGATTTTTTTGCGCAATGCCGTAATAATATCGGCATAATTCGCCAACCCAGGGTTGATTCGGTTCGCCACCCACCCTAACAAAGGCAAGCCATCGTTGATTATTGCTTGCGCTGTCAGGAGCGCATGGCTGATACAGCCGAGTTTAATCCCAACCACCAAGACAACTGGTAATTGTTCTTGCACAACCCATTCTGAATAGGGCCGAAAATCATTCATTAGCGTGCGCCAGCCACCGCTGCCTTCAACAACGACCATATCCGCCATACCACAAAGATGTTGCAAACCCTGCGTCATGGCACAGTAGTCAATTGCATGCTGACTGGCGCTGATTTCGTCTTCACGCAGTGCGATCGGGTTGATATGGTCATAAGGCAGCACTACCGTTGATGCTTCTTGCAACAGTAACGCATCTTTATTACGTAGCCCTTCTTCGGTCTCCACGCATCCCTTGGCAATCGGCTTATAACCAACCACCGACTTTCCGCTTTGAGCAAGCGACTGCAATAATGCGCGCGATACCACCGTTTTTCCCACGGCAGTATCGGTACCTGTAACAAAAAGACGCGTTAACATGGATGTAAGCTCCGGAGGTCCCACCTGAAAATAAAAAACACAGCAAAAAGGCTTCCAATGGTGAAAGTCTAGGTGATGTACTTCAGGCAGGGCTTGCGTTAGCGCAATGTTTTGTAATTCATGAAACGTTTTATAAATTTTTGTACCACATCAGCCTTGCAGCAGTTTCACCAGCAGTGAACCGTTATACAACGCCTCTTTGACCAACGCCGCGCCCGGCATCGTGCCCTGATTATAAAACGCGGTAGATTCCACCTGTATATTGTGGCTGTAGGCAGGCAAGGATTGTTGTCGAACACAATCCAGGATCGCAGGATGTAGAATACTCGCGGCCTTGTTTAAGGGCGATCCGACCAGAATCTTGTCAGGATTGAACAGGTTAACCATGATAGCCGCGATACGGCCTACATTGCTGCCAACCCCGTTAATGATGTCTTTGGCTAATTGGTCCCCTCTCATCGCGGCATCGCAGAGATTTTCTACGGTGAGCGGCGAACCGTTCAGTAAGGAACTCATCGAACCATTCAGGCGCTGTTGTGCCAATTCAAGCATGCTTTCTATGCTGGCAACGGTTTCCAGACAGCCATTATTACCGCAGTAGCAGCGCTTACCGTAGGGATCGACCTGCGTGTGGCCGATTTCCACCAGATTACGGCTGCCCGCATGGAGTAAGTGGCCGCCAGTGATGACTCCCGCGCCGACATTGTGATCGATAACAATCTGGATAACGTTATACGAACCCCGCGCGGCACCATACATTGCTTCGGCCATGGTCCAGGCATAAATATCGTGCTGAAGGAAAACCGGTAATCCGGTGCGACTTTCTAACGCCGGGCCTAACGCCATCTCTTCAACCGCATAAAATGGCATACGGTGAATAACACCAGCAACCGCGTCTACCATACCTGGTGACGTAATGGCAATTGCCGTTAGCCGCTCCAGTTTGTGCTGGTAACGAATAAAAAACTGGTCGACTTCGTGGAGAATACGTTCCAGCAATGGCTGAGGGTGGTCGCTTTGCAGGTTGACGCAATCCTCAACGACCAGCGAGTTACTGAGATCGCGCAGCGACAACGTCATTTCTTCACGACCAATTCTGACGGAAAGGTAATGCCAGGCATCGGTATCCAGCAATAATCCAATGGCAGGACGTCCGCGGCTGCCGACATCCTGATACTCGGTCTCTTTCACCAGATGCGCTTCCATGAGTTCGCGCACGATCTTAGTGATACTGGCTGGGGCCAATTGGGCCAGTTTTGATAATTCAATGCGGGATACAGGGCCGTGCAGGTCAATGAGCCGATATACCGCACCGGCGTTCATTTGTTTAATCTGATCGATATGTCCGGGTTGACCATCCGCAATCACAAAACGGCTCCTACTGTCTACGAATTGCCACACTGAGCGTTCGCTGATGCATAAGGTGATTTGCAGCGAAAGTTCTTAGCATCAATGCGTATTTTTCACGCTGCAAAATAAAAAAACTGCGGGTATGGTGGGGCTTTTAGTGAATTGCGTCAACTCTTTGATTCATTTTGTGATTGGGTGCACATATTTACTCGTATCCTGTTCCAACATAAATGAAATCAACGTGTTTGCCGCAGGATTAAGTGCCGCGCGACGCGATGTGACCAGCCACACTTCCGTGGTGGCATCCGGTTCGCTGAGCGGTACATATTTAACGCCATCCACGGAGATACGTAAAAAGGATGCTGGCAGAATTGAAACGCCCAGCCCCGCCGAGACTAATCCCACAATGGTCATCGCTTCCCCGACTTCCTGTGTAATGTAGGGGTCAATGGCATAATTTTTCAGCAAACGAAGGATTTCGTCATAAAGCGCTGTTCCCACTTCCCGGGCAAAAAACACAAAGGGTTCGTTAGCCAATTGGCGCACGCTGATATGGGGGTGGCCTGCCAGCGGGTGCGTTTCATGCACCACCGCCACCAACGCTTCATGCAACAGTAATTGGTGCTGTAAATCCGCGGGCAGCGGATTATTGCGCATCACACCGATATCCAGCTTTCCGCTGAGCAATGGATCTATCTGCTGTTTGGTGTTCAGCTCCAACATTTGCAAATGAACATCTGGATAACGTTGCCGAAAGTGCAGCAAACTGCGCGAAACCGCACGAATAAAAGGTGCTGATGAGGTAAAACCAATCCGCAGCTCGCCGATTTCGCCACGTTGGAGCCTGGCGGCGTGTGCAGACGCCTGCTCCACCTGGTGCAATATTCCCCAACTCGCTTTACGAAACGCTTCGCCTGCCGGAGTCAACCTGACATTGCGGTTGTTGCGCTCAAACAGCGTTGCGCCGATTTGCGCCTCTAATGCCTGAATCTGCTGGCTCAGCGGCGGCTGTGAAATGTTGAGCTTCTCTGCTGCACGGCCAAAATGCAGCTCTTCGGCAACAGCGAGGAAATAGCGGAGATGACGCAGTTCGATGTTGATGGCAAGCCTCCTCAGGCTAACGGTAGAGCCTCACGAATCATATCTTAAAAATATTAATTGGTATTATTAATATATTATACAAAACATTTTTACCCTTCTATGATCCCTTACGCGTGATGCACTGCATCGCACGCAGAATGCCGCATAAATTTGCTACTTTCCCCCTGTTGCCAAGGAATAGTTTTGAGTACGTCACTTTCTTCAGTATCTGATTCGGTCACCGTGCCAGATGACGAACGACGCGAAGAACCTCTGAACCGTAAAATACCCATCGCATCCAAATCACCGTATATCACCCGTGGTACGCCTGCATTTATTCGCGTTACGCTAGCACTGTTTTCCGCGGGGCTTGCGACCTTTGCCTTGCTGTATTGCGTACAACCGATTTTACCGGTGCTATCGCAAGATTTTGGCATTTCGCCTGCCACCAGTAGCCTGTCACTATCGATTGCCACGGTGATGCTTGCGGTGGGGCTATTGTTTACCGGCCCGCTTTCCGACACGCTGGGCCGCAAGAATGTTATGGTGATTTCGCTGCTGCTGGCCGCATTTTGCACGCTTGTTTGCGCCTTTATGACCAGTTGGCACGGCGTGCTGTTGATGCGCGCATTGATTGGGCTATCGCTAAGCGGTGTCGCAGCGGTGGCCATGAGTTACCTCAGTGAAGAGATTCATCCCAGCTTTCTGGCCTTCTCTATGGGGTTATACATTAGCGGGAACTCTATCGGTGGCATGAGTGGTCGTTTAGTCACTGGGGTGCTGACTGATTATTTTCCCTGGCGCGTTGCCATCGGCGTTATGGGCGTTCTTGCTCTGTTTGCAGCGTTGATGTTTTGGCGTATTTTGCCTGACTCACGCCATTTTCGGCCCGGTTCGCTGCGGCCCAAATCATTGCTGATTAACACCAGGATTCATTGGCATGATGCTGGGTTACCCTGGCTGTTCCTTCAGGGATTTTTACTGATGGGTGCCTTTGTTACCCTGTTTAACTACATTGGCTACCGGCTGCTGGCTCCACCCTACACGTTGAACCAAGCCATTGTTGGCTTGCTCTCGGTGGTGTATCTCACTGGCAGTATCAGTTCACCGCGTGCAGGCGCAATGACAGCACGCTACGGACGCGGTACGGTGATGGCCGGCGCCGTCGGACTGATGCTTACGGGGTTATTACTGACAGCTTTTGGCGCATTGTGGCTTATTTTTATCGGCATGATGCTGTTTACCGCCGGTTTCTTTGCGGCACACGCCGTTGCCAGCGGTTGGATTGGCGTACGGGCACGCCGTGCGCGCGGTCAGGCTTCATCGATGTATCTGTTTTGCTACTACCTTGGTTCAAGCCTGGCGGGTACGCTCGGCGGCGTGTTCTGGTCACATTATGGCTGGCAGGGCGTGGCGTTGTTTATCGGGCTGCTGCTGCTGATTGCGCTCTATGTCAGCCTGTATTTGCGGCGTAACCTGTAGCATAATCGGACGGCATGTTCGGCTTATCTTGAATGTGTCGCCCAAGCCTTTTTCCTTTCTGTAAGACTCATCCAACGCGCACTTGCCGACCGAGAATAATGCTATTACATTATAAGTATGTTGTAACTAAAATGGCGTATTGCCACTGAGGTGTTATGGATCACTATCAACTGATTGCCGCCCTTCACGACACCTTTTCCTCACTGGAACAGCAGCTTGTAGAATTTCGTCAGCGTTTGGCTTCGCTTACGCTGCTTAATGCGCGCGTATTCACCCTTCCCACCGTGGAAAAAGGGAAAGAGCACGATCCCATCACTCAGATCCCTGTTACAGCGTTGCAAGGTGAAGAAGCCTGTGCGGCGGGGTTGGCGCATTTTCAGCGTTTGTTTATTCATCATTACGCCGAGACAGTGAGTAGCAAAGCCGCTATTCGCTTACCCGGTGCGCTGTGTTTTCAGGTAACAGAGGCCGAATACGAATATATCCGGCAATCTGTCGAGACAATTAACGCCTTGAAAGCAACGCTGGAGCAGTTGATTACCCGCGAATCCGGTTTGGCTGCTGAGCAACGGTTTGAATTCGTGCACGCGCATCTGCCCGGATTGATCACGCTGAGTGCCTATCGCTCGCTCACCCTGTTAACCGAACCCGACACGGTGCGCTTTGGCTGGGCCAATAAGCACGTTGTGAATACGCTGACGCGCGAGGCGGTATTAGAAAAGCTGGAGAAAAGCCTTCAGGCAACCCGCGGAATTTCACCGACAGAAAAGGCCACATGGCACACTCGGGTAACGCAGGAACTTCTTGATATCAAAAAATTGCCACAGGACGCTGTGTTGAAGATAAAGCGACCGGTGAAAGTGCAGCCGATCGCCCGTGTGTGGTATCAGGACGCACAAAAACAGGTACAACACCCCTGCCCGTCGCCCTTATTGGTGCTGTGCCGCGATCCGTCACGCGTCCCCGTGATGGGTGAGTTGGGAAACTATCTGGCAGACAGCACTCAACCCAAATTTAGGCCAAAGGCTAAAGCGCTGCGGCTGTTGATTCCGCGCCTTCACCTCTATCTGGATGAAAGCGCGTAACGGTTATCCAATATGCAGGCTACCTACCATATCCTGCGGGCGCACCCACTCATCAAACTGCGACTCGGTTAAATAACCGAGTTTTAGTGCGGACGCTTTGAGCGTCAATCCCTCTTTATGCGCTTTCTTGGCAATCTCTGCGGCCTTATCGTAACCGATGTGGGTGTTTAACGCGGTCACCAACATCAGAGAATCATTCAGCAACTGTTCGATACGATCGCGGTTAGGTTCAATACCAATGGCACAATGCTCATCAAAGCTCTTCATACCATCTGCCAGCAAACGAACCGATTGCAGGAAATTATGGATAACCATGGGGCGATAGACATTAAGCTCGAAGTTCCCCGATGCGCCCCCCATATTCACGGCCACGTCGTTGCCCATCACCTGGCAACACAGCATCGTCAGCGCTTCACACTGGGTCGGATTCACTTTCCCCGGCATGATGGAACTGCCCGGCTCGTTTTCCGGGATGCTTAATTCGCCGATGCCGCAGCGCGGACCCGATGCCAGCCAGCGCACATCGTTGGCGATTTTCATCAGTGACGCAGCCAGCCCTTTCAACGCGCCGTGGCCATGCACCAGTGCATCGCAGGTTGCCAGTGTTTCAAATTTGTTAGGTGCGGTAATAAACGGTTGTCCGGTCAATTCGGCCAGCGCGCTGGCGACGCGAACCGCATATTCAGGATGGGTATTAAGGCCCGTTCCCACCGCCGTGCCGCCGAGCGCCAGTTCGCTCAAATGGGGGATGCTGTTTTCGATGTGCTTACGGTTATGTTGCAACATGGCCACCCAACCGGAAATCTCCTGCCCCAGCGTCAGCGGCGTCGCATCCTGCAAATGGGTACGCCCGATTTTAACGATATCGCTAAACGCCTCAGCTTTGGCCTGTAACGTTGCCAACAGCGCATCAAGCTCCGGCAACAGATGAGTGTTGAGGGCGATAACCGCAGCGACATGCATTGCCGTAGGGAAGACATCGTTCGAACTTTGGCTTTTGTTAACATCATCATTGGGATGTACCAAACGCGCATTACCGCGTTCTCCCCCCAGTATTTCGCTGGCACGGTTGGCCAACACTTCGTTCATGTTCATGTTACTTTGCGTGCCGGAGCCGGTCTGCCAAATCGCCAGTGGAAACTCACCGGGGTGTTTTTCGGCCAGCACCTCATCGGCGGCCTCAATGATCGCCGCATTCTTGTCATCCGGCAGCAGGCCGAGTGTATTATTGACCTGTGCGGCCGCACGTTTGGTCAACGCCAAGGCGAAAATCAGCGCTTGCGGCATCTTCTCCTCAGAGATACGAAAATGCTCCAAAGAGCGCTGCGTTTGAGCCCCCCACAGCTTAGTAGCGGGAACCTCAATCGGGCCCATGGAATCTTTTTCGATACGTGTCGTCATTGGTTTTTTCTCCTAACATTCCTAAAAAGGACGGGGATCATGGCCTTGTCTGGCATCGCGATTGAGAAACTATTAACATGCACATCAAGCGCCATCGTCTGCAAGCAAAGGCAGTGTATTCATATTTAATGCTTTTATTAACCTCTATAGTCACATAGCTTAACAAATTACATAACAATCGAGTGTGAACATGCAAAAAATGCGCAATAGCATCCAGCACTACGCCTGGGGAAGCACAACAGCATTGACGGATCTCTACGGTATTGAGAATAAAGACAATCTACCGATGGCAGAGCTTTGGATGGGTGCACATCCCAAAAGCAGTTCATGGGTGGTGAACGAACAGGGTCAGGAGCAGCGTTTACGTGACGTTATCAACGATGCGCCAGCGGCGATCTTGGGAGCTGAGATTGCAGCACAGTTTGGTGAACTGCCTTTTCTGTTTAAAGTCCTTTGTGCAGCGCAGCCGCTCTCGATTCAGGTTCACCCCAGCAAATCCGCCGCCGAGCAAGGATTTGCCAGGGAAAACGCGCTCGCGATCCCGCTCGATGCGCCCCATCGCAATTACAAAGATGCCAACCACAAGCCAGAGTTGGTGTTTGCCTTAACGCCTTTTCAGGCGATGAACGGTTTTCGTGAGCACGACGATATCGTGGCGCTATTGCAGCCCGTGGCCAGCGCACATCCGTCCATCACTGCGTATTTACAGCAGCCCGATGACAAAAACCTGTCGATGCTGTTTGCCAATTTATTGAGTATGCGCGCAGAGATCAAAGATCGCGCCCTGGCGGTGTTAAAAGCCGCACTCACCTCACAGCAGGGTGAACCCTGGGCAACGCTGCGCAACATCATTCAGGAGTACCCTAATGACAGCGGGCTCTTTTCCCCGCTGTTGCTCAATGTCATCACGCTGCAACCGGGACAAGCGATGTTTCTTTACGCCGAAACGCCGCATGCTTACCTGCACGGCGTGGCGCTGGAGGTCATGGCAAACTCGGATAACGTGCTGCGGGCTGGGCTGACCCCTAAATACATCGATATTCCTGAACTGCTGGCGAACGTCAAATTTACCGCCAAACCGGCAGACCAGTTGTTAACTCAGCCGATTGAAGACGGTGAAACCTGTTATTTTCCCGTACCTGTCGCTGATTTTGCCTTTTCCCTGCATCACCTAAAGGCGCAGCCACAAACGCTGAGCCAACAGAGCGCTGCCGTGGTCTTTTGTATCGACGGAAAAGCCACATTGATGAAAAATGGCCAGCAGCTTACGCTTCGCCCCGGCGAATCCTGTTTTTTGCGCGCGTCCGAGTCTCCCATTAGCGTAGAGGGAAGTGGACGGCTGGCGCGCGTGTATAATGGTTAGAAACATTCTTCCCTCAAAGGGATGCTTACTTAGAAAAGGAATCACGCTATGAAGAAGTCTCTGGTTGCCGTCGGAGTTATCGTCGCGCTGGGTGCCGTGTGGACAGGTGCGTCATGGTATACGGGCAAGCAATTGGCGCAAAACATTGATACGGTTACCGCGGAATTTAACAAGCAGTTGCAAGAAACCTATCCTAATTCAGGTTTCAAGCTGGTGTACCGTGATTATCAGGGAGGGGTGTTTAGCAGTACGTTTTCACTCGTGTTGCAGCCCGACGGCTCTGCGTCAGAAACGAGTCCGTTAGTGCCTAAAAACGAAATAGTGCTCAACGAGACCGTTTCACACGGCCCACTGCCGCTCGCCCTGCTGAAAAAAATGAATTTCCGCCCCAGCATGGCGCATATTCACAGCGAACTGGCTAACACCGAAGCGACCAAAGAACTGTTTGATGTACTTCAAAACCAACCGTTCTTTAGCGCAGAAACGCGCGTGGCATTCAACGGCGATACCGCTTCGATTATCTCTTTGCGCCCACTCGATGTTGACAGTGAAGGCACCAAATTTACCTTCAGCGGCACCGATATTGCGCTGGACCTTGCTCACGATCTGCGCAGCAGTCGAATCTCAGGTACGGTTTCTCACTTTTTATCAGAAACGACCAACTATGAGGGCGGCAAAGAGACGATCGCTCTTGAAGGCCTTGGTCTAGAAGCGAACAACCATCGCGGCAAGTTTAATCTGGACCTCGGCGACGGTAGCGTCACTTTGAAATCGATGAAAGTGACACCGCCAACAAGTGACCCTGTCACGCTGAATAACTTCGTGCTCAAAAGCAGTATGAGTGAAGACGACAAAAACCTCGCTGGCGCGATAACGTTGTCATTAGACGCACTGCTGCTCAAAGATCGCGATCTGGGTAGCATGACGTTCAATTTCAACTTTAACCAACTCGATGGTGAAGCGACACAGCAGTTCGCCAAAACCTATAAGACCTTGAGTGCATCATTCCTGGAGTCACCGAAGGCCATGGATCCACTGCGTTTTCAGTATGAGCTTGGACAGTCGTTACGCAATGCCCTGCCCAGCCTGCTGAAAGGTAACCCGAACGTTACCATCGCCCCCTTGAGCTGGAAAAATGCCAAAGGTGAAAGCACGTTCAACGTCTCACTCAATTTAAGCAATCCAGCGCAGTCCACAGAGCTAACGCCGCCGGCACAGAGCGATGAAGAAGGCGTGTTCCGTCGTGCGGTCAAACAACTGGATGTGACGTTGAATGCCCCAATGGCGATGTTGGCTGAAGGGATTGTGCAGGCCGGTGGACAGGCGCAATCAGAGCAAGAGCATCAGCAACTGATTGCGAGTGCACAAGAACAAGTGAAAATGCTGGCTGGCGTCGGTGAAATGAACCAAATCACCGTCACCAAAGATGACGCCATCACCAGTTCACTGCACTATGCGGACAATCAGGTTGAGTTCAACGGACGTAAAATTTCACTGGCAGAGTTTATTGCCCCTTTTATCGATATCCCTACCGATGAAGGTGACGAAGGCGATGATGCCGAGCCGGAAACACAAGACTCACCGGTAGTCGTTCCCCCACAAGCGCAGTAATGCCTGTACCGCTTGCGCACGCTGGCAGGCGGTCATCCCAGAATCCACTGAGTGAATGGTCATACCGTTGGATAAAAACACCCTCGAGTCGCGCCAGAGCGTACTTTATTTTGCTGCAATGGCACTGGCCTGGCTGGCAGCACAGGTTTTTTCTGAAACAGGCAGTTGGGTCAGGTTCATCAACCCGGCGTTAGCCATTATGCTGTTCGTGACCTTTATGCAGGTGCCGCTGGTAACGTTGCTCGAAGGGTTACGCAATGTGCGTTTTATCAGCGCACTGTTGGCTGCCAATTTCATTGGTATCCCGTTATTGCTGTTGCTTATCCGCCCGTTGCTGCCGGAGGTTCCCCTGGTGCAATTCGGCATTTTGCTGGTGCTGCTAGCGCCCTGTATCGATTATGTGGTGACCTTCTGCCACCTCGGGCGCGGTGACGCAGCCCGTTTGCTGGCCTGCACCCCGCTGCTGTTGGCGATGCAACTGCTGTTGTTACCGCTCTATCTGGCGCTATTTCTGGATGACGCAGCCGCAGCATTAATCTCGCCAACCCCGTTTGCGCACGCGTTTATCTGGCTGATCCTGATGCCGCTTATCGGCGCAGGCTTATTACAAAAAATCCAACCACGCTTTTTTATCGCCCAACGGATCGCCAACGCTGCCAGTTGGCTACCGGTGCCCGCGACGGCCGTGGTGATCTTTTTAGTGGTTGCCTCTGTCGTGCCGCAGTTGGAACTGGCGTTCGGCCCGGTGCGTCAGGCGCTGCCGTTTTACCTGCTGTTTGCCGTTGCCGCACCCTGTATTGGCGCGTTGACGGCACGTCTATTTTGCTTGAATACGGCCAGCAGGCGTGCCGTGGCATTCAGTTGCGCCACGCGCAATTCACTAGTGATCCTGCCATTGGCGTTATCGATCCCGGGAGCCATGCCAGTGCTCCCGGCGATCCTGGTTGCACAAACCGTGATCGAACTGATCGCAGAATCCTGCTATGTCCGTGTTATCCCTCGTCTGGTGCGTAGCACAGGCAGAAATCGCCCCTCGGAGTAATCGACAATGGTATTCCATGCCTTATTGTTTATACTAAACAGTACCTTAATAATTTTACGGCTCAGCGCATCTTAGTGCGCGGAGCGAAAGAAGCCATTATGATCGATCCTTCAATTCCGTTGACAGACATCCACCGCCACCTTGATGGCAATATTCGCGCGCAAACGATCCTCGATTTAGCACGCCAGTTTAACGTCACCCTGCCCGCACAGACGCTTGAAACGCTGATCCCACACGTGCAGGTCATCGACAAAGCCGCTAACCTGCTTGGCTTTCTGCAAAAACTCGATTGGGGCGTTGCCGTGCTCGGTTCGCTCGATGCCTGTCGCCGCGTTGCTTATGAAAACGTAGAGGATGCGGTACGGGCCGGTCTTGACTATACCGAGCTGCGATTCTCCCCCTATTACATGGCGCAGCGCCATGCGCTTCCGCTGCAAGGCGTAGTTGAGGCGGTTATCGATGGCATACAGGCAGGCTGTCGCGATTACGATACTGATATCCAGCTGATTGGTATCATGAGTCGTACCTTTGGATCTGAGGCGTGCCAGCAAGAGTTGGATGCCCTGCAAGCCTGTCGTGACAAGATCGTAGCACTCGATCTGGCTGGGGATGAGCTAGGTTTCCCGGGCGGTTTGTTTACCTCACACTTTCGTCAGGCGCGTGATAACGGTTGGCATATTACGGTTCATGCCGGTGAAGCGGCAGATGCCGAGAGTATCTGGCAGGCCATTCGTCAATTGGGAGCAGAACGTATTGGTCACGGCGTGGCCGCGATTGTGGATAAAACGCTGATGACACACATGGCACAGCAGCAGATCGCCATTGAGTCCTGCCTGACGTCAAATATTCAAACCAGCACTGTGATGTCGTTAGCGGAACACCCACTGCCCCACTTTCTGCGCCACGGTATCCCCGCAACCATCAATACTGACGACCCAGCGGTACAAGGGATTGAGATAGCACACGAGTATCTCACTGCCGCCCCCCAGGCTGGTCTGACTGACGATGAAATGCGTCAGGCGCAGCGCAATGGGTTGACCGTTGCGTTTCTTTCCGAGCAGGACAAACAGCGTATTCGCGAAAAGGTACAACGCAAGCACCAACGCGGATAGGCTCATGTACCCAGGGGCGACACCTCGCCCCTACAGGCTTATCACACGGTTTATCCCGCGTACCCGGCTTAACAGGCAGCAAATCAGGTATGACAGCGCAAAGGTCAAGATGCCATAGAGCACAATAAAACCATACACGGACAAAAAGCTGAACATCGGGTACAGCCGGTCATAAAGCGCGGTGTTGTTAATCTCGATGACAAAGATATTGTGCACCAGATAAATCCCCAACGTTTTACTGCCAACCCGCCCAATCATTCCTTCCAACCAAGCAAAACGGGTATGTAGCATTAAATAAAACACGCAAACAGCTGAGATTTGCAGTGGCAGGTTATAGAACTTCCCGTAGAAAAAAACGATCCCCCAATGCTGGGTTAGCAAGGTCAACGTACAGAAACTGAGCAATGCCAGTACGATTCCTGGTAAATAATGGCGTGCCGATAATGGGGTATGCTGATATACCAATCCCAAATAGCCACCGATCAGAAAACTGACCAGACCAAATACCTGGCTGGACATTAACAAGGCTGGATGAATAAACGGCGGGATATCGAACAAGCTATTCATTATTTTTTCTACTAGCGTCAGGTTGGCTAATAGAAGCAACCCTGCGATAACACAAATCAGCATCTGGCGATTAGCGTCAACAAACACCGAACGCAGCAATGGTACGATAAAATAGAGACCAATAATAGAGAATAAAAACCACAGATGGCTGGCCTCACTCGCGGTGCGATCGGTGTTAAGGTACACCCAGAAATCGTGATGCGGTGCACCCAGCAAATACGTCAGCACAACATTGTCATACAGATAATAAAAAAATAGCCAAAAAACCAGCGCGATCGCGATAGCTTTTGACTTTGTCATAACATAACGACATTGATCCTCATGGCGATTATTCAGCAAAAAATAGCCACTCGCCATATAAAACATCGCCACCCCACATTGTCCGGTCTGACGAATAAACAATACACCGAAATCCTGAGGATCTCGATTCATAAAATAGAGCGAAATATGTGAAAGAATAACCAGAAAAATCGCAACAATCTTCATCAAGTCGAGACTATAAATTCGCATACCTCTCCCTTATAACCAAGAGAACGTCTGAGATAACTCACGTTTGATAAGTATTGGTGATTTTTACGCTGATATAATGCAGAAAACGATTCTTGCTAAGGATGCGGGTTAAGGCCGGACGATTATCCGGCCTGAGAATAAGACTAAACAGCCTGAAGCATTAGGCCGGTTTCACCGGTTGCGTGTTGGCCTTTTTATTGGCATAGCGCTGTGCCAATGCGGCGCACACCATCAATTGAATCTGATGAAAAATCATCAGCGGCAGTACCATTGCGCCAACGGCGGCCGCAGGAAACAGCACATTAGCCATAGGAATACCGTTCGCCAGACTCTTTTTGGAACCACAGAACACGATGGTTATCTCATCAGCGGTATTGAAGCCCAATTTACGCGCAGCCAAGGTATTCACCACCAGCACAATCGCCAGCAGCACCATCGAGCAAACCACCACGGCAAGCAGTGACCAACCGTTAATTTGTGACCAAATCCCCTGCACTACGGCTTCGCTGAAGGCCACATACACCACCAAGAGAATCGATGACCGGTCAGTGATATTAATCAATTTACGGTGACGATCGACCCAGCCCGCAATCAGTGGACGAGAAAGGTGCCCTAACACAAACGGCACCATCAATTGCAGGATAATCGAGCCAATCGCGTGCAGCGTATCCGTCTCCCCGCCCTGAGTGTGCATCAACAGACCAACAAGAATCGGAGATAAAAATACGCCAAGGATGCTGGACGCTGACGCGCTGCAAATAGCAGCCGCCACGTTGCCCCCGGCCATTGAGGTGTAGGCAATTGCTGATTGTACCGTGGCAGGCAGTGCACACAGGTAGAGAAACCCGAGATAGAGCGTGGGTGTCAATACCGTGGGCACCAGTACGTTCATCCCCATGCCCAGTAGCGGAAAGAGCAAAAAGGTGCTGGCGAACACCACCAGATGTAAACGCCAATGCCCCATGCCCGCTGTAATCGCTTCACGTGAGAGCTTGGCACCGTGCATAAAAAACAGCAGTGCGATGGCTGCCGTGGTCAAATATTCGAAGAACGTTTTCACGTTACCTTCGCACGGAAAAACCGATGCCGTGAGCACCACTACAATCAATACCAGTAAAAATTTATCAATACGAAGGCGTTGTAACCATGACGAGGGAGAGAATGAAGCCATTACAGGAACCTGCTGTTTTTGAAAAAAAATACAGGCAATCTTACGATCGCCTTTATCAACGAAACACCAACAAGATCAAAACTCACCTTGCATCATAAGGAGATGAAATGATAAGGCATTGTGCTATCTGATGTCGGTATCACTGGTTTTTGACCATCACCGCACGCCGTTCCTGATGCGAGAGCAGGCCAAGCTCAATCAACTCCATCACCTGTATCGCCTGCTCGGCGGGCACCGGGTTTTCGCCTTTGCCTTGCAACGCATCACGCACCGCAGCGTAATAGGCGGGGTAATTACCCGGCAACGTGGTTACCGTCTGCTCCGCCATAACCCCATCCTGATGCAGCGTGAGCACGCCATGGCGCGTATCCTGCCCCCAATCCGTTTGTGGCAAACGTACACCGGATTTCAAACGATCTTCTTGTGGATCAAGGCCATATTTGATGAAGCTGCCTTTGGTGCCGTGCAGCGTAAACCGGGCAGACTCGGCGGCCACCAGCATACTGGCGTGCAGTACCACACGACGCTGGGGATATATCAAGGTGGCATGGAAATAATCTGTGGCCTTACCACCAGGGCGCAGTTGCGCCAAATCCACATTAACCGCTACCGGCAACCCAAACAGTTGCAGCGCTTGATCCAACAGATGTGGTCCTAAGTCATACCAGATTCCGCTGCCTACACTGCCATCTTCACGCCAGCGCTGGCGCACTTCCGGGCGGAAACGATCAAAATGGGACTCGAGATACACCACCTCTCCCAACACACCGTTATCTACGAGCTGTTTTAGCGTGAGAAAATCGCTGTCCCAGCGACGGTTGTGGAACACGGACAGTAGCTTGCCGCTGTGAGCCGCCACCTGCGCCAGTTCTTTCGCTTGTGACAACGTCACGGTAAAGGGCTTATCCACTACCACGTGTTTGCCCGCCAACAGCGCCTGTTTGGCCAAAGGGAAATGGGTTTCATTCGGAGTGGGAATAACAACAAGGTCAATATCGGAACGGTTGAACAGCGCCTGCGGATCGTCAACAACGGTAACCTTGGCCCAATCCGCATGCACTTTTTGCGTATCACTGCTTGATACGGCAACCAGTTCCATACCCGGCACGGCGGTTATCAACGGCGCATGAAACGTCTTGCTGGCATAGCCATACCCGACCAGCCCGACGCGAATGGTATCACTCATGGAATGTCCCCTCGGTAGTATTGTCCTTGTCATCAAGGCATTAGCATGAGTATAGCATCAACGCGGGTGACGCTGTATGGGCTTTGATGGCTGACTGATGCGGGAGATTTACCGATGAGCATGCTTGATAAACATAACGCTGAATGGCCTTATAACATAAGGCCCTCTTCCTCCGAGAAGCAAGGTAAGCCACCTTGCCTCTCGCTTAGCCTCTGACAGCGATGTTTTATACGCCAATCGCTTGCGCACTCTGACCGTGCCAATTGCCCGATTCCGATTTTGCTGCTGCGGGATAATTTATTTCACTGCTGCGACGCCGGAAATCGCTCGGGCTGACGCCAACGCGCTTGCGAAACACGCGCGAAAAATAGAGTTGGTCGTCATAGCCCACCACCCGCCCGATATTGGCAATCGATTCCTGCGTGGTTTGCAGTAACAGCTTGGCCCGAATTACCCGCTGATCTTCACGCCAGCGCAAAATGTTGACCCCCACCTGCTCACGGAACAGATGGGCGAGACGCGAAGGCGATAAACAAACGTGACGCGCTACCTCATCAATACGCAGTTCACCAGAGAGATTGCTGGTGATGAACTGGCACGCCTCAATCACACGTGGATCCATAATCCGCTGCGGGCTTTGTGGATCCTCTTCCATGGCCCGAATCAACAACCGCTCCAGCAGGTTCATGCCTAACTCTTCAGAAAAACGCCGCCCCGAGCGATGGGTCTGCTCTATATTGGCAAACAGACGATCAAACTCCAGCAGCAGATGGTTGTTAGGTAACGTCAGGCGACCAATGTCACACTGTTTACTGTGCCATTCCAGCCAATCGGCCCAGTAGGCGCGAGGACGAAAATAGACCCAGCGGTGATACCAGCAATCACTGTGCGGTGAGCGACCGTAAAAATGTTTGGATTTCGGTGGGAAAAGCAGCAAATCCCCCGGGTTACAAAAAAAATCGGTCTCCCCGTCTGATACCCTACCTTGGCCTTTGATGGTCAGGTTAATAATATAGCCTTTCATCCCATCCGGGCGGTCGATAAAGAAATCTAGCGGTCCGTCAGCCAGAATGGGCGTTAAACCAGCCACCAGATACGCGTTAAAAGAATAGCCTGGCAGCAATGGGTTTGATTGCGACTCATGCGTCATACGCTGGTACATCGGCCCTCCGGGAATCATCGGGTGCACACAGAACCAGGCAGCAGTGCAATAAGTGACATTGTCACTGCTGACCGACATCCTCTCTTAGGCGAGTAGCCCATAAACACCGAACTGCTGATGCGCTATACGGTTTTCTTCGCCATTTGTTTGTAACGGTCGAAAATGACCGCGGCGAGCAAAATCAAGCCACGCACCACATACTGCGCAAACGGCGAGATATTCAGCAGGTTCATGGCATTCTCTACCGTACCGAGGATCAGGACCCCCGCCACCACGTAAGAAATCTTGCCAATCCCCCCTTTCAAGGAAACGCCGCCCAGCACACAGGCCGAGATGACGATCAGCTCATAACCGATAGAGGTCATGGGCTGCCCGCTGGTCATGCGCGATGCCAGAATGATCCCCGCCGCTGCTGATACCAGTCCAGACAAGGCAAAAATAATGATTTTGGTGCGTACCACCGGTACACCGGCCAGACGCGCGGCTTCCTCATTGCCGCCAATCGCCAGGGTATTGCGACCGAAAGTGGTTTTATTCAGCAGCAGGCCAAACAGAATCATACATACCACCGTTATCCAAATCGGTGCAGGCAGCCCCAGCCAGTTGGCGTAACCCAGTGCAAAGAAACGCTCATCGACAATCCCTACCGCTTTACCATCCGAAATGATATAGGCCAAACCACGCGCAATCTGCATGGTGGCGAGCGTCGTGATCAAGGCGTTAATTTTGAGCTGTGCGATAACAAAACCGTTAAGTAACCCGAAGGCAACGCCCAGCAGCAAGCCAGCACCAACGCCGATCCACAGGCTTTCAGTGAGGTTAATCACCACCGCGGTCGCGACCCCAGCGCAGGCAATGACAGAGGCCACTGACAGGTCAAAGTCGCCCGATGCCAGACAGAACAACATCCCGCAGGCCACCATGCCAGACATGGAAATCGCCAGCCCCAACCCTTTCATATTGATAAAGGAGGCAAAATTGGGCACAAACAGCAGGCAGGCAAGAAACAGCACGGCAAACACCACCAGCATGCCGTAATTATCCCATATGCGCGACATTCCTCCGGCGCGCTTATTTTTCTCAGGTGAAGCAGACGTAACCGTTGACATAATTGTGTGCTCCTTCGCGTTTACGCGACCACAGCGTTGATTTCGGGAGTTCGTAGCATCGCCAGGCTCAGCGCTTTCTGCTCGCTTGCCTCGTCGTGTGAAAGTTCGCCTGAAATGGCACCCTCGCGCATCACGATGATACGGTCAGCCAGTCCCAGCACTTCGGGCAAATCGCTTGAGGCAAACAACACCGCGATCCCCTGCTTGGCCAGCGCATAAATCACGTTATAAATTTCATGCTTAGCCCCTACATCAATGCCACGCGTCGGTTCATCCAGCAGGATCACTTTCATCTCTTCGGAGAGCCAACGGCCTAGAATTGCTTTTTGCTGATTGCCACCAGAAAGGTTCATGATCAACTGTTCAGCGGAGGGGGTTTTGATGTTTAACGCCTGAATTCGACGCTCCGCGTTCTCTTCTTCCCACTGGTTATTAATGACAAACCCGGCTTTGAGACTCTTGCGACGCGCGCTGATATTGATGTTATCGCGTACCGAATGCACCGGAATAATGCCATCCGCTTTACGATCCTCTGGGCACAGCATGATGCCCTGACGAATTGCATCCATCGGGGTTTTAATCGTCTGTGACTCGCCATCCAGCAACACATCACCGCCGGTGATACGTGTACCGCCAAACAACGCTTTCATCAATTCACTGCGTCCGGCACCCACCAGCCCAAACAGACCAACAATTTCGCCCTGTCTGACGCTGAGCGATATCGGGCTTTTCACCCCCGGCGCTTTTACCCCACGCAGCGTAAAACGCTCCGGCCCTAATTCGCGCGGGGCATAACCGTAGATATCGCCTAAATTGCGGCCGACCATCGCCTGGACCAGCATTTCGTGATTCACCGCTGCCGTATCGTCAAACGTGCGCACATATTTGCCATCCTTAAACACGGTGATGGCATCGCTCAGCGCAAAAATCTCTTCCATACGGTGCGATACGTACAGGATCACCCGACCTTCACTGCGCAGCTCACGGATCACTCGAAACAACTGCTCAATTTCACGTGCAGAAAGCGAACTGGTGGGTTCATCAAACGCGATGATCTTGGCGTTACGGGCCAACGCTTTGGCAATTTCCACCATCTGCCATTGCCCGATGGACAGGTATTTCAGCGGCGTATCGGGATCGATATCCAGCCCAAGATGCTCCAGTTGCAGCTTGGATTCGTAACGTAACAGGGTTTTGTTGACGATGCCCTTCTTGTGCGGCAACTGACCCAGGTAGATGTTCTCTGCCACGGTCATTTCTGGTACCAGGTGCAATTCCTGGTAGATGATCGCCACCCCGGCGTTGAGCGCGTCCATGGTATTGGCGAAATGGACTGGCTGGCCTTTAATATGCACTTCCCCGGAGGAAGGCAGATAGTTACCGCTGAGGATTTTCAGCAGCGTCGATTTACCGGCCCCATTTTCGCCCATCAAGGCGTGTATTTGCCCGGCGTGGCATGAAAAAGTAATATCATCGAGGGCTTTCACACCGGGAAAAATCTTCCCTATGCCGTGAAACGACAAATAAGGCGACGATGTTGCCATGTCGTGATGCTCCATCGTAGTGCTCCACACGAGGACACCCTTGCGGGCAAGGGGTCGTCACAGTCAAGATTGGTTGACACGATTAACGATACCGCCTCACACCGAGGCGGTATCACCGTGGTTACATCAAGCCTTTTTTCTTCAACTCTTCTTTGAAGTTTTCACGCGTAATCAGCACCACATCGGTCACTTCCGTGAATTTCTGCGGTTCAACGCCTTTCGTTACCCACTCATTCAGCATCTGGATACTCTTGTAACCGTGAACGTCCGGGCTTGGCAGCAGCGAGCCGAAGAAGCCGGTGGCTTGCCCTTTGGACAACTCATTCACCGCATCCACACCGTTGATACCAATACCAATCACATTGGGCGCTTTGAAGCCCTGACCTTCTGTCGCACGCACGCCACCGAGAACCGTGTTATCGTTCATACCGACGATCAGCCAGTTTTTCACTTTAGGATGCTGCACCAGCAGTGAGTTGGCGGCGTCAAAGGCACCGGGGATATCGTTGGATTTGGTTGGAACCTGATAAATTTGTTTTTCCGGGAATCCCGCGGCTTTCAGCGCTTCCATTGAGCCGGAAGTACGACGGCGTGCGGTATCCAGTTCATTGGCGGTGATTGCCATCACCCCGGTTTCATCGACTTTCCAGCCACGTTTGTTCATCTCTTTCCAGAGTTCTTCACCCTGACGCTCACCGATTTTGGTCGCCGCCATCATCACTAATGGCACCGTATCCATCGGCTCACCTTTGGCGTTGACGAACTGATCGTCCACGGCGATGACTTTCAGATCATAGCTGCGCGCCTTGGCAATAATGGCGGGCCCCAATTTAGGGTCTGGCGTACAGATAACAAACCCCTTCGCGCCGCTGGCCGCCAGGCTATCAATTGCGTTCAGCGTTTTTTCGCCATCGGGCACCGCAATTTTAATCACGTCAAAGCCAAGATCTTTCCCGGCCTGATCGGCAAATTTCCATTCAGTTTGGAACCAGGGTTCTTCCGGTTGTTTCACCAGAAACCCCAGCTTTAGATTTTCAGCCATAGCTGATTGTGACATAACTGTCGCCAGTCCGATGGCAGCCAGCACCTTAGTGAATTTATGCATGATGTTCTCCGGTAGGGGTTCTCTTTTTTACAGGTTGCTCTCCACAGCCTGCGTTATCACTCTCGGTAAGACACATTCAATCTGGTTAGAGAAAAAACACGGACTTAGTATTTATCCTCCACAGTGCAACATTCAGACGCTGTATTTGTAGCGGGTATTTTGCGCAAGAATCTAGAGCATTATCACATCCCCGAACAATGACAGGTTTGTGCATAGATTTAGCGAATTTAACCAGCCGTTAACTTTTGATTGATGTCACAAAATGATGACAGGTGACAGAAAAATGCATACTTCCAGCTAACCCTTCCTCACTGCGCACTGTTCTGCTGATTATCGTATGTGCAACCGGAATGTGCGTTCCCGCTTATCCCGTCCCATGACAACACGCACTTTTAAGCGCGATCCACACCCCTCTACAGTGACGCAACAACAGGAGCTGAACGATGAACGCGGGTGCAATAGTAATCGGCCTGGATTTTGGCAGCGATTCAGTGCGCGCACTGGCCGTTGACTGTCAATCAGGACAGGAGTTAGAAACCGAGGTGGTCTACTACCCCCGTTGGCGGGAAGGACGCTACTGTCTGCCTGCGGAGAATCAGTTTCGGCATCATCCCCTCGACTATATAGAAGCACTGGAGCAGGCCGTGCAGGTGGTGGTACAGCGACTGTCTGCCGAGCAGCGTAGACAGATCCGCGCTATTGGCGTCGATACTACCGGCTCGACGCCGGCCCCCATCGATGAGCAAGGCCAGGTGTTAGCGCTACGCCCGGAATTTGCCGATAATCCCAACGCCATGTTTGTGCTGTGGAAGGATCACACCGCGATTGAGGAAGCGGAAGCCATCAATACGCTGTGTCGTAGCGGCCAGTTCCCCGATTACACCAAATACATCGGTGGTGTGTACTCCTCTGAATGGTTCTGGGCCAAGATTTTGCACGTTTCGCGCGCCGACAGCGCCGTGCATCAGGCGGCAGTCTCCTGGATTGAACTGTGTGACTGGGTTCCGGCCCTGCTCTCGGGAACTCAAGCGCCAAACAACATAAAACGCGGACGTTGCAGCGCCGGACATAAATCGCTGTGGCACCCCGACTGGGGCGGCGTTCCGCCAAAAGCGTTTCTTCACGCACTCGACCCATTGCTGACCAGCCATTTACAGTACCCGCTGTTCACCGACACCTGGACCGCCGATTTACCGGTCGGCACTATCACACCTGAATGGGCCGCCCGATTAGGGGTTCCCAGCGATACCGTACTCGCGGGGGGGGCGTTTGACTGCCACATGGGCGCCGTGGGCGCGGGCGCACAGCCCTATACCTTGGTCAAGGTTATCGGTACCTCCACCTGCGATATTCTGATCGCCGATGAAGATCGCGTGGGCACGACGCCAGTTGCCGGGATCTGCGGCCAGGTCGACGGCAGCGTAGTGCCCGGTTTCGTTGGAC
Organism: uncultured Symbiopectobacterium sp.; assembly: GCA_964293225.1. Taxonomy (GTDB): domain Bacteria; phylum Pseudomonadota; class Gammaproteobacteria; order Enterobacterales; family Enterobacteriaceae; genus Symbiopectobacterium. Next base: position 5,836 of record CAXYYB010000039.1, on the reverse strand, counting down.
TGGAGGCGGGACAGTCTGCATTTGGTGATATGTATGCCTGGTTTGGTCGGTTGTTAGGGTGGTCATTGCAACTCGCAGCCCAACAACATCCTGAACTTCAGCCACAGTTAGCACAAACGCAGGCCAAATTGTTGGAAGCCTTGACCCAACGCTGGGCGGACAATCCCTCACTCGACCATCTGCCGGTGGTGCTGGACTGGTTTAACGGCCGACGCACGCCCTTTGCCAATCAGCGACTGAAGGGGGTGATCACCGATCTCAACCTGGGTACGGATGCACCGATGTTGTTTGGCGGATTTATCGCCGCCACCGCCTTTGGTGCCCGCGCCATTATGGAGTGCTTTGAATCGCAAGGGGTGCCGGTGGAAAACTTGCTGGCGCTGGGCGGTATTGCCCGCAAATCCCCGACTATCATGCAAGTGTGCACCGATGTGATGAATCGGCCGTTGCAAGTAGTGGCCTCCGATCAGTGCTGCGCCTTGGGTGCCGCTATCTTTGGCGCCGTGGCCGCTGGGGTTCACCCCGATATTCCAACCGCACAACGCCACATGGCCAGCCGCATCGAGCGTACCTTGACGCCCGACCCTACCCGCGTGGCCCGCTATCAGGCGCTGTATGAACGTTATCAACAGTGGTGTCGTCTCGCCGAACCTGCGTATGCCGTGCAGCGTAAAGCGACAAACTGATCACCGGTTATTTTCCGATTTTGAAGCTACGTGCAAGCAGGAGTTATCATGGGGAATTTACAACAGCGTGAAGTCTGGTTTGTCATTGGCAGCCAACATCTCTACGGCCCGGAAACCTTACGCCAGGTAAAAGAGAATGCTGAAAAAGTGGTGCAAGGGCTGAATCAGGATGCCGGATTGCCGGTAAAACTGGTGCTCAAGCCGGTCGCCAAATCGCCGGATGAAATTCTGGCGCTGTGCCGCGACGCTAACTATCAAGATAGCTGTATCGGTTTGCTGGTGTGGCTGCACACCTTCTCTCCCGCCAAAATGTGGATTGCCGGGTTGAGCGTGCTGACCAAACCACTGATGCAGTTCCACACCCAGTTCAATGCAGAAATCCCCTGGGACACCATGGACATGGATTTCATGAACCTGAACCAGACCGCGCACGGCGGGCGTGAGTTCGGGTTTATCGGCGCGCGGATGCGCCAATCGCATCAGGTCGCCGTCGGCCACTGGAAGGATAAAAACGCCCATCAACGCATTGCCAAATGGATGCGCGTCGCTGCCGCCATTGCGGAAAGCCAGCAGCTTAAAGTGGCGCGTTTTGGCGATAACATGCGGGAAGTGGCGGTAACCGAAGGGGATAAGGTGGGAGCACAGATCCAATTCGGTTACTCCGTTAGCGCTTGGGGATTGGGCGATCTTGCCGGCGAAGTGGATGCGGTCAGCAAAGGGGATATCGACGCGCTGATCGATGAGTATGAGGCCAGCTACCAGTTAACCGACGCCGTCAAACTCCACGGTCCTAACCGTCAGAATCTACTGGACGCCGCGCAAATTGAACTGGGGCTCACCCGTTTTCTGGAAAAAGGCGGTTATCGCGCTTTCACCACCGATTTTGAAAACCTTTACGGCCTTAAGCAGTTGCCCGGCCTGTCCGTGCAGCGCCTGATGCAAAAAGGCTACGGCTTTGGCGGCGAAGGCGATTGGAAAACGGCGGCACTGTTGCGCATCATGAAAGTGATGGCAGAAGGCTTGCCGGGTGGCACTTCATTTATGGAGGATTACACCTACCATTTCGTTCCGGGTAACAATCTGGTGGTGGGCTCTCATATGCTGGAGGTGTGCCCCAGCATCGCCAAAGAGGCAAAACCGATACTGGATGCGCAGCACCTGGGCATCGGCGGTAAAGCCGATCCTGCGCGGCTCATCTTCTCTACCCCGGCCGGACCGGCGCTCAATGCCAGCGTCATCGACATGGGCGACCGTTTCCGCATGTTGGTCAACGTGGTGGATACTATCGAGCAACCGCACCCCTTGCCTAAATTGCCGGTGGCCCGGGCAATCTGGCAGGCGCAACCGTCGCTGGAAGAGGCGGCTGAAGCCTGGATTCTGGCAGGCGGCGCGCACCATACGGTATTCAGTCAGGCGTTAGATCTGGATTACCTGCGCCTTTATGCAGAAATGAATCACATTGAACTGCTGGTGATCGATAACGAAACCCGCATTCCGGCATTCAAAGACGCCCTGCGTTGGAATGAGATGTACTACAAACTCACGTCACGCTAAGCGGTCACAAGGAACCCGATTGCCAAGATCGGGTTCCACCTCTCATTGATAATTCCTATTGCGCTAGACACCTGTTTTCTCTGGCATATACTGAAATGCCCTACCCACATAATGATTAACTAAAAAATCATGACCACTGCTGAATACTTACTCAAGTTTCGCAAAGTGAACTCTCTGGACAACCTTGAAAAACTCTACGACCATTTAAATTATTCGCTGACAGATAATAAGGAGATTATCAATATGTCGCGCGCTGCCGACCACCGTCGTGCAGAGCTGTCTACGGGCGGAAAACTGTACGACCTCGGATGCATTCCCAAATCCGTCTGGCGTTTCGTGCTTTAACCTCTGACAACGGGTCGTTTTCTATACGGCCTGTTGGGTCTGACCTTGCGTTACCCGCCCAAAAAGCTTTCACTGTAACGGTTTGCCCTGCCAACTGCGGGGTAAATATCCGCTTTTGGTGAATATCCCTATTTTGGGTGTGTTGTCGAAAGCCTTACAATGCCGGATAATGGTCCGGTTTTGTTTTTTAGGCATGGTAATGACCGACTATCTACTTCTTTTCGTCAGCACGCTGCTGGTGAACAACTTTGTTCTGGTGAAATTTCTCGGGCTCTGCCCCTTTATGGGCGTGTCCAAGAAATTGGAAACCGCCATTGGCATGGGGTTGGCAACAACCTTTGTCATGACGCTCGGCTCGATGTTTTCCTGGCTGGTCAATGAGTACGTGCTGCTGCCCTTAGGGATCGTCTACCTGCGTACCATGGCCTTTATTTTGATTCTGGCGGTCGTGGTGCAGTTCACCGAAATGGCCGTGCGCAAAACCAGCCCGGAACTCTATCGCCTGCTGGGGATTTTCCTGCCGTTGATCACCACCAACTGCGCCGTGCTCGGCGTTGCGCTGCTCAACGTCAACCTGTCACATAATTTCCTGCAATCAACGGTGTATGGCTTCAGCGCTGCTGCGGGTTTCTCACTGGTGATGGTTTTATTCGCTGCCATTCGTGAACGCATTGCCGTGTCGGATGTACCCGCGCCGTTCAAGGGCTCATCGATAGCATTGGTCACCGCTGGGTTGATGTCGCTCGCGTTTATGGGCTTTACCGGGTTGGTGAAATTCTAATGAATGCCATTTGGATTGCGATTGCCGCGTTGAGTGTGCTGGCGCTGGTTTCCGGCTTGATTCTTGGTTTTGCCTCGCGCCGCTTTCACGTTGATGCCGACCCCATCGTCGAACAGGTTGAAGCCATGCTGCCGCAAAGCCAATGTGGTCAATGCGGCTATCCGGGCTGCCGCCCCTATGCTGAAGCCGTCGCGTTGCACGGTGAGCATATCAACAAATGCGGCCCCGGCGGTGAAGCGATGATGCTGAAGCTGGCCGAGAAACTCAATGTTGACCCGCAGCCGCTCGATGGTGACACATCGGATCTGCAACCGGCACTCAAAGTGGCTTGGATCGACGAAAGCAACTGCATCGGCTGCACCAAATGTATTCAGGCCTGCCCGGTTGATGCCATCATTGGCACCACCCGCGCCGTGCACACCGTAGTGAGCGATCTCTGTACCGGTTGTGACCTGTGTGTTGCCCCTTGTCCGACAGATTGCATCGAACTGCGCCCGGTAGCCACTACGACGTCCAACTGGAAATGGGATCTCGAGACCATTCCGGTTCGCCTTATCCAAGTAGAACATCATGCTTAAGTTGTTAAATCTGTTTCGTAAAGAGAGAATTTGGGATTTCGACGGTGGCATTCATCCACCGGAGATGAAAACCCAGTCCAGCCGCGTGCCGATGCGTCACATCTCGCTGCCGGAACAGTTTATCATTCCGCTGAAACAGCACCTCGGGCCGGAAGGTGAACTCTGCGTCAACGTCGGCGATCGCGTACTGCGCGGTCAACCCCTGACGCGTGGCACAGGACGTATGCTGCCGGTACATGCCCCTACTTCAGGCACAGTCAACGCCATCCGTCCACACATGACGGCACACCCTTCGGCCTTGCCCGAGTTAAGCATCATCATTATTCCTGACGGGGAAGATCGCTGGTGCGATCGCCAGTGCTTACCTGATTATCAGCAGCATTCGATAGACACCCTGCTCGCGCATTTACATCAAGCGGGTATCGCTGGCTTGGGCGGCGCTGGCTTCCCAACCTCGGCGAAACTCAAGGGTGGGCTGCGCGGTATCGCAACGTTGATCATCAATGCCGCCGAATGTGAACCTTATATCACCGCCGATGACCGGTTGATGCAAGAGTACGCCAGTGAAATTGTGCAAGGGATTGAGATCCTGATGCATTTGCTTTCACCGGAACGTACCTTGATTGGTATTGAAGATAACAAGCCGGAGGCCATTCAGGCGCTACGTCACGCACTGGCCGATCGCGCAGACATCAGATTGCGGGTCATTCCCACCAAATATCCCTCCGGTGGTGCCAAGCAGCTCACCAAGATTTTGACCGGCAAAGAAGTGCCGTTTGGTAAACACTCCGCCTCCATTGGCGTATTGATGCAGAACGTCGGTACCACTTATGCCATCAAGCGCGCGGTGATCGACGGGGAAGCCTTGACCGAGCGGGTGGTCACCCTGACCGGGGAAGCGCTACGCAAACCGGGCAATGTCTGGGCGCGTCTCGGCACACCGGTGCGCCACTTGCTTAAGCAGGCCGGGTTTCACGCCGAAAACAAAACCCCGATGGTGATCATGGGCGGACCGCTCATGGGTTTCACTCTGCCTGCACTTGACGTTCCTATTGTCAAAATCAGCAACTGTATTCTTGCGCCGTCCGTGAGCGAAATGCAGGCGCCAGAACAAGAGCAATCCTGCATTCGGTGCAGTAAGTGCGCTGACGCCTGTCCGGCAGGACTGTTACCACAGCAGCTTTACTGGTTCAGCCGTGGACAGGAGCATGAAAAGGCGCGGGCGCACCATCTATTCGACTGCATTGAATGCGGTGCCTGTGCCTATGTCTGCCCAAGTAACATTCCGCTGGTGCAATACTACCGTCAGGAAAAGGCTGAAATTCGCGCCGTCGATCTTGAGGCATCACGGGCACAGCAGGCGAAAGCGCGTTTCGATGCGAAACAACTGCGTCTGGCGCGAGAAAAAGCGGCGCGAGAACGGCGTCATCAGCAAGCGGCTGCCACGGTGTCCACAACGGATAAACAGGCTGTTCAGGCTGCGTTGGAACGCGTGCGCAGCAAGAATACGCTGACTGAACCCCTTGCTGCCATTACGATAAACCCTGACCAGACGCCGGATAATCGCGAGGTCATCGCGGCGCGCGAAGCGCGAAAAGCCCAGGCGCGCGCGAAGCAACAGATGCAGGTCGATGCCGAACCCACCCAACCGGTTACGGCTACACCAGAGGATCCAAGACAGGCTGCGGTGGCTGCCGCTATTGCTCGGGTTAAGGCTAAAAAAGCGGCTCAGCAAGCGACGGAAGCTATCTCCTCAGAAATTGTCGCCACACCTGTACCCGACGCGGAACCTGCGCCCGATCTGAGCGACCCACGCAAAGCCGCCGTTGCCGCCGCCATTGCTCGGGTTAAGGCTAAAAAAGCGGCTCAGCAAGCGACGGAAGCTATCTCCT
>CAXYYB010000038.1:0-42174 GCA_964293225.1 uncultured Symbiopectobacterium sp. | reverse complement strand
GAAGAACAGTGGAAACAGGTTATCTCGGTGTCCTGATTTTGTGATCCACTACAGATTCGTTGGTACAACCAGAACACACCGCGTCTGAACCGCACAGCCCAGTATCTACCGGCGATCTTTTGTCCGTCCTTGATCAGATGTCAGGCAGTCAATCTTCGCAGGAGCCTACACAGGATGTTGAACGTGATATCGATGCCCAGCAGTCGATAACGCCGGTCCCGACAACAGAGGGAGCTTGTAACGATGAACTGTCTCCCGGAGCATTATTTCTCGCCTGGTTGAAACAATCGGTCATTGACGGTTCGCTTACAGTGAACCAAGGCGATAGCATTCTCCATGTCCTCGCCCGGTTTGTTTTTTTAGTTTCACCAGACTGTTTTTACAAATATATGTCTTCAGTTAATGACACGATTCAGGACAAGGCGTTATTACAGAAAAGCTTTGAGGCTTTAAACATTCATTATTCACAAAATGGTAAGGGGTTATACCATTACCATAAATATGACACACCGGATAAAACCGGCCGTTACACCAAAACATCAGGATACATGATGGTATCTGACGTTATTTTTAAAACTGGGGCATGTCCTTCCGACAGCGAATTATTAGCTCCAAGGCGTTAAAACTATATTAATAAGATATCTAGAGGTAAATATGACAAATACATTCGATGATGTACTTGATGACTATTTTTTCAGTAAGTCACTGCGTCCAGCCACTGAGTGGAGTTACCGGAAAGTGCTGAGGTCGTTTCTCGGTTTTTCTGGAGAAGCGATCACGCTTGGGCAGGTCGATAAAAAAATGGTACTGACCTGGCGACGCCGTGTTATTGGTGATGAAGGGTTAAGTAAGACGACATGGAATAATAAAGTCACGCACATGCGGGCGATATTTAATCACGCCATTGTCCAGGGGCTGACGGTTCAGCGCGAAAATCCCTTTAATGGGGTCATCGCGCGACTCGATGTGAAACGGAAAAAAACACTCACCGATGCCCAGATTAAGAAAATCTACCTGCTGATGGAAGCAAGAGAAGCGGATGAGCGAGTCGGAAAGGGAGCAGGAAGGGCTAATGCCCTTCGACCAGTCTGGTTCTGGTTAACGGTGTTGGATGCGCTACATCGTACCGGTATGCGTCAGAACCAATTACTGCACATTCGGCTATGCGATGTTGATCTGGAGAATGGCTGGATCAGCCTACGTCCGGAGGGGGCCAAAAACCACCGCGAGCACCGGGTGCCAATCACGGCGAAATTGAGACCTCGCCTGGAAACGCTTTATCACCGTTCCCTTGAGCGCGATGCGAAAATGGATGACCAGTTGTTCAACGTCTCGCGTTTTGATGGGCGCCGCAAAGAAGAGAGTACCAACATGGATCATCCTCCTCTGCGGGCATTCTTTCGTCGTCTGTCGCGGGAATGTGGCTGTGCGATCAGCCCGCATCGGTTCCGTCATACTATCGCCACCAACCTGATGAGCCTGCCTGATCGCAATATCAAAATGGCGCAGGAGCTGCTTGGCCATTCAACACCAGCGGTAACGTTGCAATACGTTGAAACGGACTTGAATAGGGTGAGAACGATGCTTGAGGAGCTAGAGGCTGCTTAGAAAGAGGGGAAACGCAAACCTAAGCATCTGATAAACATCATGGAGAAAAATCCGGCTTTTTCTTTACAGAAGATTGACACAGGTGTGTTCTGAGGGTAAATACCTTACCTGTAGTGATTTTCTATGGATGTGAGAAATCCAGAGGGTGCTCGAAACATCCTCTGGATTCTTAAGTCCAGTGTTCAACATCGATGCGGTATGCAATCTACCATCATGATGCTGGGGACCCTTTGTCATGCCCGTTAAGGATCTCAACCCTCAACGAACAGGCTCTGAAGAAGTGGTGCCCGGACTCGGAATCGAACCAAGGACACGGGGATTTTCAATCCCCTGCTCTACCGACTGAGCTATCCGGGCAACGGGGCGCATTAAACCGTATTGGGTCAGTGCCGTCAATGAGTTTATATCACATTCCCGTACGAATGCTGTGAATTCGAGCAGTGACGTGCGTTTTTGCAGCAAAAATGATTTTCTGGGTTTGACAACCAGCTAGGCAAACGTTTTCTTATTCGGCGCAATCCGTGTTGGGCGTATTGTGTTTGCAAAAAAACCGTGCCACTATGACGCCGTTTTTTACTCCCCATTCACGAGCGGTTAAAGAGGGCGTCACTATGTCAGATTCATTGCGCAAGGTGCAGGCTGTAAGCGCCGGGCTGTCGATGATGCCTGCCTGTGGGTTCGGTTTCCGCTTGTCTGCATTCTCTCGACTCTCCTCCTTCACCATGCGGTGAGGCGTTCTGATGCTCACTGTTAGGCATGAGTAAGAACAGCGCATCGCTCTGATTTTACTGATGTCTATCGGGCGGAGCTGGATCCAGTTTCTCCTTGCGTGTTAAGCCGTATAGGCAAAAAGCGGTATTTGTCAGTCGCACCGTCTGGTCTTGTCATAAGATTAATGTATATCTGTTTTAGTCTATAGGTATGCCATCTAGGCCTGACAGTGATGACGCTATACACGGTGCCTTTGCGCCACTACTCATCCTTAAGTGTTTGGGTTTGGTTACATGAAACAGTTAAAAATTGCAGCAAACGCGACGGTTGCGGGCCGTCTCCATACTCAGCGAGAAATTGTCTCCCTGAGTCAAACCGACTTTACTGACGTGGCCGCAGTTGTCGTTTCTCTTGAAGAGGCGCGATGTGGCGTGTTGTCGCTGTTGCAGCACACCGGTTTCGGCATTCCAGCGTTTGTGGTGAACGAACCGTGGTATTCCGCAGAAGAAGTGTTGCCCTCGGGCAGCAGCTGGCTGCGCGTTGACGGTGCGGGTGAGCACGCCCCGTTGCTGGAGAAAGCTGCGGCGGATTATCAGGCAGGGTTATTGCCGCCGTTTTTCGATACGTTGTCCAAATATGTCGGCATGCGTAATTCCACCTTCGCCTGTCCGGGTCATCAGGGCGGCCAATTTTTTCGCAAGCATCCCACCGGTCGTCAATTCTTTGAGTTCTATGGCGAAACACTCTTCCGTTCCGATATCTGCAATGCGGATGTGAAACTGGGCGATCTGCTGATTCATGAAGGGGCGGCGAAAAAAGCGCAGAAGTTTGCGGCCAAAGTGTTTAATGCCGACAAAACCTACTTCGTACTCAACGGCACCTCGTCAGCCAATAAGGTGGTGACCAACGCGTTGCTGACGCCGGGCGATCTGGTGCTGTTCGATCGCAATAACCATAAATCAAACCATCACGGCGCGCTGATTCAGGCGGGCGCGACGCCTATTTACCTAGAGACGGCACGAAATCCGTTTGGCTTTATTGGCGGGGTAGATGCGCACTGCTTTGATGAAGCTTATCTGCGTGGCTTGATTCGGGAAGAGGCTCCGCATCGCGCGGATGCGCCGCGTCCGTTCCGTCTGGCAGTGATCCAGCTTGGCACTTACGATGGCACTATTTACAACGCGCGTCAGGTGGTGGATAGCATCGGCCACCTGTGTGATTACATCCTGTTTGACTCTGCCTGGGTGGGCTACGAGCAGTTTATCCCGATGATGGAGCAGTGCTCGCCGTTATTGCTGGAGTTGAATGAGAACGATCCGGGCATCTTCGTTACCCAATCGGTTCACAAACAGCAGGCAGGCTTCTCGCAAACCTCACAGATTCATAAAAAAGACACGCACATCAAAGGGCAAAAGCGGTTTTGCAACCATAAGCGTTTCAATCACGCCTTTATGCTGCACGCCTCGACCAGTCCGTTTTATCCGCTGTTTGCCGCACTCGATGTCAATGCAAAAATGCACGAAGGCAGCAGTGGTCGTCGCCTGTGGCTTGAGTGTGTCAAGCAGGGGATCGATACCCGCAAGCAACTGCTGGCCCGCTGTTCGTTGATCAAACCTTTTGTTCCTGATCTTATCGACGGCGTGCCATGGCAGGATCACGCCACGGACGACATGGCGCAGGATGTGCGTTTCTTCGATTTCGAGCCGGGAGCAACGTGGCATGCATTTGAAGGATATGCGCAGGGGCAATACGTTATCGATCCGTGCAAGCTGCTGCTGACGACCCCCGGTATTGATGCCAGCAACGGTGAATATGCCGATTTTGGTATTCCGGCCACCATTTTGGCCAACTACCTGCGTGAACATGGCATTATCCCGGAGAAAAGCGATCTTAACTCGATCCTGTTTCTGCTGACGCCTGCGGAAGATAGCGCCAAGTTGTCGCATCTGGTGGAGGCATTGGTCCGCTTTGAAGCGCTGATTGCGCGCGATGCGCCATTAAGTGAAGTGCTACCGAATCTCTATCACAAATATGAGCAGCGCTACTCTGGCTATACGCTGCGCCAATTGTGTCAGGAAATGCATGATTTCTATGTCAGTCACAACGTGCAGTATTTGCAGAAAGCCATGTTCCGCAAAGCGACGTTGCCGCGTGCCGTGATGCTGCCGCAAGCGGCAAACAATGCCTTTGTGCGTGGAGAAGTGGATTTGATCCCACTGGCCGAGGCTGAAGGGCGTGTCGCGGCAGAAGGCGCACTTCCCTATCCTCCAGGGGTACTGTGTGTGGTGCCAGGCGAAATTTGGGGTGGGGCGGTGCTGCGTTACTTCCTGGCATTAGAGGAAGGTATTAACCGGATGCCAGGTTTCTCACCGGAGTTGCAGGGCGTTTACAGCGTTGAGCAGGAAGATGGCAGCAAGCGCCTGTGTGCGCATGTGATTCAGGAATAATCGCTATTAACGGTATTAACGGCGCGAGGCGTAAATCCTCGCGCCGTTTTTTTTATTCAGTGGCAGACTCGGGTGCCGCCGCGATTTCGCCATTAGCCGCAGCGCGATGCTTTTTCAGCCCGTACCATCCCACCATCAGCAGGATAGCCAGCACCGGCGTGGAGGCAATGGTCCAGGTGCCATTCGGGTAGTCAAACGCCATCAGTACCACTACGCCCAGCAAGAACAGTAGCGTAAGCCATGACGTAAACGGTGCACCGGGCATTTTGAATGAAACGGGTTCCGCTTTACCCTGTTTGATGGCCTGGCGCAGCTTCATCTGGCACAAAATAATGAAGGCCCAGGAACAGATGATGCCGATAGACGCCATGTTCAGTACAATCTCAAACACTTGCGACGGCACAATATAGTTGAGGAATACCCCAACGATATGGATCGCCACCGTCACCATGATGCCAGTATAGGGTACAGACTGCGCACTCATTTTCGATAGAAAGTGTGGTGCTGAGCCACCCTGAGACAGTGAGCGCAGAATGCGTCCGGTCGAGTAAAGGCCAGAATTCAAGCTGGATAGTGCGGCTGTAAGCACCACCACGTTCATCACATCACCCATGTAGGGTACACCCAGCTTGCCAAAGAAGGTGACAAACGGGCTTTGTCCGGCCTGATAGGCATTCCACGGTAGCAGACAGACCAGCAGCACGATGGAGCCGACGTAAAACAAGGCGATACGCCAAATCACGCTGTTAACGGCTTTGGGCAAAATGCGTCGGGCATCTTTGGCTTCACCGGCGGCAGTACCGATGATTTCGATGCCGGCAAAGGCAAAGATCACGCCCTGAACCAGCACCAATGCGGGCAATAACCCGTGGGGGAACAGGCCGCCGTTATCACTGATGAGATGAAAACCGGTTGGGTTGCCCGCAACAGGGTGACCGCTTGCCAGAAACACCGTACCGACAATCAGGAACAGTGAAATGGCCGCCACCTTGATCAAGGCAAACCAGAATTCCATCTCGGCGAACCATTTCACACCAATCAGGTTCATGGTGGTAACGATGGATAGCGCACCTAAAGCCAACACCCACTGCGGCACATCGGCAAAGGTTCCCCAGTAGTGCATATAGAGCGCAACCGCCGTGATATCCACAATGCCGGTCATCGCCCAGTTAAGAAAATACATCCAGCCTGCGAGGTACGAGCCTTTTTCGCCGAGAAATTCGCGTGCATAAGAGACAAAACTGCCGCTGGAAGGGCGATGAACGATCAATTCACCGAGTGCACGCAAAATAAAGAAAGAGAAGATACCGCAGGTCAGGTACACCAGCGCCAGTGAAGGGCCTGCCAGTTGCAGGCGTGCCCCTGCACCCAAAAACAGCCCAGTACCGATAGATCCGCCAATGGCGATCATCTGCACGTGGCGTTTGCTAATGCTTTTTTGATAACCCTTTTCGTGGGAATCAAGCCAGTTTTTTTTGCTGGTCTGATGCGCCACATCTGTTGTGTTGTGGTGTGTCATGCTCTGTTTGTGTTCCTGCTGGTCTTTCATGCCTGATGGCGTTTGGTCTGACGCTGCGGTTATGCAGGTGCGCAGTTTGCTTCTCCTCACTCCACAGTCATAACCCTTTGTTATGTTAGTTTCGGGCAGCGATGCTACCTTTTCTCGTCTTTGCTGGCAAAAAAAGTGTTGGGAATGTGTGCAATGAAAAAGAATGATATGTCATTGTGCCTTGTGGGAAGTATTGCACCTCAGCCGCATCGAAATTAGCATCCTCCTGGAGACATGGACTTTCTTATTTCGGCTATTTGCTGACACAATTTCCCCGCGTTCAAACAGGAGAAACGAAATTATGGTATGGCGTACTGGTTTTTTGTTCGGCGCAGGGCTGTTCTGTGCGGCAGCATTGGCTTCTTCTCAAGTGGGGTTTCGTCAGTTCGCTCTAACAGATGATGTTCCCGAACGTATGCTTAATATCGTTGTGCTTTATCCTGCTGCACAGAGTGATATACCTGTTAAATCAGTAGGTGAAAATTTGGCTTTTTTCGGTGTCGACGTACAAGAAAACGTACATCCAGAGTCCGGCACGCATCCCTTTGTTGTACTCTCTCATGGATTTGGTGGTAATTGGCGCAATCAGCTTTGGTTGGGACACGCGTTGGCGCAACAAGGCTATATCGTTGCTGCCACTGACCATCCTGGTACGACGTCAATGATGATGAATAAGGCGATTGCAGCCAAACTTTGGCTACGTCCAGATGATATACGGCGGGTTATTTCAGCCATTCAAAACAAACAAAGTGACGTCGGGACTATTGCACCGGGAAAAATTGGCGCTATTGGTCACTCATTAGGGGGATGGACGGTGTTGGCGTTAGCTGGCGGGCGTTTTGATACTCAGCAGTTTGAAACCGATTGTCTCACGCATACTGAGCTGGCTTCTTGTATCGTGTATCAGAAAATGGGGATACAACAAGAGGCGCAAGCAAATACGTTGTTAGGGCAATCCGCGCGTGATCCGCGCGTAACGGCTGTTGTCTCATTGGACCTAGGGTTAGCTCGCGGTTTTACTTCTCAAAGTCTAGCGGCTATTGATATTCCCACGCTGGTTATTAGTGCAGGAGAGCCTGATTCCCAGCTTCCTGCCAAGGTTGAGTCATACTTTATGGCGCAGCAAATGCCCGAGCAGCGTACCCGCTATTTGGAAATAAACGATGCCTCGCATTTTAGTTTCATGCAGGTGTGTAAGTCGGGAGCGGTTACTCTGCTTGAACAAGAGCAACCGGGAGATGGCATCATCTGCGTTGACGGAAACAAGCGCTCTCGTGAACAAATACATCATCAGGTCATTGCAGCCATTAGCGATTTTCTCAATAAAGCCTGGCATTGACCGTATGTACCTCTGGCGTACGAATACGCCAGAGGTAAGGGGAACATCTCGATTAACGACGATAATTTTTCTGCGTCGAGTTGACCTTGTAGAGATAGCGCCGCGATTCGGATGACGGGTGCTTGGTGGTCAATGTCTCGTAGACTTCGCCCGGCGACATCTGGTTAATCAGGCTAACGGCCCTGTCCTTGTCGCTGGAGAACACACGCAGTACGCTGCCCGCACCACCGTTATACGCCGTAATAACGGCATAGCGACGTGAGGTGGGGTTTTCAATTCCCCCCAGATAGGTGTTCTTCAGAATCGCCAGATAAGCCACGCCGGTATCGATGTTATTCTCAGGATCGAACAGGTAGCTGCGGCTCGGCTGCCCCCATTTCCCTTTGCTCTTGAACACATCTCGTCCGGCACTGTGCTGCACCACCTGCATCAGCCCCAATGCGTCAGAACGGCTGACAGCGTAAGGGTTGAAGCTGGATTCGGTTTGCATGATTGCCAGAATCAGCGATTCTTCAATGCCATAGCGTTCGGAAGCCTGACGAATCAGCGGCAGGTATTTATGCGCACGTTTGTCCAGATGGTTTGGCACCAGTTGGAAGGTGATGGACCAGATCACATGCAGCCCGGAGGTCCGTTTCTGCAAGCGGTTTTGCAACAGATAATCGGCAAAGCTGGCGGCGCGCCCTTCCCAGCGAATGGGTTGTCCTGTGTTATCTAATACCTGGCCGTAAAGCATCGGTTCACGGCTGATTTGAATGTCATTGGCGTCAGAGTAAAGGTCTGTATTGCTGGCGTCATCGCCCATCAACAGTGTGGTGATGATGGCCTGGCGTAAACTCGGGACGTAATTGGTCGCTGAAATGGTCTCGATAGTGATCGTACCGGCATCAAAGTTGATGTGACTACGGGTTTGATATTGATCGGTATACTTGACGTAGTCTTTCGGGCCAGCAATCAGCACTTCGTTCAGTCCCCAGATATTCTCGATGTTGTGGGCAAACTGCCCCATCAGAATGTCAAAGGCGTTGGTATCCTTGATGAATTCTTCATTATTGAGATCGCCGCGCTTGCCGGAACAGGAGATCAGCAAGGGCGCAACGAGCAACAACGCTAGCAATTTCTTCATAGATGATTCGTTATAAGTATCTTGTTATTAACGGTTCATTCGCAACACGGTGTCAGCATAAAGAGACAATAGGGCCACAAGGCCCTGATGTCATGCGCTGGGAGGGGTATAGCCTTCGATGTGGACCTCTTTACCCTCGAACAGGAACTTAATCATCTCTTGTTCCAGCAGTTTGCGGTGATCCACGTTCATCATGTTGAGCTTTTTCTCGTTGATCAGCATGGTTTGCTTGGTCTGCCATTGCGCCCATGCCTCTTTCGAGATTTCCTGATAGATGCGTTTGCCCAGTTCTCCAGGATAAAGCTGAAAATCCTGCCCTTCGGCTTCACGTTGTAAAAAAGTACAAAAAATGGTTCTGCTCATGCTGATTCCTCTTGGATAACGCGTGCTGGTCAGATCAAACTGCCGCCGGAGTGTTGCGCTAACATACGTAATAGCCGTTCCACCGGTGCAGCCAGCCCAACGGCGGGCGGTTGCGCCAAGTTATACCAGAGACCGGCCTTTTCCTCCATGCAAGCATCGTGCAAAGCGTGAGGAATGTCAGTGGGTAATGCGAGCCAGAGCGGAACAATATCCAGATGGAAATGGCTAAAGGTATGGCGAAACGACACCAATTGCTGGACGTCTGTGATTTTCAGACCGCGTTGTTCCAGCCAAGGTTCCACATCATCATGGGTGTTGAATTGTGGAAAGCAAAACAATCCTCCCCATAGCCCGGTTGCAGGCCGCTGTTGCAGCCATACTTCATTGCCTCGTTGCAGTAATAGAAACCAGGCGCTTTTTTCCGGTAACGTCTGCTTCGGTTTTTTACCCGGATAGCAGGCCCAACTGTGGTTGGCATAAGCCAGGCAACCGTTGCTCAGCGGACAAAGTTCACATTTGGGGCGGCTACGGGTGCATACCATTGCACCTAAATCCATCATCGCCTGATTAAACTGGCTAACGCCCTGCGCGGGCGTCACCTGCTCACTATGGGACCAGAGCTGATGTTCAACCTCTTTTTTACCCGGCCAACCGGCTACCGCGTAGCAACGTGCCAGTACGCGTTTTACATTGCCATCAAGAATCGGGTGATGCTGGCCGAGAGAAAGGGATAGCACTGCGCCTGCGGTGGAACGTCCGACACCTGGCAGTGCGCAGACGGCGTCCAACGTGGTCGG
This sequence comes from uncultured Symbiopectobacterium sp., assembly GCA_964293225.1. Classification (GTDB taxonomy): domain Bacteria; phylum Pseudomonadota; class Gammaproteobacteria; order Enterobacterales; family Enterobacteriaceae; genus Symbiopectobacterium. The sequence continues at coordinate 32,234 of CAXYYB010000038.1, read as the reverse complement.
AAATTCTCCGCCGTGCTGTTCCACGATGGTTTGCGCGGCTTTGTGCAGGTTGCGCGCACGCGCGTAATAACCCAGGCCGGTCCACAAGTGCAGCACCTCATCCAAGGGGGCGGCGGCAAGGGTACGTACATCGGGAAAACGTGCAATAAAACGTTGAAAATAGGGGATGACCGTGGCGACCTGCGTTTGTTGTAGCATGATCTCGGAGAGCCAGACGGTATAAGGCGTTTTCTCTTGTTGCCACGGCAGCGTCTTGCGGCCATAGCGCTCATACCATGCCAATACCTGCTGCGCGAACGGCTGCGCTTGCATCATAAAAAGCCACTCTCTTGCCGGATGAAAAGTCTGACAGCGATTCCAGCACAGAGTTAATGTGCTGTAAACCGGAACTTTCCGAGGTATCCCCCTTGCTAAACCGCGGTATCCTTGCATAATGCGCCTTTCTTTGGGCGAATTTGAACAGGCCATCGGCACACGTTTTCTATGATCAATAACGTCATTTCACCGGAATTTGATGAGGATGGGCGTCCGCTGCGCCGTATTCGCAGTTTTGTGCGCCGTCAGGGGCGTTTAACCAATGGGCAGCAGCAGGCGTTGGATAACTATTGGCCCGTGATGGGGGTAGAGTATCAGGCGCAGGCGCTCGATTTTACCGCGCTTTTCGGTCGCGAAGCGCCGACGGTATTGGAAATCGGGTTTGGCATGGGGGCGTCGCTGGTTACCATGGCAGAGCAACACCCTGAGCAAAATTTTTTAGGGATTGAGGTTCATCTTCCCGGCGTTGGTGCCTGCCTGGCAGCGGCGCAGGAAGCTAATCTGAGCAACCTGCGCGTGATGTGCCATGACGCGGTAGACGTGTTAGAGCAGATGATCCCCGATGGATCACTGGCCATGGTTCAGCTCTTTTTCCCTGATCCTTGGCACAAAGCGCGCCATAATAAACGTCGTATTGTACAAAAAGCCTTTGCGGAGCGGGTGCTGCGCAAGCTGGCGAAGGGGGGCGTTTTTCATATGGCGACAGATTGGGAGCCTTATGCGGAACATATGCTTGAGGTCATGCGCGATGTGGCGGGGTACCGTAATCTCTCTGCTACGCAGGACTTCGTTCCTCGCCCAACGTCTCGCCCGTTAACCAAGTTCGAAGCGCGCGGCCAGCGGTTAGGCCACGGAGTGTGGGATCTTATGTTTGAGAGGATAGAATAATGGCACAACAACGCAGTCGTCGTTTGCGCAAAAAGTTACACATTGATGAGTTTCAGGAACTGGGCTTTTCGGTAAGCTGGCGTTTCGCTGAGGGCACGTCGGTAGAAACTATCGATGCCACCCTGGATAAGTTTGTTGACGATGTGATTGATCCGGCAGGTCTGGCCTTTGAAGGCAGCGGTTATCTGCACTGGGAAGGGTTGATCTGCTTGCAGAAGACCGGCCATTGCACCGATGCGCACCGTGAGCAGGTTGCTGCCTGGCTGAAAGCCCAGCAGTTGCAAGAGGTTAAAGTCAGCGAACTGTTCGATATCTGGTGGGATCTGCCGGAAAATCTGCTCTCCTGATTCTGTTTTTATAGGAAGACGACATGTTGCGATCGGTAATGCTCTCTCTGTTGGCTTTGTTGTCCTGGCAGGCACAGGCGGCGTATCAATGTGAAGTGAATCCGCAGGATGACATCTTCATTACACCGCAACAAGTGCAGGTGGTTGGCGCAAGTGGCAATCTGGTGATTTCGCCGCAGGGCGATGTCACCCGTAACCAGATGGCATTAACGCTTACTGCGACGCAGCGTCAGCAGGCGAAAGCGTATCAAGCGGATTTGCGTCAGCAACTGCCGTGGATTGAGCAGGGTGCACAGGCGCATCTGGAAAAAGCGCGTGTGGCGCTGGATGGTGTCATTGCTAAGGAACTGGGCAGTGACAGCAATGTGCGCACTCGGCTGACTACGTTGGACACTCAACTCAAGCAGCAGATGGCGCGCATTCTCGAGCCGCGCAGTGATGGCATTGCGTTTCATCACCAAGCGGTCAAACAGGTGGAGCAGGATGGCCGCCAACTGGTGCAGCAGGCCCTTGGCGGCGTGTTGCAAGACAGCCTGAACGAGATGGGCGTAAAGCAGCTTTCCAGCGGAGGAAATCCGTTGCAGGCAATGATGGGTAACCTTGGTAACCTGCAACAAGCGATTCAAACCGAGTGGAACAGCCAGGAACTCACGTTCCAGCGCTTTGGCAAGGATGTATGCCAGCGGGTTATTGCACTGGAAAACCAGCGTAAGCAGTTGCTTAAATCCCTGCCGTAATCGTGACTACAGCGCCACTCTGATGAAAACACGCATTTCGTCAGAGTGGTTTTTTTTATCCCCCACTTCATCTCCGGCGCTTGGCGGGTCATATAGCCGATTTGTGAAAGCCAGTTATGGTTATACATATATCATGCTTTTACTCGATTTTATTTCTTTCATACTGTTGTAAAAATAAAGAAGAATAAATGTGACGTAGTAAGTGGATGACCTTCAAAGGGCATTTGCGTTTACGGTTTTTCACTGTTTCCTATGCAATACGAAGCATGATGGATATATATTATTTAACAAAGGAATTGACATGACCTTCGCCGAACTGTTGCAGGCAATTTCCGCCGATATGCATGTAGATATTAATAAAGCCGTTGATAGCGGAGGCTGTGCTATTCGCTTTGAGAATAATGTTGAACTGAATATTGAGTATCATAATGACGAGGCCTATCTTTTTTCACCCGTCATGCGTACAGCAGATATTCTCTCCGATGATTTTTTCGCATCGCTGTTACAAATCCATTTATTCGGGGTCGCAACCGAACGTTGTTGGTTTGGTTTTGATGCCAGCGGTAATCAGGTCATTCTGTTTCATCTGCTCACGTTGGACAATGTGGATGCCGAGACTGCGATAAAACGTATCGATACACTTATTACACAAGTTCACTACTGGCAAGAGCATTTGCCCAAGATTGTCAATCGTGCTTCACGGCCTTCAATTGCGCAAACCCCTATCAGCAGAAACAGGTATCAACGTACACGATGAAGATTTCCGATGGCGTGAAACTGGCTGCCCGTACGCTAACCTATAAAGCGATGGACAGCAGCAAAGTCGTTAATACGCTGGTTAACCGTATCACTTTTGGCTCGGTTACCCGCGATACATTGGCGAAGAATATCCTGTCCGGTACGGTTAATCTCGCTCAGCAATACGCGTGTGAACAAAAATTGCTGGGTGAGCGAAGCGCTGAAATTGTCAGCCTTGGCAGAAGCGTATTATTTGATAATACGATGGCGCAGGTAAAAGAGGGGGCTGGTCCCTTAGTCTCTTTGCTGATGGAGTACAATGGCAATAATTCGTGTTCCACCTTCCTGACACGTAAAATTGCCGAGCGCTTCCTGCCTGATATGTTACAAGATCACGCGCTGGAGCGTATTTTGTGCGTTTGGTCAACGCAGGAATCAGGTTCACAGGTGATGAAACTGGCAATAGAAAATGCCCTCACCGGTGTTTATGGTGGGAAGATGATCGCAGCGACATTTATGTCGGTATTAAAACGCACAATTCTGGATAAAGCAGAATATCACAGTAATACCGCATTGCACCGTATTGCGGCAAAAGAGTTACAGCGGCATTATACACAAAGTAAAGAAGTCGTCCCGGAAATTTCACTGTGCTCAGTGATTTCATCCGTCACAGCAGAAACCTACAGCCATGTTTCATCCCTGTGCTTGCAATCAGAAGTGATGCGAAATGTTTTGCAATTACCCACCAAAATAAAAGAGGTCTTCAATGCGTTCAGCACATGGCGACCAACGGGGACTGCCAATGGCGACAAAAAAACAGTCTCCGATCTTGTTGAATTGGCCATCCTTGTTCATAAAACACAACAGCCTGAACAGGTTGATGAGATGTTCAAGATGATTGCTGAACTGCCAAAAGAGGTTCGTGGCGAATTCCAAAATAAATATGAGCAACTAAAACCATTATTAGAAAAGATGCCGTTGTCTACCATCGCTATTGGTCAAAACTGGCTTAATGAGCTTGAATCTGTTTCCTTCGAACATCATGATAACTATGCTGTTTCCTCCGAGTTAACGGCTTTTATGAAAAACGGCTTCTCTTTGCCAGTGACCCCCCCTGAAGAAGCGGAGGGGTATTTCGCTGGTGGCTCGTTTATCAATGCGTTACGGCAGGGAATGGCTCTCCATATCGATAATAGCCATAAAAACTATGGTCAACGAGCTGTTGATATGGGGGGCAATTTGTTTTCGATTATCAAAGACATGCTCGCGTTACCTGAGGGACTGTCTGAAGGGCAAAAGCGTCAAGTCGGACAGCTTTCCGACATGGTTAACCACCATCCTATGAGCCTGCTGGCGCTGACACACCATATTGCGCCCAAAAATGTTCTGAATAGCGTAAGTAATAAGGTGCTTAATGAGCTCAATCACCAGTCTGGCAATGTGATTTTTACCGATAATCGATGGATGAAACTGGGGCCGCCACAGACAACGGTTACCGTGAGCAAGTGCGACGGCGTTGATGTCGCAACCCAGATAGTCTGGCCGGTGGAACAATTGGGCTTATCGCGGGATGACATGTTGCCCTTATCGAGCGGTTCAAGCACGGTTTCCACCACGGTTAACAGTCATCTGATGTTCAATGAGAACGGTTTGAAAAGCAAGAGCGTGACCATTTCAGACATCAATATCGATTTGGTTGAAAAATTAACCTTTAGCCAGCCACCGGAAACCTATACCGCTAGCGCGTCGAAATGGCTGAATCTTGATCCGCAGCGCGGCGGCTTGTTTCCTCTGCTTGGCGGGGCTTCGAGCTGTTAGTTAAAAAAGGCCCAATAGTGGGCCTTAACAGTGAAATAGCGTGGATATCAAGGCGCTGGGATAGTGAAACGACGGTGAATGTCTTCCAGCTCTGCCTGCACGTCGGCATTCAATTGCACCCCCAGGCTGGCAAGGTTGGTGTCGAGCTGTTCAAGCGTAGTTGCTCCCAGAATAGTGCTGGCGACAAACGGTTGCTGACGAACAAACGCCAACGCCATTTGTGCCGGATCTAGCCCGTGACGTTGCGCAAGAGAGACATATTCGGCAATAGCTTGCTGGGTATGCGGTGCACTGTAACGCACAAAACGGCTGAACAGCGTATTGCGGGCACCAGCAGGCTGCGCGCCATTCAGGTATTTTCCGGTTAACGTACCAAAGGCGAGGGGCGAATAGGCCAACAATTCTACCCCTTCGTGCTGGCTGATTTCAGCCAAACCCACTTCGAAGCTGCGATTGAGCAGGCTGTACGGGTTCTGGATGGAGACGATGCGCGGCAGATTATGTTTTTCAGCCAATTGTAGGTAGCGCATCACGCCCCAGGGGGTTTCATTAGATACTCCGATATAGCGGATTTTGCCGGCACGCACCTGTTCTTCAAGGGCTTCCAGTGTCTCCAGCAGCGTCACCGTTGCTTTGTCATCGGTGTATTGATAGTTCAATTTGCCAAAGCAGTTGGTTTGTCTCTGCGGCCAATGCACTTGATAGAGATCGAGGTAGTCGGTGTTCAGGCGAGTGAGGCTGGCGTCCAGCGCGGCACGGATATTTTTACGATCCAATACCTGTTGCGGACGAATACTGACGTCGCTGCCACGGCTTGGCCCTGCGACTTTACTTGCCAGAATCAGTTTTTCTCTGCCGCCACGCGAGGCTAACCATGAGCCAATATAGCGTTCCGTGAGCCCCTGTGTTTCCGATCGCGGTGGTACGGGGTACATTTCTGCGGTGTCAATCAGGTTAACGCCGGCTGCCACTGCGCGATCGAGCTGCGCGTGCGCCTCCGCTTCACTGTTTTGTTCACCAAACGTCATGGTGCCCAGACTGAGCACGCTGACTTCTAAAGCACTATGGGGAATACGGTGATAGAGCATTGCCAGCTTCCTTAATGTCTGAAAATCCCGGCGTCCTCATCCCTTACCTAAAGGGAAAAACCAGCGCCTGTTTCTGACTATAACCAAGCAATGCTATGGGGGGAAGCACCTTTAATGGCTTTACGGTGTGAAAAAAAACAAAAAAGCCAGGCAAGGCCTGCCGTTAACGCTGAACAATCTGGGAGACAATTTCATTATTGATCTGTCGCCACTGTCCATCTTCATCAAGATAACTGAGCAGGCCAGTGTCTTTATCCAACGCCGGCTTGTTTTTTGTCAGCAACATCTGTCCTTCTTTGGTGGCAATCACATAGTTGCTGCTACACCCACTGAGAAACAGGGTAAAAAAACATAACGCGATGGCTTTGTGTCGAATCGTCATCAGGTAATCCACTCGAATAGTAAAACAGCGGGCGATGGTTCTCTTCAGAACCTAATCTCTATCAAAAAACATGAATATACAAGATGAGTCTAGCAAAGCGTGAAAAAGAAGAATGTAGGAATAATGGAAATAATTGGTGATTCCCCGTAAAGGAGAGGTAGGAGAGCGGGCGGGCAGCCAAGGCTACCCGCCGGGGGCGTTATTCTGCGTTTGTCGCTTTTTTGCTGCGCATCAGATTGAGCGCTTCAACCGACATGGAGAAGAACATGGCGAAATAGATATAGCCTTTGGGAACGTGGACATCGACGCTTTCCAGAATTAGTGTAAAGCCCACCAGAATCAGAAAAGAGAGCGCCAGCATTTTCACCGATGGGTGGCGATCGACAAACTCACCGATAGCGCGGGCTGAAAACATCATCACACCCACAGCGATCACCACGGCGGCCATCATGATAAACAGATGGTCGGAAAGGCCGACAGCGGTAATGACGGAGTCGAGGCTGAAGATGATATCCAACAACATGATCTGCACAATCGCCCCGAAAAAGGAATGCACCTGGCTGGCATGAGCCTCTGAACCGCCTTCGATCGTCTCATGAACTTCGCGACTGGATTTCCAGATCAGGAACAAGCCACCGAAAAACAGGATCAGATCGCGTACGGATATTTCATTATTCATCAGCGTAAACAGCGGGTTGGTCAGGCGGATCACCCAGGCGATAGAGGCGAGCAGGCCAAGGCGCATCAGCATGGCACCCAGAAGGCCGATACGGCGCGCTTTATTTTGCTGGGCTTTGGGTAACTTGGCGACAACCAGAGAAAGGAAGATGATGTTGTCGATACCTAGTACGATCTCCAAAATGGTCAGCGTGCCGAGCGCCAGCCATGCATTCGGATCAACAATCCAATCAAACATTATATCAATCACACCTAAACGAAATGTAAACGCAGATTATACGCTTCGCTTTCGGTTTTCTGGCAAGAAAAAACGATACGCATTATCTCTGGCATTTAAAGATGAAAATGGCGCGCTAACAGCGGGCCGGTAAAGGTCTTCTTCAAGTAGAAACCGCGCGGCAAGGTCATGATGGGCTGACCAAATTCGCCGATTGCTTGTGTCAGTGCCTTGCTGTTGGCGCCTTTTGGACGTAATTGTAGTACTTCGCCGTGACGTGCGGTGATGCTTTCCACTTTGCCAAGCACGATCAGATCCATCAGTTCTTCCCAATCCCGGCGCAGCAACTCCTCCTCCTCGGGAGAAGGGCTCCAGATAAGCGGTGTGCCGATATGTCGTTCGCCAAGTGGAATTTCACGCGACCCTTCCACCGGGATCCACAGCACCCGTGCCAACTTATGCCGCACATGGCTGCTTTCCCATGTCACACCGCTGTTGCCGGTCAGCGGAGCCACCGACACAAAGGTCGTTTCGAGCGGTCTGCCCTGGTCATCGATCGGTATCGTTTTTAGCTCCACGCCAATATCGGGAAAATCCTGTTCCGGCTTGCTGCCCGCGCTGGCACCGAGAAAGCGCTCGAGCAGCACGCCGATCCACCCCTTGTCACGCTTGAGGTTGGCAGGCAATGGCAGATTTGCCTGTGCAGCAAGTTCCGCCAGTGTATAACCGGCAAGCGCCCGTGCACGCTCGAGCAGCGTATGCTCATCGGCGGGTGGTGTCGAAATCGGGTTGGGCATATTCACCTATGAAACCGGTTGTCAGATTGACTAAAAAAAATACAGCATCCATCAGGTTTTTCAACAGGGCATTGCCCTGCCGAAACAAAAACAATAATAGCATGATTCATAGCGTGTTTTTTTGTTTATCCCGCCAATGCATCGCGTCGGTTTTATCGTTGTTCAGGGATAGACACCGACAATGAACAGGATCTTACACCAGGTTATCCACAGATTTTTGGGATAACCGGGATAAGTCATCACTACTGGTTTGATTTACAGCCTTGACGTCACGAATTTTTGCGATTTTTGTTATTTTATTATGCGATTCTTGCGCTGCGTCTGTGGATAAAACAGTTGTGGAGCAATCTTTCACCACTCTGCCGGACACCGGTTTTCTGTGCGGTTTATTTGCAGTGAATATGTCGTGGGTTAAATCGGTATTTTTTTGAAAATAAAGGAAGAATTTTTAGGTTTCGCGCTGTGGTTTTAACGACAGAGAAAATGTTTTCCGCATGCTTTCATTTGGTTCTGCACAGTGATATCCACAAAAATAGTGAATAAAAGCGCTATGGCTGCGGCTTGCTGTTTATAACTATTCCCCTTTCTGTGGGTTAGCGGCAGGTTATTCGTAGAATCAATGCTGTTAAGCAGGAGTTTACCGGGTGGCGGGAGTGTGAAACAATCAGGCCATCTTTGCATTGAAAGTTTTCGAGGTAGTCCGGTGATCGATGATGATGGCTACCGCCCTAACGTTGGTATTGTAATCTGCAATCGGCTTGGTGAAGTGCTCTGGGCGCGCCGTTATGGTCAGCATTCCTGGCAGTTCCCGCAAGGGGGCATCAATCCGGGGGAAAGCCCTGAACAGGCCATGTATCGCGAACTGTTTGAAGAAGTGGGACTCAGGAAAAAGGATGTCCGTATTCTGGCTTCAACCCGTAGCTGGTTACGTTACAAATTACCAAAACGTTTGGTGCGTTGGGATACAAAACCGGTTTGTATCGGTCAAAAGCAGAAATGGTTTCTGCTACAGTTAATGTGCAATGAAGCTGATATCAATATGCAAAGCAGCGGTACGCCGGAGTTCGACGGCTGGCGCTGGGTGAGTTACTGGTATCCTGTGCGTCAGGTGGTGTCGTTTAAACGCGACGTTTACCGTCGGGTGATGAAGGAATTTATCAGCCCAGTTATACAACTGCAAGAGAACGCCGCGGCGAGGGCGCCTTCGGTGCCTCGGCGCAAAAGAGGATAAGTCGCGCTCATCATGCTCACGCGTTTGCGAGAAATCGTTGAGAAAGTGGCGGCGGCATCGCGCTTGAATGATGCGCTGGATCTGTTGGTCAATGAGACCTGCCAGGCGATGGATACGGAAGTGTGTTCTGTCTATCTGGCCGATCACGATCGCCAATGTTACTACCTGATGGCGACACGCGGTTTGAAAAAGCCGCGTGGTCGTCTTATCACGCTGGCTTTTGGTCAAGGGATTGTTGGATTGGTGGGGCAGCGTGCTGAACCTATCAACCTGGCCGATGCACAAGCCCACCCCAGTTTTAAATTTATTCCTTCCGTCAAAGAGCAGCACTTTCGTTCTTTCCTTGGTGTGCCCATCATTCATCGTCGACAACTGCTCGGGGTGCTGGTGGTGCAACAGCGCGAACATCGCCAGTTTGATAAAAATGAAGAGTCTTTCATGGTCACGCTGGCGGCGCAAATGGCCGCTATTCTCTCTCTGACGCAAATCAAAGCGCTGTTTGGTCAGTATCGACAAACACGACTCAAAGCGCTGGTGGCATCGAGTGGCGTGGCGATTGCGCCAGGCTGGATGGACAGTAGCCAGCCCTCACTTGAACTGATTTTTCCTGCCTCAAGTTTGGATAGTGAGCGCGAGCGTTCGCGTCTGACACAGGCGTTGGAAGAAGCCAATGCCGAATTCCGCCGTTTTAGTAAACGTTTTAGCGCCAGTGCGCAAAAAGAGAGTGCGGCCATTTTCGATCTTTATTCCCATTTGCTGAGTGATGCACGCCTAAAGCGCGAGCTGTTTCAGGAAGTGGATGACGGGAATGTCGCCGAGTGGGCGGTAAAACTGGTGATCGAGCGTTTTGCCGCGCAGTTTGCCGTGCTTCAGGATGCCTATTTGCGCGAACGCGCAGGGGATTTCCGCGCGTTGGGACAGCGTCTCTTGTTCCATCTTGATGATAGTGTGCCCAGCAGCGATCGCTGGCCGCCGCATTTTATTCTGGTGGCCGATGAACTGACGGCAACGCTGCTGGCGGATGTGCCACAAGACCGACTGGCCGGCGTGGTCGTGCACGACGGTGCCGCCAACTCTCATGCGGCGATCATGGTACGGGCGATGGGGATCCCCACCCTGATGGGCGCGGATATTCAGCCTGAGTTATTGCACCAGCGCACGCTGATCCTTGATGGCTATCAGGGCGAACTGCTGGTGGATCCTGAACCGACGCTGTTACAAGAATATCAGCGCCTGTTGAGTGAAGATAATGCGCTGACGCGTCTGGCCGAAGACGATATGCAACGGCCTGCGGTGCTGAAAAGCGGAGAGCACATGCAGGTGATGCTCAATGCCGGGCTCAGCGCTGAACATGAGCAGCGTTTTATCAACCTGGTTGATGGCGTCGGGCTGTACCGCACCGAAGTGCCCTTTATGCTACAGAGCGGCTTTCCGTCTGAAGATGAGCAGATGGCGCAGTACAAGGGCATGTTGCAGCTTTATCCTTCACGTCCGGTCGTGTTGCGCACGTTGGATATTGGTGCCGACAAACAGCTACCGTATTTGCCGATCAGTGAAGAGAACCCCTGTTTAGGGTGGCGAGGTATTCGCGTTACCCTCGATCAGCCGGAGATCTTCTTGATCCAGGTGCGAGCAATGCTGCGCGCTAACGCCGAAACCGGCAACCTGCGCATTTTGTTACCGATGATCAGTAGCTTGGACGAGGTGGACGAAGCGTGCCGGCTTATTGCGCAGGCAGCCGCTGAGGTACGAGAACTGGTGGGGCATGCTTTGCCCGAGCCGCGTATCGGCGTGATGATTGAAGTCCCGTCGATGCTGTTTTTGCTGCCGCACCTGGCCTCTCGTATTGATTTTGTCTCGGTAGGCACTAACGATCTGACCCAATATTTGCTGGCCGTGGATCGCAACAACCCGCATGTGGCATCACTCTATGACAGCCTGCATCCGTCCATGTTGCAGGCGTTGGCCGGCATTGCACGTGAATGCCAACGTCATGATCTTGAAGTCTCTGTCTGTGGTGAAATGGCCGGCGAGGCCATGGGTTCACTGGTATTAACCGGGCTGGGCTATCGTACTTTCAGCATGAACGGTCGTAGCGTAGCGCGGGTAAAATACCTGCTGCGTCAATTGGTATTGACGGAGGTGCAAGCGCTGACTGAGCGCCTTTTGGTGGCGCGCAGCGCAAGCGAAGTGCGCCAGTGGATTGCACTCTTCCTCAAAGAGCGCGGTTTGGGAGCGCTGGCCCGCGGTGGGCGCTGACAACATGTGTCAACGGTAACATCCTGTTTACATAACTTTTCCTGCGCTTGTACGCTGCGTAGCGGCTGCTCTGTGCTATCATGCGCAACCGCCGCCAGTGCGTAAGGCGTTAATGCCCAGAGCGCGTTGGCAAACAAGGTTTCCTCTTTTCCGACTTCCCGTACCGTGGGATTAACAACGTCGTGAGATAAACAAACAAGCATGTGGTGATCGATGACAACGAGTTACTTGGCGTTTCCTCAATTTGATCCGGTGATTTTCTCCCTTGGGCCCGTTTCACTCCATTGGTATGGACTGATGTACCTAGTGGGCTTTGTATTTGCCATGTGGCTGGCTGTGCGCCGGGCGAATAAACCGGGCAGCGGCTGGACCAAGGAAGAAGTGGAAAACCTGCTCTATCTGGGGTTTCTCGGGGTTTTCGTGGGCGGCCGTCTGGGGTATGTCCTGTTCTATGCTTTCCCCTCGTTCATCAGTAACCCGCTTTACCTGTTTAAAGTGTGGGATGGTGGTATGTCATTCCACGGCGGTCTGGTTGGGGTGATTTGCGTCATGCTGTGGTTTGCTCGTCGTACCAAGCGCCACTTCTTTCAGGTTGCCGATTTTATTGCACCGTTGATTCCTTTCGGGCTGGGTGCTGGGCGTTTGGGTAATTTTATCAACGGGGAACTCTGGGGCCGCGTTACTACCGATACACCGTGGGCGATGCTGTTTCCCGGTGCACGCAGCGAAGATTTGATGCTGGCGGTAACCAACCCGCAATGGCAGGCGATTTTCAATCAGTACGGCATGTTGCCGCGCCATCCGTCCCAGCTTTATCAGATGGCGTTGGAAGGCATCGCGCTGTTTATCCTGTTAAATCTGTTCATTCGTAAACCGCGCCCGATGGGCAGCGTTTCTGGCTTGTTTTTGATTGGCTACGGTGTGTTCCGCATTATTACCGAGTTTTTCCGTCAGCCGGACGCACAGCTTGGCCTGTTCGGTAATTTCATCAGCATGGGGCAGATTCTGTCGCTGCCGATGGTATTTGCCGGTATCCTGATGATGGTCTGGGCCTATCGCCGCAAGGCGTAAAAACAGCAATTGCTTGCCGTGAGCGGCGTCCTTGCTGACATTAGTGAGAGTCGCGCGGTGAATTTTTTAATCGTGTAGTGAGGGTGAAATGAAACAGTATCTGGAATTGATGCAGAAAGTGCTTGATAAGGGAACGCCGAAGGGAGACAGAACCGGCACCGGAACCTTATCGATTTTCGGCCATCAGATGCGTTTCAATCTGCAAGACGGTTTTCCGCTGGTGACCACCAAGCGCTGCCATCTGCGCTCAATCATTCACGAACTGCTGTGGTTCCTCAACGGTGATACCAACGTTGGCTATCTGCACGACAATAAAGTCAGCATTTGGGATGAATGGGCCGATGAAAACGGCGATCTTGGTCCGGTATACGGCAAGCAGTGGCGCGCCTGGGGCGCGGCGGATGGTCGCCAGATTGACCAACTGCAAACCGTGCTGCAACAGTTAAAACAGGACCCGAATTCACGCCGTATCATTGTTTCTGCGTGGAACGTGGGGGAGTTAGATCAAATGGCGTTGGCTCCGTGCCACGCGTTCTTCCAGTTCTACGTGGCGGATGGCAAACTTTCCTGCCAGCTTTACCAGCGCTCGTGCGATGTGTTCCTTGGCCTGCCGTTCAACATTGCCAGCTATGCACTGCTGGTGCATATGATGGCGCAGCAGTGCGACCTTGAAGTCGGCGACTTTGTCTGGACCGGTGGTGATACCCATCTGTACAACAACCATATGGAGCAGACGCATTTGCAACTGAGCCGTGAGCCAAAAGCGCTGCCGAAATTGATCATTAAACGCCGTCCTGCCTCGCTGTTTGACTATCAGTTCGACGATTTCGAAATAGAAGGTTACGATCCACATCCCGCCATTAAGGCACCGGTGGCGATTTAATCGTCGATTCTGCACTTCTGCTATCAAGGCTGCTTCGGCAGCCTTTTTTACCGATTGTTTTCACCTCTCTTTCTTCAACCTGCATTTCCTCAACCCGCATTTCTTCAACTCGAATTGTATCGGCGTTGTAACGCCTTGCTGCCAGACCCGCTTTGCTGCGAGCGGGCAGGCATTCTCACTTTTTTTGTCAGGCGACTGCCCGATTTTGGCTACACTGCCGTCATGGATAAAAGCACTTTTGTTGATGCGGGTTTTAGCCTGCCGGAATTGCTGGTTGCACTGACGCTTATCGCTCTGTTATCCACTGGTGGCATTCAGGGATGGACTACCTATCAGCAGGCTGTGCGCCTCGAGCATCAAACACAGTTGGTGATGTTGTTTCTGCAACGCGTGCAGGCCAATGCCTATTGGTATAACGACACGCGCACCGTGAGTGTAATACAAACCGGTGAGGCGTGGTGTTTGCGCGAAGGAACGGGGGCGTCGCTGAGCTGTTATGAGGGCACTGGCGGGCGTTTATTGCCCTCGACGCGCGATGTACGCATTGCCGCAATGGCGCGCCCGACGGTCACTTTTTATGGTCTGCGCAATACTGCGCAGGCAGGACACCTGGTGTTAGAGAATGGTGCCGGTCGTCTGCGTATCGTGATATCGATCTGGGGGAGGATACGGTTATGCAGCGATACGCAGCCAGTCTTAGGCATTCCGCGTTGCTAAGCCGCAGAATCGGCGGGTTTAGCCTGATGGAAGTGCTGCTGGCAATGCTGGTGGGTAGCGTGATGCTTATCGCCTCCATGCAGATTTACCCTACGCTGCGCAGGCATAGCCAGAATACGTTACGCCATTTTTGGTTAGAGCAGCGTATTCATCAGGCATTGTTTGCGCTAGAGAAAGATCTGCGACGCGCGGGATTTTGCACCAGTCGCTGTCACGGCAATGTCGTAACCTTAGGGCAATTTCCCGGCGAGGCGGCGAACAGTTGCGCTATCGTCGCTTATGATTTTAACCGACGTGGCGGTGCTCCGCAGAACCGGGAAACGTTTGGATACCGGTTGCGCGCGGGGGCATGGGAAACGCAAATCAGCGTTGCCGATTGTGGGGGCGGCGGATGGGAGCGGCGGCTTGATCCGCAGGAAGTGACGGTAACGCATTTTGAAGTGATCGTATGGCGTAATGGAGCTGGACCGACACTGTATGAAGTACACCTGGCGGGACACTGGTTTCGTCGCCCTGATATTGCGCGCCATAGGGTGCGTTGGATTGCAGGGCATAACGCATGAAACGTTGGTGCCAGCAGGGCACTGGCGCACTCTTGATGGTGATGTTGCTGGCAGCCGCGGGGCTGCTGTTAATGACGGGGATGCAACGGCAGTTAGACAGCGCGCTCTCTCTTACCCATGATGAACGTCGCTATTGGCAAACGCTGGTATTGGCCGAATCGTCGCTACAATGGGGCATTGGGCAGGTGTGGCTTATGGGCAATCGTACTGATGAACAATGCCTCAACTATGTAGCAGAAGGGCTGCGAGTCTGTTTACGACAGGTGCCCGGTGAACACTATATGTTGCTGCGCGGTGAGGGGCATCTCCCCCGCGCTGCATCGGTGATGGTGCTCTTTCAGCGTGTGGTACCCATTGAGCCTGACGGTGAAATCAGTCCGTTGAAACCCATTGCGGGGGGCTGGCTGGATTTTTGCCCTGAAAGGCAGGAGACCATTTGTGGCGGATAACCAGAGAATCCCTTGTGGATGGTGTTGGCAAAGACAACGTCAACAAGGATTTGGACTGGTGGAAACCACTATTGCTGCGCTGTTTTTTGCTGTATCGGTGTTAGGATTACTGCACTATCATCAGCGGTTGCAGCAGGCCTTTGCACATCAATGGCAGCAACGGCAGGCATGGCATCTGGCATATCAGCAGCTTGCCATTTATGCTGCCGGTCGGGGAGGGGAAGCATTAACGTTGCTTGAACGCGACCTCCCTTCTGGATGGCAGTTAGCGTTGACGGAGCAGTTTCAGACAGCATCGTGCCTGCGCGTCTCCTCGACGGTGACAACGCCGCAGCACTATCAGGCGCGCTTGCACCGTTGGTTTTGTTTTACTGATACAAATCGGCGAGCCGTGTCTGAGGGCAATTGACGGTGAGCGGGTTTTGCGGGCACCGAAACGGGAATCATCATGTTCAGGGTTTATCACTCAAATCAGTTAGATATTTTGAAAACGCTGATGGTGACGCTGATAGCGCGCCAACCGTTGCAGGACCCGTTTCAACCTGAAACTATCCTGGTTCAAAGTCCTGGTATGGCGCAATGGTTACAGATCGAACTTGCTAGTCACTTTGGTATCGCTGCCAATCTGCATTTTCCTTTGCCCGGTGTTTTTCTGTGGGATATGTGTCGGCGTATGTTGCCGGATATCCCGGCGGAAAACACCTTTAGCAAAGAAGCGATGACGTGGAAGTTAATGCATATTCTGCCTCAGCAGCAGGATAACCCGGCATTTTTGCCGTTGAGTCACTACTTGCAAGACGACGCCGATAAACGTAAGCGGCATCAGCTTGCAGGTCGGGTGGCGGACCTTTTCGATCAATACCTGATTTATCGGCCTGAGTGGATAAAACAGTGGCAAGCGGGCGCGCTGGTCGATGGGTTGGGCGATGCGCAGGTGTGGCAAGCTGAGCTATGGCGTGCGCTTTTACAATACAGCGCGCAACTTGAACAGAAAGAGTGGCACCACGCTCGCCTCTATCAGCGCTTTATCGAGACGCTGGAGCAGACCACAACCTGCCCACAAGGGTTACCGCCGCGCGTGTTTATCTGCGGTATTTCAGCGCTACCGCCGGTTTATTTGCACGCGCTGCGTGCATTGGCAAAGCATATTGATGTGCACCTGCTGTTTACTAATCCCTGCCGGGATTACTGGAGTGATATTCAGGATCGCCATTTCTTAGCGAAGTTGAAAAGTCGTCAGCGTCGCTTGCACAGCAACAGCGCCGAGGATCAATACCGTCCGCTGTTTCGCGATTCCGCCAATGTCGATGGGTTATTCAACGATGAGGGTGAACAGCGCATTGTCAATCCGCTGCTGGCAAGCTGGGGAAAACTGGGGCGTGACCATCTCTATCAGTTGGCGCAGATCGACGAGGTCGATGATATCGAAGCCTTTGTCGAGCTTGATGGCACAACGCTATTGCAACAGGTGCAGCGCGATATTCTGGAGCTTGATGACGGCAGCGTTATTGCCGATAGTGCACGAGCGCAGGCCAGCAGTGAGCGTAAGCGCCTGCTTACCCCGCAGGATGCATCTCTCACCTTTCACGCCTGCCACAGTCCGCAGCGTGAGGTCGAAGTATTGCACGACCAGTTGCTGGCGATGATGGCGGAGGATGAAACACTCACGCCGCGTGACGTTATCGTGATGATGGCGGACATTGATAGTTATACACCTTTCATTCAGGCGGTGTTTGGCAATGTGCCGACAGCGCGCTATCTGCCTTTTGCTATCTCCGACCAGCGAGCACGCCACGCTCATCCGGTTCTGCCCGCGTTTCTCAGCCTGCTGGAGTTGCCACACAGTCGTTTTACCGCTGAGCAAGTGCTGTCGCTGCTTGAAGTCCCTGCGCTTTCTGCCCGTTTTGGTATCGATGAAGAAGGGCTGCGCCGTTTGCGGCTGTGGGTGATGGAATCTGGCGTGCGCTGGGGGCTTGATGATGACAACGTGCGCGATCTTGATTTGCCGGTCACCGGCCAGCACACCTGGCGTTTTGGCCTAACACGCATGCTGTTGGGCTATGCGATGAACAGCAGCGCGGGAGCCTGGCAGGGCGTGTTGCCCTACGATGAATCGAGTGGGTTGATTGCCCAACTGGTGGGGCAACTGGCGGAGTTGTTGGCGCAGCTCACGCAGTGGCGTCAGCGTTTACGGGTAGCGCGCACGCCAGCACAATGGTTACCGTTGTGTCGGCAATTGTTGGACGATCTGTTCATTGCGGATAGCGACAGCGATGCTGCGCTGTCTCTGATTGAGCAGCAGTGGCAGGCGATGCTGGGGGCGGCAGTTGCCAACGCGTTTGAGGAAGCCATCCCGGTGGTCTTGTTGCATGACGACTTGGCCCAACGTTTGGATCGGGAAAAACTGAGTCAGCGCTTTCTTGCCGGTGCCATTAACTTCTGTACGCTGATGCCTATGCGTTCGATACCCTTTAAAGTGGTCTGTCTGCTGGGGATGAACGACGGTGTTTATCCGCGCACGCTGCCTCGGTTGGGATTTGACCTGATGGCGCAGAAGGGACAGCGTGGTGACCGCAGCCGCCGTGATGATGACCGCTATTTGTTTCTGGAAGCGCTCATTTCGGCGCAACATCGGCTTTATATCAGTTACATCGGTCGTGCGATTCAGGATAACACGCAGCGTTATCCTTCGGTATTGGTGAGCGAACTGATGGAGTATTTGGCGCAAAGCTACCATTTGCCTGGGGATGACACGCAGGATCTGGATACCAGCGCGGCACGCGTTTGTGCGCATCTGTGTCGCGAACATACTCGTATGCCGTTTGACAAGGATAACTTCCTTGAGCACGCTCAGCCGCGCAGCTTCGCCAGCGAGTGGCTGGCCGCCGCCGGGCGCACTGGATTGCCACAGCCACAGTTTGATACGCCACTGGCGCCTGTCACCTATCCCGATATTACGCTGGATGCGTTGAAACGTTTTTATCGTCACCCTGTCAAAACCTTTTTCCAAGCGCGTTTGGGCGTGAACTTTGTTGTGCAGAACGATGAACTGCTCGATGAGGAGCCGTTCGCGTTGGACAACCTCAGCCGCTATCAGTTGAATGCGCAATTACTGAATACCCTGATTACGCAAGGTGATGCTGATGAACTGTTAGACCGCGCCCGCGCGGCGGGCGCGCTTCCCTATGGTGCTTTCGGGGAGTTGTATTGGCAAAAACAGCGCCAGGAGATGCAAGCGCTGGCAGACAGCGTCAGCGCCGAGCGTGATGCGGCGGGAATGACCAGCCTGGAATTGGACATGACGCTAGACGCTGTACACCTCAGTGGCTGGGTAATGCAGGTACAGCGTGATGGGCTATTACGCTGGCGGCCGGCGCGATTAGGCATGAAAGATGGCGTGGCCCTGTGGTTGGATCATCTGGCGTACTGTCTGGCGGGAGGTACGGGAGAGAGCCGTATGTATGGCCGTGAAGAGACGGCCTGGCGCTTTGCTGCGGTTTCTGTGGGGGAAGCGCAACGCCAGATGGCGCATTTGATTAAAGGATATCAACAAGGCATGAATGCCCCACTATTATTACTGCATCAGAGCGGCGGGGCTTGGCTACAAGCATGCTACGATGCATCAAGTGGCACGCTGAACGAGTCACCCGATGTGGTGCACAACGCATTGAACAAGCTGCAACAAAGCTGGGCTGGCAACGTGATGTCACCCGGCGAAGGCGATGATTTCTATTTGCAGCGTATCGTGCCGGAACTGGATGAAGCCCGTATTGAGGCGATTGTTACAGCGGCAAAAACCTGGCTGTTGCCGATCCTGTGCGCCAATCAGGCATAAGCGAACGGATGTGATGGCAGTGAATCAAGAACGGCGAGATTGACGTGAGAGAAAGGACGGTAATGAAGAGAGAATGGCGTAAACAGTTTGCCTGCTGTATCGGCATGATGATGTTGCTGCTGAGCGGTGTGTCCGCAGCGTGGGCGCAAACCGCAGGGTGGCGTCCTTTGGAGCAGGTTATTCGCAAGGGAGAAAACGATCCGCGTAATTATCAGGCGATCACCTTGGATAACGGCATGACGGTATTGCTGGTTTCCGACCCGCAGGCAACCCGTTCGTTAGCGTCGCTGGCGCTGCCTATCGGTTCACTCGACGATCCTAACAGCCAATTGGGATTGGCCCACTATCTGGAACATATGGTTCTGATGGGGTCCAAACGTTATCCGCAGGCGGATGCGTTGGCCGAATTTCTGAAAAAACACGGTGGTAGCCACAATGCGAGCACCGCGCCGTACCGTACTGCCTATTATCTGGAAGTCGAAAATACGGCATTACAGCCCGCCCTCGATCGCCTGGCGGATGCCATTGCTGAGCCGCTGCTCGATCCGGTTAATGCGGATCGCGAACGCAATGCGGTCAATGCTGAATTGACCATGGCACGCTCGCGCGACGGGCACCGTATGGTACAAGTGGGCGCGGAAACCTTAAATCCGGCGCACCCGGCATCGCGTTTTTCCGGCGGGAATCTGGAAACCCTTAAGGACAAGCCCGGTAGCAAGCTGCATGACGAACTACTGGCGTTCTACCAGCGTTATTACTCGGCTAACCTGATGAAAGGGGTGATCTACAGCAACCAACCTTTGCCAGAATTGGCGAAAATGGCGGTAGAGACCTTTGGGCGCATCGCCAATCGTCAGGCCAAGGTGCCCGTTATCACCGCGTCATCAGTGACGGACGATCAGCGCGGTATCATGATTCATTACGTGCCGGCGCAGCCGCGCAAGCAATTGCGCATTGAGTTTCGTGGCGATGTCATGGAACAGACCGACCCTACCAGTCAGGCATTCCGCAGCCAAACCAACACCTATATCAGCTATTTGATTGGCAATCGCAGCCAAAATACCTTATCGGACTGGCTGCAAAAACAAGGGTTGATAGAGTCTTTGGGCGCGGGCGCTGACCCTATTGTCGATCGTAACGGCGGGCTGTTTGCCATCTCTGCCACCCTGACCGATAAAGGCCTTGAGCAGTATGACGTGGTAGTGGCTGCCATTTTCCATTATCTGCAACTGTTGCAGCAAGAGGGCATCCAGCAGCGCTATTTTGATGAAATCTCCCGCGTGATGGCGCTCGATTTCCGCTATCAGTCGGTTAAGCGTGACATGGGGTATATCGAATGGCTGGTGGATACCATGATGCGCGTGCCGGTGGAACACACGCTGGATGCCGCCTATCTGGCCGATCGCTTTGATCCCGATGCAATTAAGCAACGTTTGGCCAGCATGACGCCGGAGCGTGCGCGTATCTGGCTGATAAGCCCTGATGCGCCGCACAACAAAGAGGCTTACTTTGTTAATGCGCCGTATCAAGTGGACAAGATAGCCCCGACGCAGTTTACCCGCTGGCAAACGCTGGGCGAAAAGATGGCGCTCACGCTGCCGACGCCAAACCCGTATATCCCGACGGATTTCTCGCTGATCAAGCGCGGTGAAGTGCAGAACTACCCGAAAATGGTGTTACAGCAGCCGGGGTTGCGGGTGCTCTATATGCCGAGCCGCTATTTTGCCGATGAACCGAAAGCGAATGTCACGGTGTTGCTGCGTAACCCGGTAGCGCAGGATACGGCACGCCATCAGGTGATGTTTCAGCTTAATGACTATCTGGCAGGTCTAGCGCTGGATGAACTGAGCTATCAAGCTTCAGTCGGGGGGATCAGTTTCTCTACCCGTGGGAATGACGGGCTCACCATCAACGCTAATGGCTATACGCAACATTTGCCTAAACTCATGCTGGCGCTGGTTGAGGGGTATGCAAGCTATACGGCGACGCCAGCACAGTTGGAACAGGCTAAATCTTGGTATATCCAGCAGTTGGACGCCGCTGAAAATGCTAAAGCGTATGAGCAGGCTCTGGAGCCTATTCAGGCGATCTCTTCGCTGCCTTATACCGAGCGAGAAGAACGTCGTGCTCTGCTTAAAGATATTTCGCTGGACGATGTCATTGCCTTCCGTGATGCGCTGTTGCGTGATGCTGCGCCGGAAATGCTGGCAGTCGGTAACCTCACCGAAGGTCAGGTAACGAAACTGGCACAGGATATCAAAGCGCGTCTGGCCTGTTCAGGGCAAATCTGGTGGCGTTCCCCGAATGTGGAAGTCGCGCGTACCCAGCTTGCCAACCTGCAACGTACAGGGAGCAGCACCGATTCTGCGTTGGCTGCAGTGTATATTCCGACCGGTTACGGTGAAGTGCAGGGCATGGCGTACAGTTCGTTGCTCAATCAGATCATTCAGCCCTGGTTCTATAACCAACTGAGAACGGAAGAACAGCTCGGCTATGCGGTGTTCTCCTTCCCGACCATTGTTGGTCGTCAGTTCGGTATTGGGTTCTTGCTGCAAAGCAACAGCCAGCAGCCTGCTTATCTCTACCAACGTTATCTGGATTTCTTCCAGAAGGCCAAGCCGCGCCTGCGTGCCATCAAAGCCGATGAGTTTGAGCAGTACAAACAGGCGTTGATTACCGAACTGAGTCAGCGCCCACAAACGATGAACGAAGAGGTTGGTCGGTTGCGTAACGATCTCGATCGTGAAAACTTTGCCTTCAACACCCGTGAGAAACTGATTGAAGCGCTTAAACCGCTGACGGTAGAGCAACTTGCGCGCTTCTTCGAACAGGCTCTGGCACCGCAAGGGCTGGCAGTGTTGTCACAAATTTCGGGCAGCCACCACGGTAAGGCTGATTACGCTGCACCGAAAGACTGGACGCTTTACACCAATGCTTCAACGCTGCAACAGACACTGCCAGTGAAACAGCGGATGATTGAAAAGCCGCGTAGCGGTGTGTTATCTGCTGAAAAAGTCTCGGCGGTTGAGAAAAAAGACGTGGTTGAGAAGGTTGCCCCATGAGTCAGGATACGCCGCAGACGCTTGATGTGCTTACGCTTCCCCTGTTTGGGGAGCGGTTGATAGAGGCTTCTGCCGGTACGGGTAAAACCTATACGCTGGCGGGGCTCTATCTGCGCCTGTTATTAGGGCTGGGCGGCGACGCGGCGTATCCTAAACCTCTGTTGGTCGAAGAGATCCTGGTGGTGACCTTTACGGAGGCGGCCACTGAGGAACTGCGCGAGCGTATTCGTTCCAATATTCATGCGTTGCGTCTGGCTTGCCTGTGTGGCGAAAGTGAAAATCCGCTTTTCTCGGCACTGCTAGCGCAACTGCCCGATAAGCCATACGCGGCACAACGGTTGCTCGATGCTGAGCGACAAATGGATGAAGCCGCCATCTACACCATTCACGGCTTTTGTCAGCGCATGCTCGCAAGTCATGCCTTTGAGTCCGGTTCGCTGTTCGATCAAGCGTTGATCGAAGATGAACAGCTCCTTACCCGGCAGGCCTGTGCCGATTTCTGGCGGCGTTACTGTTATCCCTTGCCGTTTGATGTGGTTGGCGTTATTGGTCAACTCTGGAGTGGGCCGGATGCGTTACAGCGCGAGCTTGCTCCCTATTTACAGGGCGAAGCGCCGCAACTGCATAACCCACCCGCACCGGATGAGACGCTGTTACAGCGTCATCAGCAGATTCTTGCGTGCATTGATGATATCAAGCAGCAGTGGCGGCAGGTGGCAGCGCAGGTGGAGAAGTGCATTCTCGAATCGGATGTGGACAAGCGTAGCTACAGTAACCGTTTTCTGCCGGGCTGGGTAGAAAGCGTTAGTTTCTGGGCCGAAGCGCAAACCACCGACTATGCCTTGCCAAAAGCGCTGGAGCGGTTTGCACAATCTACATTGAACGAGAAAACCAAAAAGGGTGCGCCGCCTGTTCTTCCGGTGTTTTCGGCGATTGAGACGCTGCTTACCACGCCGTTGTCACTGCGCGATATTGTTATCGACCGGGCGTTGCATGACATTCGCGCGACGGTGCGTAGCGAAAAATTGCGTCGCGCCGCCTTGGGATTTGACGACCTGCTGAGCCGTTTGGATGAGGCGCTGTGCCAGCCGCTGGGTGAGCAACTGGCGGCCGCGATACGTCAGCGCCATCCGGTGGCGATGATCGATGAGTTTCAGGATACCGACCCGCAGCAGTATCGTATTTTCCGCGCCATCTATGGTGAACAGCCCGACAGCGGTATGTTGCTGATCGGCGATCCGAAACAAGCTATCTATGCTTTTCGTGGCGCGGATATTTTCACTTATATGCGGGCGCGTGCTGATGTTAAGGCGCACTACACGCTGGAAACCAACTGGCGCTCTTCCCATGAGATGGTCAGCGGTGTGAATCGCCTGTTTGAATGCGTCGACAATCCGTTTGTTTTTTCGGCGATCCCTTTTTTGCCGGTTAAGCCTGCGCCGAATAAACAGGGGCTGTGTTTTGCGATGGACGGCGTGCCGCAGCCCGCTCTGCAATTTTGTCTGTCGGGTTCTGAGGCATTGGGGACGGGGGCGTATCAGCAACTGATGGCGCAGCAGTGTGCAATGCAAATTCGCGACTGGTTGCAAGCGGGTCAACGCGGTACTGCCTGGCTGGATAATGGTCGCGAGCGCGCTCCCGTGCAGGCATCGGATATTTGTGTTTTGGTCCGCAGCCGCCATGAAGCCGCATTGGTGCGTGATGCGCTGCGCCGCCTTGCTATTCCTTCCGTCTATCTCTCCAACCGTGACAGCGTATTTACCACACCAGAGGCACGTGAGGTGCTGTGGCTGTTGCAGGCCGTGCTGGCACCTGAACAGGAACGCACGTTGCGCAGCGCGCTGGCGACCTCATTGCTGGGATTCAGCGCGCAGCAGATTGATGCGTTAAACCAGAATGAGGCCGATTGGGATGCGCAGGTCGATACCTTCGCCGAATTTCGTGACCTGTGGCAGCGGCGCGGCGTGCTCCCGATGCTGCGCTCGCTAATGTCGCATTATCGTTTGGCGGAAAATCTACTGGCTAGCCGTGAAGGTGAACGCCGGTTAACCGATTTTTTGCATCTGGGCGAGTTGCTGCAACACGCCGGGGCCACGCTCGAAAGCGAACATGCGCTGGTGCGCTGGTTGTCGCAGCAGATTTTGCAGCCCAATCCGCAGGCGGAAAACCAGCAACTGCGGTTAGAGAGCGATCGTCATCTGGTGCAAATTGTCACCATCCATAAATCCAAAGGGCTGGAATATCCGCTGGTCTGGTTGCCGTTTATTTGTCACTTTCGTCCTCAGCCTGATGGCATCTACCATGACAGACATACCTTTCAGGCGCTGCTCGACGTCAATAGCGGGGAAGAAAGCCAGCAGTTGGCTGAGGAAGAGCGTCTGGCGGAAGATTTACGGCTGCTGTATGTGGCGCTGACGCGGTCGATTTTTCACTGTAGCGTGGGGGTGGCACCGCTACAGCGAACACGTCGCAAAAGTGAAACGACTGACATGCATCTCAATGCGCTCGGCTATTTGCTGCAACGCGGCAAGGAGGCGGATGCGGATACCTTGGTCGCTGCACTGCATGCATTGGAAGGCGATGGCGTTGCGGTAAACGCGGTACGTGAATGGGATGGTATTCCCTGGCAAGACAGTGAAGACGCGCCAGCGGTACTGCACGCCAGTGAATGTGAGCGCCTGCTCACCAATAATTGGCGAGTAACCAGCTATTCGGGTTTACAACAGCATGGCGCTCAACAACCTCCCTTACAAGGGGGGGGGGCAATGGCGCAAGAGCTGTTTCCCCGTCTGGACGTTGATGCTGCGTTGGACCCGCGCAACCTTGTCCCTGAAGAGAGTGAGCAAGCGCTCACCCCGCACACCTTCCCCAAAGGTGCAGGGCCGGGAACTTTTTTACATAGTCTGTTTGAGACATTGGATTTTACTCAACCCGTCAGCGTTGACTGGCTGGAAGAACAGTTGAACGCGCAGGGCATGGCGAGTGGGTGGGCACCCACCTTGCAGGTGTGGTTTTCGGCTCTGCTGCATGCGCCGCTGAACCCGGATATGGCAGATGCTGACGCCCCATTGACGTTGGCAAGCGTGCCTGCACAGCAGCGAATTGCCGAGCTGGCGTTTTATCTGCCAATCGATGCCCCGCTACAGGCAACCGCGCTGGATGCGCTGGCGAAACGTTACGATCCCCTGTCAGCCAATTGCCCACCACTCTCCTTTCAGCAGGTGCAGGGGATGTTGAAAGGGTTTATCGATCTGGTGTTTTGCTGGCAGGGGCGTTATTACCTGCTGGATTATAAGTCGAACTGGTTGGGCGAGAGCGCCAGTGCCTATACCCAGCCGGTCATGCAAGCGGCCATGATGGCGCACCGTTATGATTTGCAGTATCAGCTTTATACGTTGGCGCTGCACCGCTATCTGCGTCATCGGGTGCCGAATTATGATTACGACCGCCACATGGGGGGAGCTATCTACCTGTTTTTACGCGGTGTCGATTCGGCTCTTCCCACGAATGGTATTTTCACCCAGCGCCTGCCGCGCGCCTTTGTCGAGCACCTCGACGGCTTGTTCAGCGGTGAAGTGGCGCTGTCAGGAGAACGCCCATGATGGATTTGTTGGCGACGGCGATGGAGCGCCAACTGCTACGCCCGCTGGATGTACAGTTCGCGCGTATGCTGGCCGATGGGCAGCCCGCTCCGGTGCAACTGGCGGCGGCGTTGGTGAGCGCGGCGGCGGGCGCGGGCAACGTCTGTTTGCCTTTGACGGAGCTGCATCCTGATGCTCTGTTTGATGGGCGCGATCCTGCACTGGCGCATGCACTGTGGGCGCTTGCCGGGCTGCCGGATAGCGCGGCGTGGCAGCAAAGTCTGCTCGCGTCCCCCGCGGTGAGCGATGGCAGTGAAACAACGCCCCTGGTGTTGCAGCACCAACGACTTTACCTGCAACGCAATTGGCTGAGTGAAGTGCAGGTGGCGGCTTTTTTTACCGAGAGTAATACCGTCGCTATTCACTCCGATCCCCTTGCCATGCGTCGCGTGTTAGACCGCTTGTTTTCGCCGCTTGATGCCGAGGTGGATTGGCAAAAAGTGGCTGCCGCCGTAGCGCTGACGCGTCGGGTATCGGTGATTTCCGGTGGGCCGGGCACGGGGAAAACCACGACGGTGGCCAAACTGCTGGCCGCCATGCAGTTGCTGCATCAAGGGAATAAACCGTTACGTATTCAACTGGCGGCCCCGACAGGGAAAGCGGCGGCGCGCTTAACGGAGTCACTGCGCAGTGCATTAAGCAAACTGCCGCTGGAAGAGGCTCAGCAGCGTCATTTGCCGCGTGAAGCGGCCACGTTGCACCGTCTGTTAGGGGCGGTCCCTGACAGCCAACGCTTTCGTTATCATCAGGGCAATCCGCTCCATCTTGATGTGCTGGTGGTGGATGAAGCCTCAATGGTCGATTTGCCGATGATGGCAAATCTGGTATTGGCATTGCCTGCGACAGCACAGGTGATTTTCCTGGGCGATCGCGATCAGTTGGCCTCCGTTGAGGCCGGGGCAGTATTGGGCGATATTTGTCGCTTTGCCGCTCGAGGCTATAGCGCTCCGCGGGTTGAGGAGCTTGAACAACTGACGGGCTACCAGTTGGCGGCCTCATCCGAGGTGAGCCCTGCGGTGGCAGACAGTTTGTGCCTGCTGCAAAAGAGCTACCGGTTCGATCAGCACTCCGGCATTGGCATCGTGGCGCGCGCGGTAAACGGTGGCGATGAACGTCAGGTTCGGCGCGTGTTGCAGGATGAACATGACGATCTGCGCTGTCTGCCGCTGGCGCAGGAAGAGGATTACCAGCAGATGGTGGCGCAGTGTGTGGCGGGGTATCGTGACTATTTGCAGGCGGTAGCGCAAAGTCAGGACGCCGCACAGGTGCTGGCGGCATTTAACCGTTTTCGTTTGTTGTGCGCGCTGCGTGATGGGCCGTTTGGCGTCACCGGTTTAAACATGCGCATTGAGCAGGCGCTGCAACAGGCCGGGCTGATTCATCGCAGTCGTAATCCAGCGAATCCCTGGTATTCCGGGCGTCCGGTCATGATTGCACGTAACGATGCACTGCTTGGCGTGTTTAACGGTGATATCGGGATTGCCATGCCTAATGAGGCGGGGGAACTGCGTGTTTATTTCCAACTGCCGGATGGTCAGATGAAAATGGTCAGCCCGACCCGCTTGCCGCCGCATGAAACCGCCTACGCTATGACCGTGCACAAATCGCAAGGATCGGAGTTCGATCATACCGCGCTGGTGTTGCCGAACGGCTTTTTGCCGGTGTTAACGCGCGAATTGGTGTACACTGCGGTTACGCGCGCGCGCACACAATTGTCGCTCTACGCAGAGATAAGCATTTTGTGTCGCGCGGTGAAAACGCCAACCCGTCGCTTCAGCGGGCTGGAAACACGCATCCTTTCCGGCGCATGAAACGCTAGAAATCCAGCTCTACCGGAATTGGGGGGCTGTGCAGCATCAGCTTTCCCCGCTTGGTTATGCGAAACGTGGCGGAATAGCGCATTTTGCTGCTGCCGGCTATCAGGTTATCCACGTCGCTAAAGGCAAAGCGCAGCGAGGCATTGCTGGTCCAAGGTGCGAGTTGGGTTAAGCGGTAGGTGAAATAGACCGCATTCATCCCCTGTGCCACAGGCTCAATCATGCTGATGTGGTCAAGTTCCATACGCGCAAAGCAGAGATCGCCTGTGGTACGCCACGCTTGCTCGGCCTCTGGCGTTAACTGATAGACAATCTTCTCTCCATGACGCGTCTCTCGTGCCAACCCCGCATCTACAAGTGCCTGCATGCGCCCGGTGATCCAGGACGCATCCTGGGCGTGGCTATAGACCGGCCATTGTTTTACGCCGAGGCAATGCGCAGGCTCTGCGGCAAAATAGTCACGTAATGCCTGCTGATAGTCACTGCTAGTCGGTTGTGCCCAGACGCTGTCTGGCAACAGCGCAATCCAGGATAACAAAAAGAACCGCGCGTATTTAGGGTTCATGCCGTGTCCTTACCAGACGAAAACCGATATCTGACATCATAAAACCCGGCGTATGTGCATCACACCCGCTGCGCAGGTTGCCTTGTGCCATATAGCTCCCGCCGCAAAACAGGTAGAGCGTTTTACCGCCTTCAACCGCAACGGAATCGTTAAGCCACTGAGATACATTGCCGCTCATGTCATACAGCCCGAGAGCATTAGGGCGTTTTGATGCGACGGGGCGAGTACCGAACGTGGTGGCCTCCTGAGAGGCAAAATGGGCTACGCTTTCTGGCGTGTTACTGCCAGCATAATAGAAGCCATAGGTTCTGTTCGCCAAACCGGGCGCGCCGCCTCTGGCCGCCACTTCCCATTCATTACGTGAGGGCAAACGGTAGCCTGAGGCATCAGGTGCGGTGCGAATGGTCTGTTCTGTATCGGGCTCAGGCTGCTGTTTAAGCGGTTGCCCATCGTGAGCCAGATAGTAGGGCGTTAATCCCTGCCGAACACTCAACGCATTGGCAAAGATAATGGCATCCCACCAGGAGACATTGGTGACAGGGTGTTTGCCGTCGTCTTGTTCGGGCGCGAGGCACTCTTCGAAATGTGCGCCATTGCATCCCCCCTCAATCATGTAGCCTTGCTCCGTCGCCCATGCCAACAGGTCGTGATAAAAGCGATAGGTGACTGTGGTCGTCATGATGTTATAAGCGACAAGCGAGGTGTTGGCGTGCTCGGCGTAGGGGTGTGGGCCAAAAACCGGACCAACGTAATAGTGACCCGTTTTGACCGTGATTTCGTCTATGTGCAGCGGCGTGGCACAAGTGGCCTGAAATGTCAGCCCCATGCCGAGCAGCATAAAGTGTGCTTTGTTCATGGTATTCCTGTACCGGTGTTGCTGTCCTGTATGGCCGTTATCGTGGCCGGGCAGTGACGTGCATTACGTGAGTATTCTACGCGTCGAGGCGTGATAAGTCTCTGCGCGATTGCTCAGGGTCGGGCGTTAATGGTAATGCCGGTACACAGGGTTACATACCGGCGTAATGCGATAGGATTACAGGTCGATCACCAGGATCTTTGAACGGCGCTGGTAGTTATACAGTTCCTGCTTGCGCTTGGGCAGCATCTCAACTTCGGCAGGCTGAAAGCCGCGCTCCTGGAACCAATGGATGCTGTGCGTGGTGAGCACGAACAGTTTCTTCAGCCCCTGCTGACGCGCCTGTGCAGCAACGCGTTGTAGCAACATATCCCCGCGCGATGAACTGCGATAGTCAGGGTGTACCGCAACGCAGGCCATTTCTCCGATGCTTTCTTCGGGGAACGGATACAGCGCGGCGCAGGCGATGGTCAGGTTATCGCGGACGACCACGGTAAACTTATCGATCTCCATTTCCAACTGCTCACGCGAGCGGCGCACCAGAATCCCCTGCTGCTCCAGTGGGCGGATCAGCTCGAGAATGCCACCAATATCGTTAATGGTGGCACGGCGTACTTGCTCCGCGCTCTCCATGACGATCTGCGTACCGATACCGTCGCGAGAAAACAGTTCTTGCACCAGTACGCCATCTTCCTGATAGCTGATCAGGTGACTACGGCGCACGCCACTCCGGCATGCGCGCACGGCACCACGCAGGAAACGCACGGTTCCCGAGTTATAATCGCCATCGGCTTCCCGCTCTTCGATACAGCGCTGGGCGTCATCGGGGAACAGTTCAGAAATAATGGTGCCATCCTGTGTGGTTACCCCTTGGGACGAACAGAAGCCGATCATTTTCTCGGCTTTCAGTTTGATAGCTAACTGAGTCGCCACTTCCTCAGACGTCAGATTGAAACTCTCACCCGTGACAGATACCGCTACCGGGCCAAGCAGCACAATGGCACCGCTGTCTAACTGGCGATGTATTGCGGCTTCATCAATGCGTCGGATGCGACCGCTGTGGCAGTAGTCCACGCCATCATCGACCCCTAACGGCTGGGCGATAATAAAGTTACCGCTCACCACATTGATGTGCGCGCCCTGTAGCGGCGTGTTATTCAAGCTCATGGAAAGACGCGCAGTGATATCCAGTTGCAGCATGCCAGCGGCCTGTTTCACCAGATCCAGCGTGTTGCTGTCGGTGACACGGGTATGCTTGTGATAACGCGGCTCGAAATGGTGTGCGGTCAGGCTGGCGTCAATCTGCGGACGGGCCCCATAGACCACCACCAGCTTGATGCCGAGGCTATGCAGCAGACCAATGTCGTTGACGATGTTGGCGAAGTTTTCATGTTCAATGGCTTCACCGCCCAGCATAATGACAAAGGTTTTGCCGCGATGCGCGTTGATATAAGGAACCGAATGGCGGAAGCCTTGGACCAGTTCTGTACTACGTTCCTTCACTGCGAGCCTCTCTGAGTGAATTTTTATTCGCAATTTGTGTATTTTTATTCTAATTGAACGAAAAGGCAAGGAGTAAGTCTCACAATTCGGTCGCCTTGCGCGTTATTACCTTATTTCTCTGTGCTGTGCTGATTGCCGTTCTGATGACTGACTTGCTCTGCGGCCCGTTTATACGCCGATACGATGATTTTTACATGACAGAGATGGGAAGATTCGTTAAAGTTTTCACATTGTTAATACTGACTTTATCTTTTTCGCGTAATATCGCGGCACATTACTGATTAGTCTGAGTTTTTTCTGCCTGATATCACCGTTTGAGCACTCGCGCCAGTGCTTGCTTGCGACAACATCACAACGACTATAGCACCACAATAACGACAGAATAACGAATTGGAGTGGCATGTCTTATTCGAATCACAATCAGACGCGACGCCGCCTTCTGCAAGGTGCGGCGGCAACCTGGTTATTGAGCGTCAGCGGTGCCGGATGGGCCGCTGCCGCCCAAGTGATTGCCGTTCGCGTCTGGCCTTCTTCAGCCTATACCCGCGTTACCTTAGAGTCTAACCGCACGCTAAAATACAAGCAGTTTATGCTAACCAACCCTGACCGGCTGGTTGTGGACATTGAAGATATCCAACTCAACAGCGTGTTGAAAACGGTTTCGCAGCAGTTTCAGTCTGACGATCCGCTGATCAAGGAAGCCCGCATTGGGCAGTTTGATCCTAAAACGGTGCGTCTGGTTTTAGAACTGAAGCAAGCCACCAACCCGAAAGTTTTTACCCTCGATCCGATCGCCGAGTTTAAACATCGCCTGGTGTTGGATCTCTACCCTGCGGTAGGGCGCTATGACAACGCTGAGGATCCGCTGCTGGCGCTGTTGGAGGATTACAACCAGGGCTCCCTGGAGAGTAAATTGCCGCCGGAAGCGCCGTTGGCGGGTAAGGCGGGGCGCGACCGTCCGTTGGTCATCATGCTCGATCCCGGTCATGGTGGCGAAGATCCCGGGGCCATCGGTAAAAATCGCACGCGCGAAAAAGATATTGTGTTGCAGATTGCGCGGCGGTTGCGCAGCCTGATTGAGCGTGAGCCCACGATGAAGGCGTACATGACGCGCAATGAGGATGTGTTTATTCCTTTGAGCGTTCGGGTGGCGAAAGCACGCAAGCAGCGCGCCGATTTGTTTGTTTCGATTCACGCGGATGCGTTCACCAACCGCGCGGCGCGCGGCTCTTCAGTGTTTGCACTGTCGAAGAAAGGCGCAACCAGCACCGCAGCGCGTTTCCTGGCACAAACGCAAAACGAATCCGATCTGATTGGTGGCGTGAGCATGAGTGGCGATCGTTATCTCGACCATACGCTGTTTGATTTGGTGCAGACCGCGACCATCAGCGACAGCCTGAAGTTTGGCGGAGAAATCCTTAAGCGGCTCGGCAAAGTGAATAAGCTGCATAAGAATAAGGTCGATCAGGCCGGGTTTGCGGTGTTAAAAGCGCCCGATATCCCCTCGATTCTGGTAGAAACGGCGTTTATCAGCAATCTGGAAGAGGAGCGTAAACTGCGCACCAGCCACTTTCAGCAGCAGATTGCGGAATCTATTCTGGCGGGAATCAAGGCATACTTTGCCAGCGTGGGTGATCGCAAGTGAGGCATTTGCGGTTTTGAAGGGATAAAAACAAAAAAACACCCGTCAGGGTGTTTATTGTTGGTAAGCTTCTTGAATCAAGAAGTTGGTTGCGGGGGCCGGATTTGAACCGACGACCTTCGGGTTATGAGCCCG